>CBDUIC010000041.1:0-57750 GCA_965367245.1 uncultured bacterium | reverse complement strand
GCCACCAGCGCCTCCAGCTCCGCCCACGCCGACTCGACCTCCGACCTCGCCTCCGCCCGTCGCAGTGCCGCCAGCGATGAGGCCTCCTCGACCTGATGCGCCAGCGCGCCCTGCCACAGCGGCACCGTGAGGCCGACCCGCGCCATCACGGCGTCTCTGCCGCTGTCGGCCGGCACCCCCATGACAGACGCTTCCGCCGAGGCCGGCCCCGTGAGGATCCAGTCTGCACCGACCGACACCCCCGGCCAGCGTGCAGCCCCTCGCGCCCGACTCAGGGCCTCCGCCGCGTCCGCCGCGACCTGTCGCGCATCCACCGCCGGGTGCGCGGCCGCCGCGTCGCGCAGCGCCTGCAGCTCCTCGCCCACCGGCCGCACCATCCCCTCTCCCTGGGTGGGGACCTCGTAGTCGCCCGGCACCCCGATGGCCGCCCGCAGCGCCGCCGCCAGGCCCGCCTCCCGCGCCTGCAGCGACGCGACCTGGTCGGCGAGGCGCGCCCGGGCCAGATCGACCTGCTGCAGCCCGGCGAGCCCCGCCTGGCCGACCTCCACGCGAGCTCGAAGCGTCTCGCTGAGCGACGCCAGCACCTCCAGGTGCGCGCGATGCAGCGCCACGACCTGCCGCAGCTCCCACAGCGACCACCAGGCCACGTGCACATCGGCGGCGACCCCCAGGGCCACCGCATCGAAGCGGCGCCCCTCGGCGACGGCCTCTCGCGCCGCCGCCGTGCCCGCGTGCCCGAGCAGCGCTGACCACGACAGCCCCTGCGTCAGCGACAGGCGCGCCTGCTGTGGCCCGACCCGCGTCTCCACGGCCTGCACGTAGGCCCCCAGCCCCACCACGGGCTGCGGCTGGCTGCGCGCCGCGGCGATGCGATGCACGGCGGCCTCCCAGCGGGCGTGGGCTGCGACCAGGTCGGGGTGGTGGGCGAGGGCCAGCGCCACGTACCCGTCGACGCGGTCCAAGCTCGCCGCCTCTGGCGCCTGGTCCGCCTCGGACGGCGCCGCGACGGCAGCCACGGCCGCGCGTGCCGCGCCGACCTCGGAGGCCGACGACGTCGCCAGCAGGCCAAGCCAGATCAGCAAGGCCACGACGACATCCACGGCGCACAGGTGAGCATCAGCGGCATCTAACCATGCACGAAGGCCCGGCAGGTCACGACCTGTCGGGCCTCGTGGCGTTCGGTCCGGTCACCCGGCCACGTTCGTCAGTTCACGGAGCCAGCCACCCCGGGCTCGCCGACCAGCACGCGGAACTCCGCGCGACGGTTCTGCGACCACGACGGCTCGCCCGTGCCGGCCACCATCGGCTTCTCCTCGCCGTAGCTGAGGGTGGTGACGCGGGTAGCCTTCACCCCCACGTTGGTGAGGTAGTCGCGCACCGCGTTCGCGCGCTTGTTGCCCAGCGCCACGTTGTAGTCGACCGTGCCGCGCTCGTCGCAGTGGCCCTGCACCTCCACCGTGATGCGGGGGTGGCTGGCCATGATCTTCGCGTTGTCTTCCAGGGCCGCCTTGGAGGCCGCGTCGAGGGTCGATGCGTCGTAGGCGAAGTGAACGCGGGCGAAGTTCGCGTTCATCGCGGCCACCGCCTGCTGCACGGTCTGGGCCGGTGCCGCCGCCACCGGGGCCGGCAGGTCGGACTGGGCCACCTCGGGAGGCTGCTTCTTGCAGCCGGCAGCCAAGGAGACGACGACGGCAAGGGAGACGAGGGAGAGGGACTTCATGGGGAGGCTCCACCAGGCGCGACGATGCGCCTACCCCTGCCCCAACTGCACCGAGCGTGCCAAGCTCCTGCACCTGCAGACGCCCCAAACTGCCCCCATCGGGCACAACGCCCCAACCCGATGCCCCAGTCCGCTGCTACCTTGACGCCGATGCCACCGCCCCCTCCTCCCTGGCTGCTCGCACGCACCGACGCCCTGGCCCGCCACCCGCAGCTACGGCCGGTCCTCGAGGCCTTCCCGGGCGGCCAGCACCCCGACGGGCCCCGCCCTGCCGGCCTGCAGGAGCGCATCACCGAGGTCCTCCGACCCGAGATCGACCCGCACCAGGCGGCGATGTTCGCGCGGCGCTTCGCCCAGGCCTGCCAGTTGCTGGGCTCCCTCGAAGCCGAGGCGGCCGAGCTGCTCCTCGACGGCCTGTGCTTCCGCATGGCCGAGGTCCTCGCGGGCCCAACGCCTCGAACCCTGCGGGTGCGAGCCCTCGTCGACTTCTACGTCAGCCAGGTGCCGCGGATGCAGCACCCGCCGGGTCCTCCCGTGGAAGACCACGCCCACGCCGCCCGCTACGAGCGTGTCGCCCCAGGGCTCCGCCTGGCCCGCCTCGAGGGCCCCTGCGAGATCGGCCCGCTGCGCGCCCACGTGCTCCGCGGCCGGCCCCGCATCCGCTGCCTCGATGCGCGCCCCCGCACCGACCTGGTGGCCCTCGCCGCCGAGGAAGGGGCCGTCGCAGCGGTGTCCGGCGGCTTCTTCCTGTACTCGGAGCACGACATCGCGCCGCCCAGCCAGCGCACCGACCCGGTCGGCCTGCTGGTCACCGACGGCGTGGTCCACGGCCCGCCCTGGTTTCCCCGTGGCGCGCTGGTGCAGACCGCCGACGGGCTCGACGTGCGGGTCGTGCGCCCCGAGGAGGCCCACATCGGCGGCGTCCCGCTAGCGCCGACCACCCGCGCCCACAGCCTGAGCGGGCCGCAGGCGAGGTCCACCGCCATCGTGGGCCGACGGGTCGTGGCCCGCGGCGAGGGGCTGCCCGTTCCCCTGGCCGGCGCGGTGTTGCTGGGGGACCACGCCCACGCCGCTATCGAGCTCCCCTCCATCGAGCAGGCCATGGGCGGCGGGCCGATGCTCGTCCACGACGCGGGCCCTGCCCTCGACCTGGCCGCCGAGGGCTTCGCTGGCACCGCGCCGCCGGTCACCTTCAGCCAAGACGAGACCTTCGACCACAACCAGCTGCCGCGCCTCGCCGCCGGCATCACCGCCGATGGCGAGCTCGTGCTGGTCGCCGTCGACGGGCGGCACCTGCAGCGTGCACCGGGGCTCACCCTGCGGCAGACCGCGCGGCTGATGACGGCGCTCGGCTGCGTGCGCGCCGTCAACCTCGACGGCGGCAGCAGCAAGCGCATGGTCGTTCGCGGGCGCGTCGTCGACCAACCCACCACCGAGGTCGTGGTCTCCGGCGAGCCCGTGGGCCCGGTGCGCCCGGTACACTCCGCGGTGCTGCTCTACCCTCACTGAGGTCCCATGCTCCTGCTGCTCGGTCTGCTCGCCTTCGCCGCACCAGCTGTCGACAGCCCGCCGCCCCTCGCCACCCCGCCCCCCGCGGCGGAGGACGCGACGTTTCACAAGCTGATGGGCCGGGCCCGCATCCCGCAGGGCAAGGTCCGCAAGGTGCTCGGCACCCTGGTGGCGGTGCGCGTCGAGCGCGCGGAGGCGCTGGCCGCCCAGCGTCGGTGGGCCGAGGCCCTCGCCGAGCTCGACGCCGCGCTGCGCCGGGTCGACAGGGCGAAGGCCAAGGGCGTCGCGTGGTCCGACGAGGGATTGCGGCAGCGGCGAGGCCAGGTGGCTGCCGCGGCGGTGGATGCGCACATGGCCACTGCGCGCGACGAGCTCGCCGACGGGAGCTACGCGACCGCGCTGGCACGCCTGGCGACGGCAGAGGGACTCGTGGCCGAGCGGGCAGAGGTTCGCTCCCTCCGCAGTGAGGCCCACGACGCCTGGGGCGACGCCCTCCAGGCCGCAGGCGACGTCGTCGCAGCCGCGACCCAGTGGTCCCAGGCCGCCCAGCTCGACCCCACCGACCCGCGCCGACGCAAGGCCCACGACAGCTGGACCACTCTGGGACGCGCAGCCCGGGATCGAGGCGACTGCCGCACCGCCGCAGCCGCCTTCGCCAAGGTCGACACCGACGAGGGAGCGACGGCGCGCAGCGAGGCCGAGGCCTGCAGCCAGGTCGGGGTGCGGGTGCAGGTGCGCACCGAGGGCGCGACCACCCCCTGGAAGCTGCACGATGTGGTGGACCGCGCCCTCCGTGACGCCGTGGCCGATGCGGCGGTGGCGCTGTGGCGACTCGACGACGACGGCAAGGGCCTTCGGCCGGGTCCCAAGGGCCCCACGGGCTACGGCCCCCTCACGGTAGAGGTCACCCTGCGCACCTTCACCGTCGAGCGCGATCCCGCCGTGCGTTCCCTGCGCACGGAGCAGGTGCAGGCGGTGTGGTCGGGCTTCTATGCCGAGCCCGTCGCCATGCGGGCGACGTGGGAGGAGCTGTCAGAACCCCTGCGCGTGCGTCTGGCGGCTGAGGTGCGCGTCGAGGACGCCGCCAGCGGCCTGGCCACCTCCTACCGCGTGCTGTCTGACGCCAACGACGTGGCGCGCTGGGCGGGCAAGCTGCTCGGCTACACCGTCGATGGCGCCTTCCGCCAGGAGGCCACGCAGGTCGTGTGGGGTGCGGGCGGCGACCCTCGGGCCAACCGAGAGGCCAGCCGCGCCCGCGACCTGGCCACCGAGCGCGCCGCGCGGGAAGCCGCCCGGCGCCTGGGCCTGCGTGTCTACGAGGTCGGCACCACGCCCTGATCCCTAGGCTGCCGCCACCACCCGGGTCATGCCGTCGGCGACCCAGCCCGCCGTCTTCACGTCGTACTGGCGGAAGGCACGGTGGGCGCGCTCCTGCACATCGGTGGCGAAGACCGACTCGAAGCGGCCGTCGAACACATACGCCTTGGCCGTCAGCTTGATGGCGAACTTGTCGCTGTCGGGCACCGGCACCTCGCGCACGTGCACCACGATGTTCTTCTTGAGGTACACGAAGTTGCTGGATGCGACCGCGTCGTAGACGAGCTCCTTGGCCAGGTCGAAGTCTTCTCGGCAGCCGAGGAAGAACTCGAAGACGCACATCTGGTCGAGGGCGCCGGCGTTGGCACACGACACCGCGTCGGTGAGGAAGCGGCTGTTGGGCACCGAGATGAGGTTGTCGTCGAGGGTGTTGATCCGCACCGTGCGCAGCCCGATCTCCAGCACCTCCCCGTAGTGGCCGCCGAACTCCACCCGGTCGCCGACCTGGAAGGGTCGGTCGATGAGCAGGATGATGCCGGCCATCAGCGAGGCGAGGAGGTCTTTGAAGGCGAAGCCCACGGCCACGGCGACGGAGCCACCGATGGTGATGAGGACCTCGTTGGAGAAGCGCACCACCGCCGCCACCACCAACACGCCGGTGACGATGAGGATGAGAAAGCGCGAGAAGGAGCCGAGCTGCTTGAACAGCAGGCGCCGCTCGGTGAACCGCACGCCGAGGTCATCGAGGGACCGCGCCATGAAGCGGTTGAGCAGCCAAGCGACCACGATGACACCCAGCGCGAAGGGCACCCGTGTGAAGTCGACGAACTGAAGGATCTGGGCTTCCATGGGTCACTCCGAGAACAAGAAGTGCTTCTGACGAAGCAGGCGCTGCACGGCGGGAGCCCACAGCGCAGGGAGGGAGTAGGTGGCATCGGCGGCGTCGAACACGGCCAGGTCGAGCCCCAGCAGGTAGCGGGCCGAGGTGCGGGCAGCGCCGGGGCGGCGGTTGAGCACGCTGGCCAGCTCGTCGACCGTGAGGCGCTCGTGCTGCACGAGGGCGGTGAGGGCAAACAGGAACTCGTCGGAGATGGTGTCGATGTCGTCGGCACTGGGTGCTTCGAACATGACCACGTCGACCGTCGAAGGGCCGGTCTCGCTCAGGCTGCGGCCCCACAAGACCACCGCGTTGCCCGGCACCCCTCCCGCGGCATCGGCCAGCAGACGCCAGAAGGCTCCGCGGGCTCGGCGCTCGGCGAGCTCCTCGTCGCCGCCGAGCAGCCCGGTGGTGGCCAGCCCGTCGTACGACAGCTCGTAGCCAGCCTCTCGGGTGATGCCCTCGAGCCACTGGGCCAGCCGGTCCCCCGGCACCTGGCCCAGGCGCAGGTGGTCGCGGAAGGCATCCATCTTCAGGCGCGCGGCGACGCCGTTGAGGTAGTCCCACGCAGGCTCGTGGACCGACAGCACCCAGAAGTGCCGGTCGGAGGTCGCCGTCATCCACTCCACGAGGGACTGTAGGGGGTCGTAGCCCCGCACCCGCCGCAGGAACAGCAGGTGACCCCGGTCGATGGTGATGACCTTGGGCGGCAGGGCAGCGAGGCCCTCCATCAGCGTGGTCTCGTCGGTCGCTTCCAGGCCCAGCCCCTCCGCCAGGAACCGCAGCACCTCGCCGGAGCTGTGCAAGCGCGAGTGCACCTGCAGCCGCACGACGGGGGTGTCGACCAGGGTGGAGACATGGTCGAGGAACTGCGACTTGCCCGCTGCCCCCTCACCGATCACCGACACGAGGCCCCGACGCCCGGTCTCCTTCCATGCCGTGTGTGCCTCCACCAAGCGCGCCTCCAGATCGGGGCGCGGCATTCCTTGGACGGCACTGGCAGCGAGCGCCGCGGCCACCGCCTCGGGCACATGGCGAGGCGCCGCCTCGACGTTGTCGTCGGCCTTGAGCTGCCGGCGGGCGATGGCGGCCTGCAGCCAGCCCAGCCCCGCCTGCCCCTCGATGAGCCGCCCGAACAGGTGGATGGTCAGCTGCAGCACGACGACCACCAGGGCAACAACGTACTGAGGCAGGCGCAGCACCTGCGTGATCCGCCCTCCCTGGTGAGGACGAGAGGCAAAGGCGGTGACGGGTGTGTGCTCGGACTGGTGCGCCAGGGTGGCGGCTGCCACCGGCCCCCACAGGTACACGAAGGCCGCCAGCAGCAGCCAGAACACGAAGCTGCTCAGGGTGCCGACCACATCGCGCAGTCGGTCGGCGTCGAACAGGCTGACCATGGCGAAGGTGCCCAGCTTCGAGGCGCCCGCCCAGGCGGCCACCCACCACAGCGTGCGGGCCGCGAGGTCTTCCGTCGGTGCGGTGACCAGACGGAGCGACGGGTGCATCTCCTTGGGCGACGACAGCGAGGCCCGGGCCAGCCGGGGCCCTACCCGCAGCCCGGCCCAGGCCACCCACAGCAGCACGACCAACCCCAGCCCGCCCATGCCGTCGAGCCGCGAGAACAAGAACAGCCCGGTGAACAGGTCGAGGAGCGACTGACCGAGGGAGGCCAGCTGCGCGACCGCGGAGGCACGGTCCCCCTCGAGGGGTGCGCCCATCCGCTCCTGCACGGCGTCGAGCGCCCGCGACATCATCGTCGCCATCTGGCGTCGGGCGACCCCCCACACGCCCACCAGCACCACGAGCTCGAAGCTGCCGAGCAAGATCCCCCACAGGGCATCGAGGTTGCCCAGGAAGGCGGGCACGGCGAGCATCGACAGGCCGATGCCGCGCGCCCCCGCCGCGAGCTGCCCTGGGAGCGCCATGACCTCGCGACGCAGCTCCGGGAAGAAGTCGCGCCGTGCCTGGGCCCGGGCCGCCGACGACGCCTGCTCCTTGAGGAGCCGCCGGTTGTCGCGGGACACGTCGAGCAGGCGGTAGACCTCGTCGCGGGTCGCCTTGCGGGTGCGATCGCGGTTGCCGAGGGCCTCCGAGAGATCCGTCGAAGCCGCCTGGAAGGCATCGTCGAGCTTGGCGAGCTCGTCGGACCCGCGGCCTGCGCCCCACCCCTCCAGCAACGCGAGGCGCTCGTCGGTGTCGGCCTGGTCGGCCTGCTCGTCGGCACGTAGGATGTCGAGCTCTTCGTACAGCGACCGCACCGACGTGCGCAGGTCGAGGTAGGCGCGGTCGACGGCGTCTTGGCGCCCCGGGTCGAGGAGCGAGGTAGCCACGGCGTTCGCGCCCGCCTCGATGCGGCCGTCGAGCCGGTCACGGAGCTGCTCGCGTCGCTGCGTGCCCAGCTCCCGTCGTCTCGCCTCGTCTTCGTAGACCTCCGCCACCGCCTGCTGCACCGCCAGCACGCGGTCGCGCAGCGCCGACAGGGCCTGATCCTCCTTGGCTCCCTCCAGACGGGTGGCCTCTGCCGTCTGGCGGGCCTCGTCGGCGCGCCGCTGGGCCGCCGCCGCGTCCTCGGCGAGCTGCCCCTGCTGGATGGCGAGGCGCTTCTCCGCGAGCAGCAGCTGCAGCTGAAGCTCCTCCCGCTCCGCATCCGAGGCAGCGTCGGCCGCCACGCGGGCCTCGTCGACCATGGCCTGCAGTGACTCGGGGGTCTCGTCGTCGGTCAGGGGGGGCGGGGCATCCAGCAGGGCCTGGAGCGCCTCGACCCGCGCCTGGCGGGCGCGCTCTGCCTCCTCGGCCAGACGGCCCTGCTCGGACGCCAGCAGCGCGTCGACGGCATCGGCCGCGTCGCCCGCCAGCAGAGGGCGGGCCGCCTGCAGCGAGCCAAGCAGATCGGCCGACACCTCCGACGCCAGGGCCTGCGAGACCCAGGCCGTCAGCGAGTCGTCACCTGGCACGGTGAACCGCTTCACGGCCGCCAGGCGAAGGCGGGCCAAGCTCCGCAGCGCCTCGGCGGCCCGTGCCGCGTCGAGCAACACCTCCTGCGACGCCTCGTCGTCGGCGGCGGCCACTCGGGCGTTCAGCGACGCGACCCGCTCTGCTACCCGGTCGGCGCCGAGATCAGGGGCCTCCGCCAGGCCGGCCCGCAGGCCCGACAACAAGCGTAGCTCCAGGCTGGCGAAGCGCTCCTCGAGGTCGAGGGCTTTGTCGCGCGCGGTGCGCACCTCGGCGGCCAGCTTCGCATCGCTCGGCAGCGGGGCCACGCGCTCGGCGGCGCGCACCTCCGAAGCGGCCGCGAGCTCCCTCCGCCATGCCCGCAGGTAGGACGGGTCGAGCACGTCGACCCCCGCGTGGGCAGGCCAGGACCCGTCAAGCGTGCCGGCACCGGCGAACCACTGCTCGGCCGCATCGATGCGGGCCTGGGCTCGCTGGGCACGAGCCGTCCATGCAGGCAGGGCCTCCTGCCGCACCTGGGCCGCCTCCACCTCGGCAGGCACCTCCTGCGCGAGGCCTGCGCCGTGCAGCGCCAACCACAACCACCATCCCATTCGCTCGCCCCCAAGGCACGTGTCGCGCGTGCGGCACCCGTACGGTTCTCATCGCCTGCAAAGGTTACGCCAGCGTTGCGGGGTCTTCTGCCCCGCGCCGGGAGGCGACCTGCTCCTCGACCGCTTCTTCGCCGCGTCCTACGACTGGGTCCTCCATCGCTCGGAGCGGCTGGGCCTCCGTGGCTGGCGCGCCGAGCTGCTCGGCCCCCTCTCGGGTGACGTGCTGGAGATCGGGGCCGGCACCGGCCTGTCCCTCCCCCACTACCCCGAGGGAGCGCACCTCACCCTGCTGGAGCCCAGTCCCGCCATGCGCCAGCGCCTGCAGGCCAAGCACCCCGAGGCCCAGGTGGTCGACGGCGTCGCCGAGGCGCTGCCCTTCCCCGATGCCGCCTTCGACGCGGTGGTGAGCGGGCTGGTGCTGTGCAGTGTCGACGACCTCGCCGGCGCCCTGCAGGAAGTGCTGCGCGTGCTGCGACCCGGCGGGCGCTTCGTGTTCATCGAGCACGTCGCCAGCCGGCGGGCCGGCTGGCACGCGGCGCAGCGGATGCTGGAGCCGGCGTGGAAGGTCGCCGCCGCCGGCTGCCACCTCACCCGTGACACCGAGCAGGCCCTGGTCGACGCAGGCTTCGAGCTCGAGCACCTCGACCGCTCCGACCTGCCCGGGGGGGCGGCCGTCGTTCGCGACGCCATCCACGGGGTCGCGCGAAAGCCGGCGTAGCAGCGGACGGGCTCCGCGCTATGTGGGCCGCACCGGAGGCCTGAATGCTCGCAGTCCTGCTCGTGGCCGGCGCCCTCGCCGCCGACGCCAACGCCCCCCATCCCCACCAGGGCGTGCTGCCTGCCTACACCAAGGCGCCGGCCATGCCCGAGCTCACCGCCGAGGAGCTCGCGCTGCTCGCTGCCGGCGAGCCCGTTCGCAAGCAGGTGCAAGACAGCAGCGGCGAGGGTGCGTCGGGCCGCGGGGTGGCCATCCAAGACATCCACGCCGACCCGGCGACCGTGTGGTCCCGCATCACCGACTACGCGAAGTACCCGACCATGGTCGACAACGTGAAGTCGTGCGAGGTCTACGAGCAGTCGGGCGACAGCCTGAAGGTGCACTTCGTCATCGGCGCGCCCCTGGTGAGCATCGAGTACTGGATCGACCACCGCTACCACCCCGACGAGGGCTGGATGACGTGGAAGCTCGACTACTCCAAGCACAGCGACTTCGACGACACCGTCGGCTTCTGGCGCGTCGAGGCCCATCCCGACAAGCAAGGGTGGGCGCGGGTGGTCTACTCGGCCGACGTGAAGGCCGCAGGCTGGGTCCCCGCCCCCATCGAGAATGCCTTTGCCACCGTCGGGCTCAAGAAGGCCACGGCATGGGTGAAGCGGGAGTCCGAGGCCGCGGCCGGGCACTGATCCGACGATACGGCCCCTGCATGACGCCGCTCCTCCTGTTCCTCGCGATGGCCCTCGCCGAGACCCCGAACTATGCCGGGCGGCCCATCGCCCCTGTCATGACATGGCACGGCGCCGACTGGCTGGAGCGACCGGAGCGGGCGAACGAGGAGTCCACCGAACGGATGCTCCGACAGCTGAAGCTGTCATCGGGCGACGACGTGGCCGATCTGGGCTGCGGCACCGGCTTTCACGCCCGGCGCATGAAGCAGCAGGTGGGTGACGGCGGGGTGGTGTACTGCATCGACCTGCAGCCGGAGATGGTGGACCGTGCCCGCCGCCTCGCCGCCGCCGAGGGCGTGGAACTCGAGCTGTTGGTGGGCGAGGTCGCCCGCATCCCGCTGCCCGACGACAGCGTCGATCAGGTGCTAATGGTCGATGTCTACCACGAGCTATCCGACCCCGATGCGATGCACGCCGAGCTGCATCGTGTACTCCGCCCTGGCGGCGTGCTCACCCTGGTCGAGTTCCGCCTGGAGGGGCGCAGCGCCGAGCACATCCTCCGGGAGCACCGCATGGCCGACGAGCAGGTGCAGGCCGAGCTGACCGCCGCGGGATTCGTCGAAGCCCACCGATACGACAAGCTACCGAACCAACACCTGCTCCGCTTCCGAAGCCCGTAGCTCAGCAGCCGTCGGTGTCGTCTTCCTCGCCGGGCTGGCCAGGTGCGCCCGGGCCTGTGCCACCGGCTCCCGCGCTGCCGAGCTGGTACTCCACGTCGGTCAGCGACGCGTTGGCGCCCGAACGGCACACGATGCCCACCGACGGGCCGCCGCCACCGCCGCCGCCGGCGCCACCCGTGCCGCCCTGGCCGCCGTCGCCGCCGCGGCCGCCATCTTCCGGCCCCGAGAACAGCGAGGAGTCACCCGAGCCAGCGGCGCCACCAGAGCCACCCAGGCCTCCGGCCCCGCCTGCCCCGCCCTGACCGCCATCGCCGCCGTTGCCCGTAGCGAAGACCGAGCGCTCGACCTCGATGGAGCTGCCGATGACGAGGAGCGCCACGCTGGCACCACCACCCGTGCCCCCGGTGCCACCGGAGCCACCGAGGCCGCCGCCGCCACCCCCGCCGCCGGCACCGCCCCACATGTCGCAGGTGATGTCGTCTTCGCCCCCCTCACCGCCACCGCCGCCGCCACCGCCACCGCCGTCGGCGCCGATCCCCCCCGTGGTGCCGCTGGCCGCTGCGTAGCCGAAGGCGGTGAACGAGCCGAGGCTCGCCCCCGGAAGCCCACCAGAGCCTGCCGCCCCCTGCAGCCCAGGACTGCCAGCGGCACCAGGACCGTTCGTGCTACCGGCACCCCCGGCCCCACCAGGGCCGATGCCGGCATCGCCGCTCGTGGGCCCGGGAGACCCGTCGCGGGCACTCCCCTGACCGCCCCGGCCGCCCGTGGTGCTTCCCCCGGTCGAGCCGCCGTTGCCGCCCACCGTCTGGGGGTCAGGCCCGCCGCAGATGCCGAACACGCCCGACGCCTCGGGGCGGGTGTCGTCGCCCTTGGAGCCGCCCGTTCCCGTGCCGCCGGTGCCGCCGCTCGACCCGTCGATACCGTCGTCGCCGTTGCCCGACTCCACGTACACGTCGACCAGCCGCAGGTTGTCGACGTTGTCGATCCGCAGGCCGAAGCTCGACGCGCTGTTGCCGTTGGCGTTGTCGGCGAGGATGTCGAGCTGCTGGAACTCGGTGTCGTCGGACCATCCGCTGATCAGCTTGCCTGTCGCGGGAACCTCGATCTCCGGGGCGGTTCCCGGATCGCGGGACCACCCGGTCGCCGCCTCGTAGCCCCCGGCGAGGGACACCCCCTCCTCGAACGCGTCGCTGCCGCCGCGGAAGTCGATCACCCCATCGCTGATGAGCACCCAGCGGCGCCCCTGCGCCGCAGCCAGGTCGATGCCGTCTTGCAGGTCGCGAAGGGCCTCGGTCGGCAACAGCCCACTGGCGGCGTTGGAGCCGTTGACCGGGTCGACGAACACCGAGTCGGCGATGGTGCCGTCGACGGTGTCGCAGTTGTCGTCGATGTAGTCGACGTCGGGCTGATCGAAGGCGGAGGGGTTGACCGCGGGGTCGAGGTCGTCGCAGTCGCCCTCGAGCAGCTGGGCACAGCTCCCGTCGCTGCCTACGCAGGGCCCCACCTCGCAGAAGCAGTCGCCGTCGTCGTCGTAGCCTGGGCCGCCGTTGTCGACCTCGCCGTCGCAGTCGTTGTCTTTGCCGTCGTCGAGCTCGGGGGCTCCGGTGTAGATCGCGGAGTCGCCGTCTTCGCAGTCGTCGACCGGCAGCTTGCCGGTGTAGTTGACGCAGGCCTCGTCGATGTGGGCGTCGTTGTCGAGATCTTTGTCGTCGACCACGCCGTTGCAGTCGTGGTCGGTCAGGTCGCCGCAGGTCTCGTCGGCCCCGGGGTGGATGTCGGGGTCGTTGTCGTTGCAGTCGCCGGTGGCGGGGCTGAAGTTGTCGCCGTCGGCATCGACGAAGTCGGGGTCGTCGACGCTGACGAAGGCCTCGGCCACCGCAGTGTTGCCGTCTTCGTCGATCACGGTCAGGCTGAGGATGAAGTCGCCCTTCTCCTGCGTGAACCAGTCGGCGGTGGTGATGCCGCTCGACGCCGGGTAGCCGGAGAACACCTCCTCCACGACACCGGTGCTGTTGTTGGTGGCCGTCCAGGTCACGTCGAGGGTGTCGGCAGCTTGCTGGCCGTCGCTCGCCGAGCCGATGAGCGACACCGTGGCGCCCTGCACGAACTGCGAGAAGTTCACGGGCTCGGTGATGGAGGCCATGGGCTCCGACAGCGTCGCTCCGACGAGGAGCTGGATGGTGTCGCTGGCCGTCTCGCCGGCGCTGTCGGTGGCGCTGAAGGTGATGCCGTGGGTTCCGGCACTCAGAATGGTCTGGACCCGGCTGTTGCCTTCGCTGTCGGGGGTCGCCAGGTCTTCGTCGCCGAAGGGCCCGTCGAGGGTGGAGGACCACTGCACGACGACGACGTCGTCGAGGCCGTTGGCGTCGACCACCAGCCCCACGAACTCGATGATGTCGTTCTCGATGAACTGCGCACCGTTGGAGGGCGACTGGATGGTGGTCGCGGGCGCGGTGTTGCCGGCCTGCTTCACCTGGATGTCGTTGGAGCAGCCAGCGATCGCGGCGAGCACCACGGTGGACGGAAGGAATCGGACCATGGGTCACCCCCTGAGGATGGCCGCAGTCTACCTGACCCACGCCACCGCCCGACAGGGTGGTTAGGGGCGGCCATGCCCGGTCGCACCCCCACAACGTCACGATGAGCCCCCTGGCTGGCCTGGGAGCCCTCCTCGCCGCCGGCGGCATGGTGGCCACCTTCGTGGTGCAGCGACGGCTGGAGCGCGCACTGCACAGCGCGCCCTCCAACCTGGTGCAGGCTCACGCCGAGTCCGCACGGGTGGGCCTGTTCGGCGTGGCGCTGGGTGTGGTGGCCTTCGTGGGGCTCGGCACCGGCGACCGTGCGCTGGGGGTGGCGGTCGCCGTGTTGTGCGCGGGGCGGCTGCTCAGCACAGGGATGAACTGGCGAGCGGCCGCTGGACATCCTGAGGTGCGTCGCCTCGAGGTGGCGGCCCTCGTCGGCAGCTGGAGCATGTTCCTGGGCGCCGCGCTGTTCCTCACCCAGCGCTAGCGTAGCCAGGCCCACGACGGTAGCCGTCATCGGGAGGCAAGACCGTGACGACCATGCGTACCGTTGCCGTCGCCGCGTTGGTGGTGGGCGGCCTGGGTGTTGGGGGACTGTGGTGGAGCCGCTCCACGCAGGGTCCCAAGGTCGATGCCTACCATGCCGTGCAGCGGCCCATCCGGCAGACCCTGCTGGTCACCGGCCGCGTGGCGCCCCCCGCCCGGGTCGACCTGGGAGCCCAGGTGCAGTCCACCGTGGTGGAGGTCCTGGTCGACGAGGGCGACATGGTGGAGGCCGGAGCGCTGATGGCGACGCTGGCCGACGACGAGGCGGGAGCGCGCCTGCGCGAGGCGGAGGCCGCTGTCGCGGAGGCGGCGGCGAGGCTGCAGCGGGTGCAGGGCGTCGGCCGCAAGGTCGCTTCTGAGCGGGTGGAGCAGGCCCGCCTGGCCCTCGAAGAAGCAGAAGCCACCTTCGCGCGCGTCGACCTGCTGTTCCAGGCAGGCAGCTCCTTCGAGGCCGACCACGACGCCGCTCGAAAGGCGCGCGACACCGCCCGCAGCCAGCTCGTGGCGGCACAGCTGGAGGCCGCCGCGACCGGCAGGAGTGGCGCCGACACGGCGACGGCAGCCGCCGCACTGGCCCGTGCGCAGGCCAACGTGGAGGTCGCCCGTGCGGGGCTGGAGCGCACACGGCTGCGAGCGCCCACGGCAGGTCAAGTGCTGCAGCGGCGCATCGAGGTCGGCCAGGTGGTGCGCCCCGGCGACACCGCCTTCCAGTTCGCCTCCCAGGGCCCCCTCGAGGTGCGGGTCAACCCCGACGAGTTCCACCTCGGGGCGCTGCAGACCGGGCAGCAGGCCCTCGTCGTGGTCGAGGCCTTCCCCGATCGCCCGCTGCGGGCTGAGGTCTCCCGCATCGCTCCGCTGATCGATGCCGACCGAGGCACGGTGGAGGTGCGCCTCGCCCTTGCTGACGAGGTCGACACCACCCAGCTGCGCCCCGACATGTCGGCGACCGTGGAGGTGCTCCTCGGGGAGCGGGAGGAGGCGCTGGTGTTGCCCAACTGGCTGGTGCGCGATCTGGGCACCGACACGCCATGGGTGATGGGCGTCGTCGACGGCTTGGCCACCCACCAGGCGGTCTCCCTGGGCCTGCTGGGAGCCGACGCGGTGGAGATCGCGGCTGGCCTCGAGCCCGACGCGCCCGTGCTGCCCGTCGACGTGCGGGTCGACGTGGGCGACCCAGTGCGTCCGCGCGGCGCCCAGCCCGCCCTCGCGGAGCCGTGAGATGCTCGCACTGCAGCTCGCATGGCGCTTCCTCGAAGAAGGCCGAAGCCAGACGCTGCTCATCCTCGCCGGGGTGACGGTCGGGGTGGCCGCCTACGTGTTCATCACGGCCACCATGGACGGCGTGCAAGACAACATGATCGCGCAGACCCTCGGCAGCCAGGCTCATGTCGTGGTCCTCGACGAGCCAGGCGACCTCAAGCCGATCTATCCAGACGTCGACCGGGTCACGCTCCGCATCGTGGAGCCCCCCGAGCCCCGCCAGACCCCCTTCGACCAGTGGCAGCGCGTCCTCACCCAGGTCGAGTCCACCCCTGGGGTCGTGGCGGCCTGCGCGAAGGTGACCGGGCCAGGCCTGGCTGTGCGAGGCGGTGCCCAGCAAGCCGTACAGATCATCGGTGCCGACCCCGGGCGCTTCGCCCGGATCATCGATCTGCCCGGCCACATGGTCGCCGGCGCCTATCGACCCGCCGCGGGCCAGGCGGTGATCGGCGCGACCCTCGCCGAGGAGCTGGGCGTCGAGGTCGGCCGCACGCTGCGCGTTCGCACCGAGGTCAGCGAGGCCACCCTGCGGGTCGTAGGCCTGTTCGAGCTGGGGGCCGCAGCGGTCGACGGCACCTGGGTGGTCACGTCGCTGCCCACGGGCCAGGCCCTCCTGGGCCGTGCCGGCGACATCACCGCCATCGACGCGACGGTCGACGACCTGTTCGGCGCCGACCGCATCGCAGCCGCCGTCGCCGCGACGACCGGGCGCACCGCCGAGAGCTGGATCGAGCGCAACGGCTCGCTGCTGGCCGCCCTGTCCGCCCAGTCACAGTCCACCCTGCTGATCCGGGTGTTCACCCTGCTGGCCGTGGCGATGGGCATCGCCAGCGTGCTCGCCGTCACCGTGGTGCAGCGCCGGGGCCAGATCGGGATCCTGCGCGCCATGGGCGTGCGGGCGAGCGTGGTCCTGCAGGTGTTCCTGTGGCAGGGGCTGCTCCTGGGGCTCGGGGGGGCCGTGCTCGGCACCCTGATGGGGGGCATGGCGGGCAAGGGCCTGGAGCGGGTCGTGCCCTTCGACATCGTGGTCGACCTGCCCACCGCAGCCACCGCCGCCGCCATCAGCCTGAGCACCGGGTTGCTCGCCGCCGCGTGGCCTGCGCGCACGGCCGCCCGTATGGATCCCGCCGCCGCCATCCGAGGTGACGGATGAGTGAGGTCCCCCTCCTCGAGCTGCGCGGGGTGCGCAAGTCGTTCGGCGAAGGCGAAGCGCGGGTCGAAGTCCTCCACGGCATCGACGTCGACGTGCACGCGGGCGAGATGGTCGCCCTCATCGGCCCGTCGGGGTCGGGCAAGAGCACCCTGCTCAACCTGCTGGGCCTCCTCGACCGAGCCACGTCTGGGTCGCTGAAGATCCGTGGGCAGGAGGTGGGCACCCTCGACGACGCCGCCCTCACCCGCCTGCGCGGCGAGACCCTCGGCTTCGTCTTCCAGTTCCACCACCTGCTCACCGGCCTTTCGGTGGTGGAGAACGTGATGCTGCCGGCGGCATCGCTGGAGGGAGCGCTGCACGCTCGCCAGCGCCCCCGAGCCGAGGAGCTGCTCAGCTACGTCGGGCTCGATGGCCAGGCCGATCGCAAGGCCCGCGCGCTGTCAGGGGGCATGCAGCAGCGGGTGGCTGTCGCCCGTGCCCTGATGAACCAGCCGGCGCTGGTGTTCGCCGACGAGCCGACGGGCAACCTCGACACCGAGAGCAGCGATCAGGTGATGCGCCTGCTCCTCGACTGGAACGAGCGCTACGACACCACCTTCCTCATCGTCACCCACGACCATGGCATCGCCAGGCGGTGTCGACGGGTGCTGCGGATGGTCGACGGCAACCTGGTGGCCGACGGCCCCCCCAGCGAGGTGGTCGCGCCCTGAGGCCCAGGAGGTGTCGGCGGCGCCCCTAGAACTCCTCGACGTGGGGCCGCACGTCGAGCTCTTGCGTCCATGCGCAGCGCGGCTGACGGTGGAGCTGCCAGTAGACCTCGGCCACCGCATCGGGGGAGATGAACGCGTGGTCGGGCAGGGAGGAAGCCCAGTCCATCTGGCGGGTGGACTCCAGGTCGACCAGGCCGTCGACGACGACGTGGGCCACATGGATGCCTTCGCTCTGCACCTCGCGAGCGAGGCTCTGGCTGAACATGCGCAGGCCTGCCTTGCTGGTCGCGAGGGCGGAGAACCCGGCCGAGCCACGCTTGGCCGCGGTGGCCCCCGTGAACAGGATGGTGCCTCGCTGGGCCTTGCGCATCGCCGGAAGCACCGCCTGGGCAGCGGCGATCGCTCCCAGGCAGTTGACATGGTAGGCCTCGAGGTACTGCTCGGGTGTGGTGCCCTCGACCGAGCCACGGACGAAGACGCCCGCGTTGTACACGAGTGCCTCGGGCGTCCCCACATCCTGCGTCAGCGCCTGGATCGTCTTGATCAGCGAGGAAGGGTTGCCCGCGTTGGCGTGGACGGGGATCGCGGTGCCCCCCTCATCGGCGATGAGCGCCTCGTACTCCAGCAGGCGCTGCTTGTTGCGGGACACCATCGCGACGGCGTAGTTCTCCCGCGCGAAGCGACGCGCCGTCGCCAGCCCGATGCCCGGCCCCACTCCCACCACGATGGCGAGCTTGGTCGCCGACATCCGCGTGTTGAGCGTGCGCCGCATGCGCTCCATCTGCTGGGTGAGGCGCTGGATCTTGGCCTCGGCCGACCGCAGCGCGGCCTGCGCATCCTCGCGAGGGGCGGGGGCTGCCCCGGTGGCGGGCGGCTTGGGTTGGTCCTCGTTGCTCATGGTGTCTCCGTGGGGGCAGCGGGCCCCGAGGGGTGCTGACAGCGACCGGAACCATACCACTGGGACCCCGCTCAGCGGCCGCGCCAAGCCCACGGCCGAGGTCTGACAAGGCAGCTAGACACAATGACAGGCAGACCTTACGCTGCACGCCGGGGGCGGAGATGGGCGACGACGCGCTGCGTAGTCAGGTGCGAGGCCGGCGCGAGGCGGCTCAGCTCACTCAGCAGGCCCTCGCTGACCGGATCGGGCTGTCCCGCCAGGGCCTGTCGGCCATCGAGGCCGGTCGCTCGGTGCCATCCACGGCGGTGGCGCTGCGCCTCGCTCGGGCGCTGGGCTGTCCGGTCGAGGCCTTGTTCCAGCTCGATCACGAGCTTGTGCCCGCCACCCTCGCCGCTCCGGCTCCCGGCCAGCGGGTGGCCCTGGGTCGGGTGGATGGTCGCTGGGTCGCTCACCCCCAGCCGTCAGCGGATCGCGGAGCGGCCGCGGTGGTGCAGCGGGTCGAGGGCGGGGTCGCGTGGGTGCGCCCCCTGGCCGACGTGGAGGCCCTGGCATCCCAGGCCCTGGTCGCGGGCTGCGCGCCCCTCCTCGGGCTGCTGGCCGACCACGTGGGCCGGCGGGGGCGGGGTCCCAGGGCCACCTGGCTCGCCGCCGACAGCGGGCGTGCCCTGCAGCTGCTCGCCGATGGGCTCGTCCACGTAGCCGGGCTGCACCTGGTCGGCTCCGACGTGCCCGGGGGGCATCGCGACGTAGTGAAGGCCCACCTGCCCGCGTCGACCCGCTGGGAGGTGCTGCACCTCACCCGCTGGCACCAGGGGCTCGTGGTCGCCCCCGGCAACCCCCTGGGGCTGCGCGGCGTAGGCGACCTGGCACGGGCCGGCCTGCGCATCGTCGGGCGCGCCGAGGGGTCAGGGGCCCAGCGGCTCCTGCAGCGGCTCCTCGCCCCCGCCCCCGTTCCCCCCCCCGTGGCGATCGCGAGCGGTCACGACGAAGTGGCTCGGATGGTGCGGTGGGGGGTGGCCGACGTGGGCGTGGCGATCGAGGCGGCAGCCCTGGCTCACGGCCTGCACTTCCTGCCCCTCGCCGAGGAACGCTTCGACCTGGTGGTGCGTCGTGACCAGCTCGGGCGCGCCGCCGTCGAGGAGCTGCTGGCCACCCTGGGCCACGCGTCGTTCCGTGCCGAGGCACGCCACCTGCCCGGCTACGACCTGCGCGAGGCCGGCCACGCCACCACGGTGCACACATGAGGGCCTGGCTGTTGCTCGGCCTCATCGGCTGCGCTCACGCCGACCAACGCGAGGTCGTGCGGGTCTTCGCCGCATCGTCTCTCACCGACGCATGGGCCGACCTGGAGGCCCACCACGAGGCCGCCCATCCCGACCACGACGTGCAGCTGGTCTTCGCAGGCAGCCAGGTCCTCCAGATGCAGCTGAGCCACGGCGCGCCTGCGGATCTGCTGGCGGTGGCCGATGCCGGCCCGATACAGGCCCTTGGCGCGCGGCTCGGGCCCAGCGAGGTCTTCGCCGCCGGCGAGCTCGTGGTGGCGGTGGCGGCCGACAGCCCCATGCGCACCGCCCTCGACCTTCCCCTGGCGCAGCGGCTAGTCATCGGGCTGCCCGACGCCCCCATCGGGCGCTACACCCTGGCCGCCCTCGACGCGGCGGCCCGTGAGGAAGGCCAGCCCTGGCGGCAGGCCGTCGAGGAGCGGGTCGTGTCGAGGGAGTCGAACGTGCGCCTCGTGCGCACGAAGGTCGAGCTCGGGGCGGCCGACGCGGCCATCGTCTACGCCAGCGACCTGGTCGACTCCCCGCTCCGGGTCGTCCCCCTCCCTGCGTCGTGGCAGCCCGAGGTGCGCTACCACCTCGCCACGGTCGGGGCGCCCACGCCCGCCTCCGAGGCGGTGCTCGCTACCCTCCGGAGCCCCGAGGGCCAGGCGATCTTGCGCACCCACGGCCTGCGTCCCCTCCCGTGACCCGATGGCTACCGGTCGCTGGGCGCCTCGCCGCAGGGGCCTTGTTGCTGCTGCTCGTGCTCCCCGTCGGCGCACTGCTGGTCGGCGGTGCGGCCGGCGACCTGGCCACCGCGGCCCGCGACCCGGCGGTGGCGCCCGCCGTGTGGCTGACGCTGCGCACCAGCCTCACCGCGCTGGCGCTGATCGTCGTCTCCGGCACCCCCCTCGCCTGGTGGCTCGCGACGTCCCGAGGGCGCCTGCCCCAGGTCGTCGGAGCCCTGGTCGACCTGCCGGTGGTGGTGCCGCCGGCAGTGCTGGGTGTCGGGCTGCTGCTCGCGCTGGGCCCCCAGGCGCCGCTGGGGGCCGCCCTCGCGTCGGTGGGCCTCGCCCTGCCCTTCACCGAGCCCGCCGTCGTCGTCGCCCAGGTCGTCGTGGCCGCCCCGTTCTACATCCAGGCGGCGGCCAGCGCCTTTCGCCGCGTCGACCCCGATCTGCTGATCGTGGCGCACACCCTGGGTGCCTCGCCGCCCGAGGCCTTCCTGCGGGTCGCGCTGCCGCTGGCGGCCCCGGGCCTGGTGGCCGGGGCCTCGCTGGCCTGGGCGCGAGCGGTCGGAGAGTTCGGCGCTACCCTGCTGTTCGCCGGCAACCTCCCAGGGGTCACGCAGACCCTCCCTCTCGCGGTCCTGTCGGCCATGGAGGGCCGGCTCGAGGTCGCCCTGGCCCTGTCGCTGGTGTTGCTCGGCCTCGGCTTCGTCGCCTTGCTCGGGGTCCGGGCCGTCCCGGGCCGGGGGGCCCCATGAGCTGGTCCGCCACCATCGACACGGTGATCGGGTCGCTGCGGGTGCACGCCGAGCTGTCGGGAGGCCATGCCCCGGTCGGCCTGGTCGGGCCCAACGGCTCGGGCAAGACGACGCTGGCACGCACCCTGGTCGGTGCGCAGCGGCTGCAGTCCGGCCGCATCGTCGTCGCTGGCGAGGTGCTGGCCGACGCCCGGAGCGGGGTCCACCTTCCCCCTCACCGCAGAGGCATCGGCTACCTGCCCCAGGGCAGCGGCCTGTTCCCCCACCTCGACGTGCTCGACAACGTGGGCTTCGGGCTGTCCGGGCCTCGAGCCGACCGAAGGGGCCGAGCGTACGACGCACTCCACGCACGTGGCCTCGAAGGCCTGGCGAGTCGCACGGTCGACGGGCTGTCGGGGGGCGAGCGCCAGCAGGTCGCCCTGGTGCGGGCGCTGGTGGCCGAGCCCACGTTGCTGGTCCTCGACGAGCCCCTCGCTGCGATGGACGCGAGGGCACGACAGCGCGTCCGCCGCGACCTCGCCGAGTCCCTGGCAGGGGCGGCGGTGCCGGCCCTGGTGATCACCCACGACCTTCGCGACCTCGAGGCCCTCGACGCACAGGTGCACGTGCTGGAGGCGGGGCGGGTGGTGCAGTCGGGCTCCACCGCCGACCTGGTGCGGGCCCCCGCCACGGCCTTCGTCGCCGAGCTGGTGCAGCGGCCGGGAGGCCCCCGCTAGAAGCCGTTGGCCTCGTGCTCGGCCCGCAGCTGCGCCACGATGGACTCGATGGAGGCGAGCCCGAAGGTGATCTTCTTGAAGAACGAGGCGTTGTGCGGCACGTGGACGAACTTGGGGTGCCGCATCCACAGCGAGCGGAGGTGGCGGTCGAGGGCCACCGCGGTGTCGAGGCTCTCGTTGCGAACCGGGTTGCCTCCCTCGATCGACAGCCCGCCCACCGCTGCCGTCTCGAAGAAGATCACCGCGTCGTAGCGAGCGAGCTCCTCCTCGAGGGTGGTGCCCTGCTCGGCGAAGTAGGCCTCGGGGGTGTCGGGCCAGTAGGCCGCGCCATCGATGGTGCCTCGGTCACACAGCAGGATGCGACCCGGGAAGCGAGCCGACTGGGCATCCTCGAGGTTGCGCTGCACATGAAAGATCGCCCGCTGGGCGGCACGCAGGGCACCGGGCTCGTCGGTGCGCGGAAACCCACCTGCGAACAGCAGCGTCGCCGCCTCGGGAACGACCACGACGCGGTCACCGATCTCGCGGCGGAACAGGTCGGCGGCGGTGGTCTTGCCCCCGCCCGGCCCCCCGGACAGGGCGATGCGCATGCGACCGTTCGTGTGAGCCATGTCGCCTCCTGGAGCGAAGGCTAGCGCGGCCCTGGCATGGAAGCTGCTTCAGCAGGGCCCACATGCACCCAGGGGGCCCCTATGTCACAAGCCGAGCTGCCCGTCGTCGATGACGTGATGTCGACCACCGTGTTCACCCTCGACGCTGACCAGGATCTGGCCGACGCGTATCACCAGCTGTCGAGCAAGCGTTTCAGCGGGGTCCCCGTGATGCGGGATGGTGCGGTGGTCGGCATGCTGTCAGAGACCGATGCCCTTCGTGGCCTGGCCGCCGCGGCCTTCAACGGTGGGCCCGTCGGCTCGGTCGCCAGCGCGATGCGCACGCCGGTCGTGTCGGTGGCCCGGGGCGCCGACTTGTTCCAGGTGATCGACACCCTCCGCACCCACGGCGTCCGACGCGCTCCGGTGCTCGACAACGGCGAGCTGGTCGGCATCGTCACCGTCAAGGATGCCGACAAGGCCTTGCTCGGCGTGTTGCAGAGCCGCTCGGTGCTCAAGCGCCCCCACCACACGCCCGGCGCTGCCTGGGAGTGACGGCTCGGCAGGTTGTGTGCGCCAAAAGGCACACACAACTGTCCCATCCGGCACACCCGCACCTACCGGGTCAGATCCCGCGGGCTGACCAGCGGCCGACGGGTGAGCCGAACGGCGTGGCTGCGCTCCAGCATGAGGCGCTCGTTCACGGCCCAGCCTGCCCCCTCCAGGATGACGCCCAGGTCGCGCTGACGCAGGCGCAACCAGGTCGCGAACGCCACCGGGATGGCGTAGATGAGGAAGGGCACCACGAGCAGCCCGACCAGCAGGAGGAGCAGGGCCAGCGGCAGGGCCAGCACCACCGCCACCCCCTGGGCGCTGGTGGGCAGCATCAGGTGCAGCCCCATACCGAGCATGGCCGACGCGAGGCTGCCGGCCGCCTGGCTCACCACATCGACCACATAGGCCAGCGACGACCCGACGGCGGCCAGCGCGATCCCGGCTCCCGCCAGCAGCAGCGGCAGCTGGCCTGCCCACGACGAGGACGGTGCCCCAGCCTCGGCGGAGGGCTGCGCAGCCTCGGCCGGTGGCGCAGGGACCTGCGCCGTCTGTGCCACCTCGGATCCGGCCTCGGAGACCGAGGCCTCCATCGCGCTGGTCTTGCTGGTGGCGGCCTTGTCGGCAGCCGCCTGAATGGCCTTCGACAGCGTGCGGAACGGGGCGAAGACCGCCTCCTTGATGGAGATGGGGCTCGACGCGATGGCGCGCACCTGAGCGTGCAGCTCGCCGCCCTCGGTGGGAAAGAACACCCCCCACTTCCCCTCGACCAGGTGGCCCCGCTCTCCCGCCGTGACCGGAACGGCGAGCTCGTCGGTCCACTCCCCCGCCTTGGCACCCACCTTCACGTACATCACGAAGATGGGACTCATCTTGCCGAAGGTCTCGGCCCGCGCCGGGTCAGTGACCCGCAGGGCCAGATCGAACACCCGGCCATCCATCACCAGTCGGCCCTGCTCCATCAGCCCCTTGGCGTCGGCCGACATGAGCTCGGGAAGCGCCACGAAGTTGTTGGCGAACCGCAGCAGGTGCGCCTGCAGCAGCACCAGGCGCTCGAGCAGGCGCAGGCTGTCGACCGCCACGGCGCCCGCCACACTCGCCTGGAGCAGCGCATCGACCTCCGCCAGGCGATCGGTGTCGGTGACATGGCCCCTCACGGCGTCGAGGTCGAGGCCCGATGACGCGATGGCGGGCGTCGCCTCACGCCACGCCACGAAGGGGGCGAGCCGCTCCTGCAGCTGCCGCCACGCGTCTCGAGAGAGGGCCTCGCCCGCGCCGAGCAGCGGCTGGGCGGCGGCCGAGAACAGCCGCTCGATCGCAGCGCGGAAGGCAGGATTGAGGGCATCGTCGAGGCGGAGCACGGGCTCGGGTCGGGGCGGAGCCACGGGCGCGCGGGCGAGGAGCTCCTGGGCTGCCGTGGGCTCCAGCAGGTCGGCGTCGGCCGCCTGTACCCGCGTGGCCGGCGCGAGGTTGGGGTCGAGGGCCACCGCGTCGCACAACAGGAAGTACTGGTCCACCTTGGCCGCGACGGCCTCGACGGCATCTGCTGCCGCACCCGTGGCCTCACCGAGCGGACGGGTCGCCTCCGCGGCCCCCAGCGCCTCCCACGCCAGCCAGCCACGCAGCGCCTCGCCGTAGGCGGTGAGGGTGTCGCGATCCACAGCGGCCTCGCCGCTCGGATGGGGGACCCCACCGGTGGCGGTCACCACCGCCTCCAGCATCTCGCGGACGTCGTCACGCCCCGCGGCGGTGGGCAGCACCCGGCCCTTGGCCGACAGGCCCTTCGCCTCCTCCTCGGCGATGGTCTTGCGGACCGACTCGAGGCCGACCTCTTCGACCTGCCCGGCCACGTGGCCGAAGGCCCGGAGGAGGCGTGCGTGGTCGGTAGCGTCTACGCGCAGCGCCTCGCGACGCAAGGTGGTGTGACCCTGCTCCACGGCATCGGGGGCGTCGAGGTGCTCGAACAGCCAGGTCGTGGCCGCCCGCACGTCGTCGGAGCGGATGCGCCCGTCGGCGTCTCGGTCGAGGGCCCGGTAGAACGCAGGGTCGCCGCGCAACGTGGCGATGGGCGCCGCGGTCGCGACCCAGTGGGCATCGTCGAGCTCTGGCAGGCGGCTGAGGTCGGCGGCGGAGTCCACCACGGGATGGGTGCCGCGGCCCAGGAGGCGAAAGCGATGCGATGAGGTCGAAAGCAAGGAGAGCTCCAGGACGAAGCCCCTGCATAGCTTTGTGGGAAACGGGAGGTACGACCCTCGATCGCTAGTGCACGCACTCCTGGGCCCGCCCCCGGGTCAGTCGGTCGCGGAACAGCGGCGCCCCAGGGAGCGTGTCGAGATCGTCGTGGGTGACGCGCCGCCCCTGCCACGTGCCCTCGAAGGTGAGCACCTCGCCCACCTGTCGGGCCACGTCGCGCTGCACCCGCAGCGCATGAGGGGTGAACAGATCGGGTTGGACTACGCCTCCGCTCAGCGGTCGCCCTGTCGCCGCGTCGCGGTAGCTCGCCGCGCTCACGTGCACGTACGGATCGGGCGCCCAGCGCAGCCCGGCGGGCACGAACAGGCTGTTGTGCCGGTCGTCGTCGACCCGCAGGTTGCTGAGCATCGCGAAGCTGTACTGAAACTTCAGGCCGCTGTAGGGAGCGAGCCCGTTGAGCAGCCACGCGATGATGGCCAGCCCCAGCACACCGCGACGTTCGGGCAGCGCGGGCGCCGTCACCCCGGCCCCGTGGGCCACCAGCTCCCCCAGCCCCCACGACACCACCCACGCGAACAGCCCGTACGTCACCGCATACTGTGGACCCGACCACGGGCCTTGCCACGCCCATGCGGCCACGGCCGCCGCCACGAGCGCCGGCCCGCCGTGGACCGGCCGCCCCAGACGCTGGAAGGCCTCGGCGGGCAGAAAGCTGGTGGCCGTCACCAGCAGCAGGAAGGACAGCGCGGTCGCGCCGATGCCCACGAAGTGGCCCAGGAGCGACGCGGCGAGCAGCAGCCCGACCCTCGGCCACCGCCACAGCACCAGCGGGGTCGCCAGCTCCAAGGCGACCACGGCCCCCGGCGGGACCGACTGGTGCAGCGCCTCGGGCAGCCCCCACCAGGTGTGCAGGCGCTCCGCCAGCCGGTGGCAGGTCACGGCCGGGTCGAACCAGTCCGTGTTCAGCTTGTGCAGGCCGGTGAACGCCAGCGAGGTCGACCCGGCCCACCGGAACCACGCCTGCACGCCCGGGTCGGTCGCCAGCAGCAACCCGCCGAGGGGAAGGGCCAGCAGCAGCGGCCACTCCGCCGCAGGGAACCAGCTCAGCGGCTCGTCGGGTCGATGGTTGGACACGATGCAGCGCAGCGAAGCGAGACTGCAGAGCACCAGCAGCCAGCGCCGAGGGCCCGCGACGAGGAGCCCGAGGGCCGCCGCCGCCAGCAGGTGCAGCGCCCAGGCGCCAGCAGACCACAGCAGCTCCGCGTCGGCCGAGGCGTAGGTCTTGCCCGCGAACAGCCACACGGCCAGCGCGTAGCCGCGGTACAGCCAGCCAGCGGCGGGGCCCGCCGGTCGGTCGAGGAGCCAGCTCAGCGGCCGCTCTCCAAGGCGCGCTCGAACTCGACTCGACGCGTGCCTGCGAGTGCGGGCGCCACGCCCGACAGGCTCAGAAAGGGATAGATCGTTGCGTTGGTGGTGCGCCGAGTGGCCCGCCAGCTGCGGAACCGGTCGTCGGCGATCTCGTAGCCGCAGGCCTGCAGCAGAGCGCGGAAGCTGTTGCGAGCGGCCTTGCCAGACACGAGGAACAGCTCGCCGTTCACCGTCACGGTCGTCATCGTCGCCTCGACCTGTGGCGGCTCGGCCCACGGGCATGCCTCCGAGACGACCGGCTTCGCGGGGGCCGCGACCGGGCCACTTCGCTCGGCGTCCCACAGCGACGACGGCAGCCGGGGGGCCGGCTCACTGCCGCGGGTGAGGACGACGCCACGGTCTACCTCGGCCACCACCAGCTCAGGCTGCTGGTTGAGCGGTGCACCACGCAGCGCCCGCCCGACCCACGCCTCCGCCTCCGCCAGGGCCACCTCGCCGTCGGAGACGCCGTCGAGCTCGCCGTCGGCCCAGCCCCGCAGCGCGCCCACCGCGAGCCAGGTGAAGGCGCCATGCTCGACCGCAGGGAGGGGGCTCGCCAGCTCGTTGGCACTCGCCGCGCTCCACACGATGCGACCCGCGCTGGGCTCGGTGGCCCACGCAGGCACAGCGAAGCGCTTGCCCGTCACCAGCTCCCCGCCCGAACGGCCCACGCCCGCGTAGCAGGTGTCGAGGAGCGCAACCGTGCGCACCCCCGGAAGCTCGGGTGCCAGATCGTCGATCTCGAGGCCGCGGGCCTCGAACACCGCGGGGTCGGCCTGCACGTCGACCCCGAGCACGATGCGGGCGCCATCGTCGACCGCGGCGGCGCCGTGGCCAGCGAAGTACACCCACAGCGTGCCACCGGTCTGCACCTGAGCCGACGCGACATCGAGGGCGCGCTCGATCTGCTCGCGGCTCGGATCGGTGAGCAGCTGCACCTGCTCGGCCGGCACGCCGACCGTGTAGACCAGCAGATCGTGCACCAGGTGCGCGTCGCGCCGGGCAAAGGGCACGTCGGGCACGAAGGCGTAGTCTTCCACCCCGATGACCACCGCGGCGTCGGCGGCGAGGCTCGCGCCGGTGCGGAGCGGCTCGTCGAGGGATGGGACGGCCAGCGCCGTCGACAGCGTGAACAGGATCATGCCCCACCCTAGCCGGAAACGCGGCGGCCTTCGACCGCCCTGGTAGGGTCCCACCGCTCGAATGCCTCGTGAGCGCAGCGGAATGGCGCGGGCCGTACCAGCCAGCCGACGAGATGCGCTACACCCAGTCCACCAGGGAGGCCCTCATGCTCGACGAACGCTACCCGTACTGGCTCGCCGGCGAGCCTCGGCAGCCCAACGAAGACCTCGAGGTGACCGACAAGTTCACCGACGAGGTCGTCACCCGGGTGGCCATGGCCGACCCCGCCGCCATCTCGGAGGCCATCGGCGCCGCCGAGGCCGCCTGCGCGCCGATGCGGGCGATGAAGGCCTACCAGCGGCAAGACGTGCTGATGCACTGCGTGAAGCGCTTCCAGGAGCGCTACGACGAGCTCGCCGACAGCCTGTGCATCGAGGCCGGAAAGCCCATCAAGGACAGCCGCGGCGAGGTCACCCGGCTCATCGACACCTTCCGCTACGCCGCGGAAGAGGCGGTGCGGATGGATGGCACCGTCATGGAGATGGCCATCTCGGCACGGGCCGCGAACTACGAGGGCATGGTCAAGCGCTTCCCCATCGGGCCGTGCAGCTTCATCAGCCCGTTCAACTTCCCCCTCAACCTCGCCGCGCACAAGGTGGCCCCTGCCCTGGCGGTGGGCTGCCCCTTCGTGCTCAAGCCCGCGAGCCTCACGCCCGTCGGTGCGCTGCTCATCGGCGAAGTCCTCGCCGAGACCGACCTGCCGAAGGGGGCCTTCAGCATCCTGCCGTGCCGTCGCGACGGCGCCGACCTGTTCACCACCGACGAGCGGATCAAGCTGCTGTCGTTCACCGGCTCCCCCGATGTCGGCTGGATGCTGAAGAGCAAGGCGGGCAAGAAGAAGGTCGTGCTCGAGCTCGGCGGCAACGCTGCGTGCATCGTCGATCGTGACTGGGACCTCGATGACGCGGTGCAGCGGCTCGTCATCGGCGCTTTCTACCAGTCGGGGCAGAGCTGCATCGGAGTCCAACGCATCCTGGTGCACGAGGCTGTCTACGACGACCTCAAGGCCCGCTTCGTCGCTGCGGCACGGGCCCTGAAGGCGGGCGACCCCCGAGACGAAGACACGTTCATCGGGCCGATGATCTCAGAGAAGGAGGCCCGTCGGCTGCACGGCTGGATCGAAGACGCGAAAGACGCAGGCGGCCGTGTGCTCTGCGGCGGTCGCCTCGACGGCAAGATGCTGCAGGCGACGGTGATGGAAGACGTGCCGGGGCACTGTAAGGCCGTGCAGGAGGAGGCCTTCGGGCCGCTGGCGGTGCTGAGCCGGTTCTCCGACTTCGACGACGCGCTCGAGCAGGTCAACGACAGCCGCTACGGCCTACAGGCCGGGGTGTTCACCCGCGACCTGTACAAGGCACACAAGGCGTGGGAGGTGCTCGAAGTGGGCGGCGTGCTCATTGGCGACATCCCGAGCTGGCGGGTCGACCACATGCCCTATGGCGGCGTGAAGGACTCGGGCTTCGGTCGGGAGGGGCTGCGCTGGTCGATGGAAGACATGACGGAGCCGAGGCTGATGGCCATCCGGCACCCCTAGCCACGACCACAGCCCGACCGCGCCAGCCCCAGCAGGAAGGAACGACGCGGTCGAAACACGAACCCATCGTCTGGCACCAGGTGGTCGACCCGGCTGCACAGGAAGCTCCCTTCCGCCCTCGCGGGAGGCAGGCCCTCCAGCGGCCGCAGCGGCCCCTCCACCTCTCGCTCGCTGATGGTCATGTGGGGGACGAAGCCCTTGGTGAACGGTAGCGAAAGGTTGAACAACCCCAAGGAATGCAGCGCCTCCCGCAGCGCCAGCACCTCTGCGCGCGGCTCGATCCGAAACACCACGACCGACCCACCGAGCCGCTCCACAGGGCCATACGACAGGACCATCGGCGGGTGGCTCGCCACGACCTCCTCTACACGTGCCAGCGCCAGGTCGCTCACGGCCTGCACAAACGGCTGGGTCAGGGTCACATGGGCGCGGCAGACGCGGTGGGACGCCGGGTCGTAGCGCCGGCGAAGCCCGTCGACCAGCCGCCCGAGATCGGGCGGAGGCAGCAACAGCAGACTCCCGTGCCGGTACGCGTCGCGCCAGCTCACCTGCGTCGAGCCGCGGCGCGCAGCGTCGGCAGACGGTAGACCACCATGGTGATGGCGAACCCGAGGTTCGCCACCCCCCAGGTCACGGGCGCCCAGGTCGGGTAGGCGGCACTCAGGCTCGCGGCCACCGCGTAGGTGAGCGGGATGCCGACGATGGCCACGCCGTACCACACCATGCCGAGCATCGACATCACCGACCAGCTGCACAAGGCGATGGCAAGGGCCTCGCCGGGGTCGAGCTGCAGCTGCCAACCCATCATCATCGCCAAGGCATACGACGGCGGAGCGACCGAGACCACCCCCTTCAGCACTCGATTGGCCTGGGTGGACTCCGCCCCGCGCGACAGCCCGAGCACCACGGCAAGGGCCATCGCGCCAAACAAGCCCCCCGCGATGAGCGCGCCGAACCAGGTCGGAGCCACGCCCAGCGGCCAGAAGGACACCACCGGGGTCAGCGTCCAGATCAGCCCTATGACGACCAGCCAAAGGACGCGCTGCCGCACGTCGATGGTCGCGTCGTGGTGCCTCGCCACCCTCGCCTGCCGAGCCGCCGTGCGCGCTGCCTGCTGTCGGGCCTTCGACAGCGCGTCGCTCAGGTCGGCGGGGGCATCGGTGCCGAGCTCGTCGACCAACAGGCCGGCCGCCCCCAGATCGCCAGCTGCGAGGGCCCGTCGTGCCACAGCGGTCAGGGCCCGCGCCCGCCCGTCACGGGCTTCGACGTGGTCGGGGTCTACCTCCAGCGCCTGGTCGAAGCCGAAGCGGCAAGCCCCCAGCAGGTCGCGCAGCCGAGCTTCGTCAGCAGATGGCTGCCCCACGAGCTCCTCGAGCTCCTCGAGCTGGCGCGCGGCCTTGGCCGCCAGCTGCTCCGCATGGCGCAGCTCCAGGTAGCGGACGAGCTCCTGCCGAAGGGCCTCCGCAGACGCTGGCCGAGCTGCCGGATCTGGTGACAGACAACGCCTCAGGAGGCGGCGCAGGGCGGTCGGGAGGGCTTCGTCGATGACCGGCGCGTCGTGCGCCACCGCACGCAGGACCTCGGCGAGGCTGCTGCCCAGGTGAGGGGGGTGACCGTGCAGGATCTCGAACAGCATCGCTCCGAGCAGGTACACATCGGTATGGGGACCCAGCGCGCGCTCGCTCGATCCCAGCTGCTCGGGGGCCAGATAGGCCGGCGATCCCGAGAACGACTGCGGCGACCGGCGGGAGGGATGCGCTTCGCCGCGTTCATCGAGGGGCAGCGCCAGCCCCCAGTCGAGCAGGTAGACCTCGCCGTAGGCCCCGACCATCACGTTCTCGGGCTTCAGGTCTCGGTGGATCACCCCTCGGTCGTGCGCAAACGCTACGGCATTGCAGAGCTGGGCGAGGGTGCGCAGGTGCCACTCGAGGGGATCGCCGACGCCGAAGCGCTCACGAACCGCGAAGGGATCGCGCAGAAGCTCCGACCACAGCGCCCCCTCGATCCGCTTGAGCACCAGGCGGGGCTGGCCCTCGTCATCGTGCCCGAGGTCGTAGACGGGCACGATGTTCGGGTGCTCCAGGGAGCCGGTGACCCAGGCTTCCTGAAGCAGGCGATGGCTGGCGACCGGTGAGGCCACCGCGGCCCGAACCGTCTTGACCGCCACCTCCCGCTGCAGGCTGCGCTGGACCGCCAGGTGGACCACGCCCATCCCCCCCTCACCGAGGGTGCCCCGCAGCTCCAGCCCCTTTGGGGCATCGGCAGCGGCGTCGCCCACTCCCTCCAGGAGCGCTTCGTCATCGGCGGGATCACGAATCGTGGCCCGGGAGTCCCAGGTATTGGTCGGCGAAGGCGCTTCGGTCGTCGTGGCCACGGCGCAGTGTATCCGCCTGGCGCTCCCACAGGCCCTTCCGCCCTTGGGCCTACCGCGCAGGCGTGGGTCAAGGCAGCGGCGCGATAGTCTCGCCCACCCACTCCGAGTGCGAGCCCATGACCCCGTTCACCTTCGCCGTCATCGCCGACAGCCACTTCCACCCGCCGGGGGTGCCAGAGCAGGCTGCGTGGGACGAAGACCGCCTGTTCAACGAGCGCAACGCCCACGTTGTGCGCATGCTGCAGCAGGCCAAGCCCGCGTTCGTGATCCACGTCGGCGATGTGCCTCATCCGGTGCCTGGCCTGGCGGCCCACGACGACGCGCTCGATGTCGCCCAGGCGCTGTACGGCCAGCTCCCCTGCCCCTTCTACGTCGTTCCCGGCAACCACGACATCGGCGACAAGCCCAAGCCCACCACCCCGGTGCCTGCCGACCCTGCCCATCGGGTCGCGTTCCGAAAGCGATGGGGCCCGCTGTGGCAACGGTTCGACCACGAGGGGTGCGCCATGCTCCTGCTCGACGCGCCGGTGATGAACACGGGCAGTGAGGAGGAGCATGCCCAGTGGGCCTGGCTCGACGACCAGGTGGCCGCGCTGCAGGGGCGACGCTGGTTCGCCTTCGTGCACTACCCACCCTTCTTGCTCAGTCCCGATGAACCCGAGCACTACGACAACCTCGGAGAGCCCGCCAGAAGTCGCCTCCTCGGCCTGCTGCAGGGGGCCGAGGCGACCTTCTGTGGCCACGTGCATCACTTCTTCTGGCATGTCGCACAGCGACACTGGTTGCTGCCGTCCACGGCCTTCGTGCGCCCCGGGTTCAGCGAGATGTCCGCCATCGGCCCGGGTAGGGCCTTCGGCCGCGACGACACCCACAAGCTGGGCCTTGCCTTCGTGCACGTCGATGAGGCCGGGAGCCAGGTCGAGATCGTTCGGAGTCACGGGCACGCCACCGCCGAGCCACTGCAGTCGGGCCGCAGGGCGGCTCCTGTCCACCGACTGGGTGTGACCCTGAGGCACCGGTGGGACCGCACCTTCGACATTCCGGCCGACGGGCTCGATCCCTTCGGCCGCAAGCAGGCCCGTGACGACCTGGTGCTGCTCTCCCTGCTGGAGGCAGGGGTGCGTCGCCTGCGACTGCCGGTCGCCGACCATCGGTGCACCCTCACGCAGGAACGGCTGGCGGCCCTCGCCACCGAGGGCTTCACCGCTCGCTTCTTCGGGACCGAGCGACCGCCGGAGCTGCCCGACGCGGTGTTCGAGCACATCACGCCGCGAGCGCACCCTGCCGAAGGAGGAAGCTGGGCTCCCGTCGGCCGGGGAACGCTCCGCGACGGCGAACGGTTCAGCCACTTCCCCACCCTCGGCTTTCTCCCCGAGGAGGAGCGCCCGCCCCATGGCGTCGTTCGGGTGCCCGCCGACCGCTCCGTGTGGTCCTCATCGGTCACGGGCACGTGCCTGGTCGAGCTGCCGCGGGCGGCAGAGAACCGTCGGTTCGACGACGACGTAGCCGTCGCGTGCCGCGTGGCCGAGGCGCTGGTGACGGCGCTGGCCTTCCCCCAACGCGAGCTGTACCTCGACGGGTGGGTCGACCACGATCGGGGCTACTACCCGAGAAGCCTGCTCCTCGACCGCGCGGGAGAGCCACGACTGGCGCACCGGGTGCTGGTGCACCTCAACCGTCTCCTCCCACGGGAAGGAGACGTGCGGCGTCACGAAGAACCCGACGTCGCCGTGTTCGTCACCACGGGCGGAGCCGTCTGGATTCCCGCTCGGGGCGTGCGCATGCCAGCAGGGATCGACCTGGGACTCGGCGTGATGCGGCCCGCGGAGACAGCGGCGGTTCCCCGGTGGGTCTCGGCCGGCTGACCCCGTGCCTCCCACCCGGCAACGGGCGGTCGGCGGGAGCGGCTGGCGTGTATGGTGCCCCTCGGCAGCCAACCCTGCCCATGCCCATGCCCATGCCCAGGAGTCGTCATGTCTACGCTGATCTGCACCCGCACTTGAAGCGCGTGCCGCAAGGCGGTCGCCTTGCTCAAGGAACGCTCGTTCGAGGTCACCTACCGCGAGTACACCAAAGACCCGCTGACCCGTGAGGAGCTCGTCGAGGTGCTGTCGCGCCTCGGGATGAGCGCCCACGACATGCTGAGAGCCCGCGACGCCAAGAAGCAGGGCATCGACCCGAAGTCCATCTCGGACAGCGACCTGCTCGACGCCATGGCTGCCAACAATCGCCTGCTGCAGCGCCCGATCTTGATCACCGACAAGGGTGCGCGGGTCGGGCGGCCCGCCGAGCAGTTGCTCGAGGTGCTGTGAGGGCGGCCTGGGGCCTGCTGGTGCTGGCGGCTTGTGGCCCCCGGCCCCGCCCGCCCGCCGACCTCAGCGGGCTGGCCTGTCCTGCGCCCCCCCACGTGGCCTTCGACGAGGCCCAGGTAGCCACCTGGGTCGCGACCACGCGCCAGGCCCACCCCGAGCTCGACGGGTACGAGGTCGTGGTGCGCCCGATGCGGTCCGACACGGTGTTCTTCAAGGCCGACATCTCGCCCGGCACCCTGCTCCGCCGACCGGCCCGCCGCACCTACCGCGTGCACTACAGCACCGCGCTGTTCGCCGACCCACCTCCCCCCGATGCCGTCGTCGCCATCCTCGACCACGAGCTGGAGCACGTGCGCCACTACACGACCATGAGCAGCGCCACCCTGGCCGGCTTTGCCCTCGACTACGCCATCGGGCGCGCCGCTCGCTATGAACGGTCTACCGACCGACACCCCGTCGCCCTCGGCTGCGGGGAAGGTCTGGCCCGCTACCGCGAGTGGCTGTACCCGAGGCTGAGCGAGAGGCAGCGCAAGCGCAAGCGGGCCACCTACCTCACCCCCGACGAGGCACGGGCGCCATGACCTACCCAGATCGCCACCAGCACCTCCTCTCCACCGTCGTCATCCTGTGCCTGTCGGCCTGCACAAAGCCGGTAGGGGAGGCGCACTTCGTGCCGGTGCAGGTGGTCCGCCACGAGGTTCGGCCCAGTGCGACCGCCGGCCCCGGCGAGGTGATCAGCGACCGGTTCGACGACACCTACCAAGCCCACGTCCTGACGTTGCCGGTCGTGGCGCCGCCCTCCGGCGAGCTGTTCGTCTTCCTCCCCGGCACGGGCGCCCAGACCTCCAGCTTCGACTGGATCGCGCAGTTCGCGGCGTTCCACGGAACGCCGACCCTGACGCTGGCCTACGACAACACCCTGTCGATCGAAGCAGCGTGCAACGATGGTGTGGTCGCCGGGTGCCGGCGCGACGATGTGGCGTGCGACGAGTCCGCGCGACGGGAGGCGCTGTACGGCCGGTCGACCCACGACAGCGCCTGCATCGACGTGCCCGACCACGACGCCATCGTCCACCGCACCGTACGCGCGGTCCAGTGGCTCGCCGAGGCGTTCCCGGAGGATGGCTTCGAGCGCTTCCTCGACGAGGAAGGCACCGCCCTGCAGTGGTCGCGCATCGGAGTCGGCGGGTGGTCGCAGGGGGGCGGGCACAGCGGCTTGCTCGCAGGCGACCACGAGCTGGCCCGGGCGGTCTACTTGTCGAAGGGCGCTGGAGCGGTCCTGTGCGGCGAGCTGCCCCCCGCACAACAGGCACAGTGGGGATGCGACCCTTCCCTGACCACGGCCACCGCCACCCAGCCCGAACAAGCCGATGCGCTCGCTGTCCCCGCACCGTGGACGAGCGAGCCTCGCGCCACCCCCAGCGACCGCCAGCGGGGGGCCGTGCACCTGCAAGAGCTAGCCATGCTCTACAGCCTCGAGACCTTTGTCGCCTTCGGGATGATCCGCTCGGAGCGCGACACCGTCGACATCGCGTCCGTCGACGATCCGAGCGACCCGGCCGGCCCCCTCGCCACCGGACAGGTGTACGTGACCGGTGCCCGCCCCTCTTGTGGCCCCACCGACTTCCACCCGTCCATGGCCACCGATGAGTGCCTGGCGTTGCTGCGTCACGGTGTGCCGGTCTTGGCCGACGCCTACAGCTGGATGTTCGCACCCCACCCGTAGCACCACGCGATGGACGCGCCTGTCCACGCTGTGGACAGCCACCCCTTGGTTTGCCGCGTTGTTCCGTTGCTGGAGCGCGGCACAGCCCTCGCAAGGTCCCAGGGCACACCCCAGCCCGGAGGACCCCGTGCTCATCGCCGACGCGGTCATCAACCCTGAGGGAGCCGTCGCCGAGCGCGACCCGCCCCTCGCCCACGCCACCACCCTGGCCGCTACCGCCACCGCCGCCATCGCGACGTGGGGCGGTGCCATCCACGCCGCTGACGGACTCGGCGCCCTCGCCAGCGGGGCCGTTGCTGCCGTCGCTGCTGCCGGCGGTGCCTGGACCCTGGCGGTCCCCAGCCTCGTCATCCTCGGGGCCCTGACCGGCTCGAGCCTCCCGTGGCGTCGCACCACCTACGCCACCCTGGTCACCGTGAACTTCGGTGGACTCTGCTTTGTCGCCTCGATCCCGGTCATTGCGCTGATGGAGCACACCTGGAGCACGGCCGGCTGGGACCCGCGCGTGCTGATCAACGGCATGGTCCTGCTCGGCATCGGGTTTTCCTCGATCATCGTGTTCCTGCGCACCATGGCCGCCCTCGAGCCGCTCCGCTTGCTGCACGTCGTGTGGATCAGCCTGTTCGGAGCCCTGTTCCTCGAGCTCGCCGTCCTGTTCGACCTCGCCACCTTCTAGGAGTCCGTCATGTCGATCCCATTGGACCCCACCCTCGCACCCGTCCCAGAAGTGCGCCTCGAAGACCCCCTTCCCCTGTTGCTCCTGCGCGACGAGCTCGCGGTCGACGCCGCCGTCGCCTCCCCCGACGAGGCGGCCCGCGTCCTGCCCCAGCTCATCGGCCTCGTGGTCGGCGGGTTCGTCGCCCAGGCGCTGTGCACCGGCATCCTGTGGTCGGCCTTTGGCGGCAGCCCCCTGCTGGAAGGGGGCCACCTCGCCGTGCGCTGGGCCTTCGCCCTGTCGGGCGGCTACTTCCTCGCCATCTGCGCCGGCCTCCCCGGCTACTGGTTTCACACCGTGGTCCTCGGCATCACCCCCCCGGCGTGGCGCATCGCCCTCGAGCTCGTGCGGGTGCAGGCCGTCGGAAGCGTCGTGCTCGCCGCCGTCCTCCCGCTGTGGGTCGCCGCCTGCTTGGGTCTGTGGATGCTCGGCGGAGACCTCCCCGACGGCGTCGTCCTCGCCGGCAACGCCCTGCCCATGCTGTGCGCCCTGCCCGGCCTCACGGGCCTCACGCGAAGCTTCACCCGGATGGGGCGCGTGCGTGGCGTCCGCTACCCGGTCGGTGCCGGCCGCTTCCTCACCTTGTGGTGGGCCGGTGCCTTCGTGTGCACCGCCCCTGTGACCGCCTACCGTCTGCTGGCCCTGCTGTAGGGCCTGGGAGGCCGCCATGCGCGTGCCCGAGCTGATGTTCCTGTACCTGTTGCTCGGTGTCGGCGTCGCCGTCGCCAGCTACCGCCACCACGGCGAGGTGCGCGTGTGGACCACCCTGCTGTGGCCTCTGTGGCTGCCTTCCCTGCTGGCTGACCCCGCGGCACGCTACGACACCGCGCCCGCCGCGTCGACGACCTCGGCCCGCCACCCGACGGTGGCCAGACTCGAGGAGGTGCTCATGGCCTGGGCGCCCGAGCTCGCCGACACCGTCGCTGCCCTGCAGCGAGGGCTCGACGACCTCGACGCCCGCCTCACGGCTCTGCAGGCCGAGGTCGCGAGGCCCGAGCACGACCTGCCGACCCTGCGCCGTGCCGCTACCCGCGATGGCCCCGACCAGCCGGTCCACCAGCGACGGCTGCGCAACGTCGAGGCCCTCGTCGCCCTCCGCGACCGCCTCCACGACGAGCTCGCCACCAGCCTCGCACACATCGAAGAGCTGTCGACTCGGGTGCAGCTGGCCCGCTTCCAGGGGGGCACCGTCGAGGGCGTGGGCCGACAGCTCGCCGAGCTCGTGGCGGCCATCGACGGCACCCGCGAGGTCCAACAGATCACCGCGTCGTCACCGCCGACTACACTGCCGGCGTGAGCCCCTGGACCCTGCCCTCGCTGCTTCCCCTGCTGGTGCTGTCCGGCACCCTCGGGGTCGGGCTGCTCCTCCGCGACCGCCAGCGCTGGCCCCTCGCCTTGCACTGTCTGTCGCTGACCGCGTGGTCCACCGCCATCCTGCTCGCCGAGCTTCCCGGCACCCGAGACCTCGGCGAGCGGCTGCTCATGATCGGCTTCTTCGTGCCCGCCACCTACCTGCACACGGCCGCCCGCGAGCTGAGGTGGACCACCCCTGCGGTGCCCATCGCCTACGCCCTGGGGGCGTTGATGCTCGGATCGAGCCTGGCTGTGGGCGGCCTGTACCTCGCCGACGGCGGCAGCACGCCCGGGGTGCTGTTCTGGCCAATGTTCACGCTGTCGGGCCTGGTGAGCGTGGTGCCCCTCGCCCTGCTCGCGTGGGCCCCCGAGCGCGGTCAGCGGCGCACCTACCTGTGGCTGGCCGGGGTCACCACCCACACCGGCGGCGCCATCAACAACCTCCTGTCCCTCGCGGATGTGTGGAGCCCCCTCGGGCTGTACGTGATGCTGCTGTCCATCGGTCTGCTCACCTACGCCATTCGCTCCGATAGCCTGCCGACCTTCGGTCGCTTCGTCGAGCGCAGTGGCCGCTACACCGTGCTCGCCGCCTTGCTGTCGGCCAGCTGGATGCTGGCCCTCGTCGCAGTGGTGCAGGGGCCCGCGGGGTGGTCGTGGGAGGCCATGGCCCTGCTGTTCGTGCTCACCCTCACGATGCAGCCGCTGATCGCCGAGGCGAGGTCGCTGCTAGCGGGCTGGGTCTTTCCCGAGCAAAGCGACGCCGAGGGCCTGTCGCGGGCGCTGGAGGCCTCCGAGGCCCGTGCAGAGCATGCCGAGCGGCTGGCCGAGCTCGGAGTCCTCGCCTCCGCCGTCGCCCACGAGGTGCGCAACCCCCTCGGCGTCATCCATGGGTGTGTCGCGCTGCTGGAGCGTGAGGGCGCCGATCCCGAGGTCCTCGAGGAGATCCGCACCCAGGTGGGGCGCGCCGCGGAGTTCGCCGACGATCTGCTCGAGTACGGCCGGCCCGAGGAGCTGCGGCTTCGTGAGGTCGACCTCGCCGCCACGGCCCAGATGGCGGCGTCCGAAGTGCGCCAGGTTCTGAGCGTTCTGGGGGTGGGCCTTACCATCGATGTGCAGGGCGAAGCCACCGTCGATGCCGACCTCACCCAGCTGCTGCGCCTGTTCAGCGTGCTCTTCGACAACGCCGGCCTCGCGGGAGCCACGCGGGTGCATGTGCAGATCGTGGCGAGCCGTCCCGTCCGCATCACCATCGACGACGACGGGCCTGGGCTCCCCGACGAGCTACGCGGCCGCCTGTTCGACGCCTTCGTCACCGGGCGCGGCCGCAAGGGCCCGCGGCCCGGGACCGGCCTCGGGCTGGCCATCGCCCAGGGCATCGCCCAGCGGCATCGCGGCACCCTCACGGCCGCGTCAGGCCACAACTCGCTGGGAGGCGCCCGCTTCGTCATGGAGCTTCCACCTCGCCAGACCCAAGGGTAGTCCCCAACGAAGAGAGCAGGGCCAGGCCCGCAGCTTTGCTATGGTGTCAACATGGTCCTCTCCTCCGTGTTCCTTGGATGGCTGGTACCGGTCACCGCCCACGCAGCCACGCTCGACGTCGGAGTCGGGCAGGCCTACCCATCGGTGTCGGCCGCGGTCGCAGGTGCTGCTAGCGGCGACATCGTCCGGATCCATCCAGGCACCTACGACGACCACGTGACCATCAGCGCGGGCAGCCTGGTGCTCGAGAGCGCGAGCGGCCCCGACACGGTGGTGCTCCGAGGCACGTCGGCCGCCGACGGGTTCCTCCTCGTCGACGGAACGGCCACCGTCACGGTGCGCGAGCTGACCTTCGACGGGCAGCTTTCGCACCGAAACCTCGTGGTCGACGACGGCGGCACCCTCGACGGGTTCGACCTCGTCATCCGCGGTGGCGGTGCCACCTCCAAGGGGGCTGGGCTGTACGTGAGGAAGCAGGCCACCGCCACGCTCACCCGTGCCGTGTTGACCGGCCATGTGGTCACCGACAGCGGTGCCGCCATCCACGTAGCCAACGACGGCGTACTCGTGGTGCTCGACAGCGTCCTCAACGACAACCACGCCGACGGGGCGGGCGGCGCCATCCACTGCAAGAACGCCGCCGACTGCTCCGTCACCCACAGCGTCCTCACCGACAACAGCGCCGCCGACGGCGGCGCCTGCGACGCAGCGGGAGCCGCGTTTCGGCTGAGCACCTCCCTGCTGGCAGGCAACCATGCCCTGGGAGACGGCGGTGCGCTGAACGCGTCGAGCCCCATCGAGCTGCTCGACAACGTCTGGTGCGAGAACACGGCCGACAACACCGGCGGGGCCGTGCAAGCCGGCGACGCCACGGTCCTGAACAACCACTTCATCGGCAACACGGCCAGCGGGCTCGGCGGCGCAGTCCACAGCCAAGGCACCGCCACATTCACCAACAACCTGGTCTGGGCCAACACCAGCCCCGGCGCGGCCGTCCACGGGCCGACGAGCGTCGACCTCAGCTACTCGTGGTTCTTCGACAACAGCGCGGCAGACTACGCCGTCGCCACCGAAGGCGCCGGAGTCTCCACCGGCGCGTCGCCCGAGGTGCTCGGCTACGTGCCCGGCGACTGCCAGGGCAGTGACTTCCACCTCGCGGCGGGTAGCCCCCTGCGAGATGCGGGAGACCCCAGCGGGCCCACCGACCCAGACGGCACGACAGCCGACATCGGGGCCTACGAGCCCGAGTGGGAAGGCATCGACCCGGGGGGAAGCCCCACCGACACCGGGATCGGAACCGACACAGGGATCGGAACCGACACAGGGTTCGGAACCGACACAGGGATCGGATCCGACACTGGAACCGGCACCGACACGGCAATCGGAAGCGACACCGACACCGGCACGGCGCCAGGCACGGACTCCGACGGAGACGGCGTCGACGACGCCGACGACTGTGCGCCCACCGACCCCAGCATCTTCCCCGGCGCACCCGAGGTCGCCGACGACGGGGTCGACCAGAACTGCACCGGCAGCGACCTGGTGGTCACCTACGGAGGGGGGGCCGGGTGCACCGTGGCGCCGAGTCCCGCCGCAGCACCGTGGCCCCTGGCATGGATGGCGCTGCTCGGGCTGCGCCGTCGGCGAGCGGCCACCAGCTAGCCACGAGAAGGCGTGCTCTGCGCCACCATGCGCGGCCCCGTGCCGTCGTCGCCGCAGAAGGCCAGCCCCAGCCCATCCAGCGCCGCCAGCAGACCTGCGTGGTCGAGGCTCGGCAACACCCGCCGCGTCTGCGTGTAGCTGCACCAGGCCACCGTCTTGTCGGCACCGATCGACGCGAAGCGAGGCGAACGCCCACAGCCGCCCAGGCAGCTCATCGAGGCAAAGCGCTCCCCGCCCGTCACGTCGAGCAGCTCTCGCGGCGTGGGGGTGTCGTGCCCTCGCATCGGCAGCATCACGATGCGGGCCGCATCGATGCCCGCGGCCCGCAGCACGCGCCACGCCGCAGCCGCCTGCGGTCGAGCCGAGCGTCGAACCAGCAGGTTGACCCCACTGCGCAGCCCTCGACGCTGCAGCAGTCGCACCTGGCGCACCACCCTCGCCACCTCTGCCGCATCCTCGGGGAAGTGGATCGACACGTGCACCTTGTCGGGAGCTGCCTGCACGAGGGCATCGAGGTGCCGCGGCAGCTGCAGGCCGTTGGTGGTGAGGCTGCGGAAGCAGCGCCCGCGGAGCGCCTCCAGCACCTCGAACAGCGGGGCCCAGAGCAGCGGCTCGCCGCCACCGAAGGACACCGCGCGCACACCGTGGTCGACACAGTCGTCGACGAACCCCAGCAGCTCTTCGGGGGACCACGCCAGCCGCGAAGCGGGCCCCGAGGCGTTGTAGCAGAACGTGCAGGCTTTTCCGCACCGCCTCGTTACTTCGACAGAGATGCGATCGACCATTCAAGGCGACTATCCCGCCGCCCACAGCATGGACACCGCCTGGTTCGGCGTCGACGCCGACGGCCACCTCGCCCTGTTCGACACCGGCGAAGACGGCATCCTGCCCCTGTCCCCCATCGAGCAGGGCCCTGAGGCGCTGCCCGTCAGCGAAGAAGGCGCCTACTGGGAGCAGCTCGCCGCCATCGCCGAGGCCCTGGGCCACGACGCCGACGACGACGACCTCACCGAGCCAGCCTTCCTCGCAGCCCTCGGGTTGTTCTCCTACGAGACCGACTACGGCCTGGTGCCCTACGAGCGCTCTGCCGTCCCCGAGCGCCCCCTGCGAGCCGACGACCTCCCCGCGTCGGTGAAGCGACACCTGGCCTGGATGCCGCTGCCGAAGGTGCACTTCGCGTCCGACGACGTCGTGCAGCCCGCCGAGTATGCCGAGGAGGTGGCGACGTGGTCCTCCCCCGACCTGGGCTACCTCACCGCCGACGGGAAGTTCCGCCACGCCCTGCCGGGCCACGAAGAGGGCTTCCGCACCGTCTATGCGACGGAGTTCCTCGTGCTCCCCGCCGACGAGGCCACCGCTCGCGAGAAGGCCTACTACCAGCGCGTGGCCGAGGAGAGCCGCGCCGCCGCGCGCTGGGGCTATGCCCTCGCTGCGGCCCTGGCTGTGGGGGCCGTGGCTGCTTGGGCACTGCTCGCCCCCTGACAACGGCGGGGTAGGCTCCCTGGGGAGGGTGCGATGCGGCTGCTGTGGGTAGAAGACGACCCCTCGCTGCGGCGGGTCTACCGGCGAACCCTCGCCGTCGAGGTCGACCTGCTCCTCGAGGCGGAAGACCCGACTGCAGCACGGGCCCAGGCCAGCCAGGTCGACGTGGTCCTCCTCGACCTGATGCTGCCGCCCACCGGTCGTGTCGACGACGGCCTCGCCCTCCTCGAGGAGCTCCTCGGCGCCCATCCCCACCTCAAGGTCGTGGTGCTCACCGGCTCGGGCGACCGCAAGGTGGCCCTGTCGGCCATCGGGCGTGGGGCCTTCGACTTCCTGCACAAGCCCGTCGATCCCGACGTGCTGCTGGTGGTCCTCCAGCGCGCCTTCCGCCGCGTGGCGCTGGAGCGCACCCTCGACGAAGCCCGAACGGCGCTGACGCAGGCGCGGCCCACCGACGCGATGATCGGGCAGTCCCCCCCCTTCCTCCAGGCCGTCGAGCTGGCGGACCGGGTAGCCGGCACCGACATGCCGGTGCTGATCACCGGCGAGAACGGCACCGGAAAGGAGCTCGTCGCGCGGCGCATCCACGCGCACAGCCCTCGTGCTGGCGGCCCCTTCGTGGTCATCAACTGTGGGGCGCTGCCTCCCAACCTGCTGGAGTCCACCCTCTTCGGCCACCGCAAGGGGGCGTTCACCGGTGCCGACGCCCACCGCGAGGGCGTGTTCCAGGCGGCCAGTGGCGGCACCTTGTTCCTCGACGAGGTCGGAGAGCTCGAGCCCCCCACCCAGGTGCGCCTGCTGCGGGCGCTGGAGAACCACGAGATCCACCCGGTCGGAGCCGACCGACCCATCCGCGTCGACGTGCGCTTTCTGGCCGCCACCAACCGCGACCTGGAGGCGATGGTCGCCGAGGGGGCCTTCCGCGACGACCTGTACTGGCGACTGCGCGGCCTCGAGGTGCTGCTGCCTCCGCTGCGCGACCGCCACGAAGACATCGAGCTGCTGGCGCGCCACTTCCTCGCCGAGGCGGCGGGCACCCTGGGGCGACGGCTCGCCCACGACCTGGGCGACGACGCGCTGTCGGCTCTCCGCGGGCACGCCTGGCCAGGCAACCTGCGCGAGCTCCGCCACGCGCTGCAGCGAGGCGCGCTGATGGCCGGCGACCGCACGGTGATCCACGCCGATGACCTCGGGCTGCGCGCCGGGCAGGGTCCCGACGGAGACACCCTGGCTGAGCAGGTCGAGCGGCTGGAGCGCCGGGTGATCAAGGCCGCGCTGGCCGCCGAGGGGGGAAACCACAGCCGGGCTGCCCTGAGGCTGGGGCTGTCGCGGCAGGGGCTGCTCAACAAGCTCGACCGCTTCGAGCTGCGCTAGCCAGCCCGGCCCCCTTGCACAGCTTCTGCACCTGTCTCGCACGGGGCCCCCGCGACGGCCCCGCTACCCCATCAGGGCGGAGGGCAGATCATGCGATGGATGTTGGGACCGAGCGTGGCGGGCATCGGGCTGTTCGCGGCCCTGTGGGCACGGGCGGTGTGGCTGGACCACGCGTGGTGGGGTGCCATGGCCTACAACGTGGTGCTGGCCCTGGTGGTCCTCCCGCTGGCCGCCCTGGCGACCCGCCGCGACCAGCTGCGGCCTGCCAGCGCCCTCGCGTGGTGGCTGATGTGGCCCAACGCCCTGTACCTGGTGACCGACCTCGCCCACCTCCGAGGCAGGAGCCCCGACGACCTGTGGCTCGACGTGGCCTGCTACGGAGCCCTCGCCGGGGTCGGGCTGTGGGTTGGGGCGGCGACCCTGCTGCGGGTGGTTGGCACGGTGCAGCGCCGCTGGGGCTCCCTGGTGGCCACCCTCCTGTACGCCGGCCTGTGCACCACGGGAGGCTTCGGCATCTGGCTGGGCCGCGTCAAGCGCTTCAACAGCTGGGACGTGGTGACCGATCCCATGCAGCTCGCGAGGGGCGTGCTCCACCCCCTCCGCGACGGCGCCCAGCTCGAGGAGGCGCTGGGCTTCGTGCTCCTGTGGGGTGGCGGGATGGCCTTCGCTGCCGCCTGTCTGGCCCTTGCTGGGCCCCATCCCGCATCGACCGCAACGGGAGCCGAAGCCACCGCCTAGGGCTGGATGCAGCCCTCGTCGGGTGCGGGCAGCGACAGGCTCAGCTTCTGCCCCGCGTAGTGCACGACGTAGTCGCCGTCGGGCAGGTCGGGAAGCGAACACTCGGTATCGGCCAGGTACAAGGCGGACTCACACGCAAGGGCCAGGGGCTCGGTCCTCCGCCAGGTGGTCTCGGTGCTCACGACGATCTCGTCACCATCCACCTCTGCCTCACAGACCACGGTCAGATCCTCGGTGTGGCACCCCGCCCGGGCCTGGGCGAGCAGGGCCCAGTAGCCGTCGTCGTCGTAGGCCACGCAGACCGACGCGGTGTCTTGCTGGGACCGCCCGCACCCCGCCAGGCAGAAGAGGGCGACGCCCCAGCCCACCCACCGAGACGACCCACGCGACCCAACGGCTGCCCATCCACTTGCCCACATGGTTCCTCCTGTTGCTGCACAAGGCGTGTGCACGCCTCGTGCCATCACAGCCAATCGGGCGAGAACCTCGCTCAACAGGGCATCGCGGGCCCTACCTGACCGCCCACACGTTCCCTTCTGAGCACCCAACCGCGACATGTGCTCCCTGGCGCCTAGCGGACCGGCTCGTCGCGCCACGCCCCGAGGGCCAGATCACCCAGCCGATACGGCCCGATGGCCACCCGCACCAGGCGTAGCGTCGGATGGCCCACCGCCGCCGTCATCTTGCGGACCTGGCGGTTGCGCCCCTCGGTGATGCGCAGCTCCAGCCAGGCCGTCGGCACGCTCTTGCGAAACCGCACCGGCGGATCCCGGGGCCACAGCTCGGGCTCTGCCAGCCGCCGCACCTTCGCCGGTCGCGTGCGCCCGCCCTTGATGTCGACCCCACGCCGCAGCGCCTGCAGGGCCGCCTCGTCGGGCTCGCGCTCCACCTGCACCCAGTACACCTTCTCCTTGCCGCTCTTCGGGTGCGCCAGCCGGTGCTGCAGCCCCCCGTCGTCGGTGAGCAGCACCAGGCCCTCGCTGTCTTTGTCGAGGCGTCCCACGGGGTAGACCCCCTTCACGTCGACGTAGTCAGCCAGCGTGGGGCGACCGTCGGCATCCGTGAACTTCGTGAGGACCCCGAAGGGCTTGTTCAGCGCGATCAGTCGCACGGTCAGGCCCTCGAGCCCTCGGCGACCGCCTCCCAGTTCTCTTCCTGCTCTTCCCGCTTCGTGGCGCGCTCCACCCGGATGCCCATGTGCGTGTCGTAGCGCACGCTGCGGCTCTCGCGGCTCTGCTTGCTCCACGCGCCGAAGGCCGGCCCCGAGGGCACCAGCTTGTCTTTGCCGTGGCCGATCAGGTCGGTCCGCCCCCACTCGCGGAGCGCCTCGCGCACATGGGGCCACTCCTCCTTCTTCCAGTAGAACAGCAGCGCGCGCTGCCGTGACCGGTCCTTGCGGTCTTTCGCCACGTAGACGGCCTCGCCGGTGAACGGGTCGATGCCCGAGTGCCAGGTCGCCGTCGCGATGGTGGCTGGCGTCGGCATGAACATCTGCACCTGGCGTGGACGCAGCCCGTGCTCCTTCATGTACTGCGCCAGCTCGATGGTCTCGGCGGGGCCGATGCCCGGGTGCGCACACTGGAAGTACGGCACCAGGAACTGCTGCTTGCCCACCTTGCGGTTCGCCGCCTTGAACCGCTCCATGAACGCCGTGAAGTACTTGATCGCCGGCTTCTTCATCTGCCCCAGCGCGTTGTCGGAGGCGTGCTCGGGTGCCACCGACAGCTGCCCCTGCACGTGGTGCTCGGCGAGCTCCTCCACGAACTCGTCGTCGAGGGAAGCCAGGTCGTAGCGGATGCCGCTGTTGACGTAGACCCGGCGGATCCCCGGCGTGGTGCGCGCCTCGCGCAGCAGCTTCAGGTAGGGCTTGTGGTCGGTGCCGTAGTGCTTGCACCGCACCGGATGAAGGCAGCTCACCCGCCGGCACACCTTGTTCGCCGCCTCGCTGGTGCACTTCATGTGGAACATGTTGGCGGTGGGACCACCCAGATCGCTGATGATCCCGTTGAAGCCCTCCCGCTGCGGCAGCGACCGGACCTCCTTCATCACCGACTCGGCAGAGCGGCTGGTGACATCCTTGCCCTGGTGAATCGTCAGGGCGCAGAAGCTGCAGCCCCCCGAGCAGCCTCGGTTGACCGTGACCGAGCCCTGCATGCTCATCAGCGCCGGGATGGGCCGCCGGTAGCAGGGGTGGGGCTGGTAGGTGTAGGGCAGCTCGTGCAGGCGATCCATCATCTCGGTGGTGATGGGCTCGGCGGGGCGGTTCTGCACCACCCAGCGGCTGCCGTCGCGTTGCTTCACCGGGCGCCCGCAGTGCGGGTTGGACTCCCGGTACATCACCTTGGTGACCTCGTTGAGTGCGGTGGGGTCGGCCTTGCACTCCTGCACACTCGGAATCTCCAGCGCATCCGCGGGAGGCTCGCCCTTGGCGCCCAGCGCGTAGGCGACGCCGGGGATGTCGCGGCAGTCCTCCATGGACTTGCCGGCCTCGAGACGCCGGGCGATCTCGACGATCTGCCGCTCTCCCATGCCGAACACCAGCAGGTCGGCCTTCGCGTCGAGGAGGATGCTGCCGCGCACCTTGTTCTGCCAGAAGTCGAGGTGAGCGAGGCGCCGCAACGAGGCTTCCACGCCACCGATGACGATGGGGATGCCCTTCATCGCCTGACGCAGCCGCGACACGTAGCCGATGGTCGATCGATCCGGCCGGCTGCCGACCTCGCCGCCGGGGCTGTAGGCATCCTTGTTCCGCAGGCGCTTCGAGGCGGTGTACTTGTTGACCATCGAGTCCATGTTGCCGGCGGTCACCCCGAAGAACAGCCGCGGCTCGCCGAGCACCTTGAACGACTCGGGGTCTTCCCAGTCGGGCTGGGCGATGACCCCCACGCGGTAGCCGTGGTCTTGCAGCCAGCGGCCGATGGCCGCCACGCCCCAGGAGGGGTGGTCGACGTAGGCGTCGCCGGTCACGAGGATGATGTCGAGAGGCTCGGGGCCAGCCTCGTCGCGGGTCATGGGCAGTGCGGTGGTCATGGAGCTCCTGCCGGTACGTACCCCGGCGCCGCGCGACAGGTCGCGCACGACGGAGCAAGCACCGCGACAACGTCGCCACGACCGGGGTCGCAGCCTGTACGGCCACCTGCAACCTGTGCGTGGCCGTACAGCTCCGGGTTTGCCCATGCTACTTGGCGACACACCAGCTACACTCCGCTCAACGGAGTCCCCATGCTGATCCCCTGCCCCGACTGCGGCCGCCACGTCCGCGACGACGACCCCACCTGCCCGCACTGCCACACGGTTCGGGGGAGCACCACGAGCCGGATGACGGCCGCAGCCCTTGCCATGGGCTTGGCGGTGGCGTGCACGGGGGGCGACAGCAAGGGGGAAGACACCGGCGAAGAGACCGACACCACGTCGTGGTACGGCACCAGCGTCGACTACGGCAGCGGCTACACGTCCGACACCGACACCGACACCGACACCGACTCGGATACCGACACCGACACCGACACCGACTCGGATGCCGACACCGACACCGACACCGACACCGACCCGACCGCCACCGGCGGCTCCGGAAGCCTCACCGAGACGGGCTCCGTGCAGGTCGACTACGGCAGCAGCTACTACTACGGCGGCTCCGGCAACGGCGGTTCGGGCAGCAACTAGACGAAGTCCCCGTTCCTCCATGGGACGGAAGGGACGCTGGCGCGTCGACCATCCGAGGAGGAAGCACTGTGCGACGGTCGTTCTGGGTGGTGGTGGTGTGGGCGAGCGGCTGCGGCTGGGCCCTCGGTGGGGGCGAGAGCAGTGAGGCTGGCGACGACCTCCGCGTCTACTGCGAAGCCGCAGAAGACTGTGCCGATGGTGCCTTCGATCAGACCGTCGACGCGTGCGTCGATGGCATGGAAGACCTGAGGCAGGAGGCGAGCTTGCTGGGCTGCGGGGAACTGTTCCGCACCTACATGAGCTGCCTCACCGACAACCCCACCTGCAGCGGCCAGGAGGTCAGCCTGAGCGGATGCGCGAGCGAAGTGGAAGCCTTCGCCGAGTGCTTCCGCGAGGGCGAACCGAGCGACATCGGGGATTCGGGGTTCACCTACGCCAGCTACACCCACACCTCCGACACCGCCGTCGAGACGCTGCCCCCCGGGCATAGACTCCTACCCACTGTCGGGTGTGCCGACGGCGAGCTGGAGGTGACCCTCGACTACCTCGCCGCCGATGGCATCGAAGCGGTGTTCGATGCCGTCGACACGGCGAATGCCCCCGACCACTGGTACGAAACCCACTACATCCCGTGGGTGGGGAGCGCCGATGGCGTCACGAGCTTCCAAGCCAACCTACGGACGAGCACGGACTACATCAACGGGGTCGGCTCGGCGTTCAGCTGCGATCCCGGCGTTCACTTCGAAGAAGCCCCCCTCAACTCCGTGATGACCTACGTATTCCGCGTCTACGACGCCGGCGGGCTGGCGGACTGCATGGTCATAGGCAACTTCCCCTTTGGGATTTTCGAGGGCGTCTACGACACCTACGGCAATACCGTGCTCCCCGAAGACATCAACCGTGACAACTGCGCCGAGGGTGGCTGGGTACGGTGAGCGGGCGCGGTGAGGCCCGATGCGGCACGACCACCCAAGCCCCTCCCTCGTCGAGCCGACCCACGCTGCACGCCCCCTTGCCGAATCCCAACAGGCGTTTAAGGTAGCTGCGACCCTGGAGCCCCCGTGTCCCCTCGCCTCCGCCTCGGCGCCCTCACGGGTGGCATCGTCTCTCTCGCCGCCGTCGCCTACGCGTCGGGGCTGTCTGACGCACTCACACCGACGGCCATCCAGGGCGTGCTGCACGATGCAGGCCCCGCCGGCATGGTCGGCTTTCTGGTCGTCTTCGCCCTGGGCACCCTAGCCAGCATCCCAGGCGTGGTGTTCATCTTCGCCGCGCTGCTCGCCTACGGCCCGGTCACCGGCGGCCTGCTGTCTCTGGCGGGCGGCATCCTGGCGGCCGCCCTGAACTTCTGCGTGATCCGCAAGGTCGGCGGCGACGCGGCGGCGGGGCTCGACCACCGGGCGGTGCGCTGGTCCCTCGCGCGGCTCGAGCAGCGCCCGGTCGCGGCCACCGCCGCCCTGCGCGCCCTGACGGTCCTGGCGCCCCCGGTGAACGTGGCGCTGGCGCTGTCCCCCATTCGCTACCGCGACTACGTCGTGGGCACGGCGCTGGGCCTGATCGCGCCCATCGGTGTCTACGCCGTGTTCTTCGACTGCCTCGTCGCCAAGGCCCTCAGCTAGCCGGCCAGTCTTCCTCGACGATCTGGTAGCGACCGAAGTCGTAGGGGTCGCCCGGCGCCCGCTCGGCGAGCTCCAGCCGCTCCCTCCGCCCCCGCTCCTTGAGGGTCGACGCGCGGTGGTAGCAAAACGGGTTGTTCCCACGCTTGCCGACGGTGCAGTGGGCCGTCCACGCGCAGCCCGCCTTGCAGATGTCGGCGTAGTAGCAGGTCTTGCAGAAGCCCCACAGCTCCTCGGTGCCCCGGGTGCGGGTGAAGGCGAGCTCGGGCGCCTTCGCCCAGATGTCTTCGAGGGACAGGTCGCGCACGTTGCCGCCCACATAGGGAGCGGTCGGCAGCGACGGGCAGCCCTTCACGACCCCGTCGCTCTCGATGCCGATGACGTGCATGCCTGCCGGGCAGCCCGACCAGTGCACCGACTGCCCCCCGGGGTGCGAGCGGAGCATCTCCTCGTGGGGGCCGTAGTAGCCGAGGTTGTTGGACCCATGGACGTTCATCGCCATGTGGATGGGCTTGCCTCGAGCCTCGTTGCGGGCGACCGCCTCGAGCTGCAGCTCGGCCAGCGTGTCGAGCACCTCCAGCATCTGGTAGGGCTCGAGCAGCCACTGGGGCCTGTCGGCCGCTCGCCCCATCGGCACCGTGAGCTGGCAGCGCCAGCTGCGGACTCCCTTCGCGTCGAGCATCTCGTAGTGCTCCCGCAGGAAGTGGTAGGTGAGCCGGTTCACCTGCATGTTCGTGGTGCCCATCAGGTCGGCGTCGAGCACCGCGTCCATCGCGCGCAGCGCCGACGCGTGGCTACCCTTCACCCCCCGCAGCACGTCGTGGACCTCCTCGGGCCCGTCGATGCTCACCCCCATGGCACGCAGCCCTGCCGTTTTCAGGCGCGCGACCATCGCCGCATCGACCCCGCGCCCACCGGTCTGCATGCTCACCCAGATGCCCTGTTCGGTGAGCCGCTCGATCACCGCCTCGCAGTCGGGATGCAGGTAGGCCTCGCCCCCGATGAGGGTGACCTCACGCGTGCCCAGCCGCACCAGGCTGTCGGCCACGGCGAACAGCCCGTCGCGGTCGAGCTCGTCGGGGCGTGCCTTCGCGGCGCGGGAGCCGCAGTGGCCGCAGGCATGGTCACATCGAAGGGTCAGCTCCCACACCGCATAGATCGGCTTGGGCACCTGACCTTCCCCAGGTCGTAGTTCACGTACGTGCATGACAGGACCCTACCTCGGCCCCCCGGCGCTCGCTGCAGCAGGCACGCGCTTTGTCGGCTACCCTTCAGCCTCGGAGGGACCATGCTCGTCGCCTGCACCACCTGCGGACGCCACCACCGCGACACCGACGCCACGTGCCCGTTCTGCACGGCGCGCCCCAGCGGCACCACCCTCCGCAACACCGCCGCGGCCGTGGCCCTCGGCCTCACCGTCGGCTGCGGCTCCTTCGGCGTGGCACAGCCCGAGTATGGCGTCACCGTCGTCTTGCCCCCCGAGACCGGCGAGACCGGCGACACCAGCGACACAGCCGTCGCAGACACCGGCACCCCGACGTCGAGCGACGGGCGCTGAATCCGGTCGGCCGCACGGTTAGGCCGCCCCATGCTCGACCCCCTCGCGATCGACCAAGCCACCGAGGCCATCGCCGACGCCCCCCACGTGCCGGCCCTGCTCGCAGCGCTGGCCGGCCACGGCCTCGACGACCTCGTCGCGCGCCCTCTCGATGGGGCCGGCGGGGTCGCGTGGCGCCTACGCAAGGTCCTCCGTAGCCACGGGCACGCCCTGCCCCCCCGCGCCAGCCTCGCCGATCTCGCCGCCTTCCCCCTCGAGGAGCCCGAGCTCGAGCCCCTCCGCGCCTGGGCCGCCCGCCATGCCCGCCGCGCCCTCCTCCGCCAGGCCGCCCCGGCCGACCCCGACAGCCTCTCCGACTCGCTGCGGGCCCACGGCCTCGACGACGTCCTGGCCGGCCGCGCCCTGCTCGCCGTGTACGCCCTCGACGCCGACCTGGCCTCCGCCCACCACGAGGCCCTCAAGCCTCACAGCGTCGGGACGGCCCTGCACGCCGGCCTCCCCTCGTCGCTGGAGCGTCTGCTGTGGGGGGTGGCCCGCGACGCATGGATCGAGGCGGCCGACCGGCTCACCCTGCACGCAGCGCTGGAGAGCGGCGCCCCTGCCGACCCCGACCACGAGCCGCTGTGGGAGCGCCTGGCCGTCCAGTGGCAGCGCGCCACCGACCTGGCGGGTCCTGGGGGCACGGGCCGCACGGGCTGGCGAGCCGCCCTCGGCAGCGACGGAGCCACCCTGCAGTTCTCCGACGGCGACCGCGTGCTGGCGACCTTGCCCCTCGCGCGTTTCCCACCTCCGCGGCCCCTCAAGCTGCGCGCCCCCCCGAGCGGCTCCGCGGGGGCCCAGGCCGAGCGGGCCGCCGTCGAGCGCGACCTGTGCGCCCACGCCCTCGACCTGCTGCGCCGTCGGCACGGCCTGTCCGAGCGCCTGCGCGGGCCTTCGTCCGCCGACCACTCCCTGCGGGTGCTGGAGCTGCTCGACACCGAGCTCGCCGCTGCCCCCGCCCCCGAGGCGTGGCTGGGGTGGCGGGTCGAGCGGCGGCCCGACGAGGTGCCGCGGCTGATCGAGGTCCGCTGCACCCTCGGATCCGATGGCGCGTGGAAGATCCGGGGCAAGGTCCGTGACCGCGAGAACCTGGGCCTGCTTCCCTCCGACGAGCGGGCCCGCACCCGCCTGTCCGCCCAGCGCGACCTCGGCACGCCGCCCATCGCGCCGATCGTGCGCGCCCTCGATGCGCTGGTGGGTCATCCGCGCGTCTTCGCCGCCGGGCCGGGCTCCACGCCGATGGTCCTCGGCCGCTGCGTGGCCCAGCTCACCCTGCGGTCCCAGGAGCGAGGGGTGCAGACCAGCTGGTCGCTGGGTCCCCACGCCGATCCCCTCGACTCGGCCGAGCTCTCCGCCCTGCTTCGTGACCACGGCGATGGGCGCCTGGGCCTGCTGTGGCACGACGACCACCATGCCGTGCTCGTCGACGTGCAGCAGGCGCGACCCGTGGCCACCGCCCTCGCGCGGGCCGGCGACTGGGTGCCCCCCGCCGCCGTCGACGGCTTCCTCGGGCGCCTCCCCGGGATCGCAGCTCGAGCTCGCGTCGACCTCGACCCCCGGCTGGCTGGGGAGGAGCGGGCCCCCGACAACACGCCTCGGCTGCGCCTCAGCGCCCTGCCGGAGGGAGCACTGTCGGTGGAGGTCCGGGTGGCTCCGGGGGGGCCGAGCTCAGGCCTGTTCGAGCCGGGGCGTGGTCCCGATGCGCTGTACGGGGCCGACCCCGTCCGGTTCGTGGTCCACCGACAGCCTGCCGACGAGGAGCGCCAGGCACGGCGCCTCATCGACGCCCTCGGCCTGTCGGCCCACCCCAGCGAGTCCCACCGCTGGGATCAGCTCGAGCTCGTCGATGCCGTCGCCTTCCTCCAGCGCCTGGTCGACCACCCCGAGGTGCCTGTCGAGTGGCTGTCGGGCTCCATGAGCGTGCACAGCGCCAGCACGGTCCACCAACTGCGCGTGCGCCTGACCGACTCCGGGCAGTGGTTCCACCTCGACGGCGAGCTGAAGGCGGGCCCCGTCACCGTGCCCCTCACCGAGCTGCTCCGTCGCATCCGCACCGGCCAGCACTGCATCCTCCTCGATCACGGCGAGATCGTGGCCCTCACCCAGGAGCTCCGCCGCGACCTGCTCACCCTCGGCGCTCTCGCGGAGCCCGTGGGCGAAGGCGAGCGGCTCACCGTTCTCAGCGCCCCCCTGCTCTCGGATCTGGTGGACCGCGGTCTCGACCTCGACACGCCCCCGACCTGGGGGCCGCGCCTCGCCGCCCTCTCGCAACCGGCCGGGGCCCACGCCGCCCCCGCGCTGCAGGCCACCCTGCGCCCCTACCAGGCCGAGGGGGTGGCCTGGCTGCAGCAGCTCGCAGACTGGGCCCCTGGCGCCGTGCTGGCCGACGACATGGGTCTCGGCAAGACCGTGCAGGCACTGGCGCTGCTGGCCCACCGCGCCAGCGAGGGTCCGGCATTGATCGTCGTCCCCACGTCGATTCTGACCACCTGGGACCGTGCCGTCGCCCAGTTCACCCCGCAGCTGCCCGCGAAGATCTCCCACGGCGCCCGCCGCGAGCGGCTCCTCCATGGCCTCGGCCCTGGCGACCTGCTGCTCACCTCCTGGGGCACGCTGGTCCGTGATGTCGAGCGGCTGAAGAACATCGACTGGGCCACCGTGGTGCTCGATGAAGCCCAGGCCATCAAGAACGCCCGCACCGTGCGTGCGCGGGCCGTGCGCGCCCTCCCTCGCCGATTCACCCTCGCCCTGACCGGCACGCCCATGGAGAACGCCACCCAGGAGCTGTGGGCCCTCCTCGACGCCGTCGTGCCGGGGCTCCTCGGCGACGAGGCCAGCTTCCACACCCGCTTCGCCACCCCCATCGCCCACGAGCCCGCCGGGCCCGTCGCCGACACCCTGTCGCGGCTGGTGCGCCCCTTCCTGCTGCGCCGGCGGAAGTCCGAGGTGGCCACCGACCTGCCTCCCCGGCAGGAGGTCGAGGTCCCGGTCATCCTCTCCCCCCTCGAGCGCAAGGCCTACGAAGAGGTGCGGGGCGCCGTCGTCGCCTCCCTCGCCGACAAGAAGGCCCGCCGTGACCGTCGCGGCATCCTCTCCGCCCTCACCCGGCTGCGGCAGCTCGCCTGCCACCCCCGGCTGGTCGACCCCGCCGCCCCCGCCAGCTCCGCCAAGCTGCGCGAGGTGCGTCGCGTCTTGCTGGAGCTGCAGGCCACCGGCCAGCGTGCCCTCGTCTTCAGCCAGTTCACCTCGCTGCTCGACCTGCTGCAAGACCACCTCGCCCCCGACGGCCTGCGCATGGCCCGCCTCGACGGCTCGATGAGCACCGCTCAGCGGCAGGCCGCCGTCGACACCTTCCAGGCCGGCGACGCCGAGGTCTTCCTCGTGTCGCTGCACGCGGGCGGCACTGGCCTCAACCTCACCGCCGCCACCTACGTGCTGCACCTCGACGCGTGGTGGAACCCCGCCGTGCACGATCAGGCCACCGACCGCGCCCACCGCATCGGCCAGGACCAGCCCGTCACCGTGCTGCACTTCGTCGCCGAAGACACCGTCGAGACCGGCATCCTCGCCCTGCAGAAGCAGAAGCGTGCCCTCGTCGACGCCCTCCTCGACGGCACCGACCAGGCCACCCGGGTCGACGCCGACGCGCTCATCGCTCTCATCGAGGAGGGGGGCATCGCCGACCTCGATCTGGGGACGGCCCCTGCGCTGCCCGACGCGCCCAGCTCCTGGCCGGCGCCCCCCGCCGATCCCGCAGCCGTCGCAGCCCTCCTCGGCGACCTCGCCTGGCCCATCGCCGGCGTCCCCGCCTCCCTCGCAGACCGCTACGAGCGCTGGCTCACCGGCATGCAGCACCAGCGCACGCCGAAGGCCCGCAACCACGCCCGCGCCGCCTGGCGCCTGCTGCACTGGATGGTGGACCACGATCTCGCCGTCGAGCACGTCGACGACCTGGAGCCCCTGGCGGCCCGCTTCGGCCGAGCGGTCGCCAAGGCCGACGTCGTCGGCGCGGTGCAGCGCGACCGCCACGACGCGCCGGCGGCCGTCCGCGCCTGGCTGGCCAGCCGAGGTTGACCCACGGTTTCGGGACGAATCTACCCCCGAGTAGGTTTCTGCTTGCCACCCAACCTACTCACGAGTAGATTCGGTGCATGGCCCGACCCGCCCACGACCCGAACGCCGTCCCCACCCGCGAGCGCATCCTCGTCGCCGCCCATGATGCCTTTGCATCCCACGGCTTCGCGCGCGCCACCCTGGCCGACATCGGCCGCCGCGCTGGCCTGCGTCGCCCCTCGGTCCTCCATCACTTCCCGAGCAAAGATGCGCTGTATGCGGCCGTGGTCGCTCGCTCCTTCGGAGCGCTGGGCAGCGATCTGGCGGCCGCCATGGCCGAGCCTGCCTCGTTCCTGCAGCGCATCGACCTGCTCGTGCAGCGCCTGCAGGGCTTCCTCGCTGCCCATCCCGGCACCGCGCGCATCATCATGCGCGAGCTCCTCGACGAGGGCCCGGGCCAGCTCATCCTCACCGAGCAGGTAGCCCCCGTGCTCGACGCGGTCGTCGCCTTCATCGAGGCCGAAGGCCGCGGCCACCTGCGCCCCGACGTGCCGGTGCGCGCCGCCGTGCTGCAGGCCGCGTCGGCCATCCTGCTGTACGACGCCACCCCCGTGCGGGCCGAGCTGTGGGCGGGTCCTGCTCACGCCGAGCGCTTGGCCCGGTCGCTATTTCTGCCCCTGGAGGCCACGTGAACCACCTGAGCTTCTACGTCGGCTACGTGCTGCCCCTCTCGCTGGTAGCGGCCTGGTCGCTGGGCCCGTGGGCCTGGTGGCTGGTTCCGGCCGTCACCTTCGTGATGATCCCGCTGTTCGACCACCTCCTCGGGCACGACGAAGCCCACCCCGACGAGCAGGGAGGGCGGCATCCGTTGGCCGACATCCCGCTGTTCCTGTGGGTCCCCACCCAGCTGGGCATCCTCGTGACGCTCACTGCGGCCGCCCCCACGCTCACCTGGGCACAGCTCGTCGGCTGGTCCGCGGCCGCCGCCATCATCAGCGGAGGCGGTGGCATCACCGTCGCCCACGAGCTCGTGCATCGGAAGTCGAAGCTGCATCGCGCCGCTGCCGAGGTGCTGATGACCTCGGTGAGCTACCCCTGGTTCAACGTCGAGCACGTGCTGGGTCACCACAAGAACGTCGCCACCCCGATCGACCCAGCCACCAGCCGCCTCGGCGAGGGGGTCTACGCCTTCTGGGTGCGCTCGGTCACCGGGAGCCTCGCGAGCGCGTGGCGCCTCGAGACACAGCGCGTGCACGGTCGCGGGCTTCGAGGGCTCGCAGACCGCCGCGTGCGCTACCCGCTGGTCCTGCTGCTGGCGATCGCCGCGGCCACCGCCCTCGGAGGCGTGTGGGGGCTGGCTCTCTTCCTGCTGCAGGGCGTGCTCGGCTTCTCCCTGCTCGAGGTCATCAACTACGTCGAGCACTACGGCCTGCTGCGCGAGCAGCGCCCCTCGGGCCGCTACGAGCGCGTTCGCCCCCACCACAGCTGGAACAGCACCCACGCCCTCACCAATCGCCTGCTGTTCCACCTGCCGCGGCATGCCGACCACCACGCCTGGGCCTCCCGCCCCTACGACCAGCTGCGCCCCTGGCCCGACGCGCCTGCCCTGCCCTTCGGCTACCCGACGATGGTGCTGATTGCCCTCGTGCCACCCCTGTGGCGCGCGATCATGGACCCTCGCGTCGCGCAGCTTCGCTCCGAGCGCCTCGCCGCCTGATAGGCTGCGCGACCTGGAGGATCGGTGGCGCGATGGGTGATCGGCGACAAGGTGCGCGGAGAGGTCCTCTTCTTCACCGGGCTCAACTTCTCCGGCCAGCGCAGTGTCGTTCGGCTCCTGCCCGGCGGCCGCTGGCAGGGTGACGAGGTCGACGGGATGCGAGTGAAGTCCTTCGGCATCATCGCCCCCCATGGGATGCGGGTCACGCTGGCCTCCGCGGCCTCCGATCTCGACTGGGAGGCGCTGACCTGGCGGAGCGTCACGGTGCTGGAGGAGCACTGCTTCACTTCCCAGCAAGGCAAGCCCGCCGTGCAGGTGCCCGACCTCGACGTCATGGATGCCTTCGACGCTCGCCGCACCGACGACGGCTATCGCATGGGCTATCCGCAGGTCGCCAGCCTCGCAGACGGCGAGGGGTGGACGTTCGGCCACCGAAGTGGCTCTGACCTCAAGTGCAATGTGCGCACCATCCGGGTCGACAACATCTTCGCGCCCGACCCCGACTGACATCGGGCCACCCTGCGACTCGATGCAGGGTGCGCTATGGTGCCCACGCGAAACCCTTTCCCAGGAGGCGCTGTGCGCATCTCGATCTTCTCGGTCATCCTGCTGATGGCATGCTCCGGTGGCACCAAAGACGACGGAACCACCGACGACTCCCCGCCCACCGACAACACCGGTGACACCGACACCGACACCGACACCGACACCGACACCGATACGGACACCGACACCGACACCGATACGGACACCGACACCGATACGGACACCGACTCGGACACCGATACGGACACCGACACCGATACGGACACCGACACCGACACCGATACGGACACCGACACCG
>CBDUIC010000040.1:0-58147 GCA_965367245.1 uncultured bacterium | reverse complement strand
GCTGGCGATGGGACTTGAACCCGCAACCTGCTGATTACAAATCAGCTGCTCTGCCAATTGAGCTACGCCAGCGCGCTGGGCCCCGTTCGGGACGGCTGCGCCCTTATCGCGAGAGCCTGGCGTGTCAACCACGATCCGCACCCGCTGCAGCCAGCAAGCGGACGCACGCCGATTACGGGGCGGTGAACCACGCAGCGGGGAGCTTGGCGTCGACATCGAGCTCGAGGATGGCCACGCGATCGACCGCCTCCCCTCCCCGCTCGGTGAGCACCTGGGTGGGGAGGACCATGCCCGACACCTTCTCGGGAGCTGAGAACCGGTAGACCAGCTCACCGCCGTCGAAGGACACTCGCTGCACCATCCGGTCGCTCACCGACACCTCGACCTGGACTGGCTGGGCCGCCTGATCGCCGGGGAAGCTGAGCACATCGACATCGACGCCGTCGAGGGACCCCACCCCCGAGCGCTCCATCCGCAGGAGCTCACGTCGGCTCTGCAGGGCCGTGTCGAGGACCAGGATGAAGGGCAACACCTTGGTCGGCCCCATGGCCTCCGCGGTCTGCCGCGCCTTCTCCACGTTTTGCTCCTGCCAGGGACCGTCGTCCACCGACAGCCATGCCTTGTCGCCCACCAGCTTGAGCTTGCTCGCGACTACCTGGCCACTCACTGGCTCCACCTCCAGGTACAGGTCGTCGCCTCGGCGAGCAAAGGTGTGGTCCGCCACCCCTGCCTCCCCGAGATCGCGACGGAACCGAAACTGTACCGGCGCTGTTCCCACCGCGAGCCCGGTGACCTTGTGGGCCTTCGCCGCCTCCTCGAGGACGGGGGCAGCGTCGTCCCCTCCCCCCGCAGGCGCTACAGCATGACGCGACGCCTTGCGGGCGGGTGCGGCCCCCTCGATGGTCGCGACCAGCTGCGCGGCGCCCTGGTCCACCGCATAGACGCCGACAGCGGCATGCAGGGCCGTGGCGAGGTCGGCTGCCGCGTCCTTTGCGTTGGACTCCTCTTCGATCCCCTCCACGCGAACGACGTACCGCCAGCCGGACTCCTTGCCCATGCGGCGCACCACCCTCGCCTGCAGGCCAGCATCCTCCGCGGCCTGGGAGGCAGCGTTGGCCTCGTCTCGGCGGGGGAGCTCGGGGCCCTCCACGTAGTAGTCGCCAGCGGCGGCAGACAGGGGCAGGAACAACGCGAAAGCGAGGGCAAGGGAGCGCATGGAGGCCTCGGGGGCGAGAGGATGGGAGAGGAGGGGGGGCGCGGCAGGCGCAGGAGCGCCGGGGGAGAGCGCCGGATGGGGTGTGGACCACGTAGGACGCGGCGCGCACGGTGACCTCCCTGGCGAGAGGTACCAACCTCCTTATACAGCATCCGGATCGGAGGCGCCGCATGGCCATGAACGCACAGGAGCTCGCCCTCGTCGTCGAGGCCCTCCAGGCCCACGTCGGCGCAGCGTTCCACTCGGCCTACCAGCCGAGCCGAGACCGTGTGCTGCTACGTCTCGAGCCGGGCACGACGCTGCTGCTGCTCGTACCGCGCGGGCCCTTCGCTCGGCTCACCCAGGCACGCGGCCGTCCACGCAACCCGGCCAGGCCCTTCTCCTTTCAGGGGGCTTGCCGGGCCCACTTGTCTGGCCCCCTCACCGCCGTGCGTCAGCTGGGGGGCGAGCGCGCCGTCGACCTGCACTTCCGCTCTGGCCACCGCCTCCACCTGCGCCTCACCGGGCGAAGTGGTGGGTTGTGGTTGCTTCAGGGCGACACCATCATCGCCGCCTACGACGGCCCCGCACCGGCCCGGCTCCCCGACTTGCCCGACCGACCCCCTCGCAACGAAGCGCCGCGTTTTGAGCCCGAGACGGGGCGCAGCTGGGCGGAGGCCGCCGACAAGTACTTCGCGCTGCGAGAACGGGAGCGACGCCTCGCCGACCGGCGCCAGACCATGGAGCGCCGGGTTCGCAAGGCGATCGACCGAACGCGCCGGCTCATCACCAACCTGGGCAACGATCTCGACAAGGCCAGTGAAGCTCCCGCTCTGCGCAAGCGAGCCGACCTGATGGCGTCGGTGCTCCACCAGCTTCATCAGGGCATGACCGAAGTCGAGGTGCACGACTGGGAGGCCGACCAAGCCGTGACCCTCGCCCTCGACCCAGCCCAGGCACCTGTTGCCCAGATGGAGGCGCTGTACCACAAGGCACGCCGCCTCGACCGGGTGGGCGACCAGGTGCTCGTGCGACTCGACACCGCAGAGTCCCAGCTCGAGCGGCTGGCGACGGCCCTCGACACCGTGGCCGATGCCGACGCGCGAGGGCTCGACGCCATCGAGGCACTGCTGCCACCCGCACGACGAGAGCGACGGAGCGGTGAGAAGGCCAGCGACATCACCACCTGGACCGGGCCAGCGGGGCAGCGGGTGCTGGTCGGTCGCAACGCCAAGGCCAACCGACGGCTCACGTTCCAGATGGCGAAGGGGCACGACTGGTGGCTGCACCTGCGCGAGCGCCCTGGCCCCCACGTGGTCATCCCGACGCCGAGAGACCGCCCACCCGACCTATCCCTGCTGCTGGCGGCGGCGCAGATAGTGCTGGTGTCCAGCAAGGTGCCGCCAGGTGCCTCGGCTGACGTGCAGTACGCCAGGGTCAAAGACGTTCGCCCCATCCCGGGCGAGGTCGCACGGGTTCGGATCGCTCAGGAGAAGGTGCTCCACGTCACCCGCGAGCCCGCCGAGCTCAGCGGCTGGTCGTCGTCGGCCTCACCATGACGATGGCACCGGGGTGACGCACAGTAGCCAGGTCGCCCCGGCCAGCCACGCTACCCGCCGCGCAGCCAGGGTTGGTGGCTCGTCGTCGTCACGGGGCACCACCGACACCTTGGCGCCGAGCAGGTGCAGCAGCGCCGCCCACGCCGCCCAGGGCGGCCACAGCAGGCCGAGCAGCAGGAGCAGGCCCGTCACGCCCCAGCTCAACCTCGCCCGGTAGGCCGGCCACAACGCTCCCGCGACGTGGCCACCGTCGAGCTGCCCGAAGGGAAGCAGGTTCATGGCCGTCACCAGGCAACCGATCCAGGCTGCGAAGCCGAGCGGGTCTCCGGGCGTCGGAGCGCCCGTAGCGCCCAGCGGCATGCCCACCACCCACCACAGCAGTGGCCGCGTCAGCGCCCACTCCGACGGGGGGGCGCCCCCTCCCAGCGCTCCGCGCAGCAGGAGCACGGCTGTCACCGCTACCAGCCCGGCCACCGGGCCCGCCGCGCCCATGAGGAGGAGCGCTGAGCGATGAGGTGGGCGTTCTTCGATGCGGATGATGGCGCCGAGGGTGCCGACCAGGAATGGGGCAGGCAGGAACCAGGGCAGCGACAGCCGAAACCCCAGGCGTCGGGCCGCCCACCAGTGGCCCAGCTCGTGGGCGACGAGGATGCCCATCAAGGCCAGCGCGAACACCATCGAGCCAGCCGCTGCGCTCGAGCTGATCGCAGGCTGCCAGCCGAGCAGGTGCACCAGGAACACCGAGGTGCAGGTCGAGGCAAAGAGGATCGCCGCCACCCGACGCTGCCGGGGGCCCTCGTCGGGCCGCTGCCCGAGCACCGTGCCTCGCCACCGCCCCGACACCCCTTGTCGCCCCCCCGGACCGTGCGCACGCTTCCCGACGGAGAAGTGCATGCGCGACCCGTATAGCGTGCTTGGCGTGCCGCGGAACGCCGACGCCGACGCCATTCGCAAGGCCTACAAGAAGCTGGCGAGGCAGTGGCACCCCGACGTCAACCAGTCGGAGGGTGCCGAGGAGCGGTTCAAGGAGGTCAACGCCGCCTACGACATCCTCGGCGACGAAGACAAGCGGAAGAACTTCGACCGCTACGGCGAGGCCAGCACCCGCACCGGTTTCGATCCACGAGCCGGTGGTGGCGGCTTCGACTTCGGGGGCGGGGTCAACGTCGACGACCTCCTCGGGTCCCTGTTCGGGTCCGGCGGCCGGGCCGGCCCTCGACGTGGTCGCGACCAGACCCTGCAGATCGGCGTCGACCTGCTCACCGTCGTGCGAGGCGGGAAGCGATCGGTCTCGGTTCGCCGCCCCGACGGTCGCACCGAGACCCTCGAGGTCCCCATCCCGGCGGGGGCTCGAGATGGCGGCAAGGTGCGGCTGCGTGGTCAGGGCCTGCCACCGAGGGGCGGTGGCCCGTGTGGCGACCTGCTGGTCCAGCTCAAGGTGCAGTCCCATCCCCTGCTGCGTCGCCTCGACGACGACATCGAGATGGACGTGCCCATCACCATCCTGGAAGCACTGCAGGGGGCGAGCATCACCGTGCCCACGCCCACCGGCGACGTGCGCCTCAAGGTGCCGCCCGGCGCCCGCTCGGGCACCCGTATGCGACTGCGCGGGCGAGGCGTGCAGCGCAAGGGCCGCCCCGGCGACCTGTACCTCGTGCTTCGGCCCGAGGTGCCCGCCCAAGCCTCCGACGAGGCCATCGAGGCAGCGAAGGCCCTCGAGGAAGCCTACGACGACGACGTGCGCAAGGGCCTCAGCCTGTAGTCGCTAGCGCGACACGTCGAGCTTCATCACCGTCTTGCCGCACCCGATGGTGTCGCCGGGCTGCAGCTTGGTGACCGAGATGCGGCGACCGTTGTGGTAGGTGCCGTTGGTGGAGCCGAGGTCGCGCAGGTAGATCATGTGGCGACCGAACACCTCGACGACCGCGTGGTGTCGGCTCACCTCCACGTCGGTCAGGGGGACCTCGCCCTGACGCCGCCCAATGCTGACGTTGCCTCGGTTGAATCGAAACACCTTGCCGGCATCCTGCCCGGCTACGACCTCGACGACCGCGTTGAGGCCTGGCGGCAGCCGGAGGTCTTGCCCGATCACGTCGGCCGGCCTGCGCCCCTTGTCGGCCCCGCTGCGCAGCTCCACCAGCTCCTCGTCGAGGAGCCAGGCGACATTGAGCTGCTGCGGCGTCGGCCGCTGGGCGGGGTCGCTCGCCTCGCGGGGGTCTTCACCGACGAACAGGATCATCCGGTTGGCGCCGATGGCCACCTCTGACCCAGGGCGAAGCGTCGCCTCGCGCACGAGGCGGCCATCGACCATCGTTCCGTTCGTCGAGCCCAGGTCGGTGAGCACCACCACCCCGTCGCGCAGCTCGAGCTTGCAGTGGGCGCTGCTGACCAGCGGATCGTCGAGGATCAGGTCGGCGCGCTTGCGCCCCACCGTGAGACCCGTGCCGCTGTGGATCGGCACGTTCAGACCACGCCGAACGCCGCTGACGATCTGCAGAAATGCCTGTTCCAACGAGGGCGCTCTCCGAGTAGGGGGCTAGGCGGTCTTGGCGCGCCGCTGCTGCTGGCCCCGCCAGAACTGATGGTAGCGCCCGGGCAGCTCACGGCCCAGCAGTTCCTCGAGCAGCTTGCCCGTCTCGCTCGCGGCAGCGAGGTCGATACCGGTGACGGGCCCGAAGCCTTCGGGAGCCTCCTGGGCCCCGTCGAGGCGCTCGAAGAAGTGGATGAGATCCTGCGTGCAGGCGTTTCCAGCCGCGCCGGGAGCGTAGGGGCAGCCCCCCACCCCACTGATGGCGCCATCGAAGCTCCGGGCACCGAACTCGTAGGCAGCCATGACGTTGATCAGCGCCGTGCCCCTCGTGTCGTGGAAGTGCAGGGCCGTGCGGTCCAGGGGAACCCCGGCCTCGGTGAGCCGGGCCAGGATGCGACGCACCTGTGTGGGATGCGCCATCCCGGTGGTGTCGCCCAGCGCCACCTCGTCGGCACCGGCCTCGAGCAGCGCCGTGGCCAGCCGCACCGTGCTCTCCACGTCGACCTCGCCCTCGTAGGGGCAGCCGAACACCGTGCTCAAGTAGGAACGAACCTGCGCGCCCTCGGCCTTGGCGGTGCCGATCACCTTTCGAAGGCCCGACAGCGACTCGGTGATGGTGCGGTTGACGTTCTTCTGGTTGTGCGTCTCGGAGGTCGACATGAAGGTCGCCACGTTCTGCACGCCCGCATCGAGCGCACGGTCGAGCCCGATCGGGTTGGGCACGAGGGCCCAGAAGCGCACGTCGGCCACCTTGGGTAGCTGGCGAACCACGTCGGCCGCATCCGCCAGCTGTGGCACCCACTTCGGGCGCACGAAGCTGGTGACTTCGATGTCTTTGAAGCCTGCCGACACGAGACGATGCACGAGCTCGAGCTTGCGCTCGGTGGGCAAGACCACCGACTCGTTCTGCAGCCCGTCTCGAAGACTGACTTCGAACAGGCGGACGGATGGGGACATCGCGCCTCCGCGTGGTTGTGCAGCGTAACACGTGGGCGCGCCACTTCAGGGGGGGTGGGCAGCAAGCAGCCGGTGCCTAAATGGGGTGTCGAGGAGGTGTCCATGGCGACGCTACAGGTTCGGTGCGAGGCGTGCGGCGGTGTCAACCGGGTGTCGGCAGAGCGGGTCGCCCAAGCCAAGTGCGGGCGCTGCAAGGCGGCCCTTCGGCCCAGCCACCCCCTCGAGGTCGACGATCAGGCCTTCGACGCCCTCGTGGCGAACAGCCAGGTCCCCGTCATGGTCGACCTGTGGTCTCCTACTTGTGGGCCCTGCCTACAGGTGGCTCCCCACGTGGCCCAGCTCGCGCAGGCCCATGCCGGCGAGCTGATCGTCGCCAAGATCGACGTGAGCAAGCATGGTGCCGTGGCTCAGCGTCTCGGCGTCCGCGGCGTGCCGACCTTCGCCGTGTTCCAGGGTGGCCAGCCGGTCCGACAGCAGGCCGGCGCGATGCCGCTGCCCCAGCTCGAGGCCTTCGTCGGCCCCTACCTGGCGCGGTAGGTCGCCAGCTTCGACGGCGCCGACACCACCTGCACCCCCGCGACGCGCCCATCGGACGCCAGGGTGAGCAGGACCAACGACAGCGACGCGAATCCAGGAGTGGCGTCGATGTGCACCTCGACCGCCCAGCGGTCGTTCACCGGCACGAGGCCAACCACGGCTCCCGCATTGTGACGCGCCAGCCCCAGCAGCAGCTTGGCCACCCGCTCCGAGCCATAGACCACGCGGGTCGCCGCGTGCACCTCCCCTCCCCCGTCCGTGGCCATCTGGGCGTCGGCTACGAGCAGCGCCTTCAGCGCAGCCAGGTCGCCGGCCAGAACCGCCGCCGAGAGCCGCTGCATCGCCACGGCCACGGCAGGCTCGAGGTCGACCGGCTCGCGAGCCCGAGCAGCACGCACCGCGCGCCGTGCCCGCGTATGGGCCGCGCGCACGGCCTGTGCGGTCGTGTCGAGCATGTCTCCCACCTCGACGGCTGACAGCTCGCCCACCTCTCGCAGAACCCACACGATCCGTTGCTGGGGCGTCAGCACCTCCAGCGTCATCAACATGGCCCAGCTGACCGTCTGTGCCGCACGGGCATGCGCCTCGGGCCCATCGTCGAGACTTGGCAGGGACGAGACCGGGGTGGGCAGCCACGGCCCCACGTAGCCGCGCCGACGACGACGACGCAGCACGTCGCGGGCCAGGTTGGCCACCACCCTCATCAGCCACGGCCGTAGCGAGCGCTGCCGATCGGGCGGAGGCCTCGTGAGCGCCCGCACGAAGGCTTCCTGCACCAGGTCCTCGGCTGCCCCGTGGTCCCCCGTCATTCGGTAGGCCAGGGCCACGAGTTCCTTGCGGTGTGGCTCGAGGGTCACGCTGCCTCCCTGACCTCACCGAGCATGCCACGTACGGCCGCAGCTGCGCTCGCCGCCACCGCGTCCCCCAGGGCGTGCCCGGTCCCATAGGCATCGCCGACCAGCCACCGCCCTTGCCCCAGCGCGGCCACCGGCACCCCGCCGCCCAAGGCAGCCCAGGTCGTCATCCGCGGAAGCCATCGATCGTGCAGGACATGACGCCGCCAGTCGGGGCTCCACGCATCCAGTGCCCCGTCGACCACACTGCGGACATCCGGAGCATCGGGCTGGTAGTGCACCAGGTGCCACACCTGCCCCTCGCCGGGTCCCAGCCGGACCACCGCAGAGAAGTCCGACGCGAACACCGGAACGTCGAGGCCCACCAGCGCGCGACAGGCGCGCTGAGCGGCCGTGCTCACCACGAGCTGCCGCGTCGCCACGGTGGCGGGACGAGCGGCCTGCAGGGCCAGCCCCGTCAGTGCCTCCACCCGGGCAGGGGGCACGGCGAGCACCACCCCGTCCGCCGGGACCCAGCCTGCGTCGGTTCGAACCCGGCGCCCATCTACCGCGCGCACTGCCACCCCGCGCTGCAATACACCTCCCGCTGCCAGCAGGCGGTCGACAAGCTGCTCAGACAGCGTCCCCCAGCCCCCTGGCACATAGCAGACGCCATGGCACACGCTGCGCCACACCTGTCGACGTACGAGGTCTGCAGGAAGCGCCTGGGGCGTGCCGCAGTAGGTGGAGATGCACGCCAGTTGGTGGGCCAGCGCCTTGCCATGGGGCAGCATCCACGGGCCAGGAGCTCGGACGCTCCCCCCGAGGAGCAGCCCAGCGTCACCGCTGGGCACAGGAACGCCTGGTTCGATGCCGTGGCGCCTCAGGGCCGCCTCCAGTGGACCACCTCGGAACAGCGCATGGGCTCCTCGGTCGAGCTGATAGCCCCCCACGTCATCGGTCGACGCGCGCCCACCAGCGGACCGCGCGGCCTCGACAACCAAAACCCGCAGCCCGGCCTCCGCCAGGTCGACCGAGGCCAGCAGCCCGCCCAGCCCGGCTCCTACCACCACCACATCGTGTCGCATCACACCCTCCCGGCCGCAGCCTCACCCCTTCCACGCGGCAGGGGGCTCAGGTGTGACGCAAGGGCTCAGCCTTTTAGAGCCGTCAGAGCCACCGCCGGCACCTTCAGCCAGCTGGGCGCCGCCTCGAACGCCGTCATCTTCCGCCCCAGGGCCAGGTTGTTCTGGTGGTCGGTGAACCACGCCGGGGTCGGCGACATCACGAAGGGCGCCCGCACCACCGACTTCTGGGGGTGGTCGAGGAGCAACCCGTTGTGGACCACGCCTCGGCCCGACTCGATGTCGTCGAGAGGATGGCCGGGGAACGCCCCCCAGGTGGCGTTCACCAGACCGTAGTTGAGGCCCGACCAGCAGTTGATGGCGATCCCACCATAGCGAAGACCGGCGATGGCCTCGTCGAAGCGCGCCCCGAGGGCCTTCTCGGTCTTCGGATGCACGATCACGTTGATCGACAGCGTGCCCCAGCACTCGTCGTTGGCAAAGGGCACCGCCGCCTCCAGGAAGGCCTCGGGGGTGTCGGCGTCGAGCTCGACGAACGAGAAGATCCCGCACCAGGGTTCCTGCGTCAGCAGGAAGGTGTCTTCAGAGGTGCGCCCCTCGAACACCGTCCACGGCAGCTGGCCCTCGGAGGCCTCCCCCAGCGTGGTGGGCTTCCCTGCCTCCTCGGTGAACCGCTCCCACGTCGCCTGAGCGGTCGGGTAGTAGGCGTGACGGGGAGGACTCGCCGCGAGCTGCGCCTTGATGCGCTCGAACAGCGCCCCCTTCTGAGCCCACCCCTTGGCCACCGTGATCAACCGCGCGCCGTTGCAGTTGAATCCGCAGTTGTAGACCAGCATCGAGGCGATCTGACGCGCGTGGTAGTCGAGCTCCTTGTCGCTCCACTGCCCGGGCACGACCAGCACGGGCGACACGCAGCCCAGCTCACTGGTGATGTGCTTGTCGATGCGCGGTGTGCCTGCTTCCTTGTTCTTGCGCCCCTCGTCGCCAGGCCCCCACAAGATGGCATCGTGGGCTGCCGCCGACCCCGTGATGTGGATCGAGTTCACCAGCTCGTGGTCGGTCAGGTGCTTGCCCACCTCGAGACCGCCGTAGCAGAGCTCCAGGAAGCCGGCGCTCACCAGAGGCCGCAGCGCGTCTTCGATGACCGGGCCCAGCCCTTCGTTGACCGGGTTCATCTTGAGGATGCAGACCTCGTCGTCGACGACCAGCTTGTACAGCACGTCCATCGGCGGAATCGACGACTGATTGCCTGCGCCGAGCACCACCGACACCCCGCCGTCGCGCTCAGCGGGGGGCGTGCGATAGATGGCGCCCTGGGTCGGCTCCTGGCCCGGCTCGATCCAGATGTCGCAGGTGACGCCGGTGAACAGGGCCTTGTCGAGGAGCGACTGCGGGAAGACCCGGGCCACCCACTGGCCATCGGGCCGCTGATGGACCTCGGGGAGCGCCGGGGCACCGCCCGCCTCGAGGGCCTCGGCGAACAGCCGCAGGTTCCGAATCGTCGGCAGGGTGCCTGCCAGGAACTCCTCGCCGTGCCCGTTGCTGCCCTCCTCGTAGCCCTTGATCGCACAGGCGGTGGCCGCCCACCGCTCCGCGACGGCGCGGGTCGTCTCCATGCACTCGCGCAGCAGGAGGGCCCGTGCCGCGGGCGGCAGAGCCACCCAAGCTGCCCGATGGTCCGCCAGTCGCTGCAGCTTTCGATCGACCTCGTCGAGGGGAGTAGCCGGGATGCTGGGCGGGTTCATGGTGCCTCCGTCGGTGAAGCCGAATAGCTCGGTCCCCCCACGGCTGCTGCCACTCCTCCCGGAGCCGTCTTGCGCATCGCCCTGCTCACCAACCAAGACCTCGACGCCGACCCGTTCCCGGCGAACGACTGGCCCTGTGACCCGCGCCCCTACCTCCCCGACGCGAGCTGGTCGGTGATCACCCTGCAGAAGGGTGAGGCCCCCACGAGGCTGCCCCCGCTGCGCGACCAGTTCGACGTGTTCTTCAACCTGTGCGACGGGGCGGCTGACCAAGACGACGTGCCCGGCATCGAGGTGGTCGAGACCCTCGAGGCGATGGGTGTCGCCTTCACCGGTGCCACATCGGGCTTCTACGAACCCACCCGCGCCGAGATGAAGCGGGCCGCTCGGCGCGCCGGGGTCAAGGTCCCAAGAGGGGTCCTCGCCAAGACGGTGCACGACGTCGAGCGCGCTGCCCAGACCCTGACCTTCCCGCTATTCGTCAAGCATCACAACTCGTACGCGAGTGTGGGCATCAGCCGCCGCAGCCGCGTGGTCACCCCAGCGGGGCTCCGCCGCCAGGCTCGCAAGACGATGGAGCGCTTCGGCTTCGCCCTCATCGAGGAGTACATCGACGGAGACGAGTGCACCGTGCTGGTGGCGGAGAACCCCGAGGATGCCGCACATCCCATCACCTTCACGCCCATCCGCTACACGTTTCCCCCCGGGGAGCACTTCAAGCACGAGAAGCTCAAGTGGGTCGACTACGACGGGCTGCTCTGCGATCCGATCACTGACGCGGCGCTGAGTCAGCGCCTGCGGCGCGCAGCATCCCGGGTGTTCTTGGAGCTGGGAGGCTCCAGCTTCGGCCGCTGCGACCTACGCCTCGACCCGAAGGGGCGCCCGGTGTTCCTGGAGATCAACCCCAACTGCGGCGTCTTCTACCCGCCGACCGATCCCGGTAGCGCTGATCTGTGCCTTCGACACGATCCGCGCGGGCACGAGGGTTTCACCCGGGCACTCATCGCCTGCGCCCTTCAGCGCGCCCACAGTACCCGCGCAGTAGGGTAAGGTCCCGACGGAGCGTCCCATGATCGACTTGCTGGTCCCCCTGTGCCAGACCATCGCCACCCTCGACCTGTCCGCGCCACAGGCCGCCGTAGCGGCCCTCAACGCGGCCCATCCCGACCTGTCCGCCGTGCGCCAGGCCGTGCTCGCCAGCGACGACCTGGTGCCGCGCCAGGCAGGTCCCAACGTGCGATTCGGGCGCGTCGCCAAGCCTGGCCCCGCTACTCACGGGCTGTCCATCGACGCGGTCGACATGCGTGGGGAGGCCGCGGAGCACACCCACCCGAACGGCGAAGTGTCACTGTGCTTCGCCACCGAGGGCGATCCCCGCTTCCTGGGGCACCCAGAGGGCTGGGTCGTCGTGCCACCAGGCAGCCGCCACGTGCCCACCGTGACCGGCGGGCGCATGCGCATCCTCTACTTCCTTCCCGAGGGGGCGATGGTCTGGCACTAGCCAGCCGTCAACACACCATGATCGAGTCCGACCTGCCACCCCGTGATGACCTGTCCGAGATGGAGGTGATCAGCCCTCGCCTCCTGGACAGGCCGCCTCCCAAGGCAGCAGAGCCTGCGGTGAGGCCAAAGGCAGTGCTGTTGGCCCTCGCAGGCGTCGTGCTGGTGGGCATCCTGGCGGTCGGCGCGATCGCCGCGGGGCTGCTGTTGGCCCTGGCCCTGTAGCCCACGCAACCCCATCGTCACGCCCACTAGCGGCGTCACCGCCACCCTCGGCCTACGGTAGGTGCATGCAATCCGACATCCCATCCCTCCACAGCGGCCCAGACTCCGAGTTCGAGGTGCTGTCACCTCATCTGAGCGAAGAGCTTGCCGCCCTGTCTCCTCCATCTGCGGAACAACCGCCCGACGGCGCCGCGCGCTCGATGATGCCCGTCGTGGTCGGCATGGCGGTGCTGGTCATCGGGCTGGGGGTGGCGGCCGTGGCGCTGGTGATCGCCATCGGCGTCGGCGCGGCCCTACTGGCCTGAGGCCCCACAACGAGAAAACCACGCCCAAGGGCGTGGCCTTCAAGTGGAGTGACCCCAACGGGATTCGAACCCGTGTTGCCGGAATGAAAATCCGGTGTCCTGGACCAGACTAGACGATAGGGTCGCAAAAGATGATGGGCCGCATAGGACTCGAACCTATGACCCTCGGCTTAAAAGGCCGGTGCTCTACCAACTGAGCTAGCGGCCCAGCGACGACCTCTTAACGGCCCTGCCGGAGAGGGTCAACGGGTCAACGGGTGAACAGATCCCCATGCAGGATCGTATCGCTGCGGCCCGGGCCCACGCTCACCAGCTCGACCGGAACGCCCACGAGCTCTTCGACGCGCTGCACATACCGAAGCGCGTTGGCGGGCAGCTCCGAGATGCTACGACAGCCCGACAGATCGCCCTCCCACCCGGGCATCGTCTCGTAGATCGGCGTCACGTCGTCGAGGGCGGCGGGGAACGACTCGCGGTCGTAGCCCTCGTAGGCCACACACAGGGGGACTTCCCTCAAGCCCGACAGCACGTCGAGCTTGGTGAGAGCCAGCCGAGTCAGACCGTTCAAGCGTGCCGCGTGACGCACCAGCGGCGCATCGAACCAGCCACACCGCCTCGGCCGACCCGTGGTGGCACCGAACTCGGCGCCCTGGGCCCGCAGGCGCTCCCCCGGCTCGCCGAGGTCTTCCGTGGGGAAGCACCCCGAGCCGACGCGCGTGGTGTAGGCTTTGGCGATGCCCACGACCTCGTCGATCAGTGTGGGGCCGACCCCCGATCCCGCGCAGGCTCCCCCGGCCACGGTCGAGGATGACGTGACATACGGGTAGGTGCCGTGGTCGATGTCGAGGAAGGTGCCTTGCGCACCCTCGAACAGGATCGAGCGGCCGCGGCGATGCAGTCGGTGCAGCTCGGCAGCCGCGTCGCCCACGAAGGGTGCCAGGCGCTCCCCGTGGGGCGACAGGGCCTCCACGATGGCGTCGAGGTCGAGCGGCTCCCCCCCCAGTGCCGCGATAGCCCCGTTCTTCTCGGGGAGAACCCTCGCGATGCGCTCGCGGAGCACCTCGGGCCGCACCAGATCCGACATCCGCACCCCACGGCGGGCCACCTTGTCTTCGTAGCAGGGGCCGATCCCTCGACACGTGGTGCCGATGCGACCATCGCCGAGCGCTGCCTCCCGAAGGCGGTCGAGAGCGAGGTGGTAGGGCATGATCACGTGGGCTTGGGCAGAGATCCGCAGCCGCTCGGGCCCGAGCACCCGCCCTGTCTCCCCGAGCTCGTCGAGCTCCTCGAGGAGGACTGCCGGATCGACCACCACTCCGTTGCCGATGACGCACAGGCAGTCGTCGCGCAGCACGCCCGACGGCAGCAGGTGCAGGACGACCTTCTTACCCTCGACGACCAGGGTGTGGCCTGCGTTGTTGCCACCTTGGAAGCGAGCGACCGCCCCCACGTGCCGCGACAACACGTCGACGATCTTCCCCTTTCCCTCGTCTCCCCACTGCGTTCCGACGATGACGACGTGCGGCATGATCCCTCCGCCGGCCAGGGGCCGGAGGCCAGCCTAACGCTCGTCGTCGCCCCCGCCCTCCGCATGGGGGTGGGCTCGGCGGTAGGTGGCTACCAGGGCCTCGACCGACACGTGGGTGTAGCGCTGCGTGGTGCCTAGCGATGCATGGCCCAGCAGCTCCTGGATCCCCCGGAGATCCGCCCCGCGATCCAGCAGGTGGGTGGCAAAGCTGTGCCGTAGGGCATGAGGATGAAGGCCGTGCACCCCAGCGAGCTGACCCGCCCGCTCCACCCGCCTGTGCATCGTGCGCGGCGACATCCGCCCCCCCCGCGCGTTGAGGAACAGCGGGCCCTCGTCTGCTCCTCGCTCGGCGAGCCACCGCTCCACGGCGGCCAGCCCCGCCTGCCCCAGCGGCACCCGCCGTTCCTTGCCCCCTTTCCCTCGGCGGACCGTGATCACGCCCGAGCCCCGATCGAGGTCGAACACATCGAGGGCGCTCACCTCCCCCACCCGCAGGCCTGCGCCATACATCACCTCGAGCAGCGCCCTGTCTTGCGCTTCGAGAGGCACCTCCTCCAGGAGGGCGCGGGCACGAGACTCGGACACCACGTCGGGAAGCCGCTGGCTGGCCCGGGCGGGCTGCAGGCCGTCGGCGACCGACTGCGCCACCACCTCCTCCCGCACCAGCCATCGGTAGAACGTGCGCACCGCCGCCACGTGGCGCGCCAACGTGGAGCTCGAGCGCCCGCGCCCTACCTCGAACAGGAACCCACGCAGCTCCACCCGCCGTGCCGTCGCGAAGCTACGTCCCTTGGCCGTAAGGCTCACGGCCAGCCGCTCCAACGTGCGCCCATAGGCCCGCAGGGTGTGCTCTGACAGCCCTCGCTCCACCCGCAGATGTTCGAGGAAGCGCTCGCGCAGCGCCGCGTCGTTCACGAGAAGAGCAGCGGCCAGTCGTCTTCGAGTGCCGAGCCCTCCTCGACACCATGCCCGAACAGCACCATAGCCGCCCCCCGCCGCACCGCCGCCAGAGACGCGGGCGCAGGCGAAGACCACGTGGCTGCCTCGGCCCCCGGCACGAGCTCCGCCACCCCTACGCACAACCGATCGGCCTCGTCGGGAGACAAGTGGCCGAAGTCTTCCAGCAGGCGCAGGTAGCGCTGCGCACGCCCATCCAGCTTCACGGTGTGTGCCATGGGAGCCCTCGCCCCGGAGCGTAACGGCCGGTGGGAAGGCGGACCACGACCTGCTCGAGCTCCAGGCGAACCAGCTCTCGGCCCAGCGCAAGGACGTGCCCACCCCACAGCTGGGCCACCTCCTCGAGCGGCGCCCCCTCGAACAGGGCGCGCAGCCAGTGCGCAACCGGCGCCAGGCTCGCATCGCACAGGGCCGCAGCCGCCACCTCCACATCCCCGATGGGGTGGGCTCCCTCTGCCAGCAGCGCCTCGCACCCTGCGAAACCATGGGCTCCGTCGGGCCCGGCGTAGGCCCACACCGCCCTCCCCAGCCCTACCGCCTCGTTGGCGGTGATCCGGGCGCCCGACCGAAGGGCCGCCTGCATCACACAGGTGGTGCGGGCCAGGGCCGCGATCCACCGGTTGCGACGTGGAAAGGTCTTTCGGTGCGCCTCCACGTGATCGGGAAAGCTGCTGACGACCGCCCCTCCCTGCGCCACGATGCGCCGTCGAAGCGGACGATTCACCCGGGGTGACGTGTAGGCAAGCCCGTGGCCGAGCACAGCGACCGTTCGGCCGCCGGCCCGCAGCGCGGCGTCGTGGGCGGCCGCATCCACGCCCAGCGCCAGCCCGCTGACGACCGTGCGCCGCCCCTGTGCCAGTCGATGCGCCAGCAGGGAGGTCGCGGCAAAGCCCGGTGAGGTCATCCGTCTCGACCCGACCACTGCTACCGCCTCCTCCAGGCGCGGAAGGGCCTCGGGTGCACCCTCCACGAAGAGCACCGGAGGCGGGTCATCGATGGCCGCGAGGGCTTCGGGGTAGCGCTCGTCGACCAGCGTGAGCGCTTCGAACGGCGTCACCAGAGGGCCCTGAAGCCAGGCTCGCCGCTGCCACGGCCGCAACCTCGGCAGGCACCATGCCTCCAGCTCCTCAGGGGCCGTTGCCAGTGCCTCGCGCCCCCCTGGCCTCGCCAGCACCTGCTGCACCAGCCTCCCTGCATCAGCGCGGCAGGCTCCCGCCCAGAACCCGGATACCTCCGTCATGTCACCCTCCTGCTGCCAGGACGGGTAGCCGGAGCCTCACACCAGCGGGCGCCCTGCGCATCAACGCTTCGCTGAGCGACGTGTTGCGGGCCTTGTTCGCCGATCTTCGCTGCTACGTGCTCAGGGCAGCGGAACGACCTGAGCGTCGCGTAGGTCGTCGAGGAGGATGACCTCTTCGAGGGCCGACGCAGCAGCTCGCTCGGATGCGAAGCCGCCCAGGCTCACGGTGTAGCGGAGCTCGCCGTCTCGGATCTCCGCTCCCACCCATGGCTGGAGGCCCTCGACCTCGATCTGCGCGGCGAGGGACCGGGCTGCCTCGACCGTTCCGACCTCCGCTACCCGAAGCGTGAAGGTGCCCTCGGGGGGCGCCTCGACGGCCGGACCATCCGTCGGCGGCGTGACGAAGGCCACGGGCTCGGCGTCGTCGGACGGGCCGGGTGCGACCGGGCCCTGGGCTGGTGCCGCACCGGACAAGGAGTCGGGGAAGGTCAGCGCCTCCACGGCCCCATCGGGCGAGCGCGTCGACTCGACCCGAGCCAGCAGCTCCACGAGATCTTCGCCCGGCACCTGCGCCACGAAGCCGGTGCCACGAGGCGCTGCGGCGGTCGGAGCGTCGGCACCGAGCACATACCCGACGCCGAAGCTCACGCCGGACAGGAGGAACGCACCCACCAGGGCCGCCTTCAGGTGGCCCCGTGAGATCCACAGATCGCGCGCCGCGCGGCGCCTCGCGAGGTCACCCATGGTCGTCTTCCTCCGCGTTCGGGTCGTGATCAAGGAGATCCGCCCATTCCTGGCCGGCAGCATGCCACGGGAACACTTCGATGTCGAGCTGTGTCACCACGAGCGACGGGTGGCTACGGAGCATGCCCGCGATCCGATCCAGCGTTTGCCGGATCGGACCGGACTCTTCGCCCGCTGTCGTCATCACCAGGCCGCCCCGGCCCGGCCGGTCGCCGAGGGGCAGCTCGTGGCAGCTCACCGCGAACCGGTGGCGCACCCGGTCTCGCACCGAGCGCAGCACCTGCCGCTTGTCTTTGAGAGACCGTGCTCCGGGGAGCGCGAACTCCGCATGAAGAACGCCTATGCGCACATCCGACATGCGGCGCTACTCGGGCTCGACGAGCTGTTCCACGTAGGTCTCGATGAGGTCGCCCTCTTCGAGCTCGTTGAAGCCGTCGAGGCTGATGCCACACTCGTAGCCGGCCCCGACCTCGCGCACGTCGTCTTTGAAGCGCCTGAGGCCCGTGAGGCGACCTTCCCAGATCTCCTTGCCGCCGCGGAGCACCTTGACGTGGGCACCACGGTTGACCTTGCCATCGATGACGTAGGAGCCGGCGATGGTGCCGATCTTGGAGATGCGGAACAGCTGGCGGACCTCGACGGTGCCCGTGCGAACGAGCTCGTAGACCGGGGCGAGCATGCCCTTGAGGGCCGCCTCGATCCGGTCGATGACCGCGTAGATGACGCTGTAGAACTCCGCCTCGACGCCGAGCTGCTGGGCAGCGGCGCGAGCCTTGGCATCGAGCTTCGTGTTGAAGCCGATGATGAGGGCGCTGTCAGACGCCGCCATGTTCACGTCGGACTCGGACACATCGCCCACCGCCGCGTGGAGGATGCGCACCTCGGTGCCGCCCACGTCGATCTGGTCGATGGCGCCCTTGAGGGCCTGTAGCGTGCCGCCCACATCCGCCTTGATGATGAGCAGGAGGCGCTCGAGGGACTCCGCCTGCCCCTGGGCGAAGAGGTCTTCCGCCGTCATGCGGCGGTCCTTCGCCATCTCGGCCTGGCGCTTCGCCGTGGCACGGTGATCGGCCAGGGCGCGTGCATTCTTCTCGGACTTGACCGCGTTGACGGAGTCGCCAACCTCGGGGATGCCCGACAGACCGAACAGCTCCACAGGCGTGGACGGGCCGGCCTTCTTCATCTTCTTGCCACGGTGGTCGACCAGGGCACGGACCTTGCCGAACGCGGAGCCCAGCACGACGTGATCACCGCGCTTGAGCACCCCGGAGCGCACCAGGACCGTAGCGACCGCGCCACGACCCTGTTCCATCTTGGCCTCGAGGACCACGCCTTCGGCGTAGCCATCGGAGGGCGCCGTCAGCTCGAGGATGTCGGCCTGCAGGGAAACGGCTTCCAGCAGGTCGTCGATGCCCTCGTTCTTCAGGGCCGAGATCGGCACCATCTGCGTCTCGCCACCCCAGGCCTCGGGCACGAGCTCGTGCTCTGCCAGCTGCGACATGATCGCGTCGGCCGTCACACCAGGCTTGTCCATCTTGTTGACGGCGACGATGATCGGAACACCGGCGGCCTTGGAGTGGGCAATGGCCTCAGCCGTCTGCGGCTGCACGCCGTCGTCGGCGGCCACGACCAGGATGACGATGTCGGTCACCTGGGCACCGCGGGCTCGCATGGCCGTGAAGGCCTCGTGCCCGGGGGTGTCGATGAAGGTGATCATCTCACCGTCATCCATCTCGACCTGGTAGGCGCCGATGTGCTGGGTGATTCCCCCGGCCTCACCGGCCGCCACCCGTGCCGAGCGAATGGTGTCGAGAAGGGTCGTCTTGCCGTGGTCGACGTGGCCCATGATGGTGACCACCGGCGGCCTCGGGTCGCCTTCGACCTCCTCGGACTCCTCCGGCTGCTGCTCCAGGTAGTTCTCTTCCTGGAAGCCGACGTTCTCGACCTCGTAGTCGAACTCGGCCGCGACCAGCGCCGCGGTGTCGATGTCGAGCATGTCGGTGACGCGCGCCTGGGTGCCGAGATCCATCAGGGTGCGAATGACCACGCTGGCCTTCACGCCCAGGTCCATCCCGAGCTGCCGCACGGAGATGACGTTGTCGACCTTCACCTTACGCTTCTGCGCCTTCGGCGTCGGCGAAGCCTGCTTGGGACCCGACGAGCGGCGGTTGCGGCGCTTGGGGCGATACCCCTGCCCGCGGCCACCCGCACCAGGACCACCGCGACGACGACGCGCAGGACGCGCATCCTGCCGGTCGCGGTGCTCGACGCGACGACGACCGCGGCCGGGCGCAGCGGGGGCGGCAGGCGCAGCGGGCGCCGCAGCAGCGGCAGCAGCGGCCTCTTGACGACGGCGGTAGGCCATCGGGTTCGTGGGGTCGTAGCCGGGAGGCGGCACGACGACAGCCGGGCCGAGGCCGGGGAAGCTCTTGACCGCCTCGGGCTCGGCGGCAGCGGCCAGCGGCTCGGCGGCAGCAGCAGCCGGCGCCTGGACCTCGGGAGCCGGGGCCGGCTCGGGCGCTGGAGCCGGGGCCGGCTCGGGAGCCTTCTCCGCCACTGGTTCGGGAACCGGGGCCGGCTCGGCTGCCGGCTCGGGGGCAGGCTCGGGCGCCTTCACCGGCTCGGGGGCAGGCTCGGCCGCCACGGGCTCGGGGGCCGGCTCGGGAGCAGGTGCCGGCTCGGGCGCTGGCACCGGCTCGATCGGCGCCGTCTCCACGGCGGGGGCAGGAGCCGGATCGTTCGCCACCTCGGCGGGGGGCACATCGGCCACGGGAGCCGCCTTGCGACGCACCACACGCGCGGCCGGCTCGGCAGCGGCCGATTCGGGATCCCGGTCGGCCTTGCGACGCCGACGCACCACGCGGTTGCCCACCCTCGTCGTGACAGCCTTTGCGGCGGGGCGGGGTTCCGCCTCTTCTTCACGGCGAACACGGCTCTTTTCAGCCGGGGCGCGGGTGACTCGTTCCAGGAGATCCTTCTTCGACATGCTGTCCTTTACTGCGCACGCCACCCGTTTCGGGTGGACGCCGAGGCACACGCGGTGCCGTCATTGAAGGGGCTGTACCGGCCAAGACCAGCGAAACGCCAGACCGAGAGAGCCTCGGGCCACGCCCCTTCCCCTAGCAAGGAGCCGGGCTTAACCCAGCGAGCGAAGCCGGCGCAACTGCCGCCGAAGATGGACACTGCACGACGCGTCGAGCACGGCGAGCACCGCCCGGGGGGCCTTGCCGGTTGCGTGGCCCAGCGCCTCGGTCGTCATCGGCAGCGTCGTGATGGGGACCTCCCCCGCCGCAGCTCGAAGCCCGCGCTCGGTTCGCTCGGCCGCGTCGTCGGCCAGCAACACCCACACGGCTCGCTCCTGACGCAGCGCCTCTTCCACCGCCGACCGCCCGCCGACGACACCGCCGCCCGCCGCCGCCAGGGAGAGCCCCGCCTGCAGCGCCTGCTGAACGGCATCGCGCACGCGCTGCTCGAGAGCGCTGGCATCCACCTTCCCCTTCATGGCGCGCGGCAGGGCGCGAGGAGCGGCCGACAGACACGCAGGCCGCAGATGAACCCACGCTCCCCGCCCCGGCAGCTTGCCGGCCAGATCCGGAACGACCGTGCCGTCGGGCGCCACGACCAGCCGCACCAGGTCGGCGGGAGCGGTGGCCTCCCGACAGCCGACGCAGGTGCGGACAGGCGCTGCCTTCATTCCTCGCCGCTGACCTGCCGCTTCTGCGCTTCTTCCATGATCAGCTGACCGACCACCTCGTCTGCGCCGTCTACCACGCCCTGAGCGACATCCATGTCGACCTCGAGGATGGCTGCGACCTCTTCGGCCTCGGCATCCGCGAGCTCCTGCGCGCTCTGGAAGCCCGCACGGAGCAGCCCATCGACCATGCCCTCGTCGAGGACCGTGACCCGCTCGAGCTCCAGCCTCGCGGCCTCGAGCATGTCGGCGTGCTTGGTCTCGGAGTAGATGTCGATGCGCCAGCCCGTGAGCTGCGCTGCGAGCCGCACATTCTGGCCGCGGCGACCGATGGCCTTCGCCAGCTGATCGTCGGGAACGATGAGCTCCATCGTGTGGTTGCCCTCGTCGATGTACACCCGCGACACCGAGGCCGGTGCGATCGCGTAGACGATGAACCGCGCCGGATCGGGATGCCACGGAATGATGTCGATGGCTTCACCGCGAAGCTCCCCGACGACAGCCTGGACGCGAGATCCCTTCAGGCCGACGCAGGCGCCGACGGGATCGACATCGGGGTCGGTCGACGACACGGCAATCTTCGCCCGGTGACCGGGCTCGCGAGCACACGCCTCGATGCGGACGATGCCCTCGTAGATCTCCGGCACCTCCATCTCGAACAGCTTCTCGAGCAAGCCGCGATGGGTGCGGGACAGCACGACCTGCGGCTGACGGGTGGCCCGGGTGATGTCGAGCACGTAGGCTTGGATGCGGTCGCCGGGCCGGTAGGTCTCCGTCGGCACCTGCTCACGACGGGGCAGGATGGCCTCCGCACGGTTGAGGTCGACGATGATGTTGCCCTTCTCGAAGCGCCGCACGATGCCGGTGATCAGCTCGCCCTTGCGGTCCTTGAACTCGTTGAAGGTGAGCTCCCGCTCGGCATCCTTGATCTTCTGGATGATGACCTGCTTGGCGGTCTGGGCAGCGATGCGACCCAGCTCTCCCGCCTCGAGGATGGTTCCGTAGGAGTCGCCGATCTGCCAGCCCGGGTCTTGGGCCTGCGCGTCTTCGAGGTTGATCTCGATGTCGTCGTCTTCGACCTCTTCCACCACCGTGCGCCACACGATGAGGTCGACCTCCCCGAGATCGGGGTTGTACTGGGCCTCCACATCCTTCTGCATGCCGAACTTCTTGCGGGCGGCGGCCTCCATCGCGCTCTCGACGATCTCGATGACGACGTCGCGAGGGATGGACTTCTCCTTCTGGATGGTACCGATGAGGCGTTCGAGGTCACTGACGATCATGACGGACTCTCCGCGAGCTGCTGGTACTCTTCAAGGGTCAGCACGAGGTGGGCACGCTCGATGGTGTCGAGCGCCAGCACGTGTTCCGTGCCGTCCACGGTGATCACCACATCGTCACCATCCAGAGGGCCCAACACCCCCTGGTAGCGACGCCGCGGCGGGCCCTCGAGGAGCCGAACCTTGATTTGATAGCCCTGAAAGCGGGCAAAGTCTTCGCGGCGCTGAACCGGGCGCTCGATGCCCGGAGAGCTCACCTCGAGGACGTAGCGTCCAGGAACAGGGTCGGCTTCGTCGAGCAGCGGCGACACGCGCGCCGTGATCTGCGCGCAGTCGCCCGCCGTGACGCCCTCGGGGCGCTCGATCGAGAGCCGCAGGGTGGGCCCTCGACGAGATCCCAGCCACTCCACCGCCACGAGATCGAAACCCGCCCGGCCGACGGTCGGCTCGAGCAGGTCACGTACGCTCTGACAGAGTTCGATGGGATCCATGACTGACCAATAGAAAAGGGGACCGGCCGCTTGGACCGCTCCCCCGGATGGGTTCACTGTTCCTGTGAGGGGCGACTAACCACCGCCGCCCGCCCGCGCCACTGGCCTGACTCGCGCCGCCAGCAACCGCACGAGAACCCGAGCTACAGCTTCTCTCGGGCCTTTGCCGCAGCCTCGGATCCCTTGCAGGGACCCTCGGTGGCGCCAGCGTAGAAGGCCTTGGCGCCGTCGCCTTTGCCGAGCGACTCGAACGCCTCGCCCTGGCGGTAGTACGACCAGCAGGCCCACTCGCTCGACGGGTGATTGTTGATCACCTTGTTGAACTCGGACACAGCTGCTGCCCACCCCTGCTCGTTGAAGAAGGTCTCCGCGAGCCGGTAGCGAATCTCGGGCATCTCCTTGGACCCCACGTGCGCCGTGACCGCCCCCTTGAGGATGGCCCTGGCGACGCCCTGCCGCCCTGCCGCCATGTGCTCGACGGCGAGCTCGAGCTTGCCGTTCGCGTCGGCGGGCACCTCTGTCGGGGCCAGCTCCACCGGCTCGCCCCCAGCCTCGGAGCCGCCTTCGACTGGGGCGAGCCCCAGGTCGGCGTCGGTCGGCGGGGGGGGCGGCGTGACGCCCAGGAACGTCTCGATCTGTTGCAGCCGGAGCTCTGCATGCAGCTGACGCTTCTCTTGCCCGAGCTGCTGCTCTTCCACGGCCTGCTTGACCTGCGACAGCTCGAACTGCATCACCTCGATCGCGCCGCGAAGACGGGCCACCTCGGTGTTGACCTCGTCGAGGTTCTCCAAGCGATCGGCCGCGGAGCGCCCCTGATGGGACACCCACTCCTGCAGCTCTTCGATGCGTAGCTCGGCTTCGACGAGCTGCGCCTCGACATCGGCTACCCGAAGCTGCGCCGTCGACACCTGACGGGCCATCTCAGACGTGGGGGACGGCGCCCCCCACGCGAGACCTGCCACCATCAGCAGGAGCGCCGACACGACTACTCGGTCGCCCGGATCTCGGCGCGACGGTTGGCGGCCCAGGCCGCCTCGTTGCTGCCGCGCTGCGCCGGCTCTTCCTCACCGCGGGTCGTCGTGGACACGCGGCTTCCGGAGACACCACCTCGGGTGAGGTGATCCTTGACCGAGTTGGCGCGGCGAAGGCCCAGCGCGAGGTTGTAGTCGACGGTGCCGCGCTCGTCGGCGTGCCCGGTCACACTGATCTGCCCCGTCAGCGACTGGAAGCAGCTCATGTGCCCGTCGAGGGTGCTGCGCGCGTCGGAGCGGATGTTGGACCGGTCGAAGTCGAAGTTGACCGTCACGTTCTTGCACGCGACGTTCATGTTCTTGACGATCAGCCCGCCGCGGAGCGTGCTGGACTCACCGCTGGGGTTCGTGACCTTCACATCGAAGGTGCCCAGCGGCATCGCCGGCGTCGTGACCGACAGGCTGTTGCTGCTGTTGACCCGCACCTCGGTGCCCGTTCCGACCGTGGCGTCCTTGATGAAGTTCACCGAGGCGCCATCCTCGAAGCCACCGCCGTTGACGGTGAGCGTCGTCGGCTTGCCAGGCTCGATGGTCGACGGCGACACCGACGTGACCTGGAGGCGAACCTCGACAGCCTGGGGCGGCGGGGGGGGCGGGGGCGCGGGCGGCTTCTTCTTGCACCCGCCGCCTGCGAGGAGGGCGGGAACCATCATCGCGATGGCCAAGCGGGTGAGCTGTCGTGCCTGCATGGGACGTGTTCCTCCATGGACGCACCTGCGCCCGGCGTGGATGCGGCATTATGTCCGAGCGCCGACGGTGTCAAACCCCGTGCAACCACCCCACACGTCCTCGACGACGATGCCGCCTGCGTCGCGGCCGACAGCCAGCCCGGAGGGCTGCGTGAAACCAGTACGGGAGCAGTGCGTACCCAACGGCGCAACCGGCCAAAACGGGCGGATCCTTGGAGGGCGGGCCAGGCCCCTCGGAGCGCTGGCGGTGGCTGCAGCGGTCTGCTGCGCCATCGTGCTGCATCTCGCCCCCGCGCGCCCGTTCGCCGCAGCCGTCGTGCCGGTCACGTGGTGCTGGGGGCTGGCCGTGGTGCTGGGCGTTCGCGAGGTCCCATCGCTTCGCTGGGTTCTGGGGCTCGCGGCGTTGTGCCGACTGGTCGTCGTGGGGACCCCTCCCCTGCTGTCCGACGACCTGTACCGCTACCTGTGGGAGGGGCTGGCGTGGCACCACGGGCACGCCCCCCTCTACGAGGCCCCCGCGACCATAGACGGCCTGGTTCCACAGCTTCGTGCGCGCGTGACCCATGCCGAGCTGCCCAGCGTCTATCCCCCCCTGGCCATGCTCTGGTTTCGGCTGTCGGTTCTTCTCTCCACCCATCCGATCGCCATCCAGGCCGCCACCGCTATCGTCGATCTGATCACGGTCGCCGCGCTGTGGCGGGTCCACCGGCAGGGGGCGTGGCTGTATGCGCTGCTGCCCCTCCCGGTGCTGGAGGCAGCCAACGGAGCACACATCGACGTGGTCGCGGTAGCCCTGGCGACGGCGGGGATCGCGCTGTGGTCGAGCCGCCCGGCCGGAGCGACCGCGCTGTGGTGGGCGGCAGCCCTGACCAAGCTGTTTCCGGTGGTCCTCCTGCCGGTCGTGCTCCGTCGGCTGCCCCCTCGGCGCTGGGTGCCGTTGCTGGTCGCGCTCATGGGCCTCACGATCGCCGTCAGCTGGCCCCACCTGCGGGCGGAGGTGCCCCCAGGGCTGCTCGCCTACGGCAGCCGATGGTCCTTCAACGGCTTCGCCTGGGCCTTCCTCCATCCCATCCTGGGCCCCGACGCGCGGCCCGTGGTCGCCCTCGGCGCCATCTGCGTCGGGTTGGTCGCCCTCGCTCGCTGCCCCGATCCTCGCGACGTCTGGTGGTGGTGTGGGACCACCTTCGTGCTGCTCTCACCCACGGTCCACCCCTGGTACGTGCTGTGGGCGGTCGTGCCTGACCTCCTGCTGGGTCGCAGGGGCTGGGCGGCTGCGTCGGTGTGGCTGTCGGGAAGCTACCTCGTGCTGCTGGCCTACGATCCGAGCACCGGCCGCTGGGCCGAGGCCCCCTGGCTGTGGTGGGTCACCTGGATGCCCGCACTGGTCGCTCTGGGGTGGGGCTACGCTCGCAGCGACGCCACCGCCACCGACCCGTAGCCCGAAGCGAACAGCGCCAGGAAGGGCAGCGACGCCAGGTAGCCCTCGGTCACGACGTAGGCGCAGGCCAAGCCCATGTACACCGCGAGCCCCAGCTCGAGCCCCACCAACCCTCGCGAGGCAGCGCGGTACAGCCCAGCGGTGGCGCTGCCACGCTTCGGCGTGCGCACGAACACCCCGACCGGCCCCACCAGGCCCTCGACCACCGCCCGCGTCTGCGACACCGCCATGCCCAGCCCCAGCGCCAGCACGATCGGGAGCCGGAGGAGGCGGGCACGACTGCCCTTCCCCGAGCCCACGATGGCGACCCCGTAGAACGCCAGGAAGGGGAACAGGGCCGCGGTGAACAGCACCAGGTCGATGGCCAGCAGCCCCCAGGCTCCCCCAGCGATCCGGGCCGCGACCGCCCAGGGCAACAGCAAGGTGAGCAGCACCAGCAACGGGTAGCTGAGGTTGGCGAGCAGATGAGCGCTCGCCTCGAGCTTCACCCCCAGCGGCACCCCTGCCTTCCACACCCGCACCAACAGCTTCCGTGCCGTCTGGATCGACCCCTTCGCCCACCGGTGCTGCTGGGTCTTGAACGCCGCCATGTCGGGCGGGAGCTCCGCCGGAGCGACGAGCTGAACGAGGTAGCGAAACGACCAGCCCGCCATCTGCACGCGGTACGACAGGTCGAGGTCTTCGGTGAGGGTGTCGTGCTGCCACCCTCCCCCCGCCTCGATCGCCTCGCGGCGCCAGATCCCGGCCGTGCCGTTGAAGTTGAACCAGTGGCCCGCTGCGTGGCGGGCGGTGTGCTCCACGACGAAGTGCCCGTCGAGGAGGGTGGCCTGAGCCCGGGTGAGCCAGCTGTCGTCGGCGTTGAGATGACCCCAGCGTGCCTGCACCATGCCGATGCCGTCGACGAGGAGGTGGGGCATCGCGCGCTGGAGGAAGTCGGGGTCGGGCACGAAGTCTGCGTCGAAGATCGCGATGAACGAGCCCTTGGCGCGGGCCATCCCCGCCTGCAGAGCGCCTGCCTTGAAGCCAGTGCGGTCGGTTCGGTGCCACAGCTCGATGTCGACCCCCTGGGCCCGCAGGTCATCGACCACGGCCTGGCACACCTCGGTGGTCTCGTCGGTGGAGTCGTCGAGGACTTGGATCTGCAGCGCGTCACGGGGGTAGTCAAAGGACGCGACCGTGCGCAGCAGGCGCTCGGCCACATGGCGCTCGTTGAACAACGGCAGCTGCACGGTGACCATCGGCCACTCCGCAGGTGGCGGCAGCTCCCCATAGGCCGCGTGCGCCCGGTAGGATCTGAGCATCAGCAGGCGGTGCAGCCCGTTGAGCGACAGCAACAGCAGCACCGCCAGATAGACGACCAGGATTGCATCAGGCCAGCCCATGGGCACTCCGGGCACGGCCCGTAACCATCGAATGGGTTGCCCGGATCCGGAACCGGCGTGCTACGCTTCGATCGCTGAGCGGCCCGTGTTCGGGGGTATCAACGTGCCTCCCTCGTAAGCTCGATTCATCGGGACTCATCTCTCGGCGTGGAGTGCAGGCCCTTCTGCAAGGGTAGCCGGAAGCGTCGACATGACACCCACCTTTTTCCGAGGTGGGGGGTCTTGAACCGCCCGCACGGCCGAGTCGGCACCATCGCCCTGCTTCTCTCGAGAGGCAGGGCGATGTTTCCTTCTCAGGGAACCCCCGAAGCGATCCGATGTCGGAGTCCACATGTTGGCCCTCCTCCTCGCCGCGGCCCTCGCTGCTCCAGGACCGTCCTCGCGCCTCCTCGCCGAGGCGCGCCACCACGCTCGCACGGGCGACTGGGCATCCATGCGCCAGGCCGCCGACGCCGCCCTCGACCTCCCCGGAGACCACCAGCGACAGGCCCAGCTGTTGATCGGTGTCTCCTACGAGCTGGGCGGAGCCCCCGAGGCCGCCCTGGCCATGTACGATCTGCTGATGTCTGCCTACCGCCGCAGCGACGCACCCGACACCTTGCTGCTGCGTCGCGCCACCGCGCTGGGCCTGCTCGAGCGCTACGGGCCTGCCCGGCGTCAGCTCCGTCGCCTGGAACGTCGCGGGGTGACCCCCGAGCAGCAAGTGCAGCTCGGCGTGCTCCGTGGGGTGTGGAGCCTCGAAGAGGGGCGCGACCGTCAAGGCCTCGAGGCGCTGCGCGATGCCCTGGCCCTCCGGGCCCCGTCCCCGTACTGGCGAGCACGTGGCCACGCCACGCTGCTGCACTACGCCCTGGAGCAGTGCGATCGCTTCCCCCTCAGCGGCGACCCCGATGCGATCGAGGGGGCGCTGGCCACCCGGGGGCAGCTGGTGGAGCTGGCCTTGGACCAAGCGGCGGCCCTCGCCCGCCTCGACCATCCGCGGCAGACCCTCGACGCCCTCCAGGCGCTGTCCCACTCCTTCGAGGTCATCGGCGACGACCTCATCCGGGTCGGCGGCTACCTCGACGAGGCCGAGCGTCTGCGGCGGGTCGAGGGGGTGTGGCTCAAGGCCATCGGCTTCGTCGATCGAGGCCTCCTCGTGGCGCAGCGCGACCTGAACGACGCCACGGCGGTCTCGGCCCTCGAGGCACGTCGCCATGCCCTGCAGGCACGCATCGAGAGCCTGTAGCTACGGCTCGTAGGCCACCACGATCCGCTCATCGACCTCCGGCGGCGTGACCGTCGTGACCAGGCCCCCCGGCCAGGTCAGCTCCAGCTCCAGCACCTCGACCGCCGGGCCCAGCCCCAAGAACAGGTCGGAGTCGTTCTGAGCGCCGAATCCCGTCGCGGACCGTCGCGTGCCAAAGACCTCGCGCTCGGTGCCATCGGGGTCGATCACCCGTGCCCGCGCGCGGGTGCCGATGGCGTCGCGAGCCACGACCTCGCCGTCGCCCTGAAGCTGCAGGCGCAGCCAGTGGGGCGGCTGCTCGAAGGTGAAGCGGAACAGCCGGTTGGGCTCCTGGGCAATCTCGGGCTCCAGCCAGAACGGGCCACCGTTGTGAGCCCCCAGCTCGTACAGCCCGTCGCCGTCGAAGTCTGCGAACAGCGACCCGTGCGTGCGGTAGGGAAAGTGGCTGTGGTCTGCATCGTGGCGCTGAACCGACGCCGGGCTGGGCGTGTCGATGAGCTCGGCCCAGCTCTCGAAGCGAGGCACCACCACCTCCCCCACCCCATCGATGGACACCGTGGTCAGCCCGGTCGACACCATCAGCTCGTTCGACGCGGGCAGATCGGGCGATCCATACCCCATGAACAGGTCGCCGATCCCGTCGGCGTTGAGGTCGGCCACCTGGCAGCCCATCACCCCGATCTCGACCCCGTGGCTGCGCTCCGGGCGGGTGAACCCGACGTTGACACCGGTGTGCTCGGCCACCTCGACGAAGCCCTGCCCCTGCATGTTGATCCACAGCAGGTGGCCCTTGGCGTGCACGAGGGGCTCGTCGGGCTCTCGCTCCTCCGCGTAGCGAAAGACGAAGAGGTCTTCCCAGCCATCCTGGTTGAAGTCGAACGGCACCGCGGCCTGGCTGTTGCGGTCGCCGGGGAAGCCCATGTCGCCCCCTGCTAGGGAGGCCACGTCGGTGATGTTGGTGAACCCGAGCTCGCCCTCCGCCTGGTCGTTTCGCCACAGGATGTTCGGACCGATCCAGTTGTTCTCGTACAGGTCGAGGTCGCCGTCGTTGTCGATGTCGAAGGCGGTCGAGCTACGGGAAGACCACTGCTGGCGCATGCTGAGATCCACCGAGCGGTCGACGAAGCCGCCCACCCCGTCGCTCTGCAGGATGCCGTTGATGCCGAGCACGTCGTCGCGCACGAGGCTGTCGACCAGGCTGCCGGGCGTCACGTGGTGGTTCGTGAACAGATCGAGGAAGCCGTCGTTGTCGATGTCCCAGAAGAACGCCGACGCGTGGTAGCCCGCGACGGGCTCGCCTTCCTTGTCGCGAGGCCACACGCCGGAGACCCGCGACTTGTCGACCAGTGTGCCCGTGCCGTCGTTGCGGAAGAAGTAGTCGAGGCCGTCGCCCCCTCGCTCGTTGCCGCCGATCGTGACGTACAGGTCGATGTCTCCGTCGTTGTCGGCATCCCCTGCGGTGCCGCCCCACATCACCTCGCCTTGCGACAGCACCTGCCCCGGCTCGAACCGGATCTCGCCCCCTTCGGAGACATTCATGAGCAGGTAGGAGGTGTCGCCCGGGTTGCCCACGAACACGTCGACATCGCCATCGCCGTCGAAGTCGGCCGCCACGGCCGCCCGACCCCGCTTCCAGGTGCCGAAGGCATCGTCGACGTAGCCGCTGCTCAGCGCCACGTCGTCGACCGTCACCAAGCCCACGCCACTCGAGGTGACCAGACTGGTCGTCGTGTTCCCTGCCGTGCCCGTATCGACCGTGCGGATCTTGATGCTCGGATCGGGCCGACAGGCAGCCACGGCCAGCAACAGCCCTCCCACGGTCATCGACCTCACGGCGCCAGCGACACCAACCACAGCGAGCCCTCCTCGTCGACGCCTACGGCCCAACCATACCCGGCCCGCGTCGCCGCCCGCACCTCCCGCAGCGGCCCTGTCGGACCCGCGAGGACCTGGCCCTCGTCAGCCCCCGCTTCGGCCCAGCGATACGACTGCTTCAGCCCAATCTCCCACGCGAACACCCGGCTCTTCCCTTCGCCCGCCACCGCCACCCGCCACTGCTCCAGCCCGTCGAGGGGAGCGATGGGGGTGTGGGACCACGCCTTCGCACCCCGTGTCGACCAGAACGCGCTCGCACCGTCGGTGCGCGTGTCACTCCACGCAAGCTGCAGCTCGCCGGCCTCTTCGAACAGCTGCGGGCCGTCGAGGGGGCACAGCGGACCGCTCACGCCGGTCGCCGTCGCTACCTCGAAGCGCTCGATGGGGCCGTCGTCGGGCCCGTACGCCACGAAGATCTCCTTGGCGATGTCGCCACGCCACGCCACGACCACCTCGCCATCCGGGCGCACGTGCAGCGCCGGCGGGCAGCACTCACAGGGTGGCTCGAGGGGCGACGCCACCGTGACGTCTTCGACCGACCATCCGAAGCGCTCACGGGCCAGCCACAGCCGACCATCCAGAAACGGCGCAGCGATCATCGCCACCAGGGCCTGCCCGTCGTCGTCGAGAGCGAGGGTCGGGTAGGTCAGGGTGTGGTAGTCGGGTGGCATGGTCACCTCGGCCACCCGCTGCGGCTCTGCCAGGTCGGTGCCCACCTGCACGACGTGGGCCACATACGACGCTCCCTCGCCGGCGACGTAGGCCAGCAGCACACGGTCGTCGGCCACCAGCAAGCTCGGGCCGTCGGGCCAGCGCGTCTGCACGTCGTATCCGGGCTCGCTGAGTGCCACGGGCGCGTCGAAGGTCGCTCCATCGTCGGACCGCGCCACGTAGGCACGGGTATAGCCATCGGCATCATCCCGCGCGAAGGCTACGTACCAGCCCCCCTCTGCCCCCTCGGCCAGCACCGGCGAGCGAACCTCTCCGTCGACGCCATCCACCACCAGCTGCCCATCTCCCGTCGTCACCACACCGGTGTGGCTCGTCGAGCCCGTCACGCTCGTGGCGGCCGTGGGCTCGGGAGGGGGTGTCGTGGGACGACCGGGGTCGCCTCCACAGGCCACCAGCCACAGCACCCAGGGGGTCACAGCCACCCCTGCTCACTCCGAAGAACCGCCTCCAGAGCGGCCGGCTCGGTCGGTAGCGCGCTCGCCACCCGGGGCCGCCCAAGCAGCGCGGCCAGGGAGGCCGGTAGCGGCACGGCCCCACCGATCCGAGGCTCCACCACCGTCTCGAACTTGGCCGGGTGGGCCGTCGCAACGGCGACCCATTGCCCGACACGGCAGACCGGGAGCGTCTCGAAGGCCACCAGGGCACACGCGGTGTGGGGGCACACCACTCGCCCGTAGCGGTCAGGGGCAACGGCCACGGCGCGACCGATGGCGGCGTCGTCGACCGATAGACCATGCAGCTGCGGGCCCTCGACACCGGCACCGAGCAAGGCCACCAGCCGCTCGAGGTTCGAGGGGGCCCCCACATCCATGGCGTTGGCCAGGGTAGGTGTCGACGGGCGTGGCCGGTAGTCGCCATCGCCCAGCCAGTCGGTGAGGACGCGATTGGCATTCGTCGCCATCACCAGGGAGCGAATCGGCCCGCCCATGGCACCGACGAGCCAGGCAGCCAGCGCATTGCCGAGGTTCCCGGTCGGCACGATCCAGCCACCGGCCTCGCCATCGGCGCGGTGCACCTGGGTCGCTGCGTGGGCGTGGTAGACCATCTGGGGAAGCAGACGCCCGAGGCTGATGCTGTTGGCCGAGGTCATCCGCACGTCGCGCCGCAGCGCCTCGTTGGCGAACGCGCCCTTCACCAAGCGCTGGCAGTCGTCGAAGGTGCCGTCGACGCGCAACGTGACGACGTTGTCGCCAAACGACTCCAGCTGGTGGGCCTGCCGAGGCGACACCTTGCCCTCGGGGTAGAGCACCACCACCCGCGCCCAGGGCCGCCGGTGGAAGGCGGCCGCCACCGCCCCGCCCGTGTCACCACTGGTGGCCACCAGGATGGTGGTGCGCTCGACCGCCAGCCGCTGCAAGCAGGCAGCGAGGAAGGCGGCGCCGAAGTCTTTGAAGGCCGCTGTGGGCCCGTGGAACAGCTCGAGCAACCGCAGTCGAGGCTCGGCGGTGTCGACGAGGGGAGCGGGGGGCTGGAAGGCCTCCTGCACGATGTCGCCCAGGTGGGGTGCCAGCGGGTCGCCGTCGAAGAAGGGAGCCAGGAGGATCTGGCCGGCGGCGGCGAGGCTGTCGGCACCGCCCATGCTCTCGACAGGCAGCTCGGGCAGCTCGGTGGGCAGGTACAGACCGCCATCGGGGGCCAAGCCCGCGACCAATCCCTCGGACAGCCCGACCAGGGGAGCCTTGCCACGTGTGCTGTGAAACCGCACCATGCCTCCTGCCAGGACGTAACGCTCCGCCGCTCCTGTCGAGCCCATGGCCCACGACATCGAGGCTTCAGGCATCGCCCCTTCGATCCGAAGGAGAGCCATCCAGGAGTCCGCATGTCTCGTTCCATCTTCCGTTGGACTGCTCTCGGCGCCCTTTTCGGCGTGTGCTTTCCCTTCGTCGCCGTCGCCTTGCGCTGGCTGGAGGGCGGCTCGGCCAGGGTCGTCGACACCGTCACCAGCGACCCGCTGCTGTGGATCGTGTTCACGGCCCCCCTGTTCCTCGGCGCCTTCGCTGCGCTGGGCGGGCGGCAGCAAGACGCGGTCCGCGACCTCGCCGACGGGCTGGAGGAGACCGTGGAGGACCGCACCCGCGCCCTGTCCGAGGCGATGGGTGACCTCACTCACGCCAACGAGACCCAGCAGCACCTGCTCAATGGGCTCACCGTCGGCATCGCCTCGTTCTGCCCCAGTGGGGTGCTCACCACCACGCGCTCGGCGACCCTCGGCCGGCTGCTTCCGGGTAGCGAAGGCGTCGACACCGTCGATGAGCTGCTTCACCGCTATGCGGGCATCGCCCCGGGCACCACCGAGCTCGTTCGAGAGCTCCTGTGGGACGACGCCTTCTTCTCGCCGTTCGAGCCGACGATCGCCATGCTGAACACGCGCTTCGAGGTGGAGGGCCGCACGCTGCAGACCGCGTTCACCCCCATGATGGGCTCCGACGGGGCCCTCCAGAGCGTGCTGCTTCAGGTCATCGACCACACCGACGAGGAGACCGCGCGCCGTGAGCAGCTGGCCACCGAAGCACGCGTGCGCCGCATCGCCCTCGCCGCCGACGCTCCCGCCGCTTTTGCGCGCTTCCGGGTAGAGAACGAGCGGCTGCTTCGCCAGGCTGGCCGTGGCGACGCCGTCCTCCGTGCGCTCCACACCCTCAAGGGCAACACCCGCATGTTCGGCTTCGACGAGGTCGCCGCGATGGTCCACGCCGCCGAAGACGCCTTCGAGGCCGGAGAAGACTTCGACCTCGACGCCATCGAGCAGAAGCTGATGAGCGAGGTGGACGATCTCGTGCGCGTGCTGGGGCTGCACCGTCTGCAGGGCAAGCTGCTGATCGACCGCCACGCCTTCCTACGCGTCGCCGCGAGCACCCCAGAGCCCCACGCCACGTCGCTGCTCGACCTCACCCGGATGCCGAGCCGCGAGCTCCTCCACCCCTTCAAGGTCGCGGCCGAAGCACTGGCTGAGCGTCGCGACAGCGATGTCCAGCTGTCCATCGCGGGCGACGACCTGCGGTCCGACGAGCTCGCCCCCCTCGAGGCCGCCCTCACCCACACCCTCACCAACGCGGTGTGCCACGCCGCCCGGCCGGGTCGCGCCATCCAAGTCCACATCCAGGTGGAGCGCCGCGAGGGCGTGCACATCACGGTGCGTGACGACGGCCGAGGCATCGACGGCGACCTGCTCGCCCAGCGCGCCGTCGCCGCGGGGCACTGGACCCCACAGACGGCCGCCTCCGCCGAGTGGAACCGCAAGCTCGAGCTCGTGTTCGTGGCAGGCGTGACCACCGCGGCTGAGCTCACCGAGAGCGCCGGGCGCGGCGTCGGTCTGCACGCCGCCAAGAGCGCCCTGGAGGCCATCGGGGGCTCCGCGCAGGTGTCGTCCACCCCGGGTCAGGGCTCCTGCTTTCACTTCTTCGCACCGCTACCCAACGCACGCCCTGAGCAGGAAGAGCCGCCCCGAGGGGCGGCTCCGCAGACCCACCAGTCGGTGGTCTAGTCGGCGTTACGGAAGAACGTCGGGATGTCGTAGTCGTCGTAGATCGGGTCGATGCCGCTGTGCAGCTCGCGACCACGGCTCCGAGTGGGGCCCGAGGAGCGGATGACACGCTCGTTGACCCGCCGCTCGATGGACTGCGGTTGCAGCATCTGACGGGTCTCTTCGAAGCCCGTGGCGATGACGGTGACGCGAGCCTCGTCTTCCATGGTCTCGTCGATGACCCAGCCCCAGATGACCTCGGCGTCTTCGTGGGCCTCTTCCTGGATGAGGGACGAGGCTTCGTGCATCTCGTACATCGTCAGGTTGCTGTTGCCGGTGATGTTGATCAGCACGCTGGTGGCGCCGACGATGCTCACGTCGTCGAGCAGCGGGCTGGAGATGGCTCGCTGCGCCGCCTCCACCGTCTTGTGCTCACCGCTCGCCGTGCCGACACCCATCAGCGCGATGCCCTTCTGGCCCATGGTGGTCCGCACGTCAGCGAAGTCGACGTTGACCATGCCCTGGAAGTTGATGAGGTCCGACACGCCCTTGACGGCCTGCAGCAGGACCTCGTCGGCCATCCGGAACGCTTCCTTCATCGACGTGCGCTCGCTCGCCATGGCGACCAGGCGCTGGTTGGGGATGGTGATCAGGGTGTCGACGTTGGCCTGCAGTGCCTCGATGCCCTCCTCGGCCTGGCGACGACGACGCTTGCCCTCGAAGAAGAAGGGCCGCGTGCACACGCCGACCGTCAGCGCACCACACTCCCGTGCCACCTGGGCGATGACCGGCGCCGCTCCGGTGCCCGTGCCCCCGCCCATCCCAGCGGTGACGAAGACCATGTCGGCCCCGACCACCAGCTCGGCGATGCGATCCTTGTCTTCCAGCGCCGCTTCGCGACCCACCTCGGGGTTCGCGCCCGCGCCGAGGCCCTTCGTCAGCTGAGTACCCAGCTGGAAGCGCCGGCCCGCGAGAGAGCGCCGCAGGTCTTGGGCATCGGTGTTCATCGCGATGAACTCGACGCCGGTGAGACCGGCAGAGATCATCGTGTTCACGGCGTTGCCGCCGCCTCCGCCTACACCGATGACCTTGATGCGCGCACCGGTAGGGATCTCGTCCTCTTCGACGATCTCGATCATGACGTCTCTCTCTGAAGCTGGATGGGAAGGAAAGGGAGGGAGGCCCGAGGGCCAGTCAGCTAGCCACCGACGGCGGCCGGGAGTGGCCGCACGATGGCGACCGAGGGGGGGGCGAGGTCCACGAACGTGGGCTCAGACAGGTCGACCCCCTGGTCGCGCACGAGGCGCTCCAGGCGATCGAGCTGACGGGGCAGCCCGCCGTGCCCGAAGACAAGGCGAGCCAGGCCGAGGTGGACGGTGAAGCCCCGCACCTCGGCGAAGGCAATCTCGGACACGGCGGCCGGGTCACCCAGGCCACGACGCTCGAGCTGGTCGAGAAGCCACAGGCTGTCGCGCACGGCCATGCCGGGAAGGTCGGGGTGCAGGCGCTCGAGGGCCGGCTCGTAGCCGGTGAGCTGCGGCAGATCGATCTCGTCGGCGCGTGCGCCGAGAAACGGGGAACCGTCGGCGTCGACGTAGACCGCTCGACCGGCGTGCAACACTGCGACGGCCTCACGCTCCGTGACCTCGACCAAAAGCGTGTCGGGCCACACCACCTCGGCCCGCGCCTCGGCGACCCACGGGTGGGTCTCGATGCGACGCGCCACGGCCTCCGCATCGACCTCCCAGACCCGCGTGCCGTTGCGCAGATCGGCCAGGTGCCGCAGCTCCGCATCACCCGCACGCTGGGAGCCCTCGAAGCGCACCTGCTCGACCAGCATCTGGTCGGGCCGAGCCAGCACCGCCACCGTCACGGCCGCGGTCGTCGCCGCGACGACGGCGAACCACGACAGAGCGTGCAGCGTTCCCCGGAGGGGAAGGATGGACGAGGACTGCATCACGGGCGTTTGCGTGGGAGGCAGGGTGGAGGGGATGGGGCGACAGGGGGGAGTGCTGCGGTGGAGACGAGGACCGTCGGCAGCCATCACGTTGTACCTGGTCTGGGCATCGCCATCAAGGCAGGTCGATCATTTTGGTCCACCCTGGCCATCGGCGCGATCGAGGTCGATCGAAAGCGGCCGTTGGATCCGCCATATGGATCGGTTCCCCTCCAGCAGCAGCCCACTCGCCGATTCCGTCCGTCGAACCGTCTGGTGCGGCGCGTGGCGCGCGCCGAGGGTCTTAGACCTCGGGGGGCATGCAGCGAGCGGTCTGGAGCACCCGCTCCACCAGCGTCGGGAAGTCGATCCCCCGCTCCCCCGCCGCCATCGGCGACAAGCTGGTCGACGTCATGCCCGGGATGGTGTTGATCTCCAGGAACACCGGCACCCCGTCGGACCGCACGATGAAGTCGGCGCGACACAGCCCGTGACACCCCACCGCACGGTAGGCGGCCACGGCCGCTCGCTGGGCTCGGCTCGCGGTGTCCTCGGAGACCGCGGCGGGCACCTCGTAGACCGTCTTGCCCTTGGTGTACTTGGCCTCGAAGTCGAAGAAGCCCGACTCCGGGAGGATGCGGACCAGGGGAAGCGCCTCGCCGTCGAGGACGGCTACGGTCACCTCGTCGCCCGCCACGAACTGCTCCACGAGCACCTCGGGATGCAGCTTCCACGCGGCGGCGACCCCGGCCTCCAGCTCAGCACGGGTGCGAGCCAGGCTCATCCCCAGCGTCGACCCACCGACCAGGGGCTTGACCACGGCGGGGAGCGGAACCTCGGGCACCGCCTCCCCCAGCCGCACCAGCACGTCGGTCGCCATCACCACCTCCTCGAGGTGTGCCACGGCGCGCTTGGTGGCGGCCTTGTCCATCGCGACGGCCGACGCCCGCACGCCGCTGCCGGTGTAGGGGATGCCCATCACCTCGAGCAGGCCCTGCACACAGCCGTCTTCGCCGAACTTGCCGTGCAGCGCGAGGAAGGCCACGGTGACCCCTGCCTCCACCAGCTTGGCTGGCAGATCGCGGCCGACGTCGACCTCCACCACGTCCCATCCGCGCTCCCGCAGCGCCCCAGCCACGGCGGCCCCCGACTGCAGCGACACCGGTCGCTCCGAGGACAGCCCACCCATCAGCACGCCCACCCGGGCACTCGCCTTGTCGATCATGAATCCCTCCTCAGCGAGCCCCGACCCACTTCAGGTTCGGCTCGAGCGTGATGCCGCGCACTTTCTTCACCCGGTCGACCGCCGACCGATGAAGCAGAGCGAGGTCGGCGGCCGTTCCTCCCCCCAGGTTCACCAGACACTCGGGCGCCCCCGCCGGGATCGCTACCCGACGCAAGCGCACCAACGGAAGCTGCACACTTCGAAGCACCGATCGCGCCGTCCCCTTGCGAGGAGGCGCATACCAAGACCCTGGCGGCGAGGGGCGCAGGGCCCTCCAGGCCGCGTCGGTACGCCGCCGCACAGCGCCAGGCTCATCGCGGCGGAGCCTCAGCGTCACCCCGACCACGACGGAGCGACGACGGCGACGCACGGCCTCGAGCTCGGCAGGCACCACCTTGTCGCGGGAGATGGTCGTCACCCCCTCCACCACCTCGCCCCAGGGCTCGTCGAAGAGCACGGCGGCGCCCAGGGTGCCTGGCGTGCACACGAAGCCCTCCAGGCCGGTCAGGCCGGCGGCCTCTGCCGCTGCGACCACGGCGGGCACCGGAGCCCCGCCGCCGCAGCGCATCACCTCACCATCGACCTCGATGGCACACAGCTCCCCACCGAGTCGCACCACCACCTGCGCCACTTCGCCGTCGCGGTACACCACCCGGGTGCCCGCACCGAGCATCTGCCACCCCATCCCGGCTGCCCGACAGTCGCGGAGCGCGAGGCACAGCCCGTCGGCGTGGTGGGCGGTCACGAAGGCCGGGCAGGCACCGCCCGTTCGCCACGGGGTGTGACGGGCCAGCGGCTCGAACAGGCGCACCGCGAGCCCGTCGTCGATCACGCCAGCCCCGCCAGACGCCGCACCACCGTGTTCACGCTGCCCGCACCCAGCGAGACCACCAGGTCGTTGTCGCGCACGTTGGCGTGCAGCCAGGCCACCGCCTCGTCGAGGGACTCCACCGCGTGGCTTCCACGGTGACCGCGGTCGCGCAGCTCCGCACACAGCGTGTGCTGATCGATGCCCTCCAGGGGCTGTTCGCCTGCTGCATACACCGGACACACCACCACCTCGTCGGCCTGGTTGAAGGCCATGCAGAAGTCGGACCACAGGTCGCGGACCCGCGTGAACCGGTGGGGCTGGAACACCGCGACGATGCGGCGCTCCGGGAAGGCCGACGTGGCGGCCTGCAGCGTCGCCTCGATCTCCACGGGGTGGTGCGCGTAGTCGTCGACGAGCAGCGCACCGTCGACCTCGCCCACCATCGTGAACCGTCGCTGGACCCCGGTGAAGCCCTGCAGCCCCTCGGCGATGGTCTCGAACGGGATGGCGAGCTCCAGCGCCGTCGCCACCGCCGCGGTGGCGTTCGCCACGTTGTGCAGCCCCGGCATGTGCAGCTCGATGGGCCCGAGCAGCTTGTCGCCTCGGTGCACGTCGAAGGTCGTGCTGAGCCCCTTCGTGCGGGGCTGGCTGGCGCGCACGTCGGCGTGCCGCGCGTAGCCGTAGGTGACCACGCGGCGCCGCACCTGGGGGATGAGCTTCTGCACCCGTGGGTGGTCGAGGCACAGCACCGAGAACCCATAGAATGGCACTCGGTTGGCGAAGCGCACGAACTCGGCCTCCAGCTGCTCCACGCTCCCGTGATGGTCGAGGTGCTCGGGATCGATGTTGGTCACGATGGTGACGGTGGGCGCCAGCTCGTTGAAGGTGCCGTCGCTCTCGTCGGCCTCCGCGACCAGGTAGTCGCCAGCGCCCAGGCGGGCGTTCGTGCCGCCCAACGAGTCGAGGCGCCCGCCGATCACGATGGTGGGGTCGATACCCCCGGCCGCCAGCACCGTCGCGAGCATCGACGTGGTCGTGGTCTTGCCGTGGGTGCCGGCGACCGCGATGCCGTACTTGAGCCGCATGAGCTCAGCGAGCATCTCCGCCCGCCGAATCACCGGGACGCCACGCGTGTGCGCAGCCTGCACCTCGACATTGTCGCTGCCCACCGCCGTCGAGCGCACCACCACGTCGGCCGATCCCACGTTCTCCTCGCGGTGGCCCACGTGCACCACCGCCCCCAGCTCCCGAAGCCGCAGCACCGTCTCACCGGCCCGCAGGTCGCTACCCGTCACCTGGAAGCCCAGCGTGAGCAGCACCTCGGCGATGCCGCTCATGCCGATGCCCCCGATGCCCACGAAGTGGATGACCTTGACGCTGCCTCGGAACATGGGACCCTCGCGTGAGCGCGCGCTCTATCGCGTTGGCGCTTCGGCGGTGGGGGCCGGCTCGTCACGGCCGCTCTCGAGGGACACCCGCAGCAGGATGCCGACACACAGGGTGTGCACCAGCGCTGCGGAGGCGCCGTAGGACAGGAAGGGCAGCACGAGCCCCTTGGGGGGGACCACGCCGCCGACCACCCCGATGTTGATGACCGCCTGCGCCGCCAGCATCGTCGTGATGCCGGTCGCCACGAGCATGCCGAACAGATCGCGGGACTGGTTGGCGATGCGGAAGCCGCGCCAGATCATGCCGATGATCACCATCACCGTCAGCGACCACCCCACCGCGCCCAGCTCCTCGCCGATGACGGCGGAGATGAAGTCGGTGTGTGCCTCCGGCAGGAAGCCACGCTGGGCCACGCCGGTGGCCAGGCCCGTGCCGAACATGCCGCCACTGGCCAGGGCGATCCACCCCTGCACGACCTGGTAGCCAGCGCCATCGGGGTCAGCGAAGGGGTCGGTGAAGCTGGTGAGGCGCTTCATCCGGTAGGGCTCGAGGAGGACCATGCCCACGAGCAGAGCGAAGCCCCCGGCCAGACCGCCCAGGATGTAGCGCCACTGCAGCCCCGCTACGAAGAACAGAACGCCTGCGAGCCCGAGTAGAATCACCGTGGTCCCGAAGTCCTTCTGGTAGATGATCGGGATCACCAGGGCCATCAGCAGTCCCACCCCGGGCGTGCCCGTAGCCACCACGTCCTTGAGGCGGCCCTTGTTGTTCGACAGGTAGGCCGCCAGCACCAGCACCAGCGCCACCTTCGCGAACTCCGAGGGCTGCAGGTTGAGCGGCCCGACCTTGATCCACCGGGCCGCGCCCTTGGCGGAGTGCCCCAGCGGCGACATGACCAGCAGCAGGCTGACGAAGGAGGCCCCGTAGGCGAGCCACACGCTGCGGCGCAGCCAGGCCCACGGCACCGACAGCACCACCGCCGACGCCACGACCCCCAGCCCCAGCCCCACGACCTGCCGGGTCACGAAGTGAAAGGCGTTGCCGTAGGTCATGTCGGCGTCCAGCGAGCTGGCCGACAGGATCATCAGCAGGCCGAGGGCTGCCAGGGTGGAGGCGAAGCCCAGCAGCGGCCAGTCGAAGCCGCCGGCACGAGCCGGGGCATCGACCGCGGTGGTGGTCTGGGTGTCGTGGGGCGAAGTGGCGACCGCACTCATGGGGTCCTCCCGGTCACCAGGTCGCGGAACACGCGCCCCCGGTGCTCGAAGTCGTCGAAGGCATCGAAGCTGGCGCCGCCCGGCGACAGCAGCACCGCGTCGCCGGGCCGAGCCAGCGTGCGGGCGCGCGCGACGGCGGCCTGAAGGGTGTCGACCTCGACGAGCGGTGGCCCGACGAGGTGGGGGCGGAGCTGCTCCGCCATCAGCGGCCCGGCCTGCCCGAAGCAGATCACCGCGCGGTGCCGGGCCAACAGCGGGGCGAGCTGGCTGTAGTCGGTGCCGTCCTTGGCCTCGCCGCCCAGCAGCACGACGGCCGGGCGCTCGATGCCCAGCCCCACCCGGGCCGCATCGACGTTGGTGGCCTTGGAGTCGTTGACCCACAGCACCCCGTCGGCCTCGAGGACCGGCTCCATGCGGTGCGGCAGCGCCGACAGCTGTGCCAGCCCGGCCTGCACCGCCGCCGGATCGGCCCCGTGGGCCAGGCACAGCAGCGCCGCCGTCGCCGCGTTGTCGAGGTTGTGGTCGCCCAGCACGGGGACCTCGCTCAGATCGAGGTCCACCACCTGCTCCCCCAGCACCACCCGCGCGGTGCGGCCGTCGCGCACCACCCCAGGATGACGCCCCAGCCAGGCGCGCTGCCCGGCGTGGGGAGGCATCGCCGTGAGCAGCGTGTCGTCGCCGTCGGGGAGGATGGCGAGCTGCTCGGCGGTCTGCCGGGCGAACAGCTCGGTCTTGGCGCGGGCGTAGGTGCTCATGTCGCCGTGCCGCGCGAGGTGGTCCGGGCTGAGGTTCAAGATGACGCCCACGTCGGGTGCGAGGGAGCCAGGTAGCTCCAGCTGGTAGCTGCTCACCTCGACGACCAGCACGTCGGCTGGGTCGTCGGCGTCGACGGCGTCGCAGAGGGGGGTCCCCAGGTTGCCTCCGACGAACGGTGCGTAGCCCGCCGACCGGAGCAGCTGACCGGTGAACCAGGTGACGGTGGACTTGCCGTTCGTGCCGGTCACCGCGATCATCGGCTGCTCGAGGAAGGCGGCAGCGAACGCCAGCTCTCCCATCAGCGTGCGACCAGCTTGCCGAGCGGCCACCAGATCGGGCTGTCCCGGCGGCACCCCGGGGGAGACCACGATCAGGTCGGCATCGAGGAACCGCTCTCGCCGATGAGGACCCAGCTCCAGCACGACCCCGTCGATGGGTGCCAGACCGATCCGCAGGTCGACCCCCACCACCCGCGCACCCCGGTCGCGGGCCAGGGCGGCAGCTGCCCGACCCGAGCGACCGAGTCCCACCACGAGGACGCGCTTACCGGCGAGGACCATCCCCATCACCGCAGCTTCAGGGTGGAGAGGGCCACGAGGGCCAGGACCACGCTGATGATCCAGAACCGCACGATGATCTTGGGCTCCGACCACCCCTTCTGCTCGTAGTGGTGGTGGATGGGGGCCATCAGGAACACCCGCTTGCCGGTGGTCTTGAACGAACCCACCTGCAGGATGACGCTCACCGTCTCCAGCACGAAGATCCCGCCGACGACCGCCAGCAACACCTCGTGCTTGGTCACCACCGCCATCATCGCCAGGGTGCCGCCCAGCGACAGGCTGCCCACGTCGCCCATGAAGATCTGCGCAGGGTAGGCGTTGTACCAGAGGAAGCCCAGACCGGCGCCGACGATGGCCATCGCGATGATCGCCACCTCCCCTGCCCCCTCGATGTAGGGGATGCCGAGGTAGGCGGCGAAGCGAGCGTTGCCCGCGAGGTAGGCCAGCAGGCCGTAGGTCGCCGCGGAGGTCATGACCGGGCCGATGGCCAGCCCGTCGAGGCCGTCGGTGAGGTTGACCGCGTTGCTGGCCCCCACCGTCACGAACAGCGCGAAGGCCACGTAGAGCAGCCCCATGGCGGGTGCCCCCACCCACAGCTGGTCGAAGTCGATGGTCTGCCCACGAAGGAAGGGCAGCGCTAGCGTGTTGGGCACCGCCCCCGACCACCAGCCGTACAGCAGCGCGCCGCCGCCGAAGCCGAGCTGGCCCACGATCTTCAGGCGCCCGGCGAGCCCGTCGGTCGTCTTCTTCGCCACCTTCAGGTAGTCGTCGTACAGCCCGATCAGCGCGTAGCCGACCATCACCGCCAGCACCATCCACACCAGCGGGTTGTCGAGGCGTGCCCACAGCAGGGTCGACAGCACGACCCCCACGTGGATGCACACACCGCCCATGGTCGGGGTGCCCACCTTGGTGAGGCGATGGGACTCCGGCCCGTCTTCGCGGATGATCTGGGCCGCCTTGCGAGACTTCATCCACTCGATGAACATGGGGAACACCAGGTAGGCGATGCCCAGGGCCGTCAGCATCCCCCACGCTGTGCGGAAGGAGATGTAGCGGAACACGTTGGTTCCGGGAATCACATCGGCGAGCAGGCCCTGCTCGATGAACAGCCAGTAGAGCATCAGCCCTCGTCCTCCTGCAGGCCCGTCAAGACCCGCTCGACCGCCGCACCGCGGCTTCCCTTGAACAGCACCCGATCGGTCGGGCCGAGGGTTCCCCGCAGGCTCGCGAGCGCGGCCTCGGGCGTCTCGAACGCGTCGGCGCCCGGGCAGGCAGCCTGAGCCGCTGCCATCCGTGGCCCCACCAGCACGACCTGGTCGAGGCGGAGGGTGTGGGCCAGCGCCACCACCTGCTCGTGCCAGGCCGCCTCGTCGGGCCCCAGCTCCAGCATGTCGCCCATCACCGCCACACGTCGACCGGGCAGCTGGGCAAGCAAGCGCAGCGAAGCCTCCATCGAGGCCGGGTTGGCGTTGTAGGCGTCGTTGAGGGCCTGGGCTCCGCCCACCAGCCGCTCGACCCGCAGCCGCATGCCCACCGGCTGGTAGCCCTCCATCGCGGCCGCCGCCTCGCCGAGGTCGACCCCCAGGGCGTAGGCGCAGGCCAGGGCCCCCGCCGCATTGTGGGCGATGTGCGCACCGGGAACGGGCAGCCTCGCCGCCACATCGCCTTGAGGCGTCGACCAGCGACAGTCCGTCGCCAGCGCCTCGGGGTCGAGCCGTGCGTCGAGCAGGTCGATGTCGCCTCCCCTGCCCCAGGTGACGACCCGCACGCCCTCCGGGATGGGCAGGGCGGCCAAGAAGGGGTCGTCGAGGTTCACGACCACCACATCCCCCGGGCGAGCGGTGGCGAACAGGCTCCCCTTCTCCCGGGCCACACCCTCGAGCCCTCCGAGCTCCTCGAGGTGGGCGGGGCCGACGTTGACCAGCAGCCGCACGTCGGGCTCGCCGATCATCGCCAGCACCGCGATCTCGCCGGGAGAGGAGGTCCCCATCTCCACCACCTGCAGAGCCGCCGTCGGGGGCGCCGCGAGCAGGGTCATCGGCACGCCGAAGTGGTTGTTCAGGTTCCCCACCGTCTGGTGGACTTCGCCCAAGGGCGACAACGCCAGGGCAATGAGGGCCCGCGTCGTGGTCTTGCCCGAGCTGCCCGACAGCGCCACCACCGGGCCCTCGAACGCCCGGCGGGCCGCGCGCCCCAGGCCCTGCAGCGCCGTCGTCGTGTTCTCGACCTGCACGGCGCCCACGCTCCAGCCTTCCGGCACCGGTCGCGACACGATGACTCCCGCCACGCCGGCCGCCTCGGCCTGGGCGAGGAAGTCGTGGCCGTCGAAGCGGTCGCCGACAATGGCGAGGAACCAGCAACCAGGCTCGAGGCGGCGGGTGTCGGTGAGGATGGCCCCTGCCGGGCCGTCGTTCAGCACGACCCCCTGGGTGACCTTCGCGATGGCCTCGGCGTCGAACCTCATGTCGCCTCCAGCGCCAGGCGGGCCTGCACGCGGTCGTCGAAGGGGTGCTTGGTGCCCGCCACCTCCTGGGTGGTCTCGTGGCCCTTCCCCGCGATGAGCACGGCGTCGCCGGGGCCCGCGGCACCGATGGCGTAGCGGATGGCGGCAGCGCGGTCGGGCTCGATGCGCTCGGGGGGCGCGCTCATGCCGCCGGCAATGGCAGCCAGGATGGCGTCGGGGTCTTCCGAGCGCGGGTTGTCGGAGGTGAGGACCACCCGAGCACCGGACGCCTCCGCGACCGCGCCCATCTGCGGGCGCTTGCCTCGGTCTCGGTCGCCGCCACAGCCGAACACCACCCACAGGGCGGCACCGTCGTCGAGCAGGTCGGCCACCGTGGCCAGCGCGTGCTGCAGCGCGTCGGGGCTGTGGGCGTAGTCCACCACCACCAGGCGCCCCGCCGGGTCGGCCACTCGCTCCAGCCGGCCGGGCACCCCCTCCACCGCCGCGAGGCCGCGAGCGATGTCGTCGAGAGGCAGGCCCAGGGTCGCCAACAGCGCCGCGGCACAGGCGAGGTTCTGGGCATTGTGCCGGCCGAGCATCGGGCTGCGCAGCGTCACCGGGCCGAGGGGGGTCGACAGCGCCATCCGCGTGCCGGCGGCATCGAGCTGCACGTCGGTGATCTGCCAGTCGGACGGCCCGAAGCCGTAGGTCCATCGGTCGGCGGGGGCGCCCATGTCGGCCCAGGCGGGGTCGTCGGCACACAGCACCGCGCGAGGCAGCCCGCCCGGCTCGCGGAGCAGCTCCTCGAACAGCCGCGCCTTGGCCTGCTGGTAGGCCGCGAGGGTGCCGTGGAAGTCGAGGTGGTCTTGCGTGAGGTTGGTGAACGCGGCGACGTGGAAGCGCGTGGCGTCGACCCGGTGCTGAGCCAGCCCGATGGAGCTCACTTCCATGGCCACCACCTGTGCCCCCGCGTCGGCCCAGCGCCGCAGGAGGGCCTGCAGCTGCGGAGCCTCGGGGGTCGTGAACGCAGCCGGCTCCGGCACCCCTCGCAGGGCGTTGCCAGCCGTGCCGATGTGGCCAGAGACCCGTCCCAGCGCGAGGAGCGCGCCATCGACCAGCCGGGTCACCGTCGTCTTGCCGTTGGTGCCGGTCACCCCGACGAGCTGCACCGCCTCGGACGGGTAGCGGTGCAGCGCCGCCGCGAGCTGGGCGAGGGCCAGCTTGGTGTCGTCGACCTGAACGACCGTCACCCCTGCCGCCGCGTCGACCGCGCGCGACACCACCACCGCCGCAGCCTGCAGCCCCGGCACCAGGTCGTGCCCGTCGATGCGCGCGCCCTCGATGGCCACGAAGACGTCGTCAGGCCCGACGTCCCGGGAGTCACGGGACACCGCGCGCACGTCGCGATGGATCTCGCCTCGAACGTCGCGAGTCGCGACGCGCGCCAGCAGCGTGGCAAGGGTCATGGGCAGGGAGGGGATGGGGAGGGAGGGGGGGCCCGAGCGGGCATCGCCATCATAGCGGGGTGGGATCCGCCGCACAAGCACAATAGGAGGCGTCGTCTGGCATCCCGGAGACCCCATGCGCCGTGCCCTCGTGCCCGTCCTGCTGCTCCTCCCGCTCACCGGCTGCCTGGAGACCCCTCCCGACGACCTCGAGGAGGTCCGCGACGAAGGGGAGGCCTGCCTGGTCGACGTGACGACCGCGCCCTACGGCACCGGCGTGGTGGTGGAGGCGGGAGAGGCCGCCACCGTGCGCGTCGGCTTCGGCGACTGTGCCCCGTGCGGGGAAGACATCGAGTCCACCTGCTCGGTCTCCGTCGAGGGCGAGCAGCTGGCCGTCAGCGCCGTGAGCAGCTGGGTGCCCCTGGGCGACGATGTCGACTGCCCCGCCGACTGCCGCCCGTGGTTCGCCGAGTGCACCTCCGAGGCGCTGGAGGCCGGCAGCTACGTGCTGGCCTACGGTGGCGGCACCGAGCCGTTCACGGTCCCCTCCTCCGGCGCCATCATCTGCGCCGTCTCCGACTAGCGCCTCAGGCCAGGGCCGACTCCTGGCCAGAGTCCTGCACGAACCAGCAGGGGCTACCGGCGGCATCACGGATGCGCTGCAGCGCCTCGAGATCGATGTCTTTCGGCAGCCCGAGGAGGTGCAGGTCGGCCGGGGGAGCCTGGCTCATCGCCTCGAACAGCGACCCATGCAGCACCAGCGGTGTGGTGCGCGGCAGCCGCCCCAGCTCGACGACGTCGCCCAGGAATCCAGCGGCATCTGCGTCGGCCGTCGCGTCGCGCAGGGCGGTGATCAGCCGCGTCTCCCCCTCGACCGGCAAGGTGAGCAGGTAGGCGAGCAGCACGGGCAGATCGAGGTTGGCGACGTGCAGCGACAGCGCCCAGTCGGGGCTGCGGTCGGACAGCCATACGTTGACCGAGCGGCAGGACGTGGTGCGCGCGTCGGGGTCGTCGAAGGCCAGCACCACGCCCACCTTGCAGGCGCGCGCGTGGTCGATCACCTCCTGGGCCACCGCAGACTCGAGGTGACGGGCCGACAGCACCAGCAGGTTCGGCGCGAAGAAGGTGCCCTGCATCGCGTTGAGCGACAGGCGCGCAGCCTGCCCCGGCCGCTCCTCGGGCATCACGTGGTGCGATGCGAAGCCCCCCTCGGCCCGCAGGTAGGCCACCTGGGCGGCGAGGCGCTCCACCAGCTCGGGTGTGTCGTGGGTGGCCACCAGCTTCACCGAGCCCCGGAACCGGGTGATGGCGTGGGACAGGGGGGCGAGGGTGTCGGCCTCGTCGACGCTGCCCACCGGCACCAGCAGATCGGGCTTCCAGTTGCGCTCCGAGGGCGCGCTGCCCCCCGCCTTGCGAGCCAGGTAGGCGGCGACCGTCTTGGCGATGCCCGACTGCACCGTGACCCACGGCGTGTCGACGGAGCGGCGTCGCGACAGCCACACGTAGATCCCCAGCACGAACAGCACCTCCGGCAGGCCCCCAGCCGGGGAGGTGAGGACCAGGCCCGTGACGCAGGCCACCGCCCCGACCACCGGCACCGAGGTGGGGATGCGGAACCGTGGCCGCCAGCTGACCATGCCCAGCCCCTGCTCGAGGGCCACCACCACGTTGACCGCGAGGTAGGTCATGATGAAGAAGCTGGTGAGGATCGGCGCGATGGCGTCGAGGGAGCCCGCCGTCAGCCCGATGGCGCAGATGCCGAGGGTCACGAGGATGGCGTTGCGAGGCTCCCCGGCCGGGGTCAGCTGGCGCAGGAACGCAGAGCCCGGCACCACCCCATGATCGGCCATCGCATGCAGCAAGCGCGGCGCGGCCACCAGCGACGACAGCGCGGCCATCAGCGTGCTCGACAGCAGCCCGAGCATCACCAGCTCGCCCACCAAGGCATGGTCGGCCATCGCGAGCTTGTTGGTGAGCAGCTCCTCTCGGGGGACCACGGTGGCGTACCACACCGCGCCCGTCGCATAGACGACCAGGGTCGTGAGCCAGGCGGCCATGGTGCCCTTCGGGATGCTCTCGCTCGGGCGCTCCAGGCTGCCCGACATGCCCACACCGACCATGATGCCCGTCGCGGCCGGGAAGAACAGCGCGAAACACTCCAGCAGCGACGCCTCGGGGAAGCGACCGATGACCACGGGCCGCTGCAGGGTCGCGTCGCCCCATCCAGCGAAGGCCGAGGCGATGGCCACCGCCACCACGCCGAGCATCACCGCCTGGGCGCGGCTGGCGAGGGCCGCCGAGGCGACAGTGATGGCCCCCACTCCGACGAAGGCCACCGACACGACGAGGCCCGGCGGGTGGGAGGGCACGTAGTAGGCCCAGCCCTCGGTGAAGGCGTACAGGTACATGACCGCGCCGATGGTCTGCGCCAGGTACAGCGGCACCCCGATGGCCCCACCGGCCTCCAGGCCCAGCGCGGCGCTGATGATCGCGAAGGCCCCGCCGGCTCGGAGCCGCAGGTTGGTGGCGATGCTCGCCACCGACAGCGCGGTGGTGCCGGTGATCAGGTAGGCCGCCAGGATCACCATCAGCGCCCCGCCCAGCCCGGCGTTGCCCACCAGCCACCCCTCACGGAGGTAGAGGAGGGCGCCGAGGACGGTGAGAACCACAGGGCGGTAGACCCCTGCGAACGTGCCGAAGCGTACCGGCTGCTGGGCGTCGTCAGTGCTCATCGATGGTGCCTATCGTGGGCGTCGGCGCCGATCCTGTCGCTAGTCGGCACGCCTCCAGCGCCGGGAAGCGTACACATACACCACGTCTTCGCCCTTCACGAAGCACAACTGCCCCTCCGCCGCCAGAGCCGGCAGGTCGGCGAACGACTCGACGGGCGCGAGCCAGGCATCCTCGAACTGGTGGGTCTTCGCCGTCTCTGAGCGCATGGTCCCTCCTCCTCAGAACAGACCCGCGAACCCCCAAGGATCGTTGTCACGAAGCGTCATGCCCGCCCCTCGACGAAGTCCTGGATCACCGGGAGGTCTTCGGTTCGAGCCAGCACGATGAGCACCATGCCCGGCCGGATGACCTGCGACGGGCCGGGGTTGTACTCGTGGTGGCCGTCGAGGTAGCGAATGGCGATCACCAGCGCGTCGACCTTGCCGCGCATGTCGGCCTCCGCCAGGCTGCGCCCCGCCAGGGGGCTGTCGGCCGACACCAGCACCTCCTCGATGCGGCGGTTCTCCCGGTCGCGGACGATGTTGTCGAGGAACTGCACCACCGACGGACGCACCATCTCCGACGCCATGCGGTGGCCACCGATGTAGGCGGGCGCCACCACGCTGTCGGCCCCCGCTCTGCGTAGCTTGGTCTCGTTCTCCGACTCGACCGCCTTGGCCACGATGCGGATGGAGTTCGACAGCGCCCGAGCGGTGATGGTGACGAACAGGTTGTCCTTGTCGTCGCGCAGCGACGCGATCAGCCCCCGAGCGCGCGCGATGCCGGCCTCCTCGAGGACGTGGTCTTCGGTGGCGTCGCCGATCACATAGACGATCTCGTGCCCCAGCTCGGCCACCATCCGCTCGACCCGGCCCTGGTCGAGCTCGACCACGACGAAGGGGATGCGCGACGAGGACAGCTCGTCGACGATGTGCTGCCCGGTCGCACCGATCCCGACCACGATGATGTGGTCGCGCATGGAGTCCAGCAGGCGGGTCATTCTCCTCCTCCTGAGGGCGCCGCGGAGGTCGCCCTCCACGATGAACGCTGTGAGGGTGGACGCGAAGTACAGCAAGGTGCCGCTACCCAGCAGGATCAGCGCCACCGTCCAGGCACGGGCATAGGGGATGTCGTGCATGCCCTCGAGGGTCTCGCCGAAGCCCACGGTGCTGAGGGTGATCACCGCCATGTACATGCACTCGGACATCGTCCATCGGCCGGCGCCGATGGTGTGGTAGCCGAGGCCTCCGACGAAGGTGGTCGTGAGGAACACCAGCCCCGCGCTCCACATACGCGTGACGAGCGCACGGCTCTGGTCGTCGAGGTCGATGGGCGACCAGCGGTTCACGTTCGATGGCCCCCAGCCTGACGGTTCGCGCGTCCGTGACAGTGCAGGGTAGCATCGCGGCATGTCCGACGTGCACGCACAGGCCCTCGACAACCTCGTCAACCAGTTCGCGCGCCCCCTCGACTTCCTCAGGGAGCTCGCCCAGAACAGCATCGACGCAGGTAGCCCGCGCATCGAGGTGTGGGTCGACTACCTGCCTCCGCGCGACGACGCACAGGGGGTGCTGCAGATCGGCGTCGATGACTTCGGTGAGGGGATGGACGAAGCGATCATCGACGACAAGCTGTCGCGCCTGTTCGAGTCCACCAAAGACGACGACCTCACCAAGATCGGCAAGTTCGGGATCGGCTTCACCTCCATCTTCGCCATCGCCCCCGACGCGGTGGTCCTGCTCACGGGCCGCCACGGGTCGTGGTGGAAGCTGCACTTCCACCGCGACCGCACCTTCTCCAAGCTCGCGTACGAGGAGCCCGTCCAGGGCACGAAGATCACCTTGTACAAGGAGCTGCCTGCCGACCAGGTGGAGGGCTTCGTCCGCGATGCCCGCGACAACCTCGCCTACTGGTGCGAGCACTCCGACTGCCCCATCACGTTTCACGACCGCACACAGGGGGAACAAGCGCCGGTCACCGACACCGCCGACCCCTTCGCAGCCTTCGCCGATGACGTGCAGCACCTGGGCCCACAGCCCATCAACCGCCCCCTCGACCTCGATGCCGACCTGTTCGTGCGCCACACCGAGCCCGGCACCGAGGTGGTCATCGGCTACGAGGCAAGCCCACGCTTTGGCTACTACAACGGCGGGCTCACGCTGCTCAACACGCCCCATGTCGATGCCCTCGGGGTGTTCTCCGAGGCGCTGGGCCACCTGTCGTTCAAGGTGAAGAACGACCGGCTCGAGCACACCCTCACCCGAGACAATGTGCTGCAAGACGATCACTGGCGACAAGCCATGAACGTGGTGATCCGGGCGCGGGCCCAGCTGCGGAAGGCCCTCGTCGACCGGGTGGAGGCCGCGGTCCGTGACGGCCACGAACTCCCCCGCTGGCACCGGCACCTCGCCGAGGAGTGCGCCTCCGCTACCGGAGACGACCTCGCGCGGTCGCTGCGCAAGCGCACCCTGTTCCGAGACCCCTGGGGGCGCCCCCTCACCGCGGAGCGGGTCCGCGCCCAGCGCGCTCAGGTGGGGGCCGTGGTCCTGGGCGAGGGCGACACGCAGCTGCATGCCATGCTCGACAAGCAGGGAATCGCCATCGTCGCGGATGCACCGGCCACCCGCGGGCTGCTGCAGTCGATGGAGTCCCCACCCCTGTTCGAGTTCCTCCGAGTGCGGCACGTCTATGCGCGGGCCGACGAGCTGTTCGTGTTGCCCGACCTGGTCGATCCCAGCGCGCTCAGCGCTGAGGAGAGGTCGCTGCTGGAGCGCACCCGGGAGCTGATGGCCGCGGCGGTCGGGCTGCGCCTGAGGGTGCCCGCCACCGAGGCCGTGTTCCGCTACGCCCCCGACCCCGACGGCCTGCTCAACCGCATCGAGCTGGTGGTCGGTGACTTCGGCGGCATGCAGCTGGGCTCCGCCGACGTGCTCGCCCTCAACGGCCCACGCGACAAGACGGTGTTCGCGCGACCCGGCCCTCGCTGGCTGCGGCTGCCCGGGTTCTTGTCGTGGCGCAGCCTGCTGGTCAACCGCCACCATCCCTTGTTCCGCGCGCAGGTCCTCGCTTCCCACGAAGACCTCCACCTCGCGGCGGTCGGGCTGGCCATGGCGCTGCTGCACAGCGAGGGCCTCGAGGGCGAGGCCAGCTACCTGCGCCTGCTGGAGGCCGCCTGGGCCGAGCGAGGGGTGGCATGAGCCAGCTCGACGACCTGCTCGCCCGCACGTCGAAGCCCGGCCGCTTCGTGGAGCACAAGCGCTTCGTGCTGTCGCGCGACAAGGCCATCGACAAGCAGCGGGAGTTCGCGCTGCGCCATCCCTCCCAGTACGTCACCGAGCTCGTGCAGGCTGCGGTGTTCGCGGGGGCTACCTACATCGCCATCGACGCGCGTCCCAGCAGCGTGTTGGTGGCCTGGGTAGGCGGCAAGGTGCTCGAGGAGTCCCAGGTCGAGAACCTGTTGGACTACCTCTTCGCCGACCGGGGCGACCCTGAGGTCCGGCACCTGGTGCAGCTCGCCGTCGGCATCAACGCCGCGCTGCAGCGCAAGCCACGCCTGCTGCGCATCGAGTCGGGCGACGGGCAGAGCAGCCTGCGGATGGACGTCGACCGTCGCGGGCGCGCGGAGGGCGGCCGGGTGGAAGACGCCATCGCGGGCACCTACCTGTACGCCGAGTTCAGCGGGGGCTGGCTGCAGCGCTTCGCGGGGTCCACCTACACCGAAGAGCAGAGCCAGGTCGAGGAGCGCTGCCTGTACACCCCCGTGCCCATCCTGCTCAACGGTCGGGCCCCCTTCGGCTACCGGGCCAGCCGGCACATCGAGGTCTTCGGCGCCGACGCGCAGTCCTTCTTCGACGATGGCAGCCGACGGGGCGTCGTCGCCGTGCACTCGGCACAGCGCGCCGAGCGGGGCTTCCGCATCGTGGTCGGCGGGGTCTGGGTGTCCTCCATGGAGCTCGACGACCTGAGCTCGTTGCCCCTGGTCGGCGTGGTCTGTGACGACGGTCTGCGCAAGACCGCCGACCACAGCGACATCGTGCGGGACCGTCGGTTCACCGAGCTGCTCCACGGCGTGCAGCCCCACGCCAACGACCTCCTCCGGGGCCTGCACCCGACCTACGTGCCCCCCGCCCTGCCTGCCCTGCCCGCCGTCGAGGCCCGCTCCGCCGGGGGCGCCCCGCAGGTGGAGCCAGAGGCCCTGCCCGAGAGCATCCCGATGGTCGCCCCGCGGGGCATGGCCGCCCCCCACACCCTCGACCACGCCACCGCCCCGCTGTTCTACGTGTCCCCGGAGCACTTCGCCAAGGTGGTGGGCGACGCCACCGAGCCCCATCGGTTCCCCTGGAGGGTGCTGGTGTTGACCGAGGGCCAGGCCCTCACCCTCGCCCAGCGCCTCGGCGGTGCCCTGCATCGCCTCACCGCTCGAGCCGACCTGACCTTCGTGCAGCGGATGCTGCAGCGGACCGACCAGGTCCGTCAGCTCGAGGTGCAGGGAGCGCCCCGCCTCACCCTCCGGCTGCATCTTCAGGGCGCGTTGCCCGACTGGGGCCATGGCCGCCCCGGCGTGCCCTGGTGCATCGAGCACGACGACGAGACCCTCGCCTACGGCGTGCTCGACGACCGCGTCCGCACCGTCGCCCGCCGCGACGGGGAGGTCATCGAGCCGGCGGTGCTGTCGCATCGGGTGCACCTGCCCGGCGTCAGCTTCGTGGTGCACAGCGCCGAGCCGGTGCTGTCGCCGGCCACCGTGGCGCGGGCCATCCACGGCGCCTGGCGCCTGGCGGTGCCCGAGCGAGGAGAGGCTGACGTGCCCCTGCTGGCCGCCCTGCTGGGCAGCGTTGGTCTGCCACAGCTGCTGCGGGCCGACGGGCGACTGTCGGTGGAGGCCTCGCTGCCGAAAGACTGGCCCGATGCCCTCCGCCACGTCCCCCTGGCCGACACCGAGCAGGGTCCCCTCACCCTGCAGGCCTTCCTCGCCCTGCAAGGCACCGATGAGGTGTGGCAGCTGCGCCGCGCGTCCGACATCGCCGTGGTCGAGGCGCTGGAGGCCCGCTTCGGCATGGGCCACCTCACCCACCCCAGCCTGGAGGGGCGGCCGCTGTTCGGCGTGGGCTACATCGGTCGGCGCTGGGTGTGGCTCGACGGCGCCCCCATGTGGCAGCTGTCGGCCATCGAGCAGCTGTGCTTCGTGGGGTCGACCCTGTCGCCGCGCACCCACGACGAGCGGTGGGTGGAGGTGGAGCGCCCTGCCCCCGAGCTGGTGGCCGCCCGGCGAGCCGATGTGGAGCCCGTCGACATGGAGCCGGGCTGGCGTCTGCTGCGCAGCCGGCTGATGGAGCTCGCCCGCGACCGAAGCTGGCAGCGCGAAGCTCACGGGGAGCCCACCCGCGCCCGCGCCGAGGGCATGGGGCGGCGGGCGCTGCTGAACCTCACTGCCCACCTGGGCGAGGTCGACGTGCCGCTGTTCGCTCCCTGCGACCAGGGCGCGCTGCGGAGCCTGGCCACCCTCCGCACGCACCCCGCAGCCAGAGTAGCGGCCCGCCATGGTGTGGAGGTGGCCGAGCCCTGGACCTTCCTGCTCACCCGCGACGAGCTGGCCGTGGTCGAGGGCCCCGATGGGCCCGCCCTTCGCTATGACGATGGCCCTGCGGTGTGGCAGTCGCTGGCCGAGGGCGACGACGGGTGGCTGCTGCGCCACGAAGTCCGCCAGCCTGGGCTCAACGGATGGCTTGGCCTGCGGCTACCCCACGATGCCACCTCGGGCGTGCTGGTGCGCACCACCGACCGGCTCCTGGCGCTTCCCGAGATCGACGAGCGGGTGCCCTGCCACGGCCTGCTGTGGCCCGACCACGGCAGCCGGCCTCTGGGCCCCGAGCAGCGTCGCACGGTGCGATTGGGGGCGCTGCGCCTCTACCAGGAGCTGGTGCCCGTCCTCCAGCGCCGCGACACCCCCGAGCGACGGGAAGCCGCCCGGCGCTACGCCTTCGTCTACGTGTGGCGCGCCCACGTCCGCGGTCAGATGGGTGGGACCGCCCGTGAGCTCGCCAAGCTCGTCGATGTCTTCGACGCCCAGGGCCACGTCTGGGGCCCGCTGGAGCAGTGGCTGCAGACCGATCCGGAGCGCAGGCCATCGGTCGACGCCAGCCTCACCCCACACGCCCCCGAGGGGTCCGACGACGCTCCCCTCGTCCCGCCCCCCTCCCAGGGTGCCCTCGAGGGGCGACTGCTCGATGCCCTGGCCCTCCCCGAGCTCACCCTCTACCTGCCCCCCGAAGGCGGCGACGCCCTCGGCCCACCGTGTCGGCTCGACGAGCCGCGCTGCACCCTCACCCGCGTGGTCCTCCCGCTCAACCACGACCATCCGCTGACCAAGGCGGCCGTGGGGCGGCCAGGGCCTGCCCGGGAGCTGCTGCTGCTGGAGCTGTCGCGCCGCATCGTGGCCTGGGGCGAGCCGCGAGGGCTCCCGCTGTCGCTGGGGCGCGTGCACCAGGCGCTCGTAGCCCAGCGCCTCGACGCGTAGGGCGCGGCGGTCAGTACACCGAGGTGTAGTCGTTCCTCAGCAAGTCCCACAGGGCACCGTAGACGTGCACCTTGTTCGTGGGCTCACCGGCGGGGGTCACGAAGGGGCCTCCGATGTGGGACCACGCCAGCACGCTGCCACGAAAGTTGCGCGCGTCGACCCCTTCGGCCCGCTGCGCCTCCGCCCACTCGCCGCTGCGGTAGCCGATGGTGCAGTAGGCCACGACGACCTTGCCCTCGGCGGCCTTGGGATCGAAGGCTTCCTTCGAGATGGCCCCCGGGATGATCGACACCGCTCGCTCGGCCTCGGCGCGCGCGTCGACGAGCACGACCTCACCGCCCTCGAGCATGCCCTTGAGCTCGGTCGCCGTGACCTCGGGCACCGCCTCGAACTCGCTGCGGTAGCCCTCGTACATCGACTCCATCTTCGCCAGCCGCGCCGCGTCGTCGACCGGTGACTCCGCCAAGCCGACCTGTGCCGCCACCATGGACAGCCCGATGCCGATCTTCTTGAGCAGGCCCACTACTCCCCCCGGAACCAGTCGAGGAGGACCTCGTCTTCGCTCTCCAGGCCTTCCTGCAGGATCTCCTGCTCGGGCATCTTCTCCAGCATGACCGGGAGCTCGTTCTTGCGAGCCCGCACCTCGAACTCGAAGGACTGCGCGCGGTAGCCAGGGGCAGACACCGTGATGAGCAACGTCATGCCCTTGGTGAACACCAGGGGCTGCCCGTCGAACCGGTAGAGCATGCTGGCTTCCCAGATGCCCGTCTGGGCCTCGACCGTGCGGCGCCCCTCCGTCTCGGGGATGCGAACCCAGGCGTTGGGGACCACCTCACCGGCGGTGTCGGTCACCGTGACCGACACGATCTGTGGGCGCTCCGCGTGGGCGGAGGGGGCGAACAGCAGCGCGGTGGCGAGGAGCAAGAAACGCATGTCGAACCTCCGCGAGGTGTAACACACACCCTGGTGCCAAGCGTCCTGTTAGCATGCGCATCGTAGATGGAGTTCTCCGTGCTGGCCCTGCTCGTTGTCGCATCCCTGGCCCACGCGCAAGACGCGCCCTGTGATGCGGGCTTCGACATCAACCGAATGATCGACGGCATGAACAAGGTCGACGCCTCGTTCGAGGCCTTCGATGCCGAGAACGCTCGCGTCATCCTGAAGTCGATCCGGGCCGACTCGCCCTGCTTGCGCGACCGGGTCCACCCCAACCACCTGGTGCGGTTCGCCCGCCAGATGGCGACCTCGTCGTTCTTCGACCAAGACGAGCTCGAGATGGCGTACTGGGCCCAGCTCGGCTTCGTGAACCCCGACGTGCGCTGGCCCGACAGCATCTCCCCCGATCACCCCGTGCGCGACCAGCTCGACTTCATCGAGCCCGAGACGCCACTGACGGCCGACGGCGACCTGTCCGTCCCCAAGGGTGGCGGCGTGTTGATCGACGGCTACCTGGTGGTCGCGCCGGTCGCCACGCCCGACACCCCGCACTTCGTCCAGGTGCTCGATCGCGATGGCAACGTGATCGACAGCTACTGGCAAGACGGAGTGGTCTTCCGGGAGAAGTGGCTCGCGGAAGAGCCTACGGGAGCGACACTGGGCACGCCCAAGTGGTGGTCCGAGCCCGACCTGTCGGTCGACCCCTACGAGTCGGTCACCATCGACCCCGCCGAGCTCGAGCGGAGGCGCGAGGCCCGCGAGGCGGCCGAAGAGGCCCTCGAGCGCGACCGAGAGCGCACCGCCGCGGCGCTGGAGAAGGAGCGGGAGCGTGCCGAGCGCCGAGCCGCCAAGGCCGAGCGCAAGGCACGCAAGAGCGGGGAGCCCACCCAGGTCGCTGCCGCCGCCACGGCCGCCGCCGATGTCGCCCCGACCGAGTGGGTGGAGATGTCGTTCACCGACGACAAGGAGCGGCTCGACCACCTCGACGCGCTGGAGAAGGGCACCGCGGAGGTGGGTTGCTCCGATCTGCGCCGCCTGGAGCCTCGCTCGCTGATGGGCCGCCTCACCCAGGAGCAGATCCTCTGCCTGGAGCTACGGCTGCGGCGCGAAGAGCGGATGACGGCCAAGAACAAGACGAGCCGCGTGCTCATGGCCGACGCCTGGACGAAGGGCGACATCGATCGCTGGGAGGCCGCAGTTCGGCGCCACCTCGACGAGATCGACCGCTCCGACGCCGACCTGGCCTACATCTTCGCCCGCCACCTCGCCGAGAAGCCCCCCGAGCACATCCCGGAGGCCATTCGCTGGTCCAACGTGGCCCTGGGCAACTCCACCCAGTGGGTCGGCGAGCGCCGGGTCAACCGGATGTATGCGCTACATCGGATCAACGCCGTCGCAGCCCAGCAGCTGTGGCTCGCCGCCGAAGACGATGCCCTCGACGACCCCAGCCGCGACAACATCGCCAAGGCCAACTTCTGGCGCAACCAGACGAAGAGCCTGTCGCGAGAGTGGCTGTCCTTCAGCACCGAGGCGGGGCAAGACCCAGCCGCCAGCCTCGACCTGTGCATGTCGGCGGCAGGCACGACCGACTACTGCATCGTAGAGTGAGCGCCATGCACCTCCTCCTCGTGTTGATTCTTGCTGGCTGTAGCGGCTCCGAGCCCGTCGCAGAGCCCGCCCCTGTGGCCCCTCGGGTGAAGCCGGCCAGTGGCTTCGCGCCGCCGAAGACCGCCAAGGAGGAAGCGCCTCCCCCCGCCTTCGCGCCGCCCGTGCAGGCGCCGGAGCCCGAGGCAGCCCCCGCCGTCGCCGCCGTCGCCCCAGCTCCCGCAACGCCGTCCCCCGCACCGGCGGCCCCCCCCGCCGCGGCCCCCCCCGTGCCAGCCCCGGCTGCGGCACCCGCCCCACCTGCGGCACCGGCACCGGCCCCCGCCCCGGCGCCCGCCCCGCCTGCGGCACCGGCGCC
>CBDUIC010000039.1:0-58478 GCA_965367245.1 uncultured bacterium | reverse complement strand
CGTAGACACCCGACCCAGCGTTCCTCTCAAGACCTCTGTGGACCTCTGTGACCCTTCTGTGGTGAATCATGCCCCGTCTCTCCGTCTGAAGCCCGTCCGACATGTACGGTTCGTGCGTTCTAGCCGTCGGAGCTCGGCACGATCGACGGGCGTGGCGGGCCGAGCCTGCGCCGCATCGCGCCCATCATCACCGCACGCGTGACCGCACCGTGGAGCACTTCGTCCCACTCCCGGCGACCCGCGTCGGGGGCGACCACGCAGATCGCGGCGGTCAGCTTGTCGAGCGCGCGACGGCTGCCCTCGTCGGGGGCCTCGGGGAGCAGCAAGACGACGGGCATGCGTGGCCCGCCCTTCGCCGACAGGCGCTCCAGCAGCGCGAAGTCGTCGCCCTCGTCGATCACCACCAGGGTGTCGCCGCCCCGGTCAGCCCAGGCCTCCAGGGAGTGAGGCACCGCCTCCACCGGCCACCCACCACGCTCGAGCGCCGCCGTGGCCGCGAGCCGGAGGCGGTCGTCGCGCACCGACAGGCGCACCGCCGCCTGGCTGACGCGCCGCGGTGCCGGAAGCCCCGTGGCGGTCATCATCGGCGGATGGATCTCGTGCTGCACGGTGAAGGCCGGCAAGGTGAGCACAAAGGTGGACCCCACCCCCACCCGGCTCGTTGCCGTCAGCGAGCCGCCCATCAGCTTCGCCAGGGCGGCACTGACGACCAGCCCGATCCCCGCGCCCGTCGCGCCACGCGCGGTGCCACTCCGGCCATACTGCACGAACAGCCCCTCGAGCTTGTCGTCGGGGATCCCCGGCCCGGTATCGGCGACCTGCACGACGATGTGCTCCTCGTCGCCGACCGGTGCACGCAGCACCTGGACTGAGATGGTCGCTCCCTCGCAGTAGCGGTTGGCGTTGTCGAGCAGGTTGTCGAGCACCTGCTCGACGCGCTCCCGGTCGGCAAAAGCCTCGCCTACCTGGGCCGTGCGCATCAGCGACAGCCGGTTGCCGCGCTGACGGGCCGTCTGCCGATGCCGATCGATCGCCGACTCCAGCTCGGCACCGATGTCGAGGCGATTCTGTAGCACCCCCATCCGCCCCGCCTCGATCTCCGCGAGGTCGAGCACGTTCTTGAGGATCGACAGCAGCGCCCCCGAGGAGTCGAGGATGCGCTGCACGTCGGAGAGCATCTCGCTCTCCCCACGATCCTGAGCCTCCTCGACGAGCAGCTCGGCGTAGCCGATGATCGCCGACAGCGGCGTGCGGAGCACCTCGGCGACCCGCGCCATGGTGAGGGTCTTGGCGCGGCTCAGCTCGATGGCGTCGTCGCGGGCCTCGGCCAGCCGCTCGTTCGCTCGGGACAACCTCCGGAGGCGCTTGGCTCGGTCGGTGAGGTCGGCGATGGTCAACGCGACCAGAGGCGTGCCCGCCACCGGCGCCGCGCTCACTTCCACCGGCACCAACGAGCCGTCGGGCCGCTGAAGCTCGAGCTCGAACATGGCCATCGTGCCGTGGCGGCGTGATGGGCGACGGGTCGACAGGGTGTCTGCGTTCGGGATCCACTCCGCGATCGGCTGCCCGACCACCGCCTCCCCATCGACCTGCAGCAGCGCCACGGCGGCCCGGTTCAGCGAGGCCACGCGGAACGCCTCGGTGACGAACACCACCCCATAAGGCAGATAGTCAGGCGGCTCTGGGACGACCCCTTCCTCCTCCTCACGGCCGGCGAAGCTGCTCTTCAGCGCAGCCCACAGGCCCCGCCCGCCGTCTTCTGCACCCGCCACGAACACCTCCACCACCCATTCAGTATTCTGCACGGCGTGCCACGCCGCATCCCAACGGTTGCACAGGGGGCTACAGATGCATCGCCGCGACCGCCAGATCCCCGGCTACGCCCTCGGCGAAGTGCTCGGGCACGGAGCCATGGGCACCGTGTGGCGGGCCACCCACATCGCTACCGGGGCCGACGTGGCGCTGAAGCTGGTGGTCCCTGGCTCGGAGCGCGAGCGGGCGGCCCTCGAGTCCGAGGTGCTGGCGATGGCTCGACTCAACCACCCCGCCCTGCTCTACCTGCACGACTTCGGGCACCTCAACGGTGACGACGGGGGCCTGTGGATGGCCCTCGAGCTCGCCTCGGGCGGTGCGCTGGAGGGCTGGTTCCCCGACGACTGGGCGTCGCTGTGGGAGGTGCTCGACCCCCTGCTCGCTGGCCTGAGCCATGCCCACGCTCATGGTCTGGTCCACCGAGACCTCAAGCCCGCGAATCTGCTGCGGGCCACCGCCAGCGACCATCGCCCCGGGGTGAAGATCGGAGACTTCGGCCTGGCCATGGTGCGGGGCATCGATGCGGCCATCCAGCGGGGCGGCACGCCCCTGTACATGCCTCCGGAGCAATACCGGAAGGGCTTCGGGGCGATCGGGCCGTGGTCCGACCTGTACGCCCTGGGGGCGGTCTTGTGGCACTGGACGACCGGGCGCCCCCCGTTCAGCGGCGGGCCCCGTGCGCTGATGCGACAGCACGCCGTGGAGGCACTGCCCGCCTTCGAGCCGCGCTTCGCGGTTCCTGATGCCCTGGAGCCGCTGCTGCAGGAGCTGCTTCGCAAGCAAGCGTCTGAGCGCCCCACCCAGGTGGCCGCGCTGCGTCGGGCCCTGGAGGGTGTACCGGCCGCCCCCCGAGCCGCCATCCTGGCGACCGCGCAGCGGTCGGGCAGCGCACGCCTCCCCGGCATCGGCACAGGGCTGCTCCCCCTTCGAGACTGGCGGGTGGTGGGTCGTGACGACGAGCGGGCGTGGCTGCTCGATGCCCTCGACGAGGTCCGGCGCTCGCGACAGCCGCAGGTGCGCTGGCTGACCGGGCCCCAGGGCAGCGGCACGAGCCGCCTCGTGCGCTGGCTGGCCGAGGCGGCCGCCGAGTGCGGCGTCGCCGAGGTGGTGTGGAGCCCTACCGACGTGTGGCGCGCGCGGGAGCAGTCCCACCAGGGGGTCGTGGTGGTCTGCTTCGACGAGCCAACCCCCGCCCAGGAAGAGCTCGTGGCCACCCTGGCGTTCAGCCGCCGCCCCATTCTGTGCCTCGCGACGCGCACCGCAGCGGCCTCCCGCGCCCTTGTGCTGCCCAACGAGACCGTCGGGGTGGTGGGGCCCATGCGACCCGGCGACATGCGAGACCTGCTGCACTCCGAGCTCGGCCTGACCGGGGCCCTGTCGGTGCGCGTCGCCGGCCGCTGCGGGGGCAACCCGGGGCGAGCCATCGCCTGGACCGTGGAGCTCGCCGGCAGAGGGCTCCTGCAGCCCACCGCCGATGGCTTCGAGCTCACTGAGGCCTTGGAAGGGCTCGCTCCGCCCGACCTCGAGGCCCCCCAGCTGCCGGCCGTCCAGCAGATCGTCGACGGCCCCGCCGAGGCCTGCCAGTCGATGCGGCTCGCCGCGCTGCTGGGGCTGGTCGTCGCCAGCGACGAGTGGCGCGCGGTGCTGGCCGGGGCGGAGCTGCCCCGGCCGACGGCCGCCGTCCGTAGCCTGCTGCGGGCTGGCCACCTGCGACAGTCCGAGGGCGGGCTGGTGTGGGCCGATCCCCATGCCCGCGACGCGCTGCTCACACCACCCGCTACCGCGGAGGAGCATCGGGCGGTGGCGCGCGCGCTGGGGGAAGTCCCCCCCAACGCAGAGCGAACCTTGCGCAGGGGGCTGCACCTGCTGGCCGCAGGGCAGCACAGCCAAGGCAGGGCGCTGCTGCTGACCCTCGAGCACGCCACGGGGTGGCAAGACGCCGAGCAGCTCCGGGAGATCGTCGACGCGCTCCGAGGGGCCATGGAGGGCGCGACCGCCGCCGAGCGGTGCTGCCTGGCCCTGATGGAGGTGCGGGTCATGCTCAACCTCGTCTCGGGTCGGGCCGCCCTCCCTGGGGCGCGTCACCTGCTGCAGCAGGTCGGCCACCCGTCCGCCCCCGGGCCGTGGTGGCCCGAGCTGTCGGCCCCGATGCGGATCGAAGCCCTGGAGTTCGTCGCGAGGGTGTTCGCCTTCGAAGACCAGGCCGACGAGGCACTTCAGCTGCTCGTCGAGCTCCCACGCTCGCCGGCCACCCTGCGCTGTCGCGCCCTCGCCCTGTCGACACAGCAACGGTTTCGCGAGGCCGAGGCGCTGCTGCGGCAAGCCCTCGGGGAGGCGACCGATCCGCGCCAGCAGGCACGCATCGCCAACGGGCTCGGCTCGACGCTGTCACGGGCCGGGCGAGCCGACCAGGCCCTCGTGTGGTTCGAGCGGTGCAACGACCTGCTGGAGCCCGCCCTGCGCTACACGCCGCAGGGCAACATGGCGATGGCGCTGCTCACCCTCGGCAGGCCGGCACAGGCCCTTCCCCACGCCCGCAGTGCCTTCCAGCTCGCACGACACCACGGAGTGCAGCGACTCGCCTTCCCAGCCATCCTGTACGCGGTGTGCGCCGCGGCCGCCGACGAGCCGCAGCTCGACGCCATCGGCGACCTCGCGCTGTTCTGCGTCAAGCGCTACGGGCTGGATGACGGCCACCTCATGACCGACCTGCTCCGCGGGATCCGACCCGAGCGTGCGGCCACCCAAGCCTTCGTGGATGCCATGATCTACGCTCTCGACCACGCCGCCCCATCGGCGAGCTAGAAGGACTCATGCGCCCCCCCATCACCCGTCCGGATCTGCAGCTGCACGACACCCACGGGCTGGTGACCGTGGCCCCCGAGATGATGGAGCTGCTCGAGCTGGTGCGCCGCGCCGCTCGCAGCGAGGCCACGGTGCTGGTGCGCGGAGAGAGCGGCACCGGCAAGGAGTTGGTGGCCACCGCGCTGCATGCCGAGAGCCCGCGGGCCTCCCGCCCCTTCCGCGCGGCCAACTGCGCCACCTTCACCCCCGAGCTGCTCGCCAGCGAGCTGTTCGGGCATGTGCGAGGCGCTTTCACCGGTGCGGTGCGCGACAAGGCGGGGTTGTTCGCCCAGGCCGACCACGGCACGCTCTTCCTCGACGAGATCGCCGAGCTGCCCCTCGACCTGCAGGCCCGGCTGCTCCGTGTGCTCCAGCAGCGCCGGTTCATGCCGGTCGGTGCCACGAGCGAGGTCGAGGTCGATGTGCGACTGATCTCGGCCACGAACGCAGGCCTTCGCCAGCTGGTGGCCGCTGGCACGTTCCGCGAAGACCTGATGTACCGCATCCGCGTCGTGGTGCTCTACCTGCCCCGCCTCGTGGAGCGAACCGGCGACATTGCCGCGCTCACCTGGCACTTCATCGACCAGTTCAACGCCTCGGGCCCCCGTCAGGTGGCGGCCATCGCCCCCGACGCGTGGGATGCCATGCACGCCTACCCCTGGCCGGGCAACGTGCGCGAGCTCCGCAACAACCTCGAGCAGGCCTTCGTCCTCGGGGAGGGTCCGGTGCTGCGGCTCAAGGAACTCGCCCCGGAGCTGTCGGGCTCCGCGCCGCCCGGCGCCCCCGGCCCCATGCCCGCCCCACCGCCTGCGCACCGCAGCATCGCCGACCTGCAGCGCGACGCCATCGTAGCGGCCTTCCAGGAGACCGGAGGCCAGCGTGAGGCGATGGCCCAGCTGCTCGGGATCAGTCGCTCCACCCTCTACCGAAGGATGAAGCGGCTGGGCATGACGTGAGCGACGAGGGAGCTCACGCCGCGCACGAGCGGTTCGATCGCAGCTTTGCGTTGCGCTCGCTCGCCAGTTCCACGCTGTCGTTCGGTGCCGTGGGGTCGGTGCTCACCGCCCTCGACGTCGGCGGGGCCCGCCCGTGGTTCCCCCTCACCCTGCTGTCCTTCGCCACATCGGCTCTGAGCCTGTGGGTGGGAGAGGCCGGGGCCGAGGCGCCTACGGCTTCGACGTAGTCACCTGCACCGGCGCCAGGCGGAGGGTCTCGAACGGCATGTCGACCTTCGCCGCGGTGAGGGTGTCGAAGATCGCCTCGCGCAGCCGAGCTCGCTGGCCGATGTGCGTCGACTCAGCGATGAGCCACACCCGCAGCTGTAGCGCCACGTTGTAGTCGTTGAGGGCCGTCACGATGACCACGGGGGGAGCCGGGTCGTCGGAGAACGACGGGTCGTCGCGGACCAGGTCGAGGAGCAGGCCGCGAACCCGCGCGATGTTCTCCTCCACCCCCACCGTCACGTCGATGTCGAGGCGCAGCTTGGGGAAGTTGGTGTAGGAGGCGACCTTTCCCTTCGCAACCAGGGTGTTCGGTAGCGCGATCATCTTGCCGTCGGGGGTCACCAGGCGGGTGGACCGCAGGGTGATGGTCTCGACGCGACCGTACTCGCCGTCGATCTCCACCAGGTCGCCGATGACGAACGGCCGGTCCCAGAAGATGAACAACCCGCTGATCACGTTGGAGAGCGTGTCTTGGGCGGCGAAGCCCAGGGTGAGCCCCACGACCCCGAGACTGGCCAGCACCGAGGTGGTGTCGACCCCGAGCTGGTCGAGGGCCACCAGCAGGCCGACGGCGGCGATGGTCGTCTGGGTCGCTGTCTCCACGAAGGCCGCGAGGGTCGGGTCGAACTCCGTGCGATGGAAGAAGGCCACGAGCACCCGCCGCACGGCCCGCGCCAGCAAGTAGAAGACCACCGCGGCAGCGACGGCCGCCAGCATCGAGGGGACCCACTGGGTAGCGAGCCCGAGCCAGAACTGGGGGCCGATCGCTGCGTTGAGCTCAGCTGTCGTCATCGGGAACCTCTCCTTGCGGGGAGCCGAACCAGCCCCTGCGCCAGAACCACATGCCCTGAGCAATGCCCATGCCGATCATGACGAGCCACACCGCGGGGTAACCCCAGCGCCACGCCAGCTCCGGCATGTGCTCGAAGTTCATCCCGTAGACCCCCACCACGAAGGTGAGCGGAATGAACACCGTGCTCACCACCGTCAGCACCCGCATCACCACATTGAGCTGATGGCTGGTGACGGCGACATGCAGCTCGAGCACGCCGGTGAGACGCTCCCGTGTTGCATCGATCTCCTCGGCGACCTCCCGCACGTGGTCGTACAGATCGCGAACGAAGGGCTGGGTGCGGGCATCGACGAATTCGGAGCGGCCCAGCTGGGCGATCGCCTCGCGCAGTGGCCAGGTCGCAGCGCGGAACGCAGACACCTCGCCCCGGACGCGGTGCACCCGGCGAGGCAGGCCGCGCTGCAGGCCCTCCTGCATGGCCCCGTCTTCCAGGCCATCGACCAACCCGTCGAGGTGCTCTACGACCAGGAAGTACTCGTCGACCAGGGCGTCGAGCAGGGCGTGTAGCAGGTAGGCCTCACCCATCCTGCGGATGCGGGCGTTCCCCTGGATGCGCGCCCGGATGGGGTCCCACACATCCCCGCTGCGTTCCTGAAACGACAGCACCCACCCCGGCCCCGCCACCAGGCCTACCGTCTCGTAGTCGACGACGCCCTCGACGATGCGAACCATGCGAACCAGCACCAGCAGCTGCCCGTCGTGCTCCTCCAGCTTGGGGCGCACGCCGGTGTTGAGCAGGTCTTCCACCCACAGCGGATGGAGCTGAAAGGCCTCCGACACCGCCCGCATGCGCTCCACGTCGTGCAGCCCCACCACATCGACCCAGGTGACGCGCTGCTGGTCGAGCACCCGTTGCATCTCCGCGGCATCGAGGGCATCGGCCTGCAACACCTCGTCGGCGTCGTAGTGCAGCACCTCCAGCGAGCCCAGGGTGTCGCGCAGCGGGCCGGTGTAGACCGCAGCCCCAGGTGCCAGCCCACGCTTCGCCGCACGCCCCTGGTGCGGCCTACGTCGTTTCCTGCTCGGCATCGGCACTCCTGCAGCCGAGCGGCTCTACCCGAGCCCCATGGGGCAGGCCACCCCGCGGCCGTGGCACGCCGCTTGCGAGGGAGCCGACCGCATCCACGCATTCCAGGGGGACCTCCCATGATGCATCCCGACACCGAGATCCGTCCCGTCGACGCCCACATCGGACTCGGCGTGTTCGCCACCCGCCTCATCCCGCGGGGCACCATCACCTGGGTCCAAGACGACCTCGACCTGGTCTTGCCCGCCGCCCGCGTCGCCGCCCTCGACGCCGCGCGTCAGCAGGTCGTGCACCGCTACGCGTGGCAGGAAGGCGACGCCTGGATCTACTGCTGGGACCACGCCCGCTTCGTGAACCACAGCTGCGAGGCCAACTGCCTCGGCATCGAGCCGCTCTTCGAGATTGCCCTTCGCGACATCCAGCCCGGCGAGCAGCTCACCGACGACTACCGCACCCTGGGGCCGCTGGAGACTCCGTTCGCGTGCCGCTGCGGGGCCCCCTCCTGCACGGGCTGGGTCGACCCTACCCCTGACCCGCTGCGCACCGCTCGCTGGGCCGAGGCCTATCGGCGGGCCGAGCCATCGCTCCGCACCGTGGCTCAGCCCCTCGGGGCCTACGTGGGCTCGAGGCCGGCGGTGGCTGCCTTGTAGCCCTCGAGCTTGCGGTAGAGCGTCTTGCGGTCGATGCCGAGCACCTGCGCGGCCTCCCCGCGGTTGCCCCCGCAGGCCGCCACCACCCGCTCGATGTGCCCGCGCTCGACCTCGGCGAGGGAGGGCAGCACCCGCGGGTCGTCGACCGCCGGGGTGAGCAATGGGCTGCGAGGGGTAGACCTGGGGAGCCGCCGCGGCAGGTCGTCGGGCCCGATCTCATCGCCCGCACACAGCACCACCGCCCGCTCCACGCAGTTGCGCAGCTCGCGCACATTGCCAGGCCACGCATACTCGGCCATGCGCCGCAGCGCGGCATCGGAGAAGCCCTGCACGGGCTTGTCGAAGCGCGTCGCGAGCTCGTCGAGGAAGCGCTGGGCGAGGAGCAGCACATCCCCCCCCCGCTCTCGTAGAGGGGGCAGCTCGACCCGGATGACATCGAGGCGGTAGAGCAGGTCGCTGCGAAACCGACCCTCCTCCGCCGCCCGCTCGAGGTCTTGGTGGGTGGCCGCCACCACCCGCACGTCGACCCCGACTTCCCGGTCACCCCCCACCGGCCGCACCCGCCGGTCTTCCAGCACCCGCAGCAGCTTCGCCTGCAGGCCCAGAGGCATGTCGCCGATCTCGTCGAGGAAGAGCGTGCCCCCGTCGGCCTGCACGAACAGGCCCGTGCGGTCGGCGCGCGCATCGGTGAACGCACCCTTCACATGGCCGAACAGCTCGCTCTCCAGCAGCTGCTCGGGCATCGCTGCGCAGTTGATGGGCACGAAGGCCCGTCGGGCCCGGGGGGACTTGTCGTGCAGCGCGCGCGCCACCAGCTCCTTGCCGGTGCCGCTCTCGCCCGTGATCAGCACCGACGACGGCACCACCGCCACCCGCTCCAGCATCGCGTAGAGCTCCCGCATCGGCTCGCTCTGCCCGAGCAGATCGCCAAAGCCTCGCGCTCCCCGCACTCTGCGGCGTAGCTCGCGCACCTCCTGCAGCAGCCGCCGGTGCCGCAGGGCGCGCTTGAGGGTGAGCTGGAGGACCTCGATGTCGACGGGCTTCGTCAGAAAGTCGAAGGCGCCGGCCCTGAGTGCCTCCACCGCCAGCTCCATCGACCCGAAGGCGGTGACCACCACCACCGGCACCCGCGGCCACCGTGCCGACACCTCCTCGCACAGGCCCAGCCCACGGTCGGGCCGGATGTCGGCGCACACCACATCGGGCTGCTCCCGCTGCAGCGACGCCAGCGCCTCGCCCATGCCGTGGGCCACGGCGACCTCCCACCCACGACGCGACAGGGTCTCCGCCAGGGAGCTCGCGAGGGCGCGGTCGTCTTCTACGAGCAGTAGCTGACCCGACATCGCCGCATGCTAACCCCGGGGTCCGCACCCGGGGAACACCGATGGGGCGGAACGCCCAGCTCCGGGGCAAGACGCCCCATCGTCGCGGCAACGCGCTGGCACGCGCCCTGCACTAGCCCAGAGCACGCCCCCTTCGAGGTGAGGGGGATGCGAACACCCACGGCTGAGGTGGCCATGACGATCGACAAGAACATCCGCGTCCGTCAACTGCTGGAGCTCCGACCCGCTGCGCGGGAGCTGCTCACCTGGTACGGAGTCGGCCTCGACTCTCACGCCCTGCGCATGACGCTTGGCCAGCTGTGCCGTGCCGAGGGTCTCGACGTCGATGACGCGCTGGCCGAGAGCGACGACGACGAGGAAGAAGACGATGACGACCTCGGCGACGATGGCTATGTCGACGACGACGATGACTTCGAAGACGAAGACGAAGACGAAGACGACTACGAGGACGAAGACGAGTTCTAGCGGCTGCCCTCGGGCGGTCCCACCAGCTGGCCGCCCGAGGGAGGGTCGTCGATGCAGATCGAGCGCCGTGGTCCCGGCTCTTTCGTAGCCGAGGACCACTTCTACCCGCGGGTGCCCAACGCCCCGCTCCACCCGGTCGTGCGCACCTTCCTGCGCCTCGGCAACGAGCGGATCGCGCAGCGCTACGCTCACCTGCACCCAGAGGTGCAGCTCGAGGCCGTGCGTGACCTGCTGGCCGCGCCGACGCGCTACTTCACCTGGGCGGGCGCCGACTTGTTCCACGTGACCGACGAGCGGGGCGTGCGGCAGAACGTGGTCATCGAGACGAACTCGTCACCGAGCGGCCAGAAGTCGATGCCCCTGCTCGACCCCCACGACGACCTCGGCGGCTACCGGCGGCTCATCGAGCACACCTTCTTGCCGATGCTTCGCCGCCGTGGCACCCCCAAGGGCGCCCTCGCTGTGCTGTGGGACAAGAACGAGCAGGAGACGACCGGCTACGCCTCGGCTCTGGCAGAGGTCACCGGCGAGGAGGTGCTGCTGGTGCACCTTCCCAAGGAAGGCCCTCCCATGGAGTGTGACGACGGCGTGCTGCAGGTGCGCGACGAGGCAGGCCGCAAGGTCCCCCTACGCGGCGCCATCCGCTACGTCACCCAGCGCCCGTGGACCCGCCTTCCCCCCCTCACCCGCACCGTGCTGCTCAACCCGGTCATCGCGTGCCTCGCCGGGGGGCGCAACAAGCTCGTCGCCGCCAAGGCCTACGACCTGTTCAACGCCGACATGGCCGACTCCGGGCTGCGGATCCGCACCCCAGAGACCATCTGGGACGTGACCCTCGAGGAAGTGGGCGTGTGGGTCGACCGCATGGGCGGCGTCGCCGTGGTGAAGAACCCCTACAGCAACGCTGGTCAGGGGGTGTGGACGATCACCAACGCCGCCGAGCTCGAGGCCTTCCGAGCCCTCGACCACCGCTACGATCAGTTCGTCGTGCAGGGCCTCGTGGGCAACCTGGGGTGGACCTCCCGCACGCGGGGGCACCGCCTGTACCACGTGGGCACGGTGCCCGACGCCCGCGGTCGCATCTTCGTCGCCGACATCCGGTTCATGATCGGCTCGGGCCCCCAAGGCACCCGGCCGGTGGCGATGTACGCTCGACGGGCCCGTGAGCCCCTCGCCGCCAGCCTCGATGGCGCCCCCGACTCCTGGTCGATGCTCGGCACCAACCTGTCGGTGAAGCTGCCCGACGGCCAGTTCACCACCGAGCCCGAGCGGCTCATGCTGATGGACGACCGGCACTTCAGCCAGCTCGGGCTGGGCATCGACGACCTGACCGAGGGCTACCTGCAGACCGTGATGTCGGTGCACGCCATCGATCGCATGGCGGCCCGGCTGCTCACCTCGAAGGGGAAGCTCCGGAAGCGGCTGTTCGCCTCCATGGTGCCCGATCCCAAGCTGCACGCGGAGATCCTCACGTGAGCACGGTCCCGACCATCGATCGAATCGATCTCGAGCACCTCGCCGCGGGCACAGTGCACCGGCGCTGGCTTCGCCTCGTCGACGACGCCCTCGGGCGACCGATGTGCGTGCCGGTGCTGGCAGCGAAGGGAGCCGAGCCCGGGCCCACCCTCGGGATCTGCGCCGCCGTGCACGGCGACGAGGTCAACGGGGCGGCGGTCATCCACCGGCTGTTCCAGCGGCTCGATGCGAGCAAGCTGACCGGCAACGTCGTGGCGATCCCGGTGGTCAACGTGCCTGCGTACCACGCCCAGCAGCGGCGCACGCCCCACGGCTTCGACCTCAACCACCACTTCCCCGGCCGCGCAGACGGCAACGACATCGAGGTGTATGCCCACCGCCTGATGGAGCGGTTCGTCAGCCACCTCGACATGCTGGTCGACCTGCACACCGCGAGCCGAGGGCGGGCGAACAGCCTGTACATCCGCGCTGACATGACCCACCCCGTCTCCGCGAAGATGGCCTACCTGCAGCGACCACAGATCATCCTCGACAACCCTGCGTCCGACCTCACCCTGCGCGGTGCGGCTCATGCCCGGGGCGTCGCCTCGATCACGGTGGAGGTCGGCAACCCCAGCCGCTTCCAGCCCGAGTACATCCGCAGCTCGGTGGTCGGGCTCCGCAGCATCCTGGCCGACCAGGGCATGCTGCACCGTCGCCCCATCGACCTCGGCCCGCCCCCGGTGATCTGCAGCTCCAGCCACTGGCTGTACACTGACCAGGGCGGGCTCCTCGACGTGCTGCCGAAGGTCACCGACCGCGTCGAGCAGGGCCAGGAGATCGCTCGCATGGTGGATGCCTTCGGCCGCACCATCCGCACCTGGGCCGCACCCCACGAGGGCATCGTGATCGGCCGTGCCGTCGACCCGGTCGCCGCGAGCGGGGCGCGCATCCTGCACCTGGGCCGCATCGCAGAGGAGGGCCACCCGATGATCCCGCGTGACGATGTCTGAGCTGCTCTTCGCCCTCAACGATCGAGCCACCCTCGAGGCGAAGCAGACCACCGCCCAGCTGATGTGGGCAGCCCATCGCCGCGGGCTGCGGGTGTGGGCCGCCGACGCCAACGCCTGGGGGCGCACGCCCGACGGTGTAGAGGTGAGCGCCGTCGACGTGCCGCCCTCCACCCCCGACCTCGACGCCATGGTCTCGGCCCTCGCCACCAGCACGCCACAGCGACGCCTCAGCCGTGGCCTCGACGCGGTGTGGGTCCGCACCAACCCCGGTCGCGCGACCCACGACCACGCGCCGCTGCTGCAGCTGCTCCACCAGGTGGAAGACGAGGGGGTGGTGGTGCGCAGCCGCCCTGGCGGGCTGCAGCGCAGCGCGTCGAAGCTCTACCTGGGCTCGCTGCCCGTGGAGACACTGCCCCGCACCTTCGTCTGCACCGACGCCGCACGCATGCGCGAGGCCCTGGCCGAGCTCGGCGGGTCGGGGGTCGTCAAGCCGGCCCTGGGCACCCGCGGCGAGGGCGTGCAGCGCCTCGAGCTCGGGCAGACCGACCTCGAGGAGCGCCTCGCCGAAGCCGAGGCGTCGGGCGCGTACCTGGTGCAGGCGTTGGCACCCGAGGCCGACCTCGGTGATGTGCGGGTGCACGTGGTCGACGGCCAGCTACTGGAGTGCGACGGCGCAGCGGCGGTCATCGCTCGTCGCCCAGGGCCCGGCGAGTGGCGGTCCAACGTCGCGCTGGGCGGAAGGCCCACCCGGGCCGTGGCCACCCCGCGGATCCGCCAGGTCGTCGCCCTGGTGGGCCCCGTGCTTCGTGCCCACGGGCTGTGGCACGCCGGGCTCGACCTGGTGGGAGGCCTGGTGGTGGAGTGCAACGTGTTCAGCCCCGGAGGCCTGCAAGACGCCGGGCACTTCGCGGGGGTCGACTTCCACGAGGCGCTCCTCGACCGCTTCCTCGACGGGCTGAGCCCGGCCGCCGCTGACTAGCGACGGCCGGGCCTCGCTACTCTGGCGCGGCCGCCGTGTCGGCGTCGGCGCCCTCCTCGTCGAAGCTGCCCTCCCCCCCGTCCTCGAGGTCATCCTCGAAGGCATCCAGCTCGTCGAGGTCGTCGAGGTCGTCGGCGTCCTCGTCGAGCACGGGGGCCGGGGTGGTGGGCGGGGTCGCAGGTGACCAGAACCAGCCACAGCTCGTGAGGAGCAAGGGCAGGGTCCACACAACGAAGCGAGACATAGGCACTCCTGTGCGACCCACAGCGGGCCGACACCGTCGCCACTGCACGACACGTGCCACATGCCCGGGGCGAAGGGCCCCAGACCGCCGGTTGGGGCATGGGGACCCCGCTCCGACGCCGCCATACGATACAGACGTGCCCATGAGCGAGCCCGACCCCCAGCCTCCCCTGACGGTGCCCTCCTGGGCCGAGCGCGTGCGCCGCGTCGACGGCATCGCCCTGTTCCACAAGTACCGTCGTCGCCTGGTTCATCGCGAGACCGAGCTGCCCCTCGACCCCAGCCCCCGGGGGTCGCAGGCCTACACCTTCGAGGCCCTGGCCTTCGAGACCGGCTGGGGGATGCGGCTCGCCCTCAATGTGTTCATGCCCGTGTGCGCCACGGTGTTCGCCGTGTCGTTCCTGTGGGACTGGCACGGCCTGCTGCGCTCGTGTGGGGTGGCGGGCATGATCGGCTTCGCCACCAACTGGGTCGCCATCAAGATGCTGTTCTGGCCTCGGGAGTCGCGCCCGGTGTTCGGGCAGGGGCTGATCCCTTCCCAGCGCGACCAGCTGGTGGAGAAGGTCGCTGACGAGGTCCTCAACAACCTGATCAACGAAGAGCTCATCCTGCAGCGCATCGAAGACGCGAAGCTCATCCAGCGCCTGTCGACCTCGGCCATCGAGCGGCTGGGCCTCATCGTGCGCGACGACGAGTTCAAAGACGACCTGCGCTCGATGATCCTCACCTGGGTGGCCGACCTCACCCAAGACCCCGCCTTTCGCGCGCGGCTCACCGAGCGAGCCGAGACGAGCCTGGAGACCTTCGCGGGGGAGGGCATGCGCTCGTGGATGGTCAAGCGCCTGCGCGCGACCTGGCGCCCCTCGCTGGTGCGCTGGGTCAACCAGGAGCTGCAAGACCTCGACCAGACGGTGACCGAGGGCCTGGGCCACCTCGACGAGCTCGTCGAGCGCTTCCCCGAGGCGCTGGCGGAACGTCAGGAGTCCATCGACCGCGTGCTGTCGCGCATGTTGCTCGGGCTGGTGCGAGAGGTCGACGTGCGGGCCATCGTGGTCGACCAGCTGGCGACGGTGACCACCGAGCAGCTGGAGCGAGGCTTCAAGGAGTTCTCAGACGACAAGCTGTCGTTCATCACGCTGCTCGGCGGCGTGCTCGGGGTGGTCGGCGGCACGGTGATCGTGTGGCCCCTCCCCTCCCTGGCGGTGCTGTCGGCGGCGGCCGTCGCTCTGTTCGTGGTGGACCGCGCGGCCAAGCCCCTCATGGAGAGCCGCTTCTGGCCGCGACGGCGTGCTACCGCGCGGGCCAAGGGGTCAGCACCTCCCGAGCCACCGTCGCAGCCATGAACATCGGGGCCGCTGGGGTGAGCCACCACGCGGCCGCCTCGACCGTGGTGACGAGCAGAGCGACGCGGTCGCGCCACGTCGGGGCCTGAGCGGTACGGTCGGCCCCTGCGCGACGCCGCAGCACGGCCTCCTCGGTGGCCAGCAGCTCGGCCGCCGGCACGTCGTACAGGTTGTGGCCGTGACGCCCTCGCACGAAAGCGGCCGCCGTGCGTCGCGGCCAACGGGCCAGCCCGAGCAGGAAGGTGCCCAGGTCGTACACCCTCCCCACGACGGGCCCATCGCCCGTGCCGAGGCACCAGGCACCGACCTCGGCCTCGCCTGCCTCGTCGGTGCGGTAGCCCGTCACCAGGTGGTGCACGTCGTGGTAGGGCAGCACCTCCAGGCGAGCACGGGTGTTGACGATGGGCACCGGAAGGCCAAAGGCGCGTGCCCAGTCGATGCGGGCCCCATCGTGGCCTCCTGCCGGCAGCTTCTCCCGTCGGTAGAACCCCTCGAGGGCTCGAGCAGCGCAGGCCATGGACCACCTCCGTAATATGAGCACAGTCATTATTGACTGTGCTCATAATATGGCTCAATGGCGACTCGGAGGATAGGGCCCGCAACCCCACGCTGCACCGGAAGCGATGTCCCTACGAGCCCGAAAGAAGGCCGCGACCCTCCGCGCCATCCTCGACGCCGCCCAGGCGCTGTTCGCCGAGCGTGGCTACGCCGCCACGCGCACCCGCGACATCGCCGAGATGGCGGGCATCGCCACCGGCACGCTGTTCAACTACGCGCCCACCAAGGAAGCGGTCGTGCTGTTGCTCTGGCGCGACCTGGCCACCCGCGCCGTCGCCGACGGCATGGCCGCCGCGAGCCACCACGACGATCCGGTCGACGCGATGGCCGCCGTGTTCCTACCGATCTTCACCTTCTACGGCGCCGACCGGGAGCTGGGCCGCGTCTTCCTGCAGCAGGTGATGTTCGACGACGGCAGCGACCCAGCATCCAAGGCCCTCAACGAGGGATTCCTCCTCACCCTCGCCCAGCAGCTCCAGCCCGTCGCGGGCGCCGCATCGCTACCCGCGGCTCTCAATGTGTTCGGCGCGTACTACACGACCCTCACGATGCTCCTGGCGGGCCGCCTGCCCCACGTCGACAGCGCCATGAGCCTGTTCCGCTCGCTGGTGCGCGCCCAAGCGACCGGCTGGCGAGCGTAGCTAGCGCCGCAGCAGGTTGCGGATGCGGGCGTTGAGCACCGCCACCTCGAAGGGCTTGGCCACATGGTCGGACGCCCCCAGCTCCAGCGCCAGCACCACGTCTTCGTCAGCGTCGTGCGACGTGAGCATCAGCACGGGGACTCCGCGGGTCGCCGGCTCCGAGCGCAGGCGCCCGAGGATGGCGATGCCGTCCAACGTCGGCAGGTCGACATCGAGCACGACGAGATCGGGCGGCTCGCGCAGCAGCGCCTCCAGCGCCTTCCCCCCGTCGACGAAGTGCTCGACCTGGTGACCTCCCCCCGCCACGACCCGACCGACGAGGGCGGCCACGTCGAGGTCGTCTTCGACCAGGACCACGCGCTTGTGGTGGACCGTGGCCGACAGCTGCACCCGCTCTCCCGGCGCCAGGGCGCTCACCTGCTCGATCAGCTCCCCGACCACCTTTGGCAGCGCACGGTCGCCGTGCAGAGCCACCGACGCGATGGCACAGCGCGCATGGGTCGCTGCGGGCAGCCCCGCCAGGAAGGGGCCCGCGACCCGCTCCGGAACCAGGGCCAACAGCCCCTCGTCGTACTTGCCGAGGGATACCCCGAGGTCGCGCACCAGCTTGTGCCGCACCAGGCCCACCGGCGGCGCCCCCGTGAGGTGCAGGGCATACAGGGCGTGGGGCTCGACCCGCAGCTGGTCGCGCTCGGCGGCCAGGCGCCGCAGGAACGCGTCACGGCTCTGCACCATCGCCGAACCCGACGATGGGCGGGTCAGCCCACGCACCGTCGCCGCGAGCCCTACCGGATCAGGGGGGAACGACAGCACGCGGTCGGCCCCTCGCGCGCGCCATGCTGTCTGCTGGCCGCTGTCGAGCACCACGATGGCTACCTGGTTGCCCGAAGCGCGCACGACCGCGACGCCGCGAGCCGACTCGGGGGTCGCCTCGCACACCAGCACGTCGACGTTGCCCTCGGCGAGGGCCTGCGTCGCGACATCCCAGGCGCCGGTCACCTGCGCGTCGGGAAACACCAGCGCGGTGGTGGCCCGATGCTCTGCCGACACCAGGTAGATGAGCACCCGAGAGCGGGGCGCGTCGTCGGACACGGCCACCGAGCGTAGGACGTAGACCAGCTCGCTGGCCCGGTTGCCGAGGTCGTCTCGAGAGGCCGCCTCGACCAATGCGCCCACGTCGGTGACGATGGGGAAGCCGAAGCTCTTGCCGGAGCCCTTGAGCATGTGACCGATCCGCCGGATCTCCTCCTCGGCCTCGGGCTCTCCCTTCTCCCACCTGCGTAGCGCGGCACGGAGGCTCTCGGCGCGCTCGGCGACGCTGCCCCGGTACCAGTCGACCAGGTTGGGCACCACCGCCGCCTCGGCCGGCAACGGGGTGGGCACGCCTGGCTCTTGCCCCCGCAACGCGGGAAGCGCGGAGATGAGGGCATCGCGGAAGGCCCCCATGCTCGGGTAGCGCCCCTTGGGGGTCGGCTGGACCGCCGCCTGCATGATCGGCACCAGGGCTTCGGGGATGCCCCACCAGCGCGGCGAGCCAGAGCCGGCGAGGAACAGATCGAACGGCGACTCACGACACAGCAGGGTGTAGAGCGTGGTGGCCAGCGCGTACTGGTCGGCTGCCCCATCGACGACCGAGCTGTCCATCCGCTGCTCGGGGGCCATGAAGGCAAACGTGCCCATCGCCGAGCCTTCCAACGTGTAGCGGGACTCGTGCATGAAGTCGCGGGCGATGCCGAAGTCGCACAGCAGGGCCTGCCCGTCGGGGCCCACCAAGATGTTCGCGGGCTTCACGTCACGGTGCACCACGCCGTGATCATGGGCGTGCTGCAGCGCGTCGGCCACCTGGATGACGAGCTCCACCGCCTCGTCAGCTGGCAGGGTGCCCCGCTGAACCCGCTCGTGCAGCGACCCCGCCAGGCACAGGTCGGTGACCATGTAGGGCTCTTCGCCCATGTCGACATCGTAGAGATGCAACACATGGGGGTGACGAAGCCGCGCCAGCACCTGTGCCTCCCGCTCGAAGCGCTCTCGCAGGTGCAGAGCGTCGGCGTGGTCGCCCAGCTTGAGGATCTTGACCGCCCGCTCCACCTTCAGCCGAAGGTCGGTCGCGCGGTAGACTCGTGCGCCACCGCCCTGTCCGATGAGGGCGCCCAGTTCGTAGCGATCGGCGAGTCGTCGATTCATCATCCATCGAGGGCAGCGGGAGAGTCTATCCCATGTGTTCCCAGCGGGGACTCCCCCCACAAGCCCCGCCGCGCCCCTTCCCTCGCCCGCGATGATCTACCTGTTCGCGCAGCTCCTCCTGGCCGGCGTCGTGCTGTTCGGCTCGGATCGACTACCCAAGCCCTACGGCTTCGTGCTGTTGGCCGTCGCCGTCGGTGCCAACCAGTACCTGCAGACCATCCTCGCCTCCACCGTCTATGTGGAGCTTCTCCCAGGCGTGGCGGTATCGCCGGGCTCTGCCGCCCTGTTCGGAGCGAGCGTGGCGGCCGTGCTGCTCGTCTACCTTCGCCACGATGTGCAGAAGACGAGGGCCTTGATCGTGGGTGTGGTGGTGAGCAACGCCTTCCTCACCGTGATGTCGCTGCTCACCCATGCCCAGCTCGCGGCAGGCGCAAGCAACCTGCTGCAGATCAATCCCGCGCTGTTCCAGGTCAATCCACGCATCTTCCTGTCCGGCACCATGGTTCTGGTGGTCGATTCGTTCTTCATCGTGATCATCTACGAGGTGCTGGGGGCACGCACGCCCGTGCCGCGGCCGCTTCGAGCCCTCGTGGCCATGATCACCACGCTGTACATCGACGCGATCGGTTTTTCGATCCTCGCGTTCGCCGGTACGTCATTGTTCCAGCAGGTGCTCGCGAGCCAGGTCGCTGGCAAGAGCGTCGCGGCCATCTTCTATGGCGGCTCGCTGATGCTCTACCTCGCCGTGGCCAGCGACATGCCCCGACGGGCGGCACGCGACCCCTTCGAGATCTTCACCTGGCGCGCGCAGCTCGCTGTCGAGCGACAGGCCCGAGAGGACGCGGTGCGGGCGAATGTAGCGAAGTCCGCCTTCCTCGCCCGGATGTCCCATGAGCTCCGCACGCCGCTCAACGCGATCATCGGCTTCTCCAAGCGGCTGCTCACCCGCAAGGACGGCGAGCTGACGAAGCGCCAGCAGCTGTTCGTCGAGCGGGTGAACGCCAACGGTCTCACGTTGCTTGCGCTCCTCAATGATGTGCTCGACCTGTCCAAGATCGAAGCCGAGAAGCTCGACGTCACGGTGGAGCGGGTCGACCTCGCCCCGCTGCTGGCGACCCTGGTCGACGAGCTCGAGGGCAACCTCCCTCCCGGGGGCGAGGTGGTCTTGCGGCTCGACGTGCCCTCGTCCATCGGGCCGGTGCCGTCCGACCCGCTTCGCCTACGCCAGGTCCTCACCAACCTGATCGGCAATGCGATCAAGTTCACCGAGCGAGGCGAGGTGGCCGTGACCGTGCGTGCCTCTGGCTCACGAGCGACGCACATCGACGTGCGCGACACCGGCATCGGTATTCCCGCCGACAAGCTGGATCACATCTTCGAGGCCTTCACCCAAGCCGACGAGCGCACGGTGCGCACCCACGGCGGCACGGGCCTCGGTCTGTCGATCTCGTCACGCCTGTGCGACCTGCTGGGGCATCGCCTGACGGTGCACAGCGAGGAGGGGGCTGGCTCTACCTTCACCATCGCCCTCGATGACGAGGACGGCCTCAGGCCGGGAGCAGGCCCGCGATGACGCTGTACAACACGTCTTCGTCGACAATCGGCTTCGACAGGTAGCCGTTGAAACCCATGGAGAGGAAGCGCTGTTCGTCGCCAGCCATCGCGTGAGCCGTCAGGGCCACGATGGGCAGCGAGGCCGTGCGTGGATGCTTGCGAAGCTCGGCGAGCACCTCCGTGCCATCCATCTGGGGCAGCGAGATGTCCATCAGGACCAGGTCGGGCAGCTCGGCCGCGATCCCCTCGAGCGCCGCCACGCCCGTCATGTAGGCGTTCAGCTTGTAGTCGTCTTCCAGGAGGGCCTCGAGCAACATCTGGTTGTCGGGGTTGTCCTCCACGATGGCGATGGTGCGCATGGTCATCCGGGGCTTTGGGGTTCGTGAGGCCGGGAGTGTACGCCCAGCGACAGGTGCACGGCTCGCTCCACCTCGGAAAGGTCAAGGCCGTGCTTGCGCAACACCCGCAGGGCTCCCTCCGCCACCCCAGGTGACACGTCGTCGGCGTCGCGAGCCGTCCAGACGATCACCGGCAGCTGCGCGGTTCGAGGAGAGGAGCGGATGGCCGCCAAGGTGCCGGCCCCGTCGAGACCCGGCATCTGCAGGTCGAGCAAGACCAGGTCGGGCATCGGGTCTTGAGCGAGCTGGGCCAGGGCGTCTTCGCCGCCGGTGGCGGTGGAGATGCGAAGGCCCGCCGCACGCAGCTGGTCGGTCGCCGCGTCGAGCACGTCGAGATCGTCGTCGACCACGAGCACATGCGGCCGATCCTTGTCGAGGGCATCGTGGAGGACGCTCTCGAGGGCGTTGGTGTCGAGGGGCTTGTTGAGCACCGCGACGGAGCCACAGGGGTGCCCCACCACCCGGCCCGCCACGACACTGCAGACCACCACCGGGATGTCACGCAGCTCGTCGCTCTCCCGCAGGATGCGCAGCACGTCCCAGCCCGAGGTCTCCGGCATGTGCAGGTCGAGGGTGATGAGGGAGGGCAACAGCGTGCGGGCCAGCTGCAGCCCGCGCGCCCCCGAGTCGGCGGTGGCGACTCGATAGCCGAGGTCTTGCAGCTGCTGCTCGATCACCAGCCGCGCGTCTGGCTCGTCGTCGATGACCAGGACGGTGTGTTGCTTCTGCAGCACGGCAGGCTCGGGCACGACGGGAGCATCGATCCCCACCCCCTCCGACGAGGGCGGACGATGCCCGCAGCGGGGGGCCACGTCGGGATCGAGCCGCAGCTGAAAGGTCGACCCCTCCTCGGCCACCGTGGCCACGTGCAGGTCGAAGCCCATCATCGTGCACAGCCGCCGCGAGATGGCCAGCCCCAGCCCCGTGCCCTCGAACCGCCGCTCGAAGCCGTGCTCTACCTGGTAGAAGGGCTGGAACAGCTGCTGCAGGTGCTCAGCAGCGATCCCGATCCCCGAGTCGGACACCTCGATCGAGGTCGCCCAGCCATCCTGCTGCTGCAGCCGAACCTCCATCCCACCCTGCTCGGTGAACTTCAGCGCATTGCCCATGAGGTTGGTGAGCACCTGGCGTAGGCGCAGCGGGTCGGCAAAGGCTAGGGCGGGGCTGTCGCAGCCACGCACCCGCAGGAACAGTTCCGTCTCGGACCGACGGCCTTCCAGGGCGGCAGCCACCTCCTGCACCAGCGCCGCGACATCGACCCGCTCCGGCGACACCCGCATGCGGCCCGCCTCGATGCGTGACAGGTCGAGCACGTCGTTGATGAGCGACAGCAGGTGCTTCCCATTGGCGTGGATGCGCTCGACGTACACTTGCTCCTTGGCCTCGAGGTGCACCGACTTGCGACCGAGCAGCCTGGCGAAGCCGATCACCGAGTTCAGAGGCGTGCGCAGCTCGTGGCTCATGTTGGCCAGGAAGGCCGACTTGAGCTGGCTGGCGTGCTCGGCCTTGTCGCGCGCAGCGCGCAGCGCTTCCGCGGCCTCGCGCTCGGACGTGACGTCGCGGGCCGCAGCCAAGATGAGCGCGCCGTCGGAGGTAGGACGAGCCGACCACTGAAACACCCGTGCCTCGGTCTCGGAAGCCATCACCCGGCACACCAACGAGGCTGCGGCATCGCCCGTGGACACCTCCTCCAGAAAGGACCACATCCGCTCGTGGTCCTCGGCGTGTACGACCTCCGACAGACGTGTGCCCACCAGCGCGCCCTCAGGGCGCCCCAGCCGCTCTGCGAAGGATGGGTTGGCCTGCAGGAACTGACCCGATGCGTCGAGGATGCACAGCATCTCGAGGGACAACTCCCAGAACTCCTGCTGGATCGCCAGGGCATCGAGCGCGTCTTGTTTGCGCCGCTCGCTGCGGCGCAGCTCCATCATCCGGCCCACCTGGCGTGACAGCGCCTCCAGCAACCCCTGCTTCTCGTCGTCGAGCACGCGCGGCTTGTGATCGATCACGCACAGGGTGCCGAGGTTGGCCCCCTCGGTGCTCACGATGGGGGACCCCGCATAGAACCGCACATGGGGCGCGCCGGTGACCAACGGGTTGTCGGCGAAGCGCGGATCGTCGTGGGCATCGGGCACCACCAGGGTCTCCCCCGAGGCCACCGCGTGCCCGCAGAAGGACACATCACGAGGCGTCTGGGTCGCGCCGAGCCCCACCCGCGCCTTGAACCACTGCCGGTCTTCGTCGACCAGCGACACCAGCGCGATGGGCGTGCCGGCAATGAACGAGGCGAGACGCACCAGATCGTCGTAGGTCGTCTCGGGCTCGGTATCGAGGATGTCGAACGAGCGCAGGACCTCCAGCCGCTGCTCGTCATCGTCGGGGATGGGGGCACGCTTCATCGAAGTCCTCCGGGCTGTTGTATCGACCCGACGCGCCCATCGCGTTGCATACCCGTCACGCCGCGGAGACGATACACCCCGGCATGACCGCTGCACCTGTAGACCTCGTTCTTTACGGCGTCACCGGCTATGCCGGCCGCCTCGTCGCCGAATACCTGCAAGACACCCACGGCGACACCCTGTCGTGGGCCATCGCCGGCCGTCGCCCCGACGCCTTGGAGGCCGAGGCCGATGCGCTGGCGAAGCGCCGTCCCGACGTGCCGCGGGTGCGCACCATCATCGCCGACAGCACCGATCCCTCCAGCCTGCGCGCCCTCGCCGCGCAGGCCAAGGCCGTCTGCTCCACCGTGGGCCCCTACGCGCGCTGGGGGGCGCCGCTGGTGGCCGCCTGCGTCGAGGAGGGCACTCACTACTGCGATCTCACCGGCGAAGCTCAGTTCGTGCGCGCGATGATCGACGCCCATCACGAGCGAGCCCGTGCGCAGGGCACGGCGATCACCCACTGCTGCGGCTTCGACAGCGTGCCGAGCGACCTCGGCGTGTTCTTCCTGCAGTCCCTCGCCCTCGAGCGCGACGGCACCCCTTGCGATGAGATCGAGCTGCTGATGAAGCTCAAGGGCGGGGTGTCCGGCGGCACCATCGCCTCCATGGCCCAGACCTTCGACGACGCAGCCGACCCAGCGGTCCGGCGGGTGCTGGGCGACCCCTACGCGCTGGCGCCCGGCGACCGGGGCCCCGACACCGGCGAGCAGCGCGGGGTGCGCTACAGCGAGGCCGGCCAGGTATGGACCGCGCCGTTCGTGATGGCCTCCATCAACGAGCGGGTGGTGCGGCGAACCAACCACCTGCTGGCACACCGCTACGGCGAGGGCTTCCGCTACGGCGAGTCCATGCCCACCGGGGCAGGGCTGCGCGGTCGCGCCAAGGCGGTGGCCGTCACCGCGGGCCTGGGTGTATTCGTGCTGGGCATGGCCAGCCGCCGCCTTCGCCCCCTGGTGATGTCCCGACTGCCCGATCCCGGGGAGGGCCCGAGCCGCGAGGCCCTCGAGTCCGGCTTCTTCCGGGCCACCCTGTATGGCAAGCGCGGAGGCGAGGTGGTGGCGACCGCCGAGCTCCACGGTCAGGGCGACCCGGGCTACGGCGCCAACGCCTGTATGCTCGGAGAGACGGCGTGGTGCCTGGCCACCAAGGGCCCCAGCGGTGCGGTCGGCGTCACGACACCCGCTGCCGCCCTGGGCCACGACCTCGTCGAGCGCCTGCACGCCACCCGCGTGCAGTTCTACGACCGCTCATGATGCGCGGAGCAGCTGCTCCAACAGCTCACGCTGCAGCAGGCCCGACGCACTCCGAGGAATGCTGCCCGGCTCCACGATGACCACGTCGCGCGGCCGCTGGTGCGCTGGCAGCGCAGCCGCGGCCCCTCGTAGCCGAGCGACCGACAGCTCCGGATCGTCGCTGGCCACGACCGCCACGGGCACCGAGCCCCACTCGGTGTCGGGGCGCGCGACCACCGCTACGTCGTACACCGAAGGCAGGGCGAGGAGCGCCTGCTCCACCGCATCGGGCGAGAACGCCTCCCCTCCTGTGTGGACTTCGTAGGGTTGCGGGTCGACGAAGCGTACGCTGCCATCGGCAGCGGCCACGAACCGGTGCTCCGTGTGGTACCAGCCGCCCCGGAAGGCCTCGGCCGTGGCCTCCACCTCCCCCCAGTAGCCGCTAAACAGCAGCGGCCCCCGCACGCACAGCTCGCCTGGCTGCCCGACGGCACACAGCGCCCCGGCGTCGTCGACGACCTTCGCCTCCACGTAGGGGCTCGGCCATCTGCGGGCCGAGCGCCCACCCGAGCCCGGCTCCACCTGCGAGGCCAGCGCAGCCAGGCCCAGCTCTGCCGAAGCAAAGGTGTCGGCGAAGGGGGCGCCCAGCAGCGCGGACAGGCGAGCCACCCGCTGCGGGGCCACCGCGTCGGCGAGCTGACCACACAGCCGCACGCCTGCGACCTGCACCTGCTGCACCTCCAGCTCGTGCACCAGCTCCCCGACCTGGCCCGGCGGCACCGGGAGCCACCCCACCTGCACCCGGCCCAACAACGCCGCCACCTCGGCGGGCACGAAGCCATCGAGCAGGTGCACACAGCCCCCCGCCAGCAGCGTGCCCAGCGCTGGCTCCAGCCCCCCTACGTGGGCCAGCGGCGCCGCCAGCACGAAGCCATCCTCGTTGCGCAGAGCGTGGGCAGCCCGCCAGGCCAGGTCGCGCATCCACACCGTCGCATGGCTGATGGCGACCCCGTGCTGCACCCCTCGGGTGGGGCTGCTGAACAGCAGCAGCGCCGGCTCGTCGGGGGCGACCTCCACCACAGGCACCGGTGCCGTGTCGGCCAGCTCGGCCTCGAAGGCATCGCCGAAGGCCAGCACCGGCTCGATGCGGTACAGCACCCGACCCGCCTCCCGACGCGGCGCCACGATCAGCCGCGGCTCGGTGATCTGCAAGCAGTGCTCGAGCTGGCCGGGGGCCAGCTCCGCCGACTGCGGTGCGACCACGGCCCCCAGCCACAGGGTCGCCAGCACCAGCTCCAAGGCCTCGGCGCGGTTGCTCGACAGCAGCGCCACCCGGTCTCCGGGCAGCACCCCTCGGCTCCGCAGCACTCCTGCCAGTCTGGCCACCCGCTCCACGACCTCCGTGTAGGTGCGCACCCCTCGGGCATCGCTCAAGCAGGGTCGCGCCCCTCGTCGGCGCGCCGTGTGAGCGAACAGCGACGCGACGGTGCTCGCGCTCAGCCGGTCAGGCATGACCTCTCCAGGGGTTTCGGTATCGCGGCGGCGGAGCCCTGGCGTCACACTCCGTCAGCGTGCGTCGAACAGCCCCTGCGACGCCGGCATCGGGTCGGCCCCTCGCCAGCGATCCCGCAGCCAGGTTCGGTGGACCTCCCCTTCGCCCGGCCCGGCCTGCCGCCACAGCGCCGCCCGCAGCAGGGCCTCCCACACCGCCACGCCCGCCGTCGGCGGGCAGGCGCCTGAGGCGACCAAGGCCAGGCCCTCCGCCGGCGCCACCGACAGCTCGCGCTCCAGCGCCGCGTCGCAGGGCCCCGGCGCCGGGAGCTCCGCCTGGCCCAGCCGCCCGAGATCGGCGACCAGCGCCTCGGCGCCCAGCCCCGGTCGCCCCAGCAGCGCGACACCGCCGCCGATCAGCCGCGCCCCCTCCGCCTCGCTGCCTCGCTTGATCTCGTCGACCAGCAGGTCACGGGCCTCCCGCAGCCGCCCCCCCGCCACATAGGCCTCTGCCAGGGCGAGCACGTGGTCGACCTCTCGCGCGACCCGGGGGGTGCCGAGCCCCAGCGCCTCCCGGTGCGTCGCCTCGGCGGCGGGGTCGTGCCGGCGGATGGCATCGACGGCAGCCGCCACGTGGACATCCAGACGACCGGGGGCCTGCTGCAGGGCCTCCTCGCGGGCCGTGGAGTCGCCCCGGTCCGCCCGCTCCAGCCACAGCGGCGCCCGCGCACCGGCCGCCGCCTCGTAGGCCGCCCAGGCCGCCTCCCGCTCCGCCACCGAGCCCGCCCGACGCGCCGCGAGCAGCCACTCCACCGGCAGGACGGGCTGCAGGTCGTCGTGGGGGTCGTCGCCCCAGGGCACCGCCCCCACCGCGTGGTGCAGGGTGCTGAGCAGCGGGTCGTCGTGGGCTGTCAGCCAGGCATGGAGGAGGCCCGGCTCACCCTGCAGGGCGGCACCCAGGGCCTGCTCCCGCTCCGACGGCCCGAGGTCGATGCCCGGCCGCCCGCGCAGGTGAGCGCTGGTCGCCGCGATCAGCCGCTCCCCCTCCGTGTCGGGGCTCGGCAGCACAGCGTGGAGCAGGTCGCCCTGCACCCACAGCCGCCAGGGCACCTGCAGCCCCGCCTCGGGGGCGTCCGGCACGGCGAGACGCGGGTCGGCCCGGCTGGTCTCGAACAGGTCGTGGCCCGTGCCGAACACCATCATCGCGACGATCAGGCTCCCCAGCCCCACCGCGCGGAGGCTCTCGGCCGGATCGGGCAGCTCTCGGCGCAGCGCCAGCCAGCCCGACACCACCGCCACCCAGCCCGTCGCGGCCGCCAGCGACACCAGCGCACAGCTCGCCAGCACCAGACGGGTGAACGCGAAGTGGTGCTGCAGCTGCGCGTCGACCCGTGCCGCCGCCGGCACCGCATCCGTCAGCCCCTGCAGCGCCGGCAGGCTCCAGATCAGCGTGGACTCCATCGACAGCCCCAGGTGCGCCAGCGGCATCCCCACCGAGGCCACCGCGATGGCCGCCAGCCCCGCCGACGCCACCGCCATCACGTCGCGCGGGGCCGCCGGCTCGGCCACTCGCGCCCACGGCCTGCGCCACGCCAGCACCCCGAGGAGCAGCCCCGCCGACACCAGCGGAGGGACCCACGTCGTGAGGTCGACCACCACCAGCTGGCAGCCCACGACCAGCACGAGCAAGGCCAGGCGCAGCGCCGTCTCGCCTCGCACCACCGGCACCCGTGGGCTCGCGCACAGCCACAGCCCGACCGCCTGCCCCACCATCCAGGGCACCGTCGCCAGCCACGACACCACCCCCAGGGTCACGTCGAGCCCCACCGCCGCCCCTGCGCTCTCGTGCACCTGCGTGAGCATGCTGTCGAGGGCCGGCCACGTCAGCGCCGTGCTCGTCGACATCACCACCACCCCTGCCCCCGCCAGCTGCCGGAGGAAGGGGTCGGGAGGCGTGGGGACCCCGCGCCCGCTGCGCACCGCCGCCCCCGCCGCTCCCAGCCCCGCCCCCAGCACCGTCGCGACCAGCGAGCCCCCGAGCAGCAGCCACGCCAGCCTCACCAGGGTGTCCCCCAGCACCGTCGGCACGTCGGCCGGCCCCGCAGCCAGCGCCGCGTACACCGGCTCGGCACCTGCCAGCAGCGCCAGCTGGCCCCCTCCCACGGCGAAGGCCACCAGCGCCACCACCGCGCCGGCCAGCGCCCCGTGCCCCCGCGAAGGCAGCCCCACCCCCGCCAGCAGCGGAAGCCCCACAGCGAGCGCCGCCCCAGCCCACACATGGGGCCCCTCCCCGACCCGCGACACCAGCATCCCGCTGGGGATCCGGTCGGGGGCGAGCTGCTGCGCCACCACGACCCAGGCCGGCAGCCCCCACAGCACCCCGGCCGCCGCCCCCAGGGGCACCCCCAGCGCCAGCAGCCGACGGTCGGTGGCGCCCACCGCCACGGCCTCCGCCGCCTCCGGCTGCACCGGATCGGCCAGGGCAGACAGCACCTCCGCTGCCGTCGGCCGCTCGTCGGGGTCGACCGCGCCCATCCGCCGTAGACAGGAGCCGACGACCCCGTCGACCCCCTTGCCCGGCAGAGCGCCAGCGGCCCGCCCCGTGTACAGCTCGTGGATCACCAGCGCGGCGGAGTACACGTCGCTCTTGTCGGTGGCGTCGCCCGCCCCGCGACACTCGGGCGCCAGGTAGGCCAGCGAGCCCATCTGCTGCAGGGTGCGGGTGAGCCGCGCGTCGTCTTCCGACAGGGCGACCCCGAAGTCCACCAACATCAAGGCGCCGTCGTCGTCGAGGAGCAGGTTGCTCGGCTTCACGTCGCGGTGCACCACCCCCGCCTCGGCCAGCGCGACCAGCGCCGACAGCAGCTGGCGTGCCCATCGATCGGCTTCTTCGGCTGTCGGGGGACCCTGCGACAGCCGCTCCCGCAGCGTGCCGCCCCCGAGCACCGGCATGCTCAGCCACAGCTGGCCCGAGTCGAGGCTGCCCAGCTCCACCGACGACAGCACGTGGGGATGGTCGAGCTGGCGCATCCGCTGCGCCTCGCGCTTGAACCGCTCCCGGAAGTCGGCATCGCGGGCGAAGTCGATGGCGAGCAGCTTGAGGGCGACCTCCGAGTCGGTCAGCCGGTCCCATGCGCGGTGCACCGTCGACATCCCGCCGGTGCCGAGCACGCCCCGCAGCTCGAACCGCCCCCCCAGCACGACCCCCGAGGAGTCGCCGCCGTCGCGCCAGGCCTGCTCGGCCAGGGGCGTGAACACCTCGCCTCCCTGCGACAACGAGCCCTCGGTGGGGCGCCGCCACGCAGCGAGGAGCTCCGCGACCGTCGCCGTGCGCGCCTCGGGCCGCGGCGCGAGGGCCTGCAGCAGCGCATGGGCCATCCCCGCCGGGAGCTCGGGGCGATGGCTGCGCGGATGCTCGAACCGCCCCTCGGCCTTCGCCAGCATCATGTGCGACATCGAGCGCCCCTCGAAGGCGCGGTGGCCCGTGGCCAGCTCGTACAGCACCGTGGCCGCCGCGAACACGTCGCTGCGCTCGTCGAAGCGCCCCTCCAGCTGCTCGGGCGCCATGTACGCGGGGGTGCCCGCCGCCTCCCTGCCTGCGGAGCCCGTCGGCACGGCGAGCCCGAAGTCGACCAGCTTGGGGACCACCCCATCGGCGCCCGAGGCCAGCAGCAGGTTGCCGGGCTTCAGGTCGCGGTGCAGCACCCCCTGCCGATGGGCCGCCTGCAGCCCCTCCAGCAGCCCGCGCCCGATGCACTCCACCTCGTCGAGGGACACCGGCCCCCCCTGGAGCCGCTCGGCCAGAGTGGGGCCGTCGACCAGCTCCATCACCAGCGCGAGCCCCGAGCCCAGCTCTACGAGATCGTGCACCCGCACCACGTGGGGATGCTCCAGGCGGGCCAGCACCTGCCCCTCCTCGCGAAGCCGCTCAGCGACCTCGGGGTCGGGATCGTGGAGCACCTTGACCGCCCGCAGCGCGTCGAGCCTCTGGTGGCGAACTCTCCACACCACGCCGTACCCACCACGCCCCAGCTCCGCCTCCACGACGTAGCGGCCGTCGATCACATCTCCGGGAGCCAGTCCTGGGGCCTGCACGAGTGCAGCCTACCGTCCCCGCGTAGCAGAGGTATGCTGCGTGCCTCCCAGGGAGACCCCATCTGGACGTACGGCGCCCTCTTCGACCCGCTCTGGCACGGCGCCACCCTGGCCGGCGGCGCGATGGCGATCTTGTGGGGGTTGCTGTGCGTGGGGCTCAGCCTGGCGCGCTTTCGCGTCCCTGGCCCGCTGTGGCTCGGGGGCCTGCTGCTGACCTTGGTGCCCAACCAGCTGTTCAGCTGGCTCGGGCTGCGAGCCACCACACTGGGCTGGTCGGGTCGTGAGGCACCGCCCGCCCACGAGACCTGGGGCCCCGCAGGAGCGGCCCTGATGCACGACGTGGTCGGGCTGGTGATGGCTGCGAGCGTGCTGGCCGGGGTGATGATGGCCACCGCGGTCGTGCAGGTGGCGACGGTCGGCGTCGAGCACCGATGGACGCTGTCGCAGGGCGGCATGGGCGCCGTGGTCCTGGGCGTCGGGGCGGCCCTGGTCACCGGCTTCGGGCTCGCTGGTGGAGGGGGCTGGCCGGCGGCCTTCCTCGCGGCATGGCTGCTGTTCGCCGCCGCCGTGGTGGCGGTGGGCTGCTCGCGCATCGAGCACATCGCGCGGCTCCACGCAGGCAGGGTGCTGCTGGCGTTCAGCATGGTCGTCGGCACCCTGGTGGTCGCCGTCGCCGCCAACCACTTCGCCGAGGGCACGATGCTGCTCGACATGGCCCACGCCGCCCCTCACGAGGGCCCGGTGCTCCGGCTCGAGGCCTCCGCCGGCATCGCGACGCTGCGCAAGTGCGGCCTGGTGTCGGTGATGATGGCCGTGGTCGCCGCCGGTGCGAGCACCGGGGGCAGCCTGCACCAGGCCAGCGACCCCCGAGGCAGCGTCGGCGGTCTGTTCATGCTGGGGGGCCTGGGCCTGTTCGCGCTGATGGAGGCCTTGATCCGCGCCCAGCTGGGTACACTCGTCGCATGATCAGCCTCCTCCTCGGCGCTGCCCTCGCCTCCGACGCCGACGGCCTCGACGCCTACCTGGCGCAGCGCCTCGACGTCGTCGAGCGGCCGGTGAGCACCGTCTACGCCCGCGCCTACGACGGCTCCGGCACGTTCTGGTTCGTCGAGCAGGGCGGTGTGCTCATCGACGGCGAGCGATTCGCCGAGCTCACCGGCGACACAGCCACCCACGAGGCGCTGCACCGTCGCACCCGCAGGGCGAAGACCGGCGGGCTCCTGGCGGTGGTGGGTGGCGTTGCTCTGGGCGCAGCCAGCTGGATCGTTCCGGTCGTGATCGACCCCGCCACCGAGGGGTTGTCGCCCTTGAGCATGGCCGGCATCGGCGGGGGTGCGGTGGCCGCCGCGGTAGGCACCTGGAGCCTCGGCCGAAGCGTGGCCAGCCGCCACCCGAGCAGTGTCTACACCCGCGACGAGGCGCAGCAGCGCGCCCGCGACCACAACGAGACCCTCCGCGACGACTTGCTGGGTGACGAGTAGCCTTCCCCCGTATCCGTCGCTGACGGAGCTCGAGGCCGAGCTGCAGCGCCTCGGCACCGTGCAGACCTACGGCTCCTCGGTCGATGGGCGCCCGCTGTGGGTGGTCGAGGCCGGAGGGGAGGGGCCGCGGGTGGTGGTCACCGCCGGCCTGCATGGCCCGGAGTGGATCGGGGTGCAGGTCGCGCTGGAGGTGCTTCGGCGAGGTCCCATCGAAGGAACGAGGCTGGCGGTGCTGCCCGTGCTCAACCCCGACGGCTACGCCCACACCGACGCGGCGGTCGGAGACGCTCCCCTGGGCATGCTGCGCAAGAACGCGCGCGGGGTCGACCTCAACCGCAACTTCCCTCTCCCCTGGGGGGCGCGCCCCAGCCGGGTGCCCTTCGCGGGGGCGAGCGACCTGCACGCCGCCACCTACCGAGGCCCCTCGCCGCTGTCGGAGCCCGAGACCGAGGCCCTCGCCGCATGGATGCGTGACGACCCACCCCACGCGTCGGTGAACCTGCACAGCTTCATGGGGACCCTCCTCCCCGCGCGGGTCTGGCACCCGGCCGACTGGCTCGGCTACCGCCGCCTCACCCGGGCCTTTCGCCACACTCAGGGCGGCCTCGCCTACCCCCGCCTGAGCACCCCGGTGTTCGACGTGTTCACCGGAGAGCTCGAAGACTGGCAGCACCACACGCTGGGCTGCTGGGCGGTGTGCGTCGAGTGCTTCTCCGTGGCGGCCAGCCTGCGACAGCACCTGCGGGCACCGTCGGTGTTCTGGCGCTTCAACCCCCGCGACCCGGCACCAGTGGTCGCCCGCGACGCCCCCGCGGTGCGCGCCCTGCTGGCCGCTGCTGCTCGAGAGCCGCGCCCGCCCCGGCGCGAGCAAGGCGTGCGGCAGCTCCCAGCGTGGTGAGGGCCGACGACCGCTACTCCTTGTTGGCCTTCGCCTGGTTGCAGGCGCCCTGCACGGTGGCCCCCACCTTGAGGGCGAAGGAACCCAGCACGCGGGTGTCGACATCGGGCCGCGAGCCCGTCACCTCGGTGGTGATGTCCATCGAGTCGGCCACGACGTAGTCGACGATGTCGACCTCTTCGAGGATCATCTCCACCGAGGAGACTCCCTCGGGGAAGTTGTAGCGAGACGCGACGAGGATGGTGGGCAGCCCGTCGGCCGACACGTAGAACTCCAGCGACTTGAGGAACGACAGGTCGCCCCCCGTCGGCTCGGTCACCGACAGCGTCAGCTCTTCGAAGTAGACATCGCTGATGTCGCCTGGCTCGACGCCCTGGTTGGTGATGGCCTCGCGCGAGGAGATGTCGAGGTCGGTGAAGTCGCCGAAGCCCAGATCGCGCACCAAGACCTCGAGGGGGGTTCCCTTCTCGATGAGGACCTCGCTGCTGTCTTGGACCGTGATGGACAGCAGCTTCCCGCTGCACGCCGCGAACCCGACGGCGACGACCACCGCTGCTGCTCTCTGCCACCACAAGCTACGCATCGAACCTCCTCCGACGACCTAACCCTCAGCGACAGATCTTCGACCGCTTGTCGCAGCGCATGGACGCCGTCTGCTCGCCCGCCAGGGTGACCTCACCAGCCAACGAGGGCACCTGCCCATCGAAGAACACATACAGATCGTAGGTGCCCGGCGGCACGCCGGTGAGGGGGAAGCGCTGGTTGCCCTGCATGAGGTAGCCGTCGTAGCCGGGCAGGCTCACCGTGGCCCCGACGGGGGCAGCGGGCGCGGGGGCTTCGGTGGGGGCGGGGGTGGCGGGCACCGGCACCACGACCGGTGCAGGCGCTGGCGCCGTGGGCGACGGTGCCGGAGCGGGCGCGGGCGCGGGGGCCGTCGCGGGGGCGGGGTCTGGGGTGGTCGCCGGAACCGGAGCGGCGGCGGGCACCGCTGGAGCCGGCTGTTCGGGTGAGGTGGCGCCCCCATCGACCGCAGCCGCCCCATCGCCGTCGCCATCGACCACGGGCTCGACCGTGACCACCTCGTCGCTGCCCGACCCAGGCCATCCGCGCAGGCCCAGCGCGGCGCCCAGCAGACCCAGCCCGGTCATGCCTCCGACCAGCACCATGGCGACGGCCGCGGCCACGGCCAGCCACACGCCACGGCTCGTCGACTCGCCCTCGTCGACCGCCACCACCTCCGCCTCGTCGCCGTCGTCGGTGGCGACCGTGCCACCAGTGCCGGCCTGCACCGTTGGCGACGGCCGCGGCGAGCCGACAGCGCCGGGCGTCTTGCTGCGAACGACCGCCGGAGGGGCCGTCTCGGGCACCTCCTGCAGCTTGCGCAGGTACACCACCTGCGCTTCGTCCCACGTGACCTCGGGGATGGGCTGCGCCTCCCACAGCTGTGCGACCTCGGCCATCGACTGCGGGCGAGCCGCCGGATCGATCTCGAGGCAGGCGTGCACCGCCTTGACCCAGCTGGGGCGTGCGTCGGGAGCCACCTCGTCGAGGGGCTTCCAGTCGCCGGTCTGGCACTTGGCCAGCAGCACCGGGAGGTCTTCGTCGGGGAACACCGGCTCGCCCGAGATCGCCTCGTACAGAATGGCGCCGACGCTGTAGATGTCGGCGCGGAGGTCGACCGCCGACGAGTCGCGGTACTGCTCGGGGGCCATGAACGCCGGGGTGCCCATCATCGACCCCGCGCGGGTGCTCCGCCCGACCCGAAGCTCGTCACGCACGGCCTTGGCGAGGCCGAAGTCCATCACGCGGGGCACCAGGTGGCCCTCGGTGATCGCCATCATGATGTTGTCGAGCTTCAGGTCTCGGTGCACCAGCCCCAGCTCGTGGGCCGCGCCCACCCCTGCGCACAGGCCCACCGCCAGCTCGTCGAGCTGGGCCGGCGACAACGCGAGGTGGTAGGTGACCATCCCCAGCGGCAGGCCGTCGATGTAGTCCATCACCAGCCCGACGTCGTTCCCGTCGCGCACCACGTCGGTGACGGCCACGATGTTCGAGTGGCGCAGGCGCGCCTGGATGCGCCCCTCCTGCAGCATGCGGTCGGCGATGGCCTTCGAGTGGTGCTTGAGGAGCTTCAGCGCATGCAGCGTGCCCAGATCGGTGTGGCGCACCCGGTAGACCGTGGCCATGCCGCCTTCGCCGATGACACCCTCGATGTAGTAGCGGTCGAGGGTGGTTCCCAGCCGGGTGTCGGTCATCGCGTGCTCACCTGCTCCATGTGCGGGGGGCCAGGTGGCAGCCTACCTCACGCGGTGCATGCCTCCACGGCCTCCACCAGCCCGACCGGGAGCGCCCTACGGGGGACCTCGTCGCCAGCAAGCCAGGACGCGAGGGCCTCGACCCGCTCCGGATGGGGCACGCTGGGCACAATGCACACCACCGGCAGCGCGTGCCAGGTGGGGCTGGTGCGGAGGCGGAGCAGCGTCGCCAGCGCGTGGAAGTCGCGCGAGTACAGCTCCAGCAGCACCAGATCGAAGGTCGTGCCGTCGTGTTCACCCGGCGCTCCCTCGCGCAGCCCATGCACCGACCACCCGGCTCGCTGGGCCGCCACCCGCACCAGCGGGTCGCCCCCGGGGCCGTCTTCGTCGGCGAGGAGCAGCAGCTTTCCCCCGATGGGAGGCGGATGGCTCCGGAGGACCTCGCGCAGCGCGCGCCCATCGACCGGGCCTGCGACGATGTCGGCCACGGGCAGGGCCAGCAGGTCGTGCTGCAGGCCGTGCCGCCAGATCATCGGCACCCCCTCCACCGCGTCGTGGTGCGGCAGCCGGCGGAGGTCCCACGGGTCGGGCACGCCCTGAACGAGGTCCATCACCACCACATCCGGGCGCTTGCTGCGCGCCACGTGCATCAGCTCGGCCGCGTCGTCGACGCACGACACCCACCAGCCACGCTGCGACAGCTCGGTGGCCCGCGCATCGCGCTCCGGGGACGGTCGCTCGACCACCAGCAGCCGCCCACGCTCCGCCACCCCGGTCGGGGGCTCGCACACATGCTCGTCGGGGGGGATCGACACCCTGCGAAGCAGCGTGCGTGCGCGCCGACGGCGGGCGTTGGGGGTCACGAGCCGTGCATTGGACGGGCGCGCCGGGCGGGGCATCGCCTCGGGGGGCACGAGCGTCGGCGGCGAGCGGTAGCTGCCCACAGGGGTACGCCGGGCCAGCACCTCGTCGACCTCCGCGGCGACCGCCTGCTCGTCGCGCAGGCGCTCGAGCTCCCTCTCCACGGCGGCATCGAGGTCTTCCTTGGTGTGCGCCGGCTGCACCCACTCCCCGGTCACCGACCGCTTCGGGGCGTAGGCCACCCGCCCGACAGCCACCTGCGGCGTGTCGAGGAGCACCACCCCCTCCTCGGGGTCGTCGGACAGCTCGTCGTCGAGCGCATCCTCTGGGTCGTCGAGCTCGCTGGTCGCTGCGTCGACCGGCAGGTCGAGCTGGAAGCGGCAGCCTTCCTCGGAGGCTTCCTCGGCCAGAACGAGCCGCCCGCCCATGAGGTGGGCATAGTTGCGAGCCAGCGCCAGCCCCACCGAGTGGGCCCCCCCGCGACGCGCGGCCACCGTGCCTCCCTCGGGGAAGGCCTCGAACACGGCATGCCGGTGCACCAGGGAGATGCCCTGCCCCGTGTCGGCCACACACCACCGCACCGCCTGCTCGTCACGGAGCACTGACACCGACACCGACACCCGGCCACGCTCGGTGGCCCGCAGCGCGTTGTCGAGCAGCACGTGCAGCCCGTACAGCACCTTCGACCGGTCGAGGTGCACGTGGAGCGTCGGCACCTCTCCCTCGATCACCAGCTCGTTCTGGCCAGCCTCGGCCACCTCCGCGACCTGCCTGAGTGCCTCATCGACCAGCTCGGCCACGGGGAACCACTCCAGGAAGGCCTGCTCGCTCCCTGACTCCACCCGCGCGAGATCGAGCACACCCTCGATGAGGCCTCGCAGGCGCAGACCAGAGTCGACGATGCGCTGCACGTCGCTGGCTACGTGCACGGGGGACTCCGTCTGGAGCGCCTCCAGCACCAGCTCCCCGTAGCCGACCACCGCGTTGAGCGGCGTGAGCAGCTCGTGCGACACCCCCTTGTAGAAGGCCGCGCGCGCCCGGCCAGCCTGCCCCGCCTGATGACGCGCCTGCGCCAGCTCCCGCTCCTTGGCCTCCATCTCCAGGCGCCGCCCCGCGTCTTGCGACAGGTCGCGCAAGGCGTAGAGCACGCGGTGGCCGGAGGGGTCGGCCACGTGGTCGTAGGTGACCTCGACGGCGAAGGTGCCGCCGTCGCCATGCACCGCGTCGAGGTAGAACGCGTGCCCCAGCACCTCACCGCGGGAGGTGCGCCGCCACGCGGGCTCGGAGGTCTCGCCCAGGCCCGGCAGCAGCTGCGAGATGTGCCGCCCTAGCAGCTGCCCGGGATCCTCTCCGGTCATCCGCTCGAGGGCATAGTTCATCGCGATGAGGTGGCCGCGGGCGTCGCACAGCGCCAGCCCGTCTTGCAGGTCAGGCAGGAAGATGGGCTGCGAAGCCGCGACCTTGGCGAACACCGAGTCCATCGCGGCCACACGAGCCGACAGGGCGACGGATCGCCGGACGCCCGCCAGCCCCAGCCCGCCGGCCACAGCCAGGCTCGGCACCGCCAGCAGCGACAGGCCCACGAAGGGCTGAAGCAACGTCGCCCCATCACCGCCTGCCCACAGGGCGCTGGCGGCACACAACCCCACCACCCCGATCCCAGCCAGCGCGCCCGATGCGGCCCCCAGGCCCGTCGCGGCCGCATCCGACAGCCACCGCCCCCAACCCTGCTCCGCTGATTCTGGCAATCTAGCGCCCTCCTGGCGGTTTGTGACCCAGGCAAGGACTCTGCGTCACTACGACGCTACTACAGCAGCAGGGAACCGTTGCAGTTCTCGTCGACGGAGTTCAGCGGAATCTCCAGTGCCCCCGGCTTGATGTCGGGGTTGGTGTCGTCGCAGTCGTCGCCCCCAAAGGCGTCGCTGGTCGCGCCGTCGCCGTCGCAGTCGAAGTCTTCCGGATCGCCACAGTCGGCGTTGACGCCGTCGTAGCATGCGTCGGGGGCGCCCGGGTAGATGGCGGGATTGGCGTCGTCGCAGTCGGAGGAGCCGTCGTAGCCGTCACGGTCGCAGTCGTTGCTGTCGAAGCCGCTGCAGTCTTCGTCGACGCCGTTGTTGCAGACGTCGACCGCCCCCGGGAACACCGAGCCGTCGGTGTCGTCGCAGTCGGTGCCCCCGCGGTCGTCGGAGACGAAGCCGTCGCCATCGCAGTCGGCCTGGTCGTCGAAGCCGTCGCAGTCGCTGTCGACCCCATCGTTGCAGATCTCGCTGGCCCCCGGATGGACGGCACCCGACCCATCGTCGCAGTCGTCGCCCCCCGCGCCGACATCGACGTAGCCGTCGTTGTCGCAGTCTCCGTCGCCATCGCCGCCATCGCAGTCGTCGTCGACCCCGTCGCAGGTGGTGTCGACCGCACCGGGGTGAACCGAGGCGTCGTCGTCGTCACAGTCACCCTCGTCGATGGCCACGCCGTCGCCATCGGCGTCGAAGTCGTCGGCGCCGTCGCAGTCGCTGTCGACCCCGTCGTAGGGCTCGTCGGTCGCGCCGGGATGCACGGCGGTATCGCCGTCGTCGCAGTCGAGCCCTCCCGCCGCCACGTCGCGGTAGCCGTCGCGGTCGCAGTCGAAGTCGTCGAGCCCGTCGCAGTTGGCGTCGACGCCGTCGTAGCAGGCGTCGGCCACCTCACCCGGGTTGGCATCGGGGTTGGCGTCGTCGCAGTCGCAGTCGACCACCACCCCACCGACACAGGGGTCGTAGCCATCCCTGTCGCAGTCGGCTTCGTTGGTGGGGTCGCAGTCTTGATCGAAGCCGTCGTTGCACTGCTCCACGGCGTTGGGGAACACCGTGGGGTCGGTGTCGTCACAGTCGACGCTGACATCGACGCCGTCGACATCCTGGTCGGTGTCGTTGCCATCGCAGTTCTGGTCGATGCCGTCGTACCAGATCTCGGTCGCGGTCGGCGAGATGGCCATGTCGGTGTCGTCGCAGTCGCCCTCGCAGATGGTCACGTTGTCGCCATCGCCGTCGGCCACATCACCGGCCACGGTGATCGACGCGTCGTCGTCGTTGCAGTCGCCGAGGCACGAGCTCAGACCGTCGTTGTCGAGGTCGAGACCGTTCTTGTTCGGATTGAGGTCGTCGCAGTCGAACCCGCCATACTCGACCCAGGGGTCGCCATCGCCGTCGCGATCGAAGTCGTCGCCACCCAGGCAGTCGCCGTCGATGCCGTCGTACCAGATCTCGGAGTTGCCCGGAAACGCCTCTGGATCGCGGTCGTCGCAGTCTTCCCCGATGGGGACCCCATCCCCGTCGCAGTCATCGTCGTCGCGCAGGTCGCAGTTCTTGTCGATGCCGTCGTAGCAGCGGTCTTCAGCGCCGGGGTTGATGGTGGGGTCGGCGTCGTCGCAGTCGACGTCTTGGTCGTAGCCGTCGCGGTCGGCGTCGAACTCCGACAGGCCGTCGCAGTTCTGATCGACCCCGTCGTACAGCGGGTCGTCGACGCCGGGATGGATGGTCGGGTCGTCGTCGTTGCAGTCACGGCCCCCGAAGCGGACGGCGTCGTAGCCATCGCCATCGGCGTCGAGCTTGGCGGCGACCTCTTCGTCGGTGATCACCGCGCAGCCGCCGAGCAGGGCGGCGACGAGGGTGAGGACGGCAGACGTTCGGATGGGCATGGCTGTCTTCCGGGGACTACGGTTCGACGGACTCGGGATCGGGCGACGGGGGCGCCTCGGCAGACTCCGAAGCCTCCCAGCTTACCCATGCTAGCGAGGCACCAGCCAGCCCGACCCACAGGGCGGTCATGGCCAGGGCGCCGGCGCTGGCGGCCAACACCCACCGATGCCAGCCCGGGCGCCCGGGCGCGGCAGGCCGTGCGCGCGCCCGCACCTCACCCACCTTGGCGACCGCGTCGTCGACCTGCTCCTTCGCCTGCTTGGGGGTGGACAGCTTCTCGCTCACCAGGTCTTGCACGTCATGGAGGAACGACAGGTCGTCGGCCGACCACGCCGGACGACGAGGGGGGGCCGCCCCCCACAGCGAGCGCAGGGCGGCGATGTCGGCGGGCCGGTCCTTCTTGGCGGTCGCCAGGCAGGCATGGATGGTGTCGCGCCACGCAGCTGGGGTGCCCGCGGGCAGGTCGGTGAGGGGCTCCCAGTCGCCGGTGACGCAGGCAGTGAGCGCGTTGGCCAGGTCGCTGTCGGGGAACAGGGGCTTGCGCCCGAGCACCTCGTAGAGGATGGCCCCCAGGGCGTAGATGTCTGCGCGCACGTCGACGGCGGCGGCGTCGAAGAACTGCTCGGGCGCCATATACCGAGGCGTGCCCATCATCTGCCCGGCCTGGGTGGCCCGGGCCACTCGCAGCTCGTCGGACAGCGCCTTTGCCAGGCCGAAGTCGGTGATCTTCGCTACGACCTCGTCGCCCTCGAAGGCCATCATCACGTTGTCGGGCTTGAGGTCGCGGTGCACGAGGCCCAGCGCGTGGGCGGCCTCGATGCCGTCGAACAGGTCGTGGGCGAGCTGGTCGAGCTTGTGGCCCTTGAGGTGGTAGTTGTAGCTGAAGGCGCCCAGGGCCACGCCATCGATGAAGTCCATCACCAGACCGATGTGCCCTTCGTGGCGGACCACGTCGGTGACGCCGACGACGTTGGGATGCCGCAGCCGAGCCTGCATCTTGCCTTCCTGCAGCATGCGGTCGGCCAGGCTGCCGCCCTTGTGCATGAGCAGCTTGAGCGCGTGGCGCGTCATCAGCTCGGTGTGGCACACCTTGTAGACCGTGGCCATCCCGCCCTGCCCCAGCACGGCCTCGACCTCGTAGCGGTCCACGCGATCGCCGGGGGCGAGGATCAGATCCTCCCGACCAGGAAAGCTCCCGTGAGCGCGGCCACCGCCGCCCCCCCCGAGACCGCCGAGGTCGTCACGAAGATCCGCGACTGCCGCTGGCTGTCGAGGACCGTCTGCCGGTCTTCGGCGCTCTGGAAGCGCTGGTTGGCGAGGCCGGCGAGCCCGTAGGAGACCCCGCTGAGCACGACCGCCGCCCCGGAGCTGGCAAACAGCGTGGTGCGCACGGTGCGCGCCCCCCCCGCGAGGGGTGGCAGCAGTGGTCGCGCTTCGTCGTAGGCCGGCATCACGTCGGTGGGGCGGAGCCAGGCGGTGGCCTCGACCGCGCCGGCGTCGTCGAGGACCTGGGCCAGCGTGGGCCGGAACCGCGGCCGCTCGTTGGTCTCTTCCCCGTCGAACAGCAGCAGGCCGTTCTTCGCCGGGAGCACCGGGAACCGGGTGAGCTCGGGCTCCGACGCGGCATACAGCTCACGGATCTCGTGCCGCTCCGGCACCAACCAGAACGGGAACACGTAGTTGGGATCGGCGGCGCGGGCGGCGCCGAAGGCAGCCCGAGCATCGGCGTCTTGGCGAGCCAGGTAGGCACGAAGCCCGAACACCCGATGCAGGTGCGCCACCCGGACCGGCTCGAGGGGCTCGGCCAGGCACGCGACCCGAGGTGCGAGGTCGGCGGTCTGATCGAGGAACGCGTCGGAGTCGAGATCGCCCAGACGCCGCTCAGCAGCTTCCAGATCCGCCTCCAGATCCGCCAGGGAAGCCGCCTCCTCACAGGGTGCCGCGAGGGCCCACCCGATCGACCAAATCCACCACATCGCGACGCCTCCGATGCTTCGCGCACCGACGGCACCGTAGCGTCTTGCTGCCGGGCGTGCCCTTCCTCGCTCGTTACTCGACCTCCTCCATCTGCCCGAGCAGGTTGATGTGGACCACCACGTCTTCGCGCAGCCCGATGAGCGTCGCCTGGATGGTCGTGTCGTCGACGCGCTCGTACACTACGTCGAGGGTCTTGCCGGCGGGGTTGGTGACGGTGAGGCTGCCTGCCTGCGGCGCCGGATCGATCCACCGCAGCTCGAGCTCGGTCATGTCGAGGCTCCAGGTGTCGCCCTCGGTGACCCAGTCGCGGGTGCCGTCCATCCGGATGCCCCCGAGCCAACCGGCCCATCCTGCCTCTTCTTCCAGGGGACCCTGGATGTGGTCTCCCACCACATCGACCACCGAGCCATCGATCGACGACCAGGTGTGCTCGGTCTCGACTCGGCGGGACGCGTCTTCACCGGTCCAGGTGACGGTGGCGCCGCCATCCACGGTGACGTCGCCATTGGTGAACCCAGCCCAGACGTGGTCGACCTGCAGCTGCCCCCGCTGCGTGTCGACGACCTCGACGCTGTTGACGCCCGCGTAGGTGTAGCCCTCGAACTCACAGGCATCGTCGAGGGTGCCGTAGTCGAGGGTGACCTTCGCCCCTTCCACCGACACCTCGGTGCAGGGCGCCTGCGACACCCAGAAGTCGGCGATGCGCTGCGCGGCCTCGGCGACGGCGTCGCCGATGGTGACGTCGGTAGACACCTCGATGACGTCGCCGGTCGCTGCCTCACCTCGGCTCGACTGGTTCACCTGGGCGAGGGCGTCGAGGGCCTCCACCTTCGTCATGTGGTCGACATCGCATCCGGCGGCCAGGGCCACCAGGGCACCCAACGTGATCACGCGCTGCATCGTTCCTCCATGCCCGTGGGACCCATGGGCGCCGGCGGGGGGAAAAGAAAAGTCGAGATCAGCCTACCATCGAGGCCTTTCCCCCGTGGGCCCCCTGCAGGCCGAGAGCGTGGGCCCCGCTGCGGGCTGCGTGTGCGCAGGCCTCGGCCGCGCCCAGCCCCGTGGCCAGCGCGTGGGTGAGCCCCGCCGCGAAGCGGTCTCCGCAGCCGTAGGCATCTCCTGCTGCCTCGGGACACGGCGCAGGCCCCCACCGCCCCCACTCGCCTTCTTCCGACCACCAGCGCCCCCCTTGGGCTCCCTCGGTGCGCATCACCAGCGTCGGTGGCGGCTGCAGGTCGCCCGGCTCGTAGCGCTCGGAGGGGTCGACGGCGGACCCCACCAGCGCGTCGATCACCACCCCCGCCTCCTGGGCCACCCGGAGCACCCGTGCCGTGACGACCAGCACCCGGGCGGACCGGGCAGCCCGGAGCGCGTCGGCGTCGCCCTTGCAGAAGTACACGCCATCGAACCCAGCGAGGTCGGCGGGGGTCAGGCCCTGACGAGCCTGGGCATCGCCCACCACCACGATGCTTCGCTCGCCGTCAGGAGCAACCAGGGTGAGGGCGCGCCGGTGGGGCCCCGGCTCCGCCGTCGCGTCGACCGACACCCCGAGGGGCGCCATCGCCGCCGCCAGGCCCTGCCCACGCGCGTCGCTGCCGACCCCGGTGAACAGCGTGCAGGCACCGCCGAGACGCGCGAGCTCGGCCGCGGCCACCCCGCCGCCCCCCGCGGGCTCTTCCCACGGGGGTGGCGCGTGCAGGATGGCGCCCGGTCGCACCGGGCCGTCTACCGCATAGAAGGCCACCCACTCCACGTGCCCCACGACCGCCCAGCGCATACGCCCTCCTTGCATCCCGCCCATAAGCCTCACACAACCTACCCCTTGCGACAGCCCACCCTGAGCTCACCGCCCCCCATCACCCCTCCAGCAAGGCGACGGAGCGCTCCAGCGCGGCCGACCAACGGGAGTCGTTGCGGCCCATCATGGGGAAGGCCCCCACCGTGCGGGCCAGCAACTCACAGGCCTCGTGGATCCTGGCGCCATCGTGCTGGGCCCCGTCCCACGGGGGAGCTGTGGCGCGGTAGCCTTGCTCGAAGGCGGCGACCCGCGGCGCGGCGCGGGTAGGGTCAACCAGGAACAGGTGCGCCCGCAGGTGCGCCACGTCTTGCAGGGGCTGCCCCCAGTGCGACAGCTCCCAGTCGATCAGCGACCAGTCGTGCCCTTCGACGAGCACGCTGCTGAGCCACAGGTCGCCCATGATGGGACCCCGCCCCGGCCGCTGCAGCGCCTCCCCAAGGGCCAGGGCCTGCGCTCCCAGGCCCCGATCGTGACCGTGGGCCTCCAGGAAGCCCGGCACCTGCCGATACTGCAGCTCGTGGCGGGTCGCCTGCACATCGGGGTTCGCCCAGGCCTCCGCGTCGGCCGGCGCTCGGTGCAGCTGACCGAGGTGGCGGCCGACGTCGGCCAGCAGCGCCGCAGCGGCGTCGTCACCTGCCGAAGCGAGCCACGTGCCCAGGTGCGGGCGGTCACCGAGGTCTTCCATACACAGCACCTGGTGCACCGGGTCGTAGACCAGCAGCTCCGGAACCCTCCCCGGCCGCCACAGCGTGCCCCCCATCGCCAGCCCCAGCGCTTCGTGCCGCAGCCGGTCGGGGTCGAGGGGGACCTCGGGGGCGGCAGCGACGTAAGGCGGCGCGTGCTTCAGCACGACCGAGGCGGACGACGTGGGCACTCGAAACACCTCATTGAGGTGGCCTCCCGTGAGGCGCGTGGCCGGCCCGGTGACCCGGTAGCCGACGCGCTCGACGTGGCCCGCGGCCACCTCGGGCGTCATCCGTCGAACCGGTAGACGTGGTTGGCGAAGGGAACGACCCGATGGTCGCCGAGGAAGGCGTCGACCAGCGACCGAATCGAGGCTCGTGAGCGCTCCAGGCTGTCGGCGATGCCATGCTCGTCGAGGCCCGGCGCCCGAGGGCCCGAGTGCTTGTGCCCCACGACCGCCGCGACGGTGGGGATGCCGAGCTCGTTGGCGAGCACCACCTCGGGGGCCAGGGTCATGCTGTTGACGTGCAGCCCCTGCTCGGCCAGCCAGCGGTTCTCTGCACGGGTCTTGGTGCGCGGACCAGGCGCGTACCAGAACACCACCTCACGCTCGGGAGAGGGGACGCCGTGGCCGCGTAGATGGTCGCGCAGATGGGCCGACAACGTCGCATCGAACAGGCTCGCCTCGACGACGAGATGGCCCTGCTCGGGGCACGGCTCGGGCCACATCGTGGCGGCACTGCCGTCGGGCAGGCGGTTGTCGGGCCACACCAGGTCGGTCACCAGCAGCGGGGTGAACAGGGGCAGGGTGGGGTCCAACACCCCACAGGAGCTGGTCACCAGCAGCGCGTCGACACCGAGGTGACGCAGGGCCCAGGCGTGGGCTCGGTAGGGAACCTGATGCGGCAGGAAGCGATGAGGCCGACCGTGCCGCGGGAGCAACCAGGCCCCCGGCGCCACGGCGTACAGCACCGCCTCACCGAAGGGGGTCTCGACGTGGGTGGGCGGTGAGTCGGCCGCGTCGGAGAAGGCGGAGCCCACGATGGCACAGCGAGGCATCCGAGGAGTGTAGCCGAGGGTCGGCGTGCGCCCCGGCCCGAAGCCTCCTCTCGCTGCGGCGGGGACTGCGCATACGTGGTACCCCCTTCGCAGCGAGGCACGATGTCTGATCTCTCCCGTCGAAACCTGCTACGCAGCGCGTTGGTCGGCCTGGCCGCGACGCCCCTCCGCGCCACCGCGGCACCCGAGGGAGCCCCCGACGACGAAGCGGAGGCCCCGGTCGAGCCCGTCGCGTCCCCGCCGAAGGCCATGGCGGGCCACGCCGAGGTCGAGGTCGCCACCACCCTCAATGGGAAGGCCCGTCAGCTGCAGGTCGGCGCCGACGACACCGCCCTCGACGCCGTCCGCGGCCTGGGCCTCACCGGCACCAAGCTCGGGTGTGGCGCGGGCACCTGCGGGGCGTGCACCGTGCAGGTCGATGGTGTACCCCACGTCACCTGCCTGCTCCCCGCCACCGCCCTGCAGGGTCGCGAAGTCACCACCGTGGAGGGCCTGGGCGGCGAGCACGCGGTGCAGCGCGCCTTCGGCGCCCACGACGCGCTGCAGTGTGGCTACTGCACCCCCGGCTTCGTCGTCGAGGCCGCCGCCTTCCACGACACCTGGCGGGCCACCCGCGGCACCGACACCCCCACCCGCGACGAGGTCGCCGCGGCGCTGGCTGGGCACCTGTGCCGCTGCGGTGCCTACGAGGGCATCTACGCCGCGGTCATCGCCGCCTGCGAGGGCCGCTTCGACGAAGATCCGGGTCCTGCGCCCCGCAAGGATGCCCCCGAGAAGATCACCGGCGCGGCCACCTATACCGTCGACGTGCAGCTCGACGGCCAGCTCGAGGGGGGCGCCCTGCGCTCCGACGTGGCCCACGCCACCCTCACCTCCATCGATCTCGACCACCTGCGCGGCCTCCCCGGCGTGAAGGCCGTGGTGCAGCTGGTGCCCGACGGTCACCGCATCCGCTACGTCGGCCAGGAGCTCGCCGCGGTCGCTGCCACCGATGCCCACACCCTGCGCGCCGCGCTGGCCAAGGCCAAGGTCAAGCGCAAGGAGCACCCCGCGGTCATCGACGCCGACGCGGCGCTGGAGCCCGGGGCGCCGCTGGTCTACGAAGACAAGCGAGCCGCCAAGGTGGCGCCCGCCGCCGCCGAGGGCCCGATCCTGCCCGCTGGGTGGGATGGCAACCTGCGCGGCCCGGTGAGCGCGTCGCTGTTCGCCAAGCCGAAGAAGGCGCCCAAGCTCTTCGACGAAGCCGGCCGCGACGGCACCGTGGCCCGCGGGCGATGGGTCACCGGCGCTCAAGTCCACACGGCCCTCGAGCCCCATGCCGCGGTCGCTCAGTGGGGGGCCGACGGCGCCCTGGAGGTGTGGGCGTCGACGCAGTCGTGCGTCGATCTCGCCCACGACCTGGCGCAGCGCTACGACCTCAAGCACGAGCAGGTGCACGTGCGCTGTCCCTACGTCGGGGGAGGCTTCGGGGCGAAGGTGGGGCTGCAGATGGAGCAGCGCATGGCCGTGGAGCTGGCCCGTGCGGCGGGAGCGCCCGTCCGGGTGGCCCTGAGCCGCGAGGAAGAGCTGATGGTCGGGGGCTACCGACCCGCCGAGCGCATCGACCTGGCGCTGGGGGCGGATGCGGCGGGCGAGATGTCGGGCCTCGTCGCCGAGACCCAGACCGACTCGGGGGTGTCCGTCGGCACCACCGTCGGCCTGTTCCTGCGCCTGCCCTACCCCCACAAGGCCAAGCAGCTCGACGACTACGACATCGCCACCCACACCCCGCCGGCTCGGCCGTTCCGCGGGCCGGGGGGGCCGCCCGCCTTCCTCGCCATCGAGGGGGCTATCGACCAGATCGCCCACGACCGCGGCGAGAGCCCGGTCACCCTCCGCCGCCGGTGGGACCCCAACCCCACCCGGCAGCACCTGTACGACTGGGCCGAGGAGCTGCCCATCTGGGCCGACCGAGGCCCAGTGTCGGCCGACACCGGCCGCTACCGCCGCGGGGTGGGGCTCGCCGCCTCGGGCTGGTTCGTGATCTGGGACGTGCACGCCCAGGTGCAGCTCGACGCCGGCCCCGACGGCATCACCGTGTCGTCGGCCGCCCAAGACATGGGCCAGGGCACCCGCTCGATGCTCGCCTACGCGGTCGCCGACGCGCTGGGCATCGATCCGGCCGAGGTCACGGTGCGGGTCGGCGACTCCCACGACGTGCGTGGGCCCATGTCGGCGGGCTCTCGCACGACCGCCTCGCTGGCCCCGGCGGCCCACCACGCCGCGGAGCAGCTCGCGGAAGCGCTGGTGCACCACGCCCGCGACCGAGGCGTGGTCGGTGAGGCCGCCGAGGGCGGAGTCCGCCATGACGGAGGGCTGATGCCGTGGGCGGAGCTGCTGGCGACGTCCCCTCCCCTGCGCTTCGTGGGCCGGCGACGCCGCGACGACGAGCGCGCGTTCCTGCCCTTCCCCTTCGCCGACGTGAAGATCGGCCGCAGGCTGCCGGGGGCCGTCAACGTCACCCACATCGAGGTCGACACCCGCCTGGGCACGGTGAAGGCCCTGGAGGCCTGGGTCGGCATCGCGGCGGGGCGCATCGTGTGCCCGCCGGCGGCCACCAACCAGATGCAGGGCGCGCTGATCCAGGGCCTGTCGTATGCGCTGTACGAGGAGCGGGTGCTCGACCGGAGCACCGGGCGGCTCCTGTCGCACAACCTCGACGACTACCGCATCGCCGGCATCGGCGACATCCCTCCGCTGCACGTGCACTTCGAGGAGCGAGGCTTCGAGGCCACCCGCGGCGGCTCCATCGGGCTGGGCGAGCTCGGCACCATCGGTGTCGCCGGCTCGGTCGCCAACGCCGTGTTCCACGCCACGGGATGGCGACCCAGGCAGATCCCGCTCACGCCGCCGCGCGTGCTGGAGGGCTTGTCATGATGTACTTCCCCACCGACCCCGCCCAGGTCGCGGCCCTCGAGGGCCAGGTGCGTGCCGGCGGAACCGACCTCACCGAGCTGCGTCACAAGGGCCTCGTCACCGGGCCGGTCGTCGACCTTCGCGACGTGGAAGGGCTCGACGGCATCGAGGTCACCGAGGAAGGCGGGCTGCGCATCGGCAGCATGGTCACCCTCGCCACCGTCGCGACCGACCCGCTGGTGAACAAGGGCTACCAGGCCATCGCCCAGGCAGCGGGCGGCCTGGCCACCCCCCAGATCCGGGCCCGGGCCAGCCTCGGGGGCAGCCTGCTGCAGGAGGTGCGGTGCTGGTACTACCGCAGCCCGCAGTTCCAGTGCGCCAAGCGCGGCGGGGTCGTCTGCCTCGCCCGCCGGGGCGAGGCCCGCTTCCACAGCGCCTACGACAACGGCCAGTGCATCGCGCCGCACCCCTCCACCATGGCCATGGCCCTGCTCGCCTACGGGGCGCAGGTCGAGGTCGACGGTGAGGCCCTGCGCACCATCCCGGAGCTGCTCGGGCCTGGCGCCAAGGCCAGTCAGACCCACGCCGTAGCGGCCGGTGAGCTCGTCACCGCCGTGGTGCTGCCGCCGCCGGTTCCTGGCGAGCACGCTGCCTATCGGCGCACCATCCACCGGGCGCAGGCCGAGTGGCCGCTGGTCGAGGCGGCTGTGCGGGTCTCTGCCGAAGGCGAGCTGCTGTCGGGCATGCACATCGCCGTGGGCGGTGTGGCCAACCGGCCCCTGGCCTTCCCCGAGGTGGCCGCGCAGATCGACGGGCGGAAGGCCGACGACGAAGCGTGGAACCGCATCCTCGACAACCTGGCCAAGGGCGACCTGCCCCAGGCCGCCTACAAGGCGCGGCTGGTGCCCCACACCATCCGCGACACGCTGGCGGCGGCGCTCCAAGGCCCGCCCGCCGAGGCGCTGATCGAAGCCCCGACCGACGAGGAGGCAGAACCATGAGGCTGTGTCATCACCTGCGCTGGAAGGGCTTCTACGGCTCGCAGTGGCGCTCTGAAGACGACATGCAGCGGGCCATGGCGGCCGGCGACGCGCCGTTCACCTGCCTGCACACCTGCCAGCCGTGGGGCCCCGACGACGCGCGCACCGAGCCCGGCGCCTGCCAGCCGGGGCGGGGCTGCTTCGAGCCGAGTCCCAAGGATCTGGGAGCGGCGACGCTGGCCTGACGCCCCGCAGCAACGAGTACCATCCGAAGGCCGGGCCACCTGCGGCCGGGCCTCGCCACCGGAGACCGCGTGCGCTACCGCTTCGGCCCCTACACCCTCGACCAGGTCGCCGGTCGCCTCCTCCGGGGTGACGACGAGGTCGAGCTGCAGCCCAAGGCCATGGCGCTCCTCGCTACGTTCGTGCGGTTCCCCGGTCGGCTGTTCAGCCGCCGCGCCCTGCTCGACGAGGTCTGGCCCGACGTCACCGTGTCAGACCATTCCCTGTCGCAGGCCCTGTTCAAGCTGCGTCAGGCCCTCGAGGCGGGCAACCCGGGCCCGCAGTGGGTGCAGACGGTTCGCGGGCGAGGCTACCGCTTCGAGGGGCAGGTCGAGGTCGAGCCCATCACTCGCCCGTCGTCTTCGCCATCGTCGTCACGGCAAGCCTTCATCGGTCGCCTGGCCGAGCTCCACCACATCGCCGATCTGTTCGCCGACGGGCACCAGGCCGTCGCCCTCGTCGGCCCGGGAGGCCAGGGCAAGACGCGCCTCGCGCGGGAAGCCGCCGCTCGGGCAGCGTTCCCCCTCGCCGCCTTCGTCGACCTCGTCGAGGTCCGTCATTCGTCGCAGGCGGTCGCGGCCACCGCCGCCGCCCTGGGCATCCCCCTCGGTCAGGGAGACCACGTCGCACAGCTGGGCCATGCCCTGGCCGTGCGCGGCGCCCAGCTGGTGGTGGTCGACAACGTGGAGAGCGTGCGCGACGGGATCGCTCCCTTGCTCACGGCCTGGCGAGCGGCGGCTCCCGAGGTGCGATGGCTGCTCACCAGCCGGCACCGCACCGAGCTCGACGACGTGGTCACCTACGAGGTCCCCGGGATGACCGACGACGACGCGGTCGCGCTGTTTCGTGCCCGGGCGGCCGAGCGGGCCCCCGCCCTGGGGGCACAGTGGCACGACACCCTCCGCGCCATCGCCTCCTGTCTCGACGCCCAGCCCCTGGCCCTGGAGCTCGCCGCCAGCCGCATCCCCGTCCTCGACCCCGCGGGTCTGCTGGCTCGCCTGAAGGCACAGGCCCGCGCCCTCGGTCACGTCAGCGACGGGCCGCTGCGGCATCACAGCATGAAGGCCACCCTGCAGTGGTCGTGGGACCTCCTGCCGCCGCAGGCGCAGCAGGTGCTCGCCGGCCTGGCGTGGTTTCGGGGCTCCTTTACGGCCGATCAGGCCCAGGCGGTGTACGGCGACGACCCCCTCGACCTGCTGACGCTGCTGGCCGACCACTACCTCGTGGCGTCGGTCCCCCACGCACCCGGCCGCCTTCGCCTGCCCGACGCCGTGCGGTCCTTCGTCCGCCGCCGAGCGGAGGCCGAGCCCTTCCAGGCCCGCTTCGTCGCCGCCATGCGACGGGTGGCCGAGGCGCCCGTCGACCACGACCTTCCGAACCTCCTGGCTGCCATCGAGCTCACTGACGATGCTCCGGAGCGGGCCGCGCTGGTCGTGGCCGTCGCCCCCATCCTGACCTACGACGCCCGAGCGGCCGAGGCCATCGCGCTCCTCGACCGGGTGCCGCCGTCGGGCGACCTCCCCGTGGCCCTCACCGACCAGCTGCTGTTGGAGCGCAGCCGGGCGACGGGCCTGTGTGGGGGTGTGCCCGAGCTCGTGCCGCCGCTACAGGCGGCGGCCGAGGAGGCGATGCAGCGAGGCGAGCCAGCGATGGCAGCCCGCCTCCTGGATCGAGTCTCGCAACACGCCAACCTGGCCGGCGACCGAGGCCTGGCGCTGCAAGCCGCCCAGCGGTCCGTGCAGGTCGCCTCCGAGGCCGGCGACCTCGAGGCGGTGGCGCTGGCATCGTACCGTGTAGCCACCGCCGCCATGTACGGCGGCGACCCTGCCATCGCGAGCCAGGCCGCGCGTCGTGGCCTGGCCGCCCTTCGGCCCCACCACGACCTACGGCTTCGCGCCATCCTCACCGACGTCGCGGCCACCCTCGAGGCCCACGACGGGCAGGGAGGGCAGTCCCTCGACGAGCAGCTACGGCTGATACAGGAGCTCCGCTGGGCCGGGCGCCGCACCCACGCCCTGATGCTGGAGCACAACGCGGCGTCCAACCTCCAGGAAGCCCGGCGCTTCGACGAGGCGCTAGCCTTGCAAGACCGGTGCTACGCCGCGGCCCGTGCGGCAGGCCTTCAGCACCTCCTGGGCCTGGTCCTCACCAGTCGCTCCGTCACCCACATGCACCTGGGGCAGCTCGACCACGCCGAAGCCGACCTGTGGGAGGCCCGCCCCCACGTCGACGGGACCACCGCCGTGCTGGTCACCCTCAACCAGGCCGCTGTCGCATCGCTCCAGGGCGACGTCCGCCGGGCCCGGCGCCGCTGCGAGGCCGCCATCGATGCAGCTGCTCAGCACGGCGTCATCGAGGCTTCCGCACGGGGATGGCTGGTGCTGGCGGCCCTCGCCGATGGCGACCGACCGGCCGCCGAGCAGTCCCTCGAGCGCGCCCGCGCCCTGCGTCAGGAAGGCCTGCCTTCGATGCTGGAGCAGATGCTCGACGTGGTGGAGGCCGCCTGTGCCGGGCGCCCGATCTGGCTGCATGGCGACGAGCACCCCCTCGCCCACCTGGCGGCCCGGGCCGCCCAGCGAGCTCAGGTCGCAGCGACCACCGAGGCGCGCTCGGGCGGATGATGAGACTCCGATGAGAAACGGAACCCCAGGAGCTGCCTAAGCTCTCGGCACACCACCGGGAGCTCGTCATGTCCATCGTCACGTCCCTGCTCGAAGCGTTGTGGTCCTTGCTCATGGGACTCCTCGGCAAGAGCGCGACCCCTCGGCTCGCGACCGCGACCGCGTCGTCGAGGGCAGCCCCCGCCCCACGACCCGCACCGCCCCCAGCCGACGAAGACGACGAAGACGCCGACGCCGAAGAAGACGAGTACGATCCCCCGGCCGCCATGGCGGCCGCGCAGCAGCAGATGCAGGCCATGATGAGCGCCGCCCTGCCCACCGACAGCCCGCTGCTGCAGCCTATCGAGGGCGTGACGGTGCAGACATGGGCCGCGGTCGCCGCGACCCTGAGCACCCTGGGCGACGACCGCGATGCCTACCACCGCACCCTCGCGCAGCACGACCTCGACGCGACCACCTACGAGTCGGCCCAGGCGCAGTGGATGCTCCGGATGCAGAGCGCCCACGACCCCATGGCCGCCGCGGCCATCGCCCAGATCTACGGCGCGGCCTTCACCGAAGCCCGCACCGCCGCCGCCCCCTCCGATGGCGCCGAGCCCTGCACCCTCGAGCGATACGCCGAGCTCATGGGCGCCCAGGGCGCGTGGGCCAGCGACGGCCACGACGTGAACGCCATGCTGCAGCAGACCTTCGGGATGACCGCGGCCCAGTACAGCGACATCGGCGCCTACTGGTCGCAGCGCATCCTCAGCGACGTGCAGCTGTCGGTGCGACTCAACGAGCTCATCCCTCGGTTCGAGGAGCAGTACCGGTCGACCGACGACCCCGATGCGGACCTGGTGCTCTGATGGCCGACGACGCCTCTCCACCGCCGCCACCGCGACGCCGCAGCGCCTTCGGCAACGCCCTGAAGGTGGCGCACCGCGACGCTACCGCCCCCCGCCCACGTCCCGCCACCCATGTGCTGACCTGCCCCGACTGCGGTGCCCCTCGCCAGGGAGACGACCTGGCCTGTGTGTACTGCGGCGGAAAGACGACGGAGTGACCATGACCCCTCGATACTGGACCCAGCGATTCCGCACGTTCATCGACAAGCTCGAGGCACGCCTCGACACCATCCACGACGAGGTGATGGAGGCCCACGCCGAGATCGGCAGGGTCTCCCCCCTCGAGCACGCACCGGTGGCCGCCCTCGACTCGGCCATCCAGGCTCGCTTCCTCCGTCTGGGCGACAAGCTCGACACGGCGTTCGACACCTACGAGGAGGAGCTCGACGCCCTCGACGACGCGTCACAGGCCGAGCTCGATGCCTCGCGCAAGGAAGTGGAGGCGCTCCGCGACGCGGCGGCGCTGCGCATCGAGAAGCTGGAGCACCACAACAAGGTGCTCGGAGCGGCCGTTGTGGCACGCAGCGTGGAGGCCTTGTTCCGCGAGGAAGACCCGTCCCAACACTGCGTGCAGTGCAACACCCCCTTCGACCCCGGCCCCCTGGCCGAGACCCGCTCGATGCCCTGCCCGAGCTGTGGCTCTCGGCTCACGGTGGCTCCCAAGCCTGCGGCCGCCGTCTGGTTCGGGCGCGGGCTGCAGTCGATGGCCCAGGCCGACGCTCTCCCCGCATGGGACGCCGCCCGGGACGCCGAGCACCGCTACCAGCAGCTCGGCGACAGCCGACAGCTCGACGCCTACGTGGCCGCCACCGGGAGCTACCACCAGCAAGTCTTCGACCGACTCGTCGCCGACCACCCGTCGTGGACGCCCGCCGCAGCTGCAGAGCAGGTCGAGGGCCGCTGCCAGCAGATCCGCACGATGCATCAGCGCTTCGGGGCCTAAGGGCTCGCGCACCGCCGGCGGCGGATCCTGACTCCAGACGCTCGGCGGGACGATATCTCCTCCCGGCACCCAGCGCGCAGCGGGACCTGCCTTGTTTTCTGGACTGACCACCGAGCCTCTCCTCCACCGCTCCCTCACCAGCGAACAGCCCTCGGAGAGGGTCGACGCGGTCCTGGAGCTCGCCTGGCGCCTGCGCATCCGCGAGGTGGAGCGCTGCCGCCAGCTCGTCGCCGACGCGCGCCCGCACCCCGAGGCCGCCGGTCGCGTGGCCGTCTTCGAGCTGCGAGACCGGCCCCCCACCGACGCCGCCCAGGTGCTGGCCCTCGCGCGACGGGCCGACCTCGATGCGCTGTGGTCGCTTCGCGGCCTCGTCGTCGGCGTCGATCGCCTGATCGACGGCCTGGCGGCCCCCGATGCGGAAGCGCTGGAGCAGGCCGTACGTGACGCATTCGCCGACGCCGCCGGCCTGATGGCGCCCGACGACATGCAGGCAGTGGAGAACATGCTCGGCCGGGTCGCCATGCTGTTTCCAGCGCGGCGCATCGAGGCCGTGGAGCACTACGAGCAAGCCGCGGCGTTCTCGGCGCTGGCCGGTGACAGCACGACGATGGCGATCAACCTCGTCAACGCAGCCAGCACCCGCGGCCTGCTCGACGACCCCTCGGGGGCCCTGGAGTGCTACCTGCGTGCCCTCGATGCAGCCGGCGGCGGCGATGCCCCCCCACGGGTGCTCGCCTTCGTGCACGGCAACATCGCCAACCTCTACCAGAGCCTGGGGGGGCTGAGCGAGGCGAACCAGCACGCCGAGAAGGCGGTCGACGTCGCTCGGCGCTGCGACCAGCGCTACCTGCTCCTGCACTCCCTCGCGGTGCGCGCCCGCGTCTGCCTCACCCTCGGCTCGCTACCCGCGGCAGAGGCCGCCATCTCCGAGCTGGCCCACCTCGCCGCCCGGGCAGACGACCTCGCCGGGCACCGGTCCGTCGCCCAGACCCTGCGCGCCCAGTGGCTGATCCAGAACGGTCGACCCGTCGAGGCCCTCGCCAGCCTGGAGCCAGCGTCCTCCGCCGAGCTGCCCGACGAGGCCATCGCCCGCGAGATGGTGCGCATCCAGGCCCTGACGAGTCTGGGGCGACACGCCGAGGCCGTGGCGTGCATGCAGCCCATCACCGAGCAGGCCCTGCGCACGCAAGACCCACTGCACGACGGCATCCTGGACGGACACGTCGACAACCTGCGCGTCCTCGGCCAGCACGATGCCGCCATCGACTTCCTCGTCGCGCGCACCCACGTGCTGCAGTCCGAGCCGAGGCGGCTGGCGAGGGTGCGCATGGCGGCCCTCACCCGCGACGTCGAGATCCGCGCCGCCCGGGCCAGCGCCGACGATGCCAGCGCCCTCGCCCGGGGGCTGCAGGCCCAGCTGCTCCGCGCGCAGCGCCTCGAGTCGTTCGGGCAGCTGGCGGCGGGGCTGGCCCACGACGTCAACAACACCCTGACGGTCGTGTTGGCCGCCGCCGACATCCTGGGGCACCTGCCCGAGGGAGCCGACCGCTCCGACACCTTGCACACCCTCCATCAGGCTGTCGGCCAGGCCACCTCCCTCACCAAGCGCCTCCTCGCCATCGCGCGCCAGTCCGAGCTGTCCCTGGCCGAGGTCGATCTGGGGAAGCACCTCCCCGAGGTGCTCGGCGTCCTGCAGACCGCCGCGGGGTCGTGCGCCGTGAAGCTGGAGCTCACTCCGACACCGGCGGTGCTCATCGACCCGAACCTCCTCGACCAGGCCCTGCTCAACCTCGTCCTCAATGCCCGAGACGCCATGGGCGAACGGGGCGACATCGTGGTCGCCACCCGGTCGGTCCGCCACCGGGTGTACCTGTCGGTCTCAGATGAGGGGTCGGGCATCGCCCCATCCGACCTGCAGCGCATCTTCGACCCGTTCTTCTCGACCAAGGGCGACGCGGGCACCGGCCTCGGTCTCGCGATGGTGTGGGGCATCGCTCAGCAGCTCGGCGGCGATGTGTCCGTCGACAGCGAGGTCGGGCACGGCACGACCTTCACCCTCGAGCTGCCCGTCAGCCCCCACCGCTAGTCGCTGTCGGGGGGCCAGCTGCAGCCCCACCGAAGCCTCGCCCTACCGCATGCTCCAACCACGATTGGACGAGGGTCCACACGAGGTCCACATCGCGCGGTTCTTCTGGGGGGGTACCGAACCGGAGCCCCCCATGACCCTCGCCCTCGTGCTCCTCGCCGCCGGCGTCGCCATGTACGCCGCCGAGCGCCTGCGCCCCCGCCGCGACCTCGACGGAGTCGACCGCTGGCGGCGCCGTGCCGTCGCGCTGTCGGCCATCCAGGTGGCGACCGCCTTCCTCGGCGCGCTGTTCCTCGACCCGTGGCTGCAGGCCCACCGTCTGTTCTCCGCCGAGGGCCTCGGCCTGCTCGGCGGCAGCGTGTTCGGCTACCTCGGCGTGACCTTCCTCTGGTACTGGTGGCACCGCGCGCGGCACGAGGTGCCCTGGCTGTGGCGGGCGCTCCATCAAGTCCACCACAGCCCCACCCGGATGGAGCTGCTCACCACCTACTACAAGCACCCGCTGGAGTGCGCGACCAACGTCGTCTTGGGAGGCGCCGCCCTCACCCTGGTGTTGGGACTCACCCCCGGCCAGTGCGCCGCGGTGACCGCCCTGTGCGGCCTGGCCGAGTTCTTCTACCACTGGAACGTGAAGACCCCGCGTTGGCTGGGCTGGATCATCCAGCGCCCCGAGTCGCACTGCATCCACCACGAGCAGGGTCGCCACGCTTCGAACTACGGCGATCTGCCCCTGTGGGACTGGATGTTCGGCACCCTCGACAACCCGGCTACCGACGAAGTCCCCTGTGGGTTTGGACCCGACGAGACGCGGCTTCGCGAGATGCTGGCCTTCCGGGAGGTAGCGTGAGCACGAACTGGCAGGCCGAGACCGACCACTGGGTCGCCGACGGGCTGCTCGAGGCTGAACAGCAGGCCGCGGTGCTCGAGCGCCTCGAGGCCCTGCCCACCGGGAACGGTCTCGCCCTCGGGCCCCTGATGACCGTGCTCGTCGCCCCCGCCGCCTTCCTGCTCATCGGGTCGGCCGTCGCGCTCCTCGCCGCCCTCGTCGACCCCCCCAAGGCGGCCTACGACCTGCTCATCGGCAGCTCGGCCACCGTCTTCGTCGTGGTGGGCGGGCTGCTCCGCTTCGTCCCCTCGGTGCGTCCGCTGGCGCGGGGAGTGCTCGCTGCCGCCGTGCCCATGGCCACCTACGTGGTGATGAGCCTCACCTACCGGCAGGACCCGAGCGTGCTCACCCTGCTCGCCGCCCTGCCCGCGCTGATCGGATGGGGGGTGGGGCTGCTCGAGAACAGCCGCGCCGTGGCCGCGTCGGGGGCGGTGATGACCGTGGTCGCTACCGTGCCCGCGATGTTCGCCGTCGAGTCGCAGGTCGACAACCTCGCGGTGCTGGTGGCCTGCGTGCTGGCCCTGGCGGCCTCGGCTGTGCTGGCGCAGGGGCTGCCGACGCGTGCCACCGTGCTGCAGGTGGGCAACCCGGCCTGGGTCGCGCTGGCCGTGGCGGCGCTCACGATGACCGAGGCCTTCGCCGGCCCCTGGCTGACCTCCCTGGGGCTGCACGACGTGTGGTCCACCGAGAAGGGGCTGCTGGTGCTGGGCTTCGGAACGCTGGCCCTCGGCATCGGCCTCGCGGGGCGGTCGGGCTGGACGCTGGTGCCGAGCATCGGGTGCATCGCCTTCAGCACCGTGTGGATCGCGTTCACCTTCGGCTCCTTCCTCGGGGGGGCCATCGCGCTGGCGCTGGTGAGCCTCGGGTTGTTCGTGGGGGCAGTAATGCTGTGGCTGCTGCCCTGGATTCGCAGCGGGGAGCGTGGCGCATCGACCTCGTGAAGTAGCCCTACGGGGTGGGCTCCTCCTCCACCTCGACCCGGCGCGCGACGCCGTGGCGCGCGACGAGGTAGTCGTGGTCGTCGGTGCCGGTCGCCCAGCTCAGCGACTGCAGCGCGCCCTCGTGGTCGAGGTACTGCCAGGTCGACATCGTGTACGGGAGCATCTCCGTCTCGTGCAGCTGGGGCTCCGACAGCCGGATCCACAGGGCGCCGTCGCGGAGGAAGGTCGACACCTCCCCCAGCTCGTAGCGCGCGCTCCACTCGCCCACGTAGTCGGGCAGATCGTCGGGCTCAGGCGTGACCACCGGATCCGGCTCGATGTCTTGGTCGAGGAACAGCTCCACCGCCCGCTCCAGGACGAACCCGGTCGCCGACTCACCTGGCACGGGCTCGGGCGAGGTGTAGGCGTAGCTGTTGAGGGTGAGCGCCACCCCGAAGTCGTGCTCGGGAAACACGGCCATGAGCGTGCGAAAGCCGCCCACCGAGCCCCCATGCGTGATCCGCGGGAGGTCGTGGTAGCTGTTCACAGTGATCCCGTAGCCGTAGTGGCTCGACGACCGTGGCCACTGGGGCCCGGTGAGCTCCTCCCACAGAGTGGCGTCGAAGCGGCCGCTCATCTCGCTCAGCAAGATCAGCTCCCACTTCGCGAGGTCTTCCGCGCTGCCTACCAGCCCTCCCGACGGCCACACGGCGCTGCACAGGCCGTCGATGGACTCGGTGCGGCGGAGCGACCCGTCGGTCCGGGAGTAGACGTGGCCCGTGGCCGCGGGGCCACGGCTCGGGTCGCGGGCGTCGAAGGCCATCCGGTCGAGGCCAGCAGGGAGGAGGACCTCGTCGCGAATCACCTGGTCGATGGGCTTGCCGGTCACCGCCTCCGCCACCAGCCCGGCCACCCCGTAGCCGCGGTTCGAGTAGTTGTAGAGCACGTCGGGCTCCTGGAACAGGAGCAGCTCGTCGCGGTGGTCGGCCAGGTAGGGAGCGATGCCGATGTCTTCGGTCTCGCAGCGGGCCTGCTCGCTGACGCCCGACAGCCCGCTCGAGTGGGTGAGCAGGCGATGCAGGGTGAGCTCCGATGCGTCGAGGCCGTCGCCCAGGGCGAAGTCGGGCACGTAGGTGTCGATGGGAGCCTGCAGGTCGACCAACCCTCGCTGCTTCAGCTGGAGCAGTGCGGTCGCCGTGAACTGCTTGGTGACCGAGCCGAGGCGGAAGCGGGTGTCGCGGGTGACCGCGTGGGCGCTGCCGGCTTGGGCGACCCCCAGCGCCGTGCTGTGGGCGATGCGGCCGTCTTCGATGATCACCAGCTGCGCGCCCGGGACCTGCCAGGGCACCATCTGCTCCGACAGGTAGGCGACCAGCGCCTCCCAGCGAGGGTCACGCTCGGCCTCGGGGGGCGTGCACCCGACACAGGCCAGCCACACCGCGAGGGG
>CBDUIC010000038.1:0-62040 GCA_965367245.1 uncultured bacterium | reverse complement strand
GACCCCGGTTTTGAGACCCCGATTCTGAGACCGCGATGATGAGACCCGAGCCTTTCGCGGGAAGCGATGGTCTACGCTACGGGTCGCACAACGCAGGAGGCGACATGCTGTGGTGGGGGCTGCTCGCAGCAGCGTTCGCATTCGACGAGCTCGGCGAGGGGGCCCGCCCGACAGGCCGCACGATCGAGCCCACGGAGCGCTTCGCCCGCGCCGACCTGCTGGGGCAGCGCGTGGTGACCGACCCGGCTGCTCTGGGCCGGGTGGCCCGCGACACGGCCTCGGCCCTCCGCACCACGTCTCGCACGGAGCTGGTCACCCCCGGCGTGTTCGGGCCGCTCGGCCTCACGATGGACGACGTGCTGCGCACCCTCGACCTGGTGGCGCGCGTGGCCGATGAAGATGCGGGCCAGCCGACCCAGCGCCTCGCCAGCCATGCCTTCCTGCAGGAACACTTCGACGCGTGGGCGTGGTCCCCCGACACGACCGCCGCCGCGAAGCGAAAGGTGACGGTGACCCCCCACAAGCTCCGACTGACGAAGTACCTGGTCTACCAGGTGAAGGGCAGCCGAGAGAAGACGACGACCTACACCACCGCGCTGTACGCGTCCCCCGACGACCCCTCGCGGCTGACGGCCTACACCCGGATGGATGCCTACGCCGGCATCTTCGAGCCCGGGGGCGCGGCCCATGGCCTCGTGCAGCCGCTGGTGTACCTGACCCGCGAAGGGGTGAACCAGGCCCTGATGCAGGGCACGGTGGAGGTCGCGCTGACCGATGGGTCCACCCAGCTGTACAACGTGCACCGCAACAACGGCATGGCCTGGAACAGCTCGATCAAAGACCCCAACAAGCAAGGCCGCTACTGGACCTTCCGGGAAGTGCAGGGGGTGCTGGGGGTGGAAGACATCCCCCTGGCCGACCACGTCGCGGTGGCCGGCGACATCTACAACGTGGGCCTGGGGAAGCTGGTGGCGATCGTCGACGATGCGGGCGTGCTGCGCCTCGCGGTGCTGGCCGACACCGGCGGCGCCTTTCAGCCCAACCTGTTCCAGCTCGACTGGTTCGCCGGGGCCTACCCGAGCCATGCGGCGTTCGCGAAGGGCACCGCCCACCTTCCCGTCCGGGCCCGGGCGATGGTGCTGGTGGCGAAGCCCTGACGAGGGGCGGTCGGGTATGCTGCGCCGCTGCCCCGAGGTCCCATGAAGATCGTCGGCCCCGACGACGAGACCGAGATCGCGGTGGCCCCGGTGCGGGGGCCGGCGCCGCCTCCCGTGCAGGCACCCACACGGGGGCCGAGGTGGCCGTGGTTTCTGGCGGCGGCGGCGGTGGCCGGTGCGGTGGGGGCCGGCTGGGTGTACTGGCCGGGCTTCGGGCGGAAGACCTGGATCCGAGAGGCGGCGGTGAAGCTCGACCCGCGGCGGCGGCCGGTGCCGCAAGAGCAAGGCCCCCTCGAGGGCCTGGTGGTCTACCTGTCGGCGGGGCACGGGTGGCTGCTGCATCGCGAGCACCACGACGGGGAGCCCATCGAGTGGGGGCTGCAGCGCGACGAGCACCACGGGGTGACGGAAGACCTGTACACGGCACGCTTCGTGGCCGACGAGCTGGCCCCGGCGCTGCAGGAGGCAGGGGCGACGGTGATCTCGCTGCGGGAGCGCGACCCGAACCCCGACAGCGTGGTGGTCGACGATCTCAGCCGGTCGTTCGTGGCGGTGGGCGACCTCGACTGGGTGGCCTCGGAGGGTGCCTACGAGGGCGGCGCGACGCAGCTGGCGCCGGGGGGCTGGGCGGAGTGGCAGCTCGAGGTCCCCTACGACGGCCGGTGGCTGCTGTATGCGCGCTGGAACGACGACGCCGAGCAAGACGCGCAGGCGGTGTACACGGTGGTCGCCGGCGATGTCGTGGCGGAGGAGGTGGTCGACCAGCGCCACCACGGCGGGCACTGGTGGCCGCTGCTGGATGCGTGCCTGCCTGGGGGCACGGTCGTGAGCGTGAAGCTGACCGGCTCGGGGGTGGTGCCGATGTCGGCCGACGCGGTGCGGCTCGGGGGGGGCACCTACCTGGGGGCGCCGCCGACCGACTACCGCGTGCGGGAGCACCCGATGTGGGAGATGAGCTTCCAGGAGTCGGTGGACCACATGGGCGCCCCGCAGGGCGTGTCGGTCTATGCGTGCGGCAACCCGGTGTCCGATATGCGGATCCGGCCCCACTGGGCATCGTGGGCGTCGCCAGTGGGGGAGGAGGCGCTGTACCTGTCGATCCACACCAACGGCGGCGGGGGCGAGGGGCTGCTGGTGTTCTCGGGGATCGACGGCAACCCGCCGACGCCGGCGCGGCCGGGCAGCGACGCGCTGGCGGCAGCCCTGGAGCGCAGCGTGCTGCAGTCAGTGCGCGGGGTCGACCCGAGCTACCGCAGCAAGGGGTGGTGGCCTGGCGACTACTCGGAGATCAGCCCGGTCCACAACGAGCTGCCGGCCGCCCTGGTGGAGCTCGCCTTCCACGACCACCCGCGGGATGCGCGGCGGCTGCGGAGCCCCGCGTTCCAGCGGGCGGCGGCGGAGGGTCTGGTGGAGGGCGTGCGGCGGTGGCGCGCGGCGGGCGGGGCGCAGGCCCGGCCCCCGGGGGCCTACGCGGAGTAGAGGCGAGGCGACCTCAGGGCTCGGGGCACAACCCCGGCTCGACGAAGCCCCCCTCGGTGCCGGCGATGAGCGCATCGCACGCCTCGACGGGCACGGTGTAGCCCGCATCGGCACAGCCCTCGTCGACCGCCTCGCCCTCGCAGCTCGGTGCGCCGTCGAAGCACACCTGCTGCGCATCGAACGCCTCGATGCAGGCCCCGGGCAGCGCGCCCTCGCCGAGGGTGCAGCCGCATAGGGGAAGCAACAGCCAGGCCCAACGCCGCATGTCTACCTCCCTCCTTCACCCTAGCCGCATGGATCGCGATCCGTGGACGATCGCGTAGGGGGCACGTAGGGTTGGTGCAAGGAGCGCTCATGTGGTGGACCCCTCTGGCAGCCCTGGCCAACCCGAGCCTGGATGCCCCCGTGCCCACCGGCGTGTCGGCCGCTGAGGACGCAGCGGTGGTGATCGGCCTGGAGGACTACCTGTTCCTCCCCGACGTGCCCTACGCCCGCCACGACGCGGCCGCGGTGGCCGACCACCTGGTGAGCACCCGCGGGGTCCCCCCGAGCCAGGTGACGCGGCTGACCTCCGCCGGCAGGGAGCAGATCCTCGCCGCGGTCGAGGCGGCGGGAGAGGCCCAGGGCACGGTGTGGGTGTACTTCGCGGGGCATGGGGTGGCGGCCCCGAGCGATGGGCGCCGGCTGCTGCTGGGCGACGACACCCGCACCGATCCGTCGGCCTTCGAGGCACGCGGGGTCCACCTGGAGGAGGTGGAGGCCCTCGCAGGAAAAGGGGGAGGGCGGGTCGTGCTGTGGGTGGATGCGTGCTTTCACGGCGCGGGTCGTAGCGGCGACAGCCTGACGGGAGGCACGCGGCTGGCGGTGCCCGACTACGTGGCCCCGGCCTCCGACACGGTGCTGCACTGGTCGGCGGCGGAGCCCGGGCAGCTGGCCCGACCGCTCCACGCCACCGAGCACGGTGCGTTCACCTATCTGTCGCTCGGCGCGCTGCGGGGCTGGGCCGACGGGAGCATCGACGGGGTGCGCGACGGGCAGGTCACCGCCGACGAGGCGCAGGTGTATGTGGACCGCGCCCTGCGCCAGGTGGGCATCGACGACCAGCAGCCCGCACTGCTCGGCCCTGGCGACTGGGTGCTGTCGCAGGGGGCGACGGAGGCCGCGCCGACGCTGTCGCACGATCCAGGCGAGGTCCCCCGACCCGTGCCCGGCCCGATGGTGGCGGCGCCGAGCCTCGGCTTCGACCCCGAGCTGTTCGGGGCGGCGGCGGCCTGGGACGTGGAGCTGCCGCTGCGGCGAGGGCTCCTCGGCTACCGCGACGCAGGGGGAGAGCGGGTGCGTCGCTCGACCTACTGGGCACTGGTGCGCTCGACCGACAAGGGGCGCAAGGGCCTCGGGCTGCGCACCGCCGGCATCGTGACCACGGTGGCGGGCTACGGCCTGCTGGCGGCATCGGGCATCGCGGGCTTCAGCATCGGGGAGTTTCAGCCGGGCTGGGCCACGGGGGCCATCGTCGGCGGCGGCACGATGATCGGCGGGGTGACGATGATCGGCGTCGGGGATCGCTCGGCGCGAGCTGCGTTGGAGCCGCGGATCCGCTGATTCGAGGTGGGCAGAGCATCCATCGCTTGCCACCTGTCGGGCCGGCCGCTATTCTGGGCTTGTTGAAAATGAAATTCATTTCCAAGGAGTGTTCTCATGCGTGCCGCCCTGTGGTGTCTTCCCCTGTCCGTCCTGCTCGCCTGCTCCGGCGGCAAAGACGACGACGGCACCGACACCTCGCCGACGGCTGACGGCGATGCCGACACCGACGCCGACGCGGATGCCGACACCGACGCTGACACGGATGCCGACACCGACGCCGACGCGGATGCCGACACCGACACCGACACCGACACCGACCCACTCCCCGATGGCTACGCCTTCGCGTCGCGCGATGGCTCGGGGGCCAACTCCGTCAGCTACAGCGGCCAGATCTTCCGCCACGTGCTGATCCACGATCTGTCGGCCTACCTCGACGGCCTCACCGACGATCTGAACGGTGGGCGCTTCCCGGCGGCGGGCGACATCGAGCGCGATCTGAACTTCTACCTGGAGTTCGACTCGACCACGGGCGGCACGCTGCCCCACCTGGTGTCGACTGACCTGCCGGCGCTGCAGGCCACCTACGACGACATCTCCTCGGGGAAGAACCTGGTGGAGAAGCTCGCCGGCAACGACGCGGTGGGCCAGCACGAAGACTGGTCGACCGCCTTCGTGGGCTTCTCGGGCCCGCCGATGAGCCCCGAGGCGCTGGTGCGCAGCTGGTTCGCCGAGATCGACGCGCAGGCGGTGGCGTGGTCCAACGGGAACTACCCCCGCGACCCGCAGGGCAACCCGGTGGGCGCGGTCTACGTGACGGCCGACGGGCGCGACCTCAAGCAGCTGGCGGTGAAGACGCTGCGCGGGGGCATCGCCTTCTCGCAGGCCACCGACGACTACCTCGACGACGACGAGCCCGGCAAGGGCCTCCTCGCCGACCACACGGCCCTGGAAGACGGCAAGAGCTACACGGCTCTCGAGCACGCGTGGGACGAGGGCTTCGGCTACTTCGGGGCGGCGCGGGCCTACGATATGTGGTCCCTCGCCGAGCGCTCCGACGGGCAGCTCGACGACGACGGCGACGGGATGATCGACCTGCTGCACGAGGTGAGCTGGCACGCCTCGGTCAACGCGGGCAAGCGCGACGACGGGTCGACGACGGGCACGGCCTTCGGTGACGACGCCTATGGGGCGCTGTACGACGGCCGGGCGCTGCTGGCCTCGCTGGCGACCACGCCGTCGGCCTCGGAGCTCGCTACGCTGCAGTCCCATCGCGACGTGGCGGTCATGGCATGGGAGAAGGCCATCGCGGCCACCGTGGTCCACTACATCAACGACACCGTGGCCGACATGGATCGGATGGGCGAGCCTGACTACTCCTTCGACGACCACGCCAAGCACTGGTCGGAGCTGAAGGGCTTCGCGCTGCACTTCCAGTTCAACCCGCGCAGCCCGATGAGCGACGCCGACTTCGCCACGCTTCACGGGCTGATCGGCGACACCCCCGTCGTCGTGTTTGGCTGGGACTTCGACGTGTACCGGGCCGACCTGCTAGCCGCCCGCGATCTCATCGTCAGCACCTACGGCTTCGATGAGGCTGACGCCGCCGCCTGGTAGCTCAGCGCAGGTGCAGGTCGCCGGTGTAGCAGGGGCTGTCGGAGCGCTTGAGCAGCACGGTGTGCACGGGCGCCTCCGTCATCAGCGAGGCCTGCCAGCTGACGCCCTTGTCGCCCTCGACGTGCAGCCGGTCGGCGAGGATGACCAGGCTGCCCTGGCCGTTCCACGCGTCGATGGCCTGCTTGGCGATGCGGTGGTCGGACCACGCGACCATGGCGAGGTAGCGCGCCTCGAGCTCTACGGGGACGGGGCTGGCGCCCATCGGCGGGCCGAGCACGTGGATGTAGGCGGGGGGCTGGGGCGCGATGACGCCCTCTGGGGGCTGCTCGGGGGCTACTCCCACGGCGACGACCTCGACGCCGAGCTGCTTGGCACGCACCAGCGCGTCGTAGCGGTCGGGGGCGTGGCCGTAGTGGGTGTAGATGCCGAGCTTGCTGCCCAGCTGCTCGTCGAGGACCTGGCCCTGCTCCCAGGCATCCAGCACGCTCTGGCTGCTCGCCGGGACGGCCTGCAGGGCGAGGGTGACCGGCCCGTTGTTGCGGAGCTTCTTGACCAGCTTGAGAGCACGTTTCTGGTCGGGCGCGGTGCCCTTGCGCTCGCCGAGCACGAACACGGCAGGCGACGGCTCCTTGGCCAGGCGGCCGAGGGAGGTGAGCTCGCACTCCTGGGCGGAGGCAGACAGCGACAGGGCGAGGAGCAGCATCGTCGGCACCCTAACGCAGGTAGTCGTCGCTGCGCGGGGGCGGTGGCGGCTCGGTGGCGACCGCCGAGGGCTTGCGCACGTATTGGTGGGTGGGCTCGACCACCTTCTCGAGATCCTGCAGCTTGGTGAGGATGGCGGCGCGGGTGCTCTCGTCGAGCTGGTCGAGGGCGGCGTCGACGTTGCGGAGGCCACGCTCGGCCTCGGTGTTGGCCTCCATGAGGCGGCGCACCTGCCGGTTGCGGACCAGGTAGAGCAGCAGGCCGACCATGAGCAGCAGGCCCATGACGGTGATGATGCCCTTGAGCGTGGCCTCCGTGCGCCGGGTGGACTCCGCCCACTGCAGCGACAGCTCGCTGGTGATGCCGCCGACCGACTGCTCGATGGGCGACAGCATGTCTTGCTCGAGGGTGGTCTTGATCGTCTCGCCGACGGCGGGGCTGGCCTGCGACTCCCGCATGGCCAGGTAGATCGAGTCGCGGAGCAGGTCGGACAGCACGTAGCGGGTCTCGGGGTCGTCGAGACCGATGCGCAACGAGTCGATGGCTCGCGCGACCACCCGGTCGACGGTGTTCTCCATGGTGGGGCCGAGGTCGTCGCGCAGCGAGTCGGAGAAGGCACCGATGATGTCTTTGCGCACCATCTCCCGCAGCTCGGGGCTCACCTCGTTGCGCAGCCCCTTGCCGGTGCGCTCGGCGGCGACCGTGAGGATCGAGTCGATGGTGCGCTGCAGGGTCGCTTCCTGCTCGGGCGTGATCGTGGTGGCGCCGTTCGACAGGCCCTCGCCGAGCTGATGGCCGAGCTCCACGAGCAGGGCGCGCTGCACCAGGTCGTCGGTGATGCCCTCGAGACCGCTGGTGCGCCCGTCGCCCCCGAGCTCGTCGACGGCCCCCGCGACGACGCCCCCGCCGATGCGGTAGGCGCAGGCCGGTGCGGAGAGGAGGAGCAGCAGGGGGAGGCCACGGAGCATGGCCGGCATCCTACACCGGGCCGCGATCAGCGGCTGCAGCCGGCGATGCTCGGCATGTCATTGCAGATGTCGGACCGCACGTCGCGCGGGTACTCGTAGATGTTGTCGTAGGTGCTCGCCTTGGCGTTGTTGACCGTGGAGGTCGAGTGCCGCGAGCGGGTGTCGAGGGCGATGATCGGAGCGAGCATCTCGGAGACGGTGAAGAACTCCTCCTGCAGCTCCAGGTCTTCGACCAGATCGACCATCTCGAGCGTGCGCTCGCCGTACAGGCGGCGACAGCCCTGGTTGTCGAGGCACCAGTCGGCGAGGTTGCCGCCCCAGCTGAGGGGGCTCGGGTTGTTGTCCCAGGTCCACTCGGCGCCAGCGGGGACGAGGTGCACCTTCTTGTCGACGGGGTGGATGAAGATGCGCCAGTTGTTGGGCGCCTTGTAGCCGTCGGTGTGGGAGATGATCGACTCCCACGCCATGTAGGTGAGCAGGTTGTGCTGGTCGACGACCTCCCACAGGGCCTCGACGTTGGCGTCGGTGGCGGCCATCGACACCAGGTCGTCGGCGGTCGACAGGGCGGCCATGATCTCCGGGTTGGGGGGGATCTCGCCTTCTTCGTAGTCGACCGAGCTGGCGAGGTCGCCGGTGCCGAAGTCGTTGCCCCAGCCACCCCCGCCGGTGCGGTTCTCGTTGGGCTCGAGCATCACGCCCGTCTCCCCGGTGCCCGGAAAGGCGTGCTCGATCATCACGTCGTCGTGCTGCTCGATGATCATGTAGATGCCGTAGTAGATCTCGTTGACGAAGACCTCGGCCCAGCCCACGCGCGGGGCCATGATGCCGCCGGCGCGTGCGAAGCTGTAGCTGATGTGGTCGCGGGCGCGGGTGGGGTCGAGCACGTTGCCGTTGTGCAGGTTGAAGCCCTTGAGCGACTTGAGGCGGGTGCCGGGGATGCCCTTGTTCATGTCGACCTTGAAGGCGGGCTTGCCGTCCATCGTGTCGAAGGAGGCGCTGCCCTTGAGGCGCAAGCCGATGGCTTCGTATTCGAGGTCGTCGAAGCGCATCTCGGCCTGCGCCCAGTCTTCGTCGCGCGAGTCGAGCGTGTTGAGCTGCTGCGTCGTCATCGTGAAGTCGATGCGATGGACGCGCTCGGTGATGAAGACGTGCTCGGTGGCGGCATCGAGGGTGGGGGATGCGGTGGCCTCGTTGGCCATGCCCGGCGTAGGCCAGGCGGTGCGCACCGTGACGTCAGACATGTCGGGGGTGCGAGCGATCGACACGTCGGGCTCGAGGGCTTCCCACTCGACCTCGTCGATGACGTCGGTGTAGCCGAACAGGGTGAGGGTGTCGTCGGTCGCATCGAGGGCGAAGCCGAGGTCGTCGCTGGTGAGGAGCAGGCGTGCCCCGGCGTCGAGGGTTCCCTCCCCCTGCCAGCGGTTGCCGTTGTCGTCTTCGAGGGCCACGTGGCTCAGGTCGACCGGGGCATTGCCGGTGTTGCCGAGCTCCACCCAGTCGGGGCGCGAGCCGTCGGCCAGGGTGTAGGTGGAGTCGTTGAGCGCCATCACCTCGTTGATGACCACGGTGAGCGGCTCGAGCTCGAGATCGGGGAGGTCGGGCTCTTCGTGGTCGGGTGCGGTGGGCCCGGTGCGGGGCTCGGTGGTGTCGGCGTCGAGGGGGCTGCGGCGACCGGACACGCCGGTGTCGACGGGCGCGCAGCCTGCGATGACGAGCAGGACCAGCGAGGGGATGCGGGGCATGGTGTCTCCAGAGTCTCAGTATGCCCGGTGTGACAGCTCGGTGTCAGGGAGAGGGGGCCCTTGGGGCGTATCCACGAATCCAACGCTCCGGCGCCTCGCCTGCCCAGAACCGGTCGAGGAGGTCACGGAATCGCCGGCCAGGCGGCCCCTTGGCGAACAGGGGATCGACGGCGACGATGTGGTAGCGGTGCGCCGCCGAGAACACCCAAGGCACCGACGGAAGCGTGTCGCGCACCGTGGCTCGCCAGCGAGCCAGTTCGTCGGGGCTGTCGATGCCCAGCACCGAGGTCTGGAAGCTGTCGGCGCCGCTGATCTGGATGAGGATGGGCACCCCCAAGGGCTCGACGTAGGGCCACCACACACGCCCGATCACACAGCGCCCCGGGTCTTCCCCTCGCGACGACAGGTCGTCGGCACAGGCCTGTTGCAGTGGACCCCACCGATGGGCCTGCGGGGGCTCGCTGCCCTCGGGCACGTCGGCGACCCAGGCGCCGTCGATGACTGCCTTGATGCGCCCACCGCGCACCATGGCTGGCCACGCCTCCGCGAACTGGTCGAGGCTGCCCACCAGGCCCGCGCCCCCTGCGCTGGTGCCCACGAGCAGCACCTGGTGGGTGTCCGGGTCGAGGCCATGCAGCTGCGGCAGCGCCTCGATCAGGGCCGCGACGTGGAGGCGGCCGCTGAAGTACCAGCCGTCGGGGTCGGCGCTGTTGGGCTGGCGCTCTGCCTCGGTGCCCAGCCACAGGTCGGAGCTGCAGTAGTGGGCGTCGACATGGTGGGCGTCGGCGAAGGTCGGGTTGACCGCCGAGCGAGGTGACAGCACCCCCTGCGCCTTCGTCGTCGTCGCGGGCGAGCCGTCGGGCTCGGGGCGGGTGGTGATCAGCTGCGGCTTCCGGTCGCGACACATCGAGCGCACCTCGTCGCAGAAGGCGCCGCCCGACAGATGCACCACCCAGGTGTCGCTGGTGCCTGGTCGGTAGGTGTAGGCGAAGGGGCTGCCGTCGTTGCATCGCGCGGTGGCCCAGCGCTCGTCGCGCTCGGCGGGCTTCACCACGATGGCCTGTCGTGGGGCGTCCTCCCGGTGGGTCGGGGGCGCGGGGGAGGCCGGCGGCGGATCGGAAAGCGCGCCGCAGGCCGTGAGCCACAGCGCGATCACGCGAGCTCTTGGCGCAGCAGCTTGGCCATGAACTGGATGCCGATCACCTGGGACGTGGCGCCATCATCGGCCTTCTGTCGAGCGGCGAGCCGCAGGGCCTTCGCCTCGGCGGGGTCGTCGGCGACCCGGGCCCTGGCCATCTCGAGGAAGCCGTCGGCGATCAGTCGCACCCCGGCGGCCTGCCGGGTGTGCAGGCCCTGCAGGCGCTCATCGCAGTCGGTGAGGGTGGACTGCGCTCCCGCCACGTCGCCCTGGGCAGCCAGGAGCGCCGCGAGGTAGGCCATCGCCATGCTCTCCAGCAGCGGGTCGCCTGAGCTGCGGAACACCTCGATGGCCTCGCGGAGGGCGGGCTCGGCGCCCTGCCGATCCCCCAGCGCCCAGCGCACGGTGGCGCCGTTGAGCTGCGACAGCGCACCGAACCGGGCGTAGCCGACCTCACGGTAGATGCGGTGGGCCCGATCGATGACCTCCAGGGCCTGCTTCAGCGAGCCCCGACGCACCAGCAAGCTGCCCTTGTGGACCAGGCTCGTCGCCTGGCCGCGGCGGTCGCCCCAGGTGCGGTGCAGGGCCAGGGCCTTGTCGATGTGCGCCTCGGCCTCTTCCAGCCGACCGGCCTCGGCGTACAGCGTGCCCAGGTTGCTGTAGGTGCTGGCCAGGCCCCGCTCGTCGCCCACCTCCACCTGCTTGGCGGCAGCCTCCAGCGCCAGGGCCTCCGCTTGCTCCGCCCGACCGCGCACGATGGCGCAGCTGGCCAGCTGACTCAGCAGGATCCCGGTCATCCGGTGCAGCCGTAGATCGCGGGCCATGTGCAGCGCCGTCTGGGTGATGACCTCCGACTCGTCGTAGCGCGACTGGTCGCTGTTGATCATCGCCAGGCGCGACAGCGCATCGACCTCCACGGGACTCGACGACTCGCGCATGAACGCCAGCGCCTCCCCGACGTCTTGGCGGGCGTCGTCGAGGGCCCCTCCGATGCGCAGCAGGGTGGCGCGGTCGAGGTGAAGGCGCGCCTGGGACGGGGCGTCTTCCAGGGCCTGGGCACGCTCCAGCGCGCGGTCGAGGAGGCTGCGGTAGCGGGTGGTGGGCCCGCGCACGCTGAGCACCGGGGCGAGGCAGAGCACCGCCTCGAGGGCCTGCCGTGGGTCGGTGGCGGCTCGGCGCCGCTCCACGGCGAGCAGGTTGTCGGTCTCGACCGCCAGCATCAGGAAGTTGGCCAGGCCGCCGTGCCCGTCGACCTTCGCGGCCAGCCCGGCGGTGTGCTGCAGGACCCAGTTCGCGTGCCGCTCGTGGGCCCTCTCCAGCCCGCCGGTCGCCTCCAGCTTGTCGCGGGCGTACTCCCGGATGCTCTCGTACATGCCGAACCGCAGCTCGCCGGGCAGCTCGTCGGGCTCGTAGACACGCAGCAGGCTCTTGTCGCGCAGCGCCTCGACGAGGTCGAGGGTCCAGGGGGCGTCGTCGGGAACCTCGAGCACCTCCTCGGCTGCCTCCAGAGAGAAGCCTCCGACGAAGACGCTGCACTGCGCGAGGGCCGAGCGCTCGTGCGCATCGAGGAGATCCCACGACCAGTCGATGGCGTTGCGCAGGGTGCTCTGCCGCTGGTTGATCACGTGCTGGGTGCTCGCCAGCACCTTGAACCGCTTGCTCAGGCGGTCTTCGAGCTGCTCCAGCGATAGGACGCGGGCCCGGGGAGCCGCCAGCTCGATGGCCAGCGGGAGGCGGTCGAGGCGCTCGACGATGCGGTCGACATCGGGGTGGTCGTCGGGGGTGAGCTCGGCGCCGACGGCCTTGGCGCGATCGAGGAACAGCTCCCGTGCCTCGGAGCGGGTCAGCGGATCGAGGGGGACGACGTCTTCGCCGCGCAGCCTCAGTCGCTCCCGGGACGTGACCAGGAAGGCGACGTTGGGGGCCAGCTCCAGCCAGCGCCCCACGGTGGCGCCGGCGGTGTCGACCAGGTGCTCGAAGTTGTCGAGGACCACGAGCAGGCGCCCCCGCGACGCGAGGGCTTGGCCCACGTCGTCGACCAGCTGGGTGTCGTCACCTCGCTGGGTGAGGGGGATCGACAGGGTCTTGCCCACCGCGGCCAGCAGGCCGGCGGTGTCGCGCGCCTCGGTGAGGTCGATCGCCCACACGCCGTCGCTGACGGCGAGAGCGACCTGGGCTGCGGCGTGAGCGAGACGCGTCTTGCCGACGCCGCCGGGGCCGAGGATGGTGACGAGCCTCGCGCCGTCGCTCAGTCGCTTGCCCAGCTGCGCGAGCTCGTGCTGGCGGCCGACGAAGGCCGAGCGTTCCGGGCGCAGGTTGGTGGTGCGTGCCGGTGGGGGGGCCGGCGTGGCGAAGCGCGTCGGCTCCTCGGCGGGGGGCACGAAGCGGTAGCCGACCCCATGGATGGCGATCAGGTGCACGGGCTGACGGGGCACCGGCTCCACCTTGGAGCGCAGCCGCCGCATCGCCACGTCGACGGCTCGGGTGGCGTAGTTCGCCTTGTACTCCCACACCTCTTCGAGCAGGTCGTCGCGCGACACGTCGTCGCCCGCGCGCTCGACCAGGTAGCGCAGCAGCTGGGCCTCGCGGGTGGTGAGCGCCACGGTGTGGCCATCGGCGTGCAACACCTGCTGACGGATCAGGTCGACCCGTCGATCGCTGAGCTGGACGATGTTCTGCACGGACCCCGGCACGGCTTCGACCCCCTCGCTGCGTCAGCCTATCAGCCGGTGCCCCCCCGCGGGGCCTCTTGGGGTACCATGCCGCCCCATGGTCGTGAGGAGGCTCCGCGCATGGCGAGTGAGGACGAAGACGGCTCGAAGACACAGGCGACCAGCTTGCCCACCAATCCCCCGGTGGACACCCTGGAAGATCTGCCTGCCCTGTCCGAAGAGGGAGCCATCTGCTTCGTGAGACAACTGGGAGAGTCCTACGTGTATGTCGATGGCGCCTGGAAACCCCGCAAGCACGCGCAGCTGTCGTGAGCGAAGACCTCACGACCCTGGCGAAGGGGTGGGTCGAGGAGACCCACGCGCAGGTAGCCCGTGAGCTCGGGCACCTGCAGGAGTCGATGCTGGAGCGGGTCGATCGGCTAGCTTCCGAGCTCGCCGCTGCCCCGCCGAACGAGCTCGCCGAAGTGGAGGGCGTGCAGGTCTACGCCGAGGCCTTCCTCGTCGATGCGGGGCAGATCTTGGAGCAGCTCGCCGACCGGCTCGACACCGGGCTGGCGGAGCGCCTCGAGCCGCTGATGGAGCGCGCCGAGGCGGGGGGCGAGGCAGGGGTCGAGGCCCGGATGGCCATGGCCGAGTGGGGGCGCAACGCCCGGCACTACCTCACCTTCGTGGCGCAATACCTGGCTGGCTACGTGCAAGGCGGTGGGGTCGCTCTCGGGCTGATCCTGGAGCTTCCCGAGGGGCTGGTCGAGCGGGCTGTCGTCACCAGCATCGTGCGGCATCGCCTGATGTTCGCGGCCGACCGGGCCGAGCTCGCGGCGACGCGCTGGGCCGAAGAGGTCGGCGCCGAGCTGGTGCAGGTGGCCCGGCGGCTGAGTGGCGAGGTCGTGGCCCCCGCAGCCTCCGACGGGGAGTCGACGGCCGACCGGCTGAAGCGCCTGCTGGCCTTCGCCGACGAGCACGGCATCCGCATCAAGAAGGTCCCCGACGACCCGAGCGACCGCTTCCTCGACCGGATGGAGGAACAGCTCATCGCCGCGGCCGAGAAGCGTCGCAAGGCCCAGGAGGCCGCGGCCGCCCGCAAGGCGCGGCTGGCCGAGCTGCTCGGCTTCGCCGACAAGGTAGGCGTCAAGCTCAAGAAGGTGCCCAACAACCCGTCGACCGCCTGGCTCGACAAGATGGAGGCCAAGCTCATCGAGGTCGCGCAGAAGCGCGGCGTGCCCCTCCCGGGCACGGTGGAGCCACCCTCGGAAGACGAGATGCTGGTCACCCCGCTGGCTGCACCGCCGCGGGCCAACGACAAGCAGCAGAAGCACACCGGCATGTCGCCCGCCGAGCGCAAGGCGCGGGTTCGCGACATGATGGCCAAGGCCGACAAGGCCAAGCTCGATCTGGGCACGGTCCCCGAGGAGCCCACCGACGAGTGGGTGGAGACGACCGAGCAGAAGCTCGAAGAGGTGCTGAAGCAGCGCAAGTCGGAGCGCAAGGCGGCCCGCGAGCGCAAGAAGCGAGAGCGCGACGCGCGGATCAAGCGGCTGGGCGAGATGGCAGCAGAGGCCGGCATCGAGCTGGGCGCTGTGCCGAAGTTCCCCACGGAAGACTGGCTGGCGCGGATGGAGATGAAGGTCGCCTCCGCTCGGATGCCCGAGGAAGACGACGAGCAGGAAGACAACCGCGCCGAGCGCCTCGCCGAGGTGCTGAAGAAGGCGGCCGAGGCCGACATCGATCTGGGCGAGGTCCCTCCGGATCCGGATCGGCTGTGGCTGGCCTGGGCCGAGGGCAGGGTCGACGACGCCGGCACCGCCGACGAGCTCATCGCTGCCGGAGAAGACCCCGACCAGCCGCCGGCTGCGCGCCCGCGCCTGGTGTTCGAGGAAGGCACGGTCCAAGAGCGCATCTGGATGATGGAAGAAGGCGAGCTCACCGTCGGGCGGGCACGCGGCAACGACATCCAGATCCGCGACGACTCGGGCGTGAGCCGCCGGCACTGCACGGTGTTCGAGAAGGAAGGTGCGTTCTTCGTCCGCGACAACGGCTCGACGAAGGGCACGCTCCTCGACGGGCAGCTGATCACCGACGACACGCCGGTCGACAACGGGGCCCGGATCACCGTGGGCGACACCCAGATCGTGTTCCGCTCCTGATCAGGCCCCGGCGTCGTCGCGACGGAGCAGGCCGCTGGCGATGAGCTGGTCGAGGTGGCTCGACCAGTCGGCATCCGGCACGCCGAGGAGCCGCGCCGCGTGGGCCAGGGCGGTCGACTCCTCCGCCGCCAGCAGGCCATCCGCTGCCGCCGCGCCGACGAGCACCTCCATGACCTGCAGCTTCTGCACCTCGTCGAGGCTCACGGGCAGCTCCAGCAGCGCCACGTCGCGCGCCTCCTCGAAGGCTGCGGTAGGGCGCCCCTCGCTGTCGAGAAAGCCGGTGTCGTGCAGCATCTGCTGCGGGAAGGTGGCATGCAGCCACGCTGCCTCGCTGTCGACCACGTCGAGGTCGGATCCGAGGATCTGCTGGGCCATGTGGAGCGTGAAGGCGAGCTGCAGCTTGCGGGTGTCGTGGGGCAAGGAGGTCCTCCGAGTCGCGACGGTAGCACCCCGACCGCGAGGATGCGATACCCTGCAGCTGGTCGGCGTGCGGGTCGTCCCGAGCAGAGGAGACATCGATGTTGATCGCACTGCTGTGGGCCTGCGGCGCCCCCGCCGAGTCCCCGCAGCCCCCCGTCGCTCCCGTGGCCGAGGCGCCCGCGCCTGCCCCGGCAGCCGCCCCTGAGGCCCCCGCACCGAGCCTCGAGCCCGCCCGGCTCGGCGAGGTGATGGAGGTGTTGCCTACCCCCGCCTACACCTTCGCGAAGATGAACGCCTGTGGCATGGAGGCGTGGGTCGCGGGCCCGCCCACCGAGCTGGAGGTGGGGCAGATCGTGTCGATGCCCGAGGGCATGGTGATGACCAACTTCGAGTCGGCCACGCTCAAGCGCACCTTCGATGCGATCCTGTTCGTCGACTACCTCACGGTCACCGACAAGCAGCCCCAGTGCGCCACCCCGGTGAAGGCCACCGATCAGCAGTACGTCGGCCTGGTGAAGACCTCGATGGCGTCGGGCGGCTACACCTACGCCGAGCTCGATGTGTGCGGCGACACGGTGTGGGTCGCGGGCCCGGAGATGGCGCTGCAGCCCGGGCAGACGCTCCTGTCGCCCAAGGGCAGCCTCATGAAGAACTTCCAGTCGCCGTCCCTCGACCGCACCTTCGCCGAGATCGCCTTCGTGCCGAAGATGAAGGTGGTGCCCGGCGTGCCCTACTGCGGCGACGAGTAGTCCCCTCAGTCGCGGCGGCGCAGGCTCCAGCCCATGAGGGGGAGGGTCAGCAGGGTCCACCAAGGGAGCGCCGCCTGGGTGCTGTCGTCGGCACAGGTGCCGGCGGGCTCGGCCGGGAAGCCGGTGAAGCACAGGGGGAAGGTGTCTTCGAGCTCGTCGCGGTGCTCGATGTAGACGAGCTGGGTCTGGGCGCTGCTGTTCGTGTACTGCACGAAGAGGTCTTGCTTGAGCTCCAGCGGATCGAAGCGCATCCGCGTGCGGGTCACGTAGGCGGTGGTGGGGTCGGTCTTGCCCAGGGGGCCGAGGAAGGTGGTGGGATCGCCCGATCCGGTGCCACAGGGGTCGCACTTGACCGACAGGTCCCAGCTGTACTCGACGACGGCGACGCCGGGCTCGTCGCCCCGGGCCTCGGTGAAGGCCTGATCGACGGTCTCGGCAGAGGTCATGTCGGGCGGCACCATGCAGTCGCTCTCCTGCTGGACCTCGGGGAAGGACAGCACCTGGGCCTCGCCGTCGGTGCCGTCGCCGATCACCCACAGCAACACCTCCTGGTCGCCGCGGGCGTTGGTGGCGCCGAGCTGTAGCGGCAGCGTGAAGGTTCGCCCGGGGTAGGTGATGCGGATGGGGTCGAGCCAGGGATCCTGCCCGTCGACGTCGGTGATCCGGGCGACCATGAAGTCGACCCCCTGGCCGAGGTAGTCGTCGACGAGGGGCGCGGCACCGGGAGCGAGCTGAAAGCCGAAGGCATCGAGCCAGCCAGACAGCGCGCCAGCGTCGTCGGCTCGCACGATGGCCATCTGGTAGATGCCCTTGGTGATCCACGACTTGACCTCGACCCCGGCGAACTCACCCAGCGCCCCCTCAGCGAGGTCGGTCAACGCGCTCTGGGCGCAGCCCTCGGCGGAGGCGGTGCAGCCCTCGGACACCTGGGCGCCGAGGTCGCCGGTGGCGGAACCGCAGGTGTAGGAGACGACCCGCGGGGCGGTGAACGCGTCGAGCTCCTCCAAGGCGGTGATGTCGTCGAACACCTCGATGTCTTCGTCGTCGAGGTTGCCGGGAACGGGCATGAGCAGGCCGAAGGAGCCGGTGGCGCTCAGCGCGTTGGAGGTCATGGTGAGCACGGTGTCTTCGTGGTTGTGCACCAACACCAGGCGCGACTCGCCGTTGCCGGGGGTGTCGTCGGCGGGGCCGACGTAGGTGCCGCAGAACGCGTGGGCGAGGGTGCCGATGAGCCACAGTGGCATGGGAGGACTCCATTTGGTGAGGGGCACAGACGTAGTCCCTCGACAGACATTCGAAGACAGGTCGTGATGGGCTAGGGGAGGGCGGCGAGGTGGCAGGTGAGCGTGAAGCAGGTGCTGGTCTACCGGCGGGATCTGAAGATGCGGAAGGGCAAGATCGCGGCGCAGTGCGCCCACGCATCGCTAGCCGTGTTCCTCCGCCGACGGGTGGGTGTGGAGGGGGTGAACCCCGATGAGCTGCTGGTGGTGCCGCTGGAGCCCGCGATGGCGACCTGGATCTCACGGGGCTCGGCGAAGGTGTGCCTGTCGGTCGACGACGAGGAGGCGCTGCTGAAGGTTCACGCGCTGGCGGAGGAGGCTGGCCTGCCCTGTGCGCTGATCCGCGACGCGGGCAAGACGGAGTTCGGCGGGGTGCCCACCTACACGGCGGTGGCGGTGGGGCCGGCGCTGGTGGCGTCCATCGACGCCATCACGGGCCCGGAGGGAGCGGTCGCTACGAAGCTGGCCTGAGGGCGTCGCACGCCGGAGATCCCCCGGCTATCTGCTGGCATGTCTGCACACACCGTCGTCATCGGCGCGGGGGCGGCCGGCGCCGTCATCGCGAACCGCGTCACCGAGAACAGCAACCTGTCGGTGGAGGTCCTCGAGGCCGGCCCCGACTATCCGCCCGGCACGCCGCTGCCCGCGGATCTGGCCAACGGTCGCTACAACGCGATGGTCAGCCATGACTGGGGCTACCTGCACAAGCCCACCCCGCGAGGGCCGCTGTTCCACATGCCGCGGGGCAAGGTGGTGGGCGGCAGCTCGGCGGTGAACACCTGCATCGCGCTGCGCAACGAGCCCACCGACTTCGAGGAGTGGGCCTCGATGGGCGTCGAGGGCTGGAGCTGGGAGGAGTGCCTTCCCTACTACAAGAAGCTCGAGACCGACCTCGACTACGGCGAGACGGAGTGGCACGGAGGCAGCGGCCCGCTCCCCGTGCGCCGCCACCCGCGGTCGGAGCTGCGCCCCTGGCAGGCCGCGTTCACCGATGCGGGCCGTCGTGTGGGCTTCCCCGACTGTGAAGACACCAACGTGCCCTACGGCATGGGCGTGTCGCGGCACGCGATGAACAAGATCGACGGGCGGCGGATCAGCGCGGCCGAGGCGTGGCTCACCGCCGATGTGCGGGCCAGGGAGAACCTCGCGATCACGCCGAACACGATGGTGCACCGGGTGGTGATCCGTGGCGGCAAGGTCGTGGGGGTCGACGTCGAGCGCGACGGGCAGCGCGAGGTGGTGGCCTGCAACCGGGTGGTGCTGTGCGGTGGCGCCCTGGGCACGCCGGGCATCCTGATGCGCTCCGGCATCGGCCCCCGCCGCGACGTGGAGCGCCTGGGGGTCGACGTGATCGTCGACAACCCGGCCGTGGGGTCCCAGCTGTGCGACCACCCGGGCAATGGGCTGATCTTCCGCCCCAAGCGCGGAGTGGACTGGGATGCGGAGATCGAGCCGGTGATCCAGACGGTGATCCGGGTGAAGCTGGGCGACGGCCCCGGCCCCACCGACGTGCAGCTGCAGGCAGGGGGCCTGCTGCCGGCTCCGTGGGGCGACATCTACCGTGGGTTCCTGGTGATGGGCTCGCTGTGCAAGCCCAAGGCGAAGGGGCGGATCCGCTTCCGCTCGGTCGACCCGGCGGCGCGGCCCATCGTCGAGTCGCAGATGCTCACCCACCGCGACGACCTGGAGCTGGCGGTGCGCATGGCTCAGCTGCTGCTCGAGCTGGCGAACACGCCGGAGATGCGCAAGCTGGCGCACTGCGTCTACCCGACCCGCCCGCTGGCGAGGTCGCGTCGCTTCCTGCGGTGGTGGCTGCCGCTGGCGACCGACTCTGGCTACCACCCCTGCGGCACCGTGCCGATGGGCCGGGCGGTCGACAGCCGAGGCCGCGTCGACGGGGTGGAGGGGCTGGTGGTGGCCGACGGCAGCCTGTTCCCGACGGTGCCGTCGAGCAACACCCACCTGCCCATCCTGATGTTCGCCGAGCGCTTCGGCGAGTGGCTCCGCGACGACGCTAGCTGAGGAGCGGGCGCGGGGGCGGTGCGGCGAAGGCGGTCGCCACGTCGTCGTCGGTGAGCACGCCGACGCCGAGGAGACCCAGCGCCGTGCCCACCGGCAGGTCGCCGAGGACCAGCACCGACAGCGCCAGCCCCGCCCAGCGGGCCCAGGGGCGGCGTTGGTCGAGCCCGCGCGCGACGCCGACGTAGGCGCTGCCGATGACCGCACCCACAGCCAGCACGGGCAGGCAGAGCAGCCCGGCGAGGGCGACGCTCTCCAGCGCGGCCACGAGGACGAACATCGCGAGGGCCACGACGGCGGTGACGCTGGCGACCCAGGCACCGTAGAAGCGGAAGGCATGGGCGAGAGTGGGCAGGTGACGACGCAAGACGACCTCCTGATGGCTACCTCTACGGTCGACTCCGCCCTGCATTCCCCGGTAGGGGGCGAGTGGTGGACAACGCGGCAAGGACGCGGCAGAATGGCCAATCGTCCTGCCGAGCCCGTCGGAGTCCCCATGTCGCGCACCCTTCCTCTGTTGGCCCTGCTCACCCTCGTCGGCTGCGGCAAGAAGGAGGCCACCGACGGCACCACCCCCTCAGGGGGAACGGCTCCGTCGGGGGCGCTGTCGATCGAGGTCACCGAGCCAGAGGCCGCCGCCTTCCTGCCCGTGGGCCCGGTCACGGTGGAGGGCACCCAGTCGGGGCTGTCGGATCTGACGCTGAACGGTGACCCGATGGATGCAGCCGACGGCACCTTCTCGGTCGGCACCGAGGTGATCCGCGGGGTCAACCACTTCGAGGCCCGTGGGGAGAAGGGAGGCACCTTCCGGATGGTGCGTCGCGGGGTGCTCGCTGGCTCCTTCGCCGATGCCTCGGGGCCCATCGACGAGGCCATGGGCATCCGCCTCAACCAGGGAGGGCTCGACGCCATCGGGGGCCTGGTGGGCGGCCTGGTCGATCCGGCGGCCATCAGCGCCAGCCTGGCGGGGGCTGGCCCGGTCTACGAGAGCCTGGTGGTCGACCTGTACGTGTCGTCGCTGTGGTTCTCGCCCCTCGAGCTCGACTTCTCCCCGTCGCCGGGCGAGCTCGCCGTCGACGTGGTGCTGCCCGACGTCGACATCACCCTGCTGGTCGACACCGCGCTGGGCGACTTCGACGCCTTCGTCACCGCAGACGAGGCCCGCATCGCCGGCGTCATCACCCTCGACACCGACGGGCAGGGGCACCTGTCGGCGGGCTTCACCGACGCCTGGGTCGAGCTCGACGGCCTCGACCTCGACACCTCCCTCCTCCCCGGCGACCTCACGTTCGGCGTCGAGGGGCTGCTGCAGGGCACCGTGGAAGACCTGCTGCAGGAGCAGGTGGCCGGCGCGCTGCCAGGGCTCCTCGAGGCGCAGCTGTCGACCCTCGAGCTGGCGTTCGACCTCGACCTGCTCGGCACCCCCGTCAGCATCGGGAGTGCCTTCCGCAGCGCCAGCGTCGACACCGACGGCGTCCAGATCGTGGCCGACCTCGATGTCGATGTGGCCAGCAACGGCACCAAGATCGCCCCGGGCTTCCTGAGCGCCGGCGAGATCGGTCGCCCGGTGGCCGACCGCAGCTCCGACCTGGGCATCGCCCTGTCTGACGACCTGGTGAACCGCCTGCTGCACGAGGTGTGGACGGGCGGGCTCATCGACCTGCAGCTCACCACCGAAGACGGATCGCTGCCGTCGGCCTACCTCGAAGACTTCGGCACCGACGAGGGCACGCTGCAGCTCGACGCCAAGCTGCCGCCGGTGCTCGTGCAGAACGGCGACCAGGCCGAGCTGCAGATCGGCGAGCTCGAGATGCACCTGTCGACGCCCACGAACAGCGAGTTCACCTACATCGACCTGGCGCTGTCGGGCAAGATCCCGGTCGACCTCGAGGTGATCGGCGGAGAGCTGAAGGTCTCGCTGGGCACGCCCGACATCGACTTCATCGTGCGCGACACCGACTGGGGCGTCGACGATGACTGGCTGACCGAGCTGCTCGAAGAGAAGCTGCCCATCGCCGACCTCATCGTGGTGCTCGGCAACTTCTCCTTCGAGCTCCCCGAGATCGCGGGCATCGCTCTGGGCTCGGCCAAGATCGACCGTGACGACAGCGGGCTGTTCACTACGATCGGCGCCGATCTGTAGGGTCGTGGGGAATGCCGCGCGGGGTCGCCCGTAGAGGGTGGCGTGACGCCTTTCGACCAACACCTGTCTGCTTCCGCCCCCCGCGCCGTCCGTGCCGCACTGGGGTGGCTCGGTGACGAGCAGGAGGCCCGCGAGGCCGCCCAGGAGGCGCTGCTCAAGGCGCACCGGGCACGCCACCGCTACGACCCCGCCCGGCCGTTCTACCCCTGGCTGCGCCGCATCGTGCGCAACACCTGCTTCGACCGGCTCGCCCGTCGCAAGCACCGGGAGGCCTCGGGGCTGCGCGACGAGTGGGTGGCGGCGGAGGGGCCGTCGGCCCTCGACCGGCTGACGAGCGCGGAGGCCGCCGCGTCGGTGCGCGAGGCGATGGAGAGGTTGTCGGAAGGGCACCGCGAGATCGTGGTCCTCAGGCACTTCGAGGAGCTGTCGTACGAAGAGATCGCTGAGGTGCTCCAGGTGCCGCAGGGCACGGTGATGTCGAGGCTGTATCGGGCGCGAAAGGCGCTGATGAAGGTGCTGGCGAAGGGGGAGGTCCCATGAAGGAGGAGCGGCTGGCAGAGCTGATGGTCAAGGCGGCCGACGGGGTCGCCACGGACGCAGAGACGGAGGAGCTGATGACGTACGCAGAGGGGCACCCCGAGGTGCGCGAGGAGCTGGTGGCCCACCAGGCTCTCAAGGCGGTGACCGATGCGTGGGTCGACCGGCTGCAGGTCGACGGCCTCGAGGATGCCTGGATGTCGTCGTCGGCGACGCGCCTGGAGCGTGGCGTGGGGGTGGTCCTCCTGTTCGGGGGCCTGAGCGCGCTGATGGGCTTCGGGATGTGGGAGCTGTGGCTCGATCCGGAGGCGCCGCTGTGGGTGAAGGGCGGCACGGCGATGGTGCTGGGCGGGCTGCTGGTGCTGCTCGGCAGCGTGGTGCGGTGGAAGTGGCAGACGAGCGGTAGCGACCGCTACTCGGAGGTGGTGCGATGACGAGCGAGCTGGTGCGGGCCTCGGCCGACCTGGCCAACCGGCCCGATGGGCTGATGCTGCTGACCTTGATGCAGCCCCCCACCGGGTGGGAGGTCGCCGAGGTGCTCGGTCTGGTGCGTGGCAACACGATCCGGGCGCGGCACGTGGGGCACGACCTGATGGCGGGGCTGAAGAGCCTCTTCGGCGGGGAGCTGTCGGAGTACACCAAGCTGATGGCTGAGTCGCGGGAGCAGGCCCTCGATCGGATGCGGGCGGAGGCGGTGGCGCGCGGGGCCAATGCGGTGCTCGGCGTGCAGATGACCACGTCGATGGTCATCCAGGGCTCAGCTGAGCTGCTCGTGTATGGGACGGCGGTGCGGCTGGTCGCAGCGGGTGAACCCTAGGTCGACCCCGGCGGAGCACGGTGGCGGCGGATAGTCGGCCGAGATGCGGCCTTGCACCTCCCCGCCCGACCCCGAGCACGTGCGCCTCACCGTGGGCGCCGCCCGCCTGCTGCGGGGCCTTCCCGATGCGTTGGTCGACGCGCTGATCGAGCGGCTGACGTGGTGGTACGTGCCGGGCAACGAGGTGATGATCGAGCCGGGCGATGCCGCCGAGGCCATCTACGTGGTGCTGTACGGTCGTGCGGCGGTCCGCTCCGACCTCGATCGCGACGGCACCATCACCCCCGACGAGACGGTCGATGAGCTCGGGCCGGGTGACGTGGTCGGGCTGATCGCCGCCGCGACGGGGGTGGCGCACACCGAGCAGGTGGTGGCGGCCCGCGACTGCGAGCTGGGGCGACTGGGTGTCGACGAGCTGTGGGGCCTCGCGGGTGCCTTCCCGGGCCTGGCGCGCCGCCTGGCGGCCGACGCGCTGGAGCTGGCGCGCCACCGGCTGCGTCCTCGGCTGCCTACCCTCACCAACGTGGCCCTCGTTGCCGGGTCGGCCGAGGTGTCGCTCCGAGCCTTCGGCGCGGAGCTGGCGACGGCCCTGGGCGTGCTGGAGCCGGTGCTCTTCGTGACCGCGTCGTCGTTCGACGAAGCGGTCGGGGCGGGGGCGAGCGGTGACGACATCGAGGCCTGGGATGCCACCGACCGACGCATCGTCGCGTGGGTCGGCGAGCAGGAGCGCACGCACCGGTTCATCCTGTACGCGGCCGACGACGACCCCACCCCCTGGACCGATCGGGTGCAGCGGATGGCGGACCGCGTGTTGGTCGTCGCCCACGCGGGGGAAGACCCTGATCTGTTCGGGGCCGAGTCGGAGGTGGACTGGGCCCACGCCGAGCTCGTCTTGCTGCATCCGGCCGACGCCGAGCTGGCCTCGGGCGCCCGCGCGTGGGCCGATCGCCGGCCGGGCCTTCGTCGCGTCCACCATCTACGACAGGGGCGGCCCGACGACCTCCGTCGGCTGGCGCGCCTCCTCGCCGGGCGGCCGGTGTGCCTGGTGCTGGGGGGTGGGGGGGCCCGTGGCGCGGCGCAGATCGGCGCGGTGGCGGCGCTTCGAGATGCTGGCGTGCCCATCGACGTGGTGGGAGGCACCTCGGCGGGCGCCGGGATCGCGGCCATGGTTGCCCTCGACTGGGACGACGCGACCATGCAGGCGCGCAACCGTCACGCCTTCCTCACCCTCGCGCCGTTCAGCCAGTACGCGGTCCCGTTTCACTCGCTGCTTCGGAAGTTCCGAGTGGAGGCCGCTGCGCGCTACCTGTTCGGCGACGCCCGGGTCGAAGACCTATGGATCGAGTGGTTCGGCGTGTGCGCGGATCTGGTGCACGGCGAGCGGGTTGTGCTCCGCAGCGGGCCGCTGTGGCGGGCGGTGCTGGCCTCGACCGCCCTGCCGGGGGTGCTGCCGCCGGTGGTTCACGAGGGGCGGCTGTTGGTCGACGGGGGCATCTTCGACAACAACCCGGTGCAGATCATGGCCGGCCAGCACCCGGGTGGCTTCCTCATCTTGGTCGACGTGGGGCGGGCGGAGGCCGACATGGTCGACCCGCAGCTGCCGGACCTGCCGTCGAACCTCGCGGCGTGGTGGGCTCGCCTGTGGCCCTTTGGTCAGCGGCCGCGGGTGCCGACCATCCCCGAGATCCTCGTCCGCACGATGACGGTCTCTCGCGACGCGGTGCAGATCCGTCGCCTCGCCGACCTATATGTGCGGCCGGCCGTCGATCGCTTCGGGTTGACGCAGTTCGTGGCCCAGGAGGCGCTGGTGGTGATCGGCTACAACGCGACCCTCGATGCGCTGGCGGAGCTGGCAGCCGACGAGGAAGCGTGCCGCACCCTCGGCATCGATCCCGAGAAAATCGGCGCCCTCGACCGCAAGCGGCTCCGCTCGGAGGTGCAGCGCGACGCGACGTCGGCGTGAGTCAGGGCTGCCTCGTCACCAGGTCGCGGGTGATGGTGGACCGTGTGGGAGCGCCGGCCAGGCGCATGGCCTCCAGCAGCTCCCGCTGAAGCTGGTGCAGCACCGCCTGCACCCCCTCCGCCCCGTCGACGGCCAGCCCCCACAGCACGGGCCGACCGACCAGCACCGCCGTGGCCCCCAAGGCCAGGGCCACCAGCACGTCGGTGCCCCGCCGGATCCCTCCGTCGACGTAGACCTCGCACGCGCCGTCGACGGCCTGCACCACCTCGGTGAGGGCCTGCGCCGTGGCGACGCCGGCGTCGAGCTGCCGCCCCCCATGGTTGGAGACCACGATGCCGGCCACCCCGGCGTCGACTGCGCGTCGGGCGTCGTCGCCACGCACGATGCCCTTGAGGATCAGCGGCAGCCGGGATCGCTCTCGCAGCCACGCCAGGTCGTCCCAGGTGAGGCTGGGGTCGAGCTGCTGGGCGACGTAGCTGCCGAGGCCCGAGTCGCCCTCGGCGCGGGGGAGGGCGCGCGCATCGCCCGCGACGTTGGGCAGGTCGAGGTGTGCGGGGAGGTGGAAGCCGGTGCGTACGTCGCCCTCCCGGGTGCCGAGCACCGCTGCGTCGCAGGTGAGCACGAGGGCTTCGCAGCCCGCGTCGCGCGCCCGGTCGACCAGCGCGCCCGTGGCCTCGCGGTCGCGGTAGACGTACAGCTGCAGCCAGCAGCGCTCGCTGGCAGCAGCGATGGCTTCCACAGGAGTGTTGGACAGCGTCGACAGCACCATCAGCCCCCCCGCCGCCCGAGTGCCCCGCGCCGTGGCGGCCTCCGCCTCGGGATGGGCGAGGCCGTGGAAGGCCGTGGGTGCGGTGAGGATCGGATGGGCCAGGGGCCGACCGAGGACCGACGTGGCGGTGGTGGCCTGCGACACGTCGACCAGCACCCGATGGCGTAGCGCCCAGGCCTGCCAGCCACGCCGGTTGGCGGCCAGCGTGCGTTGGTCGCGACTACCGGAGGCGTAGTAGGTCGCGGTCATCGGATCGAGGCGCTGCAGCGCGGCGGCTTCCCAGTCGTCGAGGTTCAGGCGCATCGTCGCTCCCAATCGGTGGCTCAAGAGACCGGCGAGCGGACCGATGGGTGCGCATGTCCGCTGCTTTCGACATCGGTGTACCAGACATCCTCCTGTTCGAGGGGGCCCCCCTGGCGTGGGAACGCGTCCGGGGCTGCCCTCGTCGGCGCCTGCAGCCCGGGCAGGTGCTCATCCATCCCGGCACCCCAGCCCGCGAGTTCTACGTGGTGCTGTGGGGGCAGCTCGCGGTGCACGTCGACACGGTCGATGTCGACCCGGTGGCCTTCGTGGAGCCTGGGCAGCACTGCGGCGACCTCGCCCTGGTCGACGGGCTCGACCGGTCGGCGTGGGTGGTGGCTGCGGTGGTCAGCGAGGTCCTCGTCGTTCCCGAGGAGCTGTTCTGGCAGCTGGTCGCGCAGATCCCTCGGGTCGCGGTCAACGCGCTGCGGGCGATGGCCGCGAGGGTTCGAGGGGGCAACTCCGAGGTCACCGAGAGCCGCCGGCTGCAGGCCGAGTACAAGCGCCATGCGTCGTTCGACGGGCTCACGGGGCTGTACAACCGACGCTGGCTCGACGAGGTGTTGCCTCGGCAGGTGCAGCGGGCCCGCTCGTCCGGCCAGCCGCTGTCGGCGGTGATGGTGGATGTGGACCACTTCAAGCGCTTCAACGACACCTATGGCCACGCCGCCGGTGACTATGTGCTGTTCGCCGTCGGCCAGCGGCTGCGGCGGAGCTTCCGGCCCACCGATCTGGTGGCCCGCTACGGCGGAGAGGAGTTCACGGTGATCCTGCCGCAGACAACCGGTGAGTCGGCCGTGCTGGCCGCCGACCGGGTGCGGCGCGCCCTCGCCGAGGAACCCATGGCCCTGGAGGACGGCACGCTGGTGAAGGTGACGGCGTCGATGGGGGTGGCCGAGCTGGTGCAGGGCCAGACCTCGGACGCGCTGCTGCAGGCAGCCGACCGGGCCCTGTACCAGGCGAAGGGAGCAGGGCGAAACCGGGTGTGCAGCTGGGGCGCAGTCCCCACGGAGCCTCTTCCGGGCCTGCTGTAGCCGAGGGTTGCGCGGGGGTGGCGTTTGGCGAGAGCGGCTCGCTGCGGACCATAGACTGCCCCCATGGTCGAAGGCTCCACCGACACGGCTCCGATTCCCACGCTCGCGGCGGGGCGCTATGTGCTGATGGACCGCCTCGGAGAGGGCGGGATGGCCGCGGTGTACCGGGCGCAAGACACCCAGCTGGGCGTCGCGCGGGCGGTCAAGCTTGTGCTGCCCATCCAGGGGCGGGCGTCGATTCGTCGGCGCCTACGTGCGGAAGCACGTGCGATGGCCCGCATCGACCACCCCAACATCCTGGCGATCCACGATGTCGGGGTCGAAGACGATCAGGACTACGTGGTGATGACCCTCGCCCAGGGCGGCTCCCTCGGCGATCGGCTCGCCGAAGGCCCGCTGCGGGCGGCGGTGGCGGCTCATCTGATGGCGCAGGTCCTCGATGCCCTGGCCGCGGCCCACGGGGTCGGGATCATCCACCGCGACGTGAAGCCGCAGAACATCCTCCTCGACGACGGCGGGCGGCCGCTCCTCGCCGACTTCGGCATCGCCCTGCTGGCCCACGATGATCGGCGCACCCGCACCGGCGTGGCCATGGGCTCCATCGCCTACATGCCGCCCGAGCAGCGCCTCGACGCGGCCCGGGTGGGGCCCGAGGCGGATGTGTACTCGTGTGGCGCCACGCTGTACGCGCTGGTGACCGGCTCCAACCCCGTCGACCTGTTCATGGCGGAAGACGACTCGCATCGCTACGACGACGTGCCCGACGCACTGCAGCCGGTCATCCGCAAGGCCTGCGCCCCGAGGCCCGCCGACCGCTACGCCACCGCAGGTGAGATGGCCCAGGCGCTGCTCCACCTGCTCGAGCACGGCGACCTCGACGGCATCGAGGCGGTCAAGAAGAAGGAGTTCGCCGCGCCCGATGCGGTGTTCAGCCAGCGCTCCACCCGCGGCATGTCCGTCGGCATGCCGTCGCTTCCCACCGTCGGCAGCTTCGGCGACGCCGATCGCGACGGGGTGAGCGCGGAGACCTTCCTCCCCGACGAGCCCTCGGAGAAGGGTGCGGTGGCGGTGTTGGCCCCACCAGCGGGTCCCCCCCGGCATCTGCTGGTTCGTGGGCTGGTGGCCGCGGGGGTCATCGGCCTGCTGGGGGCAGGCGGAGGGCTCTGGCTCACCTACTCGCTCTGGCCGGAGTCGGTGCCCGTTGCGGGGGTGTGGTCGCCGAGCCCTCGCGTGGAAGCGGTCGCCGAGCCGGTGGGCGCGGTGGAGGCCGCGGTGCCGGAGGCGCCGCCCGTTGCCGAGCCCGAGCCCGAGCCCGAGGTGCCCGTCGAGGCCCCGGCCCCGGCGCCCGTCGAAGCTGCGCCCGCGCCCGCTCCCGCCGCGGCTCCCGCGCCCAAGCCCGTGCCGGCCCCCGCCGAGCCGCCGGTCGCGGGGCTCACCCCCCCGGCGGGCGTGTGGGAGGGAAGCATGGGCGGCGTGCTGGTGACGCTCACCCTCGGAGACGACTTCGGTGGCAGCCTGGTGACGCAGTTCGGAGCGAATCGCAGTGAGGTGGCGGTGGTGGGGTCCTACGAAGAGGGCAGCCGCATGCTGCGCCTCGAAGAGCGCGGGGATGGTGCGCTGGCGACCTACCAGCTGACCCTCGACGCCGATCTGAGCAGGGCCACGGGGCAGGTGATCACCGCCACCCACAAGCGCCCGGTGACGCTGACGCGGAGGTCACCTTGATCGTCTTGCTGGTCGTTTGGCAGAGCCTGGCGATGGCCACGCCGGTGGGCGCCGTCCACGTGCTGGAGTCGTCGGGCGACGGAGCCGCCGGGGTGCCCCTGGTGCTGGGCGGTGGCGGTAGCGTGGGCTGGGCGGTGAGCCCGCGCTTCGTGGTGGAAGGGCTCGCCGAGGGGGCTGTGGCCCCCGACAGCGGTGCGGTGTGGGCCGGCGTGCGCCCGCAGCTGCGGCTGTGGGCGGGGCCAGAGCATGGCACCCGGGTCGGGCTCGTCGGTGGCGCCGGCTATGGCTACGACGGTGGGCACGGGCTGATCGGCGGTGGAGGTCTGGCGGTCGACCTGCCGGCTCCCGACACGATGCGCCCCCGCCTGCAGGCGATGTACACCGGGGGCACGGTGGGCGATGCGCGGCTGGCGGTGTCGGTCCACCTCGCGTTCGGTCGCCCCCCCGAGGAGCCCGAGCCGGTGGTCGAGGCGCCGCCTCCCGAGCCCCTCGACCTGCCCGACGCAGCCTCGATGGTGTGGATGCCGCAGCCCACGTGCGAGTGGCTCCCCGTGCGCGAGGCCCGCCCCTTGCTGCAGGCCATGGCCGCGCGGCCGCGGCTGTCGTTCCTGGAAGACCCATGGCACAGCGCCGCCGAGGCGACGCCGGAGGTGGCCTCGCCAGCGCCCACGGAGGGGGCCACTCCCGAGCCGATCGCTGCGCCGGTGGCCCGCCCGGTCGCGACCCCCGAGCCCGAGCCGGTGGCCCGACCTCGCCCCACCCGCGGCGACCTGGTGGTGGTGGCCCTCCCCGGCGACACGGTGTGGGTCAACGAGGCGCCGGTCGAGGTGGCGGCCTCGGGTCTGGCGTCGGTGTCCCTCGACGAGGGGCGAGCCGACGTGCGCATCGTCGGTGCGGGGCGCGATGCCTCGCTTCCGGTGGCGGTGAGCGGCGGCGCGACGGTGTGGCTGCAGGTCGACGACGAGCCCCAGCTCGAGCACCTGATTCGCTTCCGGAAGGGGGCGAACGTGCTGGTCGACGAGGCAGCGGCGGTCGTGACCGAGCTGGGCGCCGCCCTCGGTGGCTGGCGGGTCGAGCTGCGGGGGGGCTACAGCCCCGAGGGATCGCTGGCTGCCAACGAGGCCCTCGCAGGCCGCCGTGCGGAGGCGGTCAGCGAGGCGCTGCAAGCGGCCGGGGTGCCCGTCGAGCGCATCGAGGTGGTGCCCCCGGTGGCGCCCGACCCCGAGGCCCTGCCCGATGACCAGCGGGCCGTCAGCCTGCGCCTGCTTCCCGCCGAGGTGACCCCATGATGCTGCTCCTCTGCTCCCTGCTGGCAGCCTGGGCCGGGCCGGTCCACACGGTCCTTCCGGGCGACACGCTCCTCGACCTCGCGGGGGGCGATGCTGACCAGGCCGAGGCGCTGCGCGAGCTCAACGGGCTCGAGGGCGAGCCGGTGGTGGGCACGCTGATCGAGCTGCTGCCGAGCCAGCTGGCCGGCGCACAGCAGACGGCCTTTCTGTTGTCGGCGGTCGGCGAGGTGACGCTTGCCATCGGCCAGCAAGCGCCTGCGCCGCTGGCGGTGCACCAGTCGGTGTCGCCCGGCTCCACGGTGTGCACCAGCGAGGGGGGGAGCGCGGCCCTCCGCCTGGCCACGCTGTGCACGTCGGACGGAGACCGCACCGATGACATCGTGCTGTCGGAGTCCACCTGCGTGAAGGTCGAGAGTGTCTACGCCGACATCTCGCAGCGTTCGACGGTGGTGCGGGTGCTCTCGGGCTCGGTGCGGGTGCAGGAGAGCGACGCCGACGGCGCGGTCTCCGTGCTCACCGATGCCGGGGTCACGGCGGGGCAGGGGGGCTTCCGGGTGACGGTCGAGGAGCAGAGCAGCCGCACCGAGGCGCTGTCGGCCCCGGTGGCGGTGGCGGCCCAGGGTGTCGCGGTGGATGTGGGGGCAGGTCAAGGCTCCCGCACGGTCGTCGGGGAGGCCCCGGGCCCCGCCGTCGACCTGCTTCCCCCCGGCATGCCGACGCGCCCCGGCGAAGGGGAGGAGCTCGTGCGCCCCCGCTTCGAGTGGGAGCCTGTGGAGGCTGCCCTGGGCTATCGGCTGGAGATCGCGGCGGATCCCAGCTTCCAGGAGGTCCTGCAGTCGGAAGACGTGTCCGACATCCCCTGGTCGCCGCCGGTGTTCATGCTGCCGTGGCCGAGCAGCGGCTCGCTGTACTGGCGGGTGTCGTCCTTCGACCGGCTGGGCTTCGTCGGGCTGCCGTCGAAGGCGATGGCGATGCGCCTGCCCGAGGGGGTGGGTCGATGAGCCCGCTGCTGTGGCATCTGGCGCTGTTCGCCCACGCCGGAGGGTCGGCGGATCTGGGGGGGGACTTCCCTCTCGACGCAGACACGGTCTTGCTCGTCGACCTGCTCGACGCATCGACGGAGTCGCTGCGGTGGGAGGGCACGGGCACGGTGGAGGTGTGGGCTCCCGAGGGCATGTTGCTGGCGGTGCTCGACCCGGGGGAGTCCCTCGTCGTGGCCGCCGAGGGCACCTACGAGGTGCGTCTCGACGAAGACCAGGACAGCACCTGGGAGGTGGCAGTCGACGGCATGGCCGATGCGGGGAGCCGGGTGGCCAGCCGAGGCTGGCGCACGACGACGGCGGGGCCGGTGGTCGACGCATCGCTGTACGCCCTGGTGCCCGTGGAAGGGGGCGATGCGGTCATCGAGGCTCGGTTCGAGGGTCTCGACGCGCAGGGCATCGAGATCCTCGCGCGGCACGCGGGCCTCGACGGGCGGGGCCGATCCGGCCTCGTGGTCGACCACGCCGGACTCGTGGGCGAGGTGCCGCTGTACCTGGGCGTCCCCTCTCGTGCAGCGCACCTCCGCCCTACTCCCGTGGCTCCGGCCCTGACCTTCTCCGGGGGCCCCACGGGCTGCCAGGCCCTCGCCTCAGGGGGAGGCGGCACCTTCAGCGCCTCGGCGACGCAGGGCACGACGCTGCAGCTGCAGTGCGACATCGACGGGGATGGGGCCTTCCACCGCACCGACGGCAGCGATGTGCTCTGGCTGGAGCAGGCAGCGGCGGCCACGACGGATCTGGTGTGGGACGGTCGCCTCGACGGGCAGAGCGTGGCCCCCGGCACCTACGCCTGCCGGGTGGTGTCGGCGGCAGGGGAGGTCCACCTGGTGCTTGGGGATGCCGAGACGAGCTTCGAGGGGCTGCGCCTGTTCGAGGTGGGTCCCGATCTGGCCCGGCAGTCCCTCGACATGTTCTGGAGTGACGTGGCGGTGCAGGGGGCGGCGGTGCCCATGCCCGATGGGGCGTTGGGCCTGGTGGAGCCGGGGCTCGACGGCCTGTCGAGTGGCCTCGCCTCCGATCTGGCATCGGCCAACGACAACGCCAGAGCCTGGGGTGACTTCGGCGCTACCTCGAAGGGCGACGAGGCCTACCTCGACACCTACACCTGGGTGGCGGAGGCGCTGTCGCCGACAGTGAACGTCGATGTGCTCGATCCAGCCGCCGACGGCGACAGCGACGGCATCGCCGACCTCGACGAGCGCTGCACCTGGGGCACGAGCGCAGCCCTCGCCGACAGCGATGGCGACGGGCGCTCCGACGGCGAAGAGGGGCTGGTCGACCGCGATGCCGACGGGCTCATCGATCCCCTCGACTCCGACGACGACGGTGACGGCGTGCCCAGCCTTGATGAGGAGTCTGGCGACACCGACAACGACGGCCTTGCCGACGTGCACGACGATGACGACGACGGCGACGGCGTGCCCACCAGCGTCGAGGCGCCCCGGGGCGACACCGACGGCGACGGTGACCCCGACTACGTCGACCCTGACGACGACGGCGACGGCCTGCTCACCCAGCTGGAGGAGGCGGGCGACAGCGACAACGACGGGGTGCTCGACATCCTCGACGCCGACGACGACGGCGACGGGGTTCCCACCCGCACCGAGCTGCCCTACGGAGACAGCGACGGCGACGGCGACGCGAACGGGGTCGACCCCGACGACGACGGGGACGGGCACCTCACGATCGACGAGGAGGCGCTGGCGGCCGACCCGGACGGCGACGGGGTGCCCAACTACCTCGACGACGACAGCGACGGCGATGGTCTGCTCGACCGCGACGAGTCGGCGACCGCCGATGAAGACGGCGATGGCCTGGTCGATCTGATCGATCCCTTCGAGGCGCCGCCCATCGACACGGGCACGACCGACACGGGCACGACCGACACGGGAACGACCGACACGGGCACGACCGACACCGGCACCCCGCCGACGACCCCCACCACGCCCACGGCCTCCGACCGTGACGGCGACGGGGTCGACGACGACGACGAGCTCGCTGCGGGCACCGACCCCGACAACCCCGACAGCGATGGTGATGGCCGCAGCGACGGTGCCGAGTGGGGCGACCTGGCCGACCTCGACGGAGACGGGCTCATCGATGCCCTCGACGACGACGACGACGGCGATGGGATCCCGACAAGGGTGGAAGACCAGCTCCTCGACGATCCCGACGGCGATGGCGTCTCCAACGCCCGCGACCTCGACAGCGACGGCGACGGCATCCCCGACGCCGACGAGGGGCTGTCCGACGCAGACCGCGACGGGGTGGCCGACATGGTCGATGCCTTCGATGACCGCGAGCTCGGCACCTACGTCGGCGGGCTCGCCTGCAGCAGCACCGGGGCGGGCCTCGGGGGCTGGCTCGCGTTGCTCCCCCTGGCCCTGCTGCAACGGAGGCGCTCGTGATGTGGTGGCTGTCGATGGCCCTCGCGGCCGTGCCCGGGCAAGACGACTACGTGCCCCCCGCCCTCGACCTGGAGCTGGCGCGCCCCGTGCGCGACGGTCGGTGGTCGGTGGCGACCGAGACCGGCCGCATCACCGAGGGGCCCTACGCGGGCGTGATGGGCACCCACGTGTCGCGCCCCGTCCGCTGGGAAGACCACCGCGGCAACCTCAGCTCCCTCGTCTCCGGCGCTACCGGCGCCTACCTGTTCGGCGGGGTCGGGGTCGACCGGCTGCAGATCGGCGTCACCGCGCCGGTGTGGGTCGACGTGCGGGGAGCCTACTGGGACCGCGGTGTCAGCGTGCTCGGGGATCCCTCGGTGGACCTCGCCGTCGGCCTGTTCGCTAGCGAGGCCTTCGCCCTTGCAGCCACCGGTCGGGTGGGCGTGCCCATGGGCGGCGCGGACCGGATGGTCGGAGCCGGGGGCGTGTCGGGGGAGCTGGGGCTGGCCGGCGACGGGGTGGCCGGGCCGCTTCGCCTCGCCCTCGACGCTCGCTATCGCGCGACGCCTGAGCTGAGCGCCCACGATGTGGTGCAAGACGACGTGGCCATCGTGCACGCCGCCGCAGGCGTGGCCGTGGTCGACGACGTGGTGGTGGGGCTGGAGTGGCTGGCGCGACCCAGCCTGGTCGGCTCGCCGTTCGTCTCCGAGCTGCTGCTGACCGCCAGCTACGGCCCCTCGTCGGGCTGGGGCGTGCAGGCGGCGGTGGGCCGGGGCCTCACCAACGCGGTGGGGAGCCCGCAGGGCCACGGGCTGATCGGGCTGCGCTATCGGCGATAGGTGCTGGCGCGGCGTTAGAGGGGTCCCGTGATTCCCTCTCTCTCCATTGCCCCCATGATGGACCGCACCGATCGCCACATGCGGCGGGTGATGCGGGCCCTCACGCGCCACACGCTGATGTACACCGAGATGGTGACCACCCACGCGCTGATCCACGGCGACGCGGGCTACCTGCTCCGCTACGACGAGGCAGAGCACCCGATCGCGCTGCAGCTCGGTGGCGACGACCCCGAGGCGCTGGCTCACTGTGCTCGCCTCGCGGAAGACCATGGCTACGACGAGGTCAACCTCAACGTGGGCTGCCCCTCCGACCGGGTGCAGAAGGGCTGCTTCGGGGCGGTGCTGATGCGCACCCCCGACACGGTCGCGCGGGCGGTGGAGGCGATGCGTGAGGCGGTGTCGATCGAGGTCACCGTCAAGCACCGCATCGGGGTCGACGAGCTCGACGCCTACGAAGACATGCTGCGCTTCGTCGACACCGTCGCCGAGGCGGGCTGCAAGCGCTTCACCGTGCACGCCCGCAAGGCCTGGCTGCAGGGGCTGTCGCCCAAACAGAATCGCAACGTGCCGCCCCTACGCTACCCGGAGGTCTACCAGCTCAAGGCCGAGCGGCCCCACCTCGACATCGAGATCAACGGAGGCGTGCGCACCCTCGACGAGACCCTCGAGCACCTGCAGCACGTCGACGCGGTGATGATCGGGCGAGCGGCCTGCGACCGGCCCTGGCTGTTCGCCGAAGCCGACCGGCGGGTGTTCGGGGCGACGGCCGCCGACCCCACCCGCGAGGCGGTGCTCGACGAGGTCGGCGACTACATGGAGCGCTGCCGCACCGAGCCTCGCTACAAGCAGCACCGGATCACGCGGCACCTGCTCAACCTGTTCGCGGGGGAGGCGGGCACCCGGGCGTGGAAGCGCGCGCTGGCCACCGCTCCCCACGATGCGGGGCGCGAGGTGCTGGCTCAGGGGCTCCAGGCCGTCGCCGAGGCACGCGACCGCAAGGCTGCCTTCGACGCCAGCCGGCAGGCGAGCTGATGGGCACCGCGCTGCTCCGCACGCTGCCATCGTCGTATGCGGCGGGCGCCACGCGCGTCTACTACGAGCCGGGCTCGGGCATCGACATGCAGCGGGCAAGGCGACAGCACGAGCTGCTGGCCGAGGCCCTCGATGCCCTGGGCGACCATGTGGTCTGGCTCGACAGCCCCGACGACCAGCCCGACGCGGTGTTCGTGGAAGACACGGCGGTGATCGTGGGCGACCGGGCCCTGATCGCGCGGTCGGCCCACCCGGGGCGCGCCGCGGAGGCCGAGGCCGTGGCCGATGCCCTCGACGCCATGGGGCTCACGGTCGTGCGCATGCAGGCTGGCACCCTCGACGGGGGCGACGTGCTGCAGATCGGCGGGCGGATGTGGGTCGGGCGCTCGGAACGCACCGATGCCGACGGCGTGGCGGCGCTGCAGGCCGCCTTCCCCGAGCTGGCGGTGCAGCAGGTGGTGCTGCCGCCAGGCGTGCTGCACCTCAAGTGCGTGGCGAGCACGCCGGGCGACGGGCAGACGGTGGTGCTCGCCGAGGGCACGGTCCCCCCCGACGTGTTCGACGGGCTGAAGGTGGTGCTGGTGCCTCACGACGAGGCCTATGCGGCCAACGTGGTCGGCAACGGCCACGACGTGCTGGTGCCGGCCGGCTACCCGGGGGCCGCAGCGGCCCTGCAGCGGGCTGGGTTCGCGCCGCGCCCGGTAGAGGTCTCCGAGCTGCGCAAGGGCGATGGCTCGCTCACGTGCGTGTCACTGCGGTGGTAGCGCCAGCGCCCGCGCGACGATGGCACCGGTGAACGTGGCTCGCATGTAGAAGGCCCGCGGTGTGGCCTGCACCCAGCGGGCGTCGGCGTCGAGGTGCCAGGTGTGCTGCCGGCTGTGGGCTGCCTTGGGGCGTAGCTGCAGCACCTTGCCGCGCCGCGCATCCACCTGCCACAGCTCGCCCATCGCCGTGAGCTCGGTGAGCTCCTCCCAGTCGGCCCGCAGCGCCGCTTCTTCCTCGGGGCTGGGACTCCACAGGATCGGGGACCCCACCTGCCGCTCCCCCGGCGGCCCCCCGCCCACGATGGGCACGAACAGCACCCGCGACAGCTTCTGCCGAACCCAGCAGTCTTCCCAGCGGGTGACGCCTGCGGCGTCGAGGGGTGCGGTGCACACGAAGGTGGACTGCGTGGGGCGGCCTCGACGGTCGACGGGCAGGGTCTTCAGCTCGATGCCCAGGTGGGGGAAGTCGCACTGTGCCTGGCTGCCGCTGCTCGCGCCGAGGGCCTCCTCCAGCACCTGCCCGATCCACCCCTTGGCTCTGCGCAGATCGGGGGGCACGGCCATGAGCTGCGACTTCGCCACGTGGCTCAGGGGAAGCCCTGCCAGCGCGTCGGCGCGGGCGAACAGCTGGGCCTCGTCGGTCGGTGGTGGCACGCCTGGCATGGCCTCATGTACCCTGTCGGACCCCCCCGCAACGAGAGAGACAGGCCATGGGCGAGCGTGACGACTCGGTGGCTGAGACGGTGCACTTCGACGCGAACATGTCGTTCATCAGCCCGGTGGAGACGGTGGAGCAGCTGCCCGTGGGCCCCGAGGTGCGTGCCGGCACGATGTGCTTCGTCGATCTCGACAACGCTGTCTACCTGTACGACGGCACGCAGTGGGCGCGGGGCGACGACGACACCTGAGAAGAAAGAAGGAGCGCCCGAAGGCTACGACGACGTGGAGGCCTCGCCCCATGCGCGGGCTGGCATCGCGCGGCCCCCGGACGCTCCTCTGAGTCAGCGAAACAAGGCCTCGCCGTAGGCGCGATGGAGGGACTCGGCGTGAGCGCGCCACCGTGGCTCGTCGGTCTCGGTGCCCGACGCGAGGCGCGCGTGGGCCTCGAGCAGGGAGGCGGCGACCCAGGTGCGGGCCTGCAGATCGGTGACCAGCTCGAGGAGGGTGGGGTCGCGGAGGTGGGCCATGAGGTCGCGGGCGTTGTCGAGCCGGTCGACGAGATCGGCCAGGCCGATGCTCAGGCGTGACAGCTCGTACTCGCGGGCGACGGGCTGGGGCGGGAGGGCCGCCGCGAGGCCGAGGGCGTGGCCGGCGCGGCGTCGCGCCTCGGCGAGCAGCCAGCGAAGCACCGCTTCCTCGGTTCGCCCGCGGGGAGTGGGGCGGTACGTAGGGGCGGTGGGGCGGGGATGCTGCGCGACCATGGGACCTCCTCGGTACCCCTGGTCTCCAAGCAAGGTCGGTGCCGCCCAAAGACGGCGTTGGCCCGATGGGTGACGGACGTCACCGTCGGACCTCCGTCAGTCTTCCGTCGCGGCGGGAAGGAGCACGACCTGCACGCGGTCGTCACCTGAGAGCCAGCGCTGCGCCGCCTCGTGGACGACCTCGGGGCTGAGGCTGTCGTTGCGCTCGTCCCAGCTGAGCAGGGCCAGGGGGTCTTCGTCGCGCTGCAGCGCGCCGGCGAAGCCCGACAGCCAGAAGCTGTTGGAGCGAAGGCTCTCCTCCCGGCCACGCCGGTTCTGCTCCTGCAGCTGCGCGACGTAGTGCGGGTCGACCGGTGCGGCGACGAGCTCGTCGACGACCTCGTGGACCGCGCCTACCAGCTCGTCGACCCGGTCGGGGTCGCAGGTGAAGCTGACGGTGACCATGGCCCACTCGGGGTCGGTCCAGTTGGTGGCGCGGGCACTGACGCCGTACACGCCGCCGCGTTCCTCGCGCAGCTCCTCCCGCAGGCGGGTGCTCAGCACGCCTCCCACAGCGAACAATCGCCCGCGGCTCAGCCAGTCTTGCTCGGGAAAGGGCGTGTGCCAGGCGAGCTTGACCCGAGCCCGCTCCTCGAGCCCGGCCGTGACCTGCTGCTGCAGCTCGCCTCGGGCCGGCGTCGCGCCCAGGGGCTCCTCGGGGAGGGCTTCGCCGGCGGTGGGCAGGCCGCCGATCCAGGTGGTGATCAGGGCCTCGAAGTCGTCAGGCAGGGCTCCGACGAACACGTAGTTCGCGCCGGTGTGGTCGCCGAAGAAGCGCTCCCACTGGGCCTTGCTTGCGGCGAGGTCCATCTGGTCGACCGTCTCGAGGGTCCATGGGGCAAAGCGCGGCACGTCGGGCCACACCAGCGCCGTCCAGGCGTCGCCGAACACGGCATCGGGGGACTGCAGCCGATTGCGCACGGCTTCCCGCTTGCTGCGCTGCACGTAGGCCAGCCCTTCCTCGGTGAACCGGGGCTGCTCGACGCTGGCGTACAGCAGCTGCAGCGCGACCCCGAGATGCTCGGGGCTGGCCGAGCCACGGGTGCCGTGGTCGTCGCTGCCGAGGGAGTGGGATGCAGACGCCGAGGTGCCGGCGAGCCAGCGGCGCACCTGGTTGGTGTCGAGCTCGGCGTAGCCTGACGCATAGAGGATGTCGTTGGCGGTGACCGCGGGCACGTAGGCGTCGTCGGGCAGCGATCCAGTCCCCCCGGTCGACCAGCTCTTCCAGCGCACCTCGTCGGCCTTGAAGTCGGTGTCGCGGAACCACACCTTGATGCCGTTCGACAGCTCCCATCCGGTGAACCCGAGGGACTCGGCGTAGGTCTCGTCGACCCGCTCGATGGTAGCCGGGGTGGGGGCGGCCACCAGCTGTTCCGGCAGGGCTTCCTCTTCCGCCATGGGCTCGATGGTGGACTCGGCCACCGCCTGCATCGTCGCCTCCAGCTCCGCCTCGGTGGGCGGGACCAGCCCCTCCTTGGTCGGCAGCACCGCCGTGACCACCCGGCTGCCCGGGGCCATCCACCGGCTCGTCCAGGCGTTGACCTCGTCGAGGGTGAAGGTGGGCAGCCACTCCCGGGCCATGGCGATCTCCGCGTCGAGCCCCGGCACGGTCTCCCCGTGGAGCACGTGGCGGATCAGCTCCTCGGCGTGGGCACTGCTCGGCGTGGTGTCGCGCTCCTTGTCGAGGCTGTCGTACATGCGCAGGTGCTTGTCGCGGGCGCGGTCGAGCTCGCCGGCGGTGAAGCCGTGGCGTCGCAGCCGCTCCACCTCCGTCCATGCGGCACGGAGGCCCTCGAGGATGCCCTCTTCGGTGGTCGCGACCCCCAGGCTGTCGGCGCCCTCGGTGGGGCCCAGCCGACGGGATCCGGCTCCGGCACCGAGGAAGGGCGCCTCGGCCTGGCGTGCCAGCTCCGACAGCCGCTCGTTGACCATCCGGTAGGCCAGCCCCTCGATCATGCTGTCGCGGTAGTCGCTGCGGGTCTGCCCCTCGACGTCGTCGTGCTTGGCGACGACCGAGACGCTGGCTCGGGTGACCTCGGGGTCGGTCACCACCAGGTAGAAGGTGTCGTCGTGCTCGGGGATGGGGAAGCGCTCGCGGGCGCGGGGCTCGTCGGGGTTCGCCAGGTCGCTGAAGTGCTGCTCGATCAAGGCCTGCGCCTGCTCGGGGTCGACGTCGCCCACCACGATGACGCTCATCAGCTCGGGGCGGTACCAGTCGTCGTAGAACCGAGCGAGGGCCTCGTGCTCGAACGACTCGAGGGACTCCTTGGTGCCGATGGGCAGTCGGTCGGCGTAGCGAGCCTCGTGGAACAGCAGCGGGGCGGTCTGCTCGAAGATGCGGCCGCCGGCGTTCAGCCGCGTGCGCCACTCCTCGATGACCACCCCGCGCTCCTTCTCGATCTCGTCGGGATCGAGGGCGAGGCCCCCCGCCCAGTCGTCGAGGACCTGGAAGGCCGTCGCGAGGACCTCGGGGTCGTCGGTGGGCACGGTGAGCTTGTAGACGGTCTCGTCGAAGCTGGTGTGGGCGTTGAGGTGGGGCCCGAAGCGGGCGCCGATGCCCTCGAGGTAGGTGATCAGCTCGTTGCCGGGGAAGTGCTCGGTGCCGTTGAAGGCCATGTGCTCGAGGAAGTGCGCGAGGCCCTGCTGGTCGTCGTCTTCGAGGGCGGAGCCGGCGTCGACCACCAGCCGCAGCACCACCCGGTCACGGGGCTCGGCGTTGGTCTCGACGAACCAGCGCAGTCCGTTGTCGAGGGTGCCGTGGCGCACGTCGGGGTCGAAGGGCATCGCCGGCTCGACCTCGGTGGCGGCCGGCGCCGCGGAAGGGGTGGGGGACTTGGGGGCGCAGGCGAGGGCCAGCAGCGGAAGCAGGGTGCGCATGGGGGAGCTCTCCAGAGCGGTCCTGTACCATGGGGGCGGAGGTGACCGTGAGGCTCCGCTCGTTCGTGCTGCTGATGCCGCTGCTGGGCGGCTGTGACGTGCTGATGGACCTCCTGTCCACCGACTCGGTGATCGACGCGAGCTGCGCGGGCGACGACACCGTGGTGATCGACGGTCGCGATCTGTGCAAGGAGTACGAGCGCTACGGCAAGATCGAGTGCGACGTGGGCTACCGCATCCGTCTCGACGGCAAGCAGGTGTGCCCGCCGAGCCAGTAGGTGCCCCGGTGGGCGGCGGCGGATAGGCGCCCCGACCGGAGGGCGGCATGGGCTACTTCACCGATCGACGCGTGTTCCTGGCGGGAGGGTCCGAGGGCATCGGGCGCTGCACCGCGGTCGAGCTGGCGCGACAGGGTGCGCACGTGGTGGTGGGGGCGCGAAGGCAAGGTCCCCTCGACGAGACCGTCGCTCAGCTGAAGCAGGCCTTCCCGGAAGGGCGGCACGGCTCGGTGGCCGTCGACGTCACCGATCGCGACGCGGTGCGCGAGGCCGTCGACACGGTCAACGGGCAGCTCGGTGGGCCCTGCGACGTGGTGATCACCAACGTGGGCATGGCGATCACCGGCTACGTGCACGAGCTCGACGACAGCGCCTTCGATCGGATGATCGGGGTGAACTACCTGGGCCACGCCAACGTCGTGCGGGCCTTCCTGCCCGGCATGATGGAGCAGGGCCGCGGCGATGTCTGCTTCGTCAGCTCGGCCCTCGGCTTCATGTCGACGAGCGGCTACTGCGCCTACTCGGGCAGCAAGTACGCCGTGGCGGGCTTCGCCGAGAGCCTGCGGATGGAGCTCAAGCCCCACGGCATCCGCGTGACCCTGTTCTACCCGGGCACCACCGACACCCCCGGCCTCAAGCAGGAGAACGAGAGCAAGCCCCCGGCGGTGTGGGCGATGGAGTCCGACAGCTCCTTCAGCAAGACCCACCAGCCCGACGACGTGGCGAAGACGCTGGCGAAGAGCATCGAGCGGGGCCGGTTCGAGAACTTCCCCGGGCTCGACGTGTGGTTCATCTGGTGGATGTACCGTCACTTCCCTGGCATCTCGCGCTACATCGCCGACATGGAGTGGGCGGCGGCCCGCAAGAAGGTGGCCGATCAGGGCCCGTCGGCGAACGCGTAGCGGGCCACTTCGTGCACGGTTCCCGCAGGGTCGACGAGGGTGTGAGGAAGCACCATGCGATCGACCGGCCGGTGATCGGACAGCTCCCAGGTGCCGGCCTCGTCGGTGACCGCGAGCACCCGCCGCGTGGCGGGATCGAGGCGTAGCTGGCCGGTGGGGATGGTCACGAGGGGGGCGAGGTCGTCGTAGGCCAGGCCGGGCTCGCCATCGTAGGGAAGGCCGGAGAAGGGGGCGAGGAGCATGGCGTGGCGCGGGTCGTCGGCGGTGAGGACGGTGCCGTCGGCGAGCTCCACCCGGGGCTCTCCCAGCAAGGCCCAGCGCCCGGCGGTGCCATGGGCGTCGAGGGCCCGCCACAGCTCCACCCCGGCGTCAGTGCGCAGCAGGGCATCACGCTGGGCGTCGACCACCGCGCGCTCGTCGTCGGGGAGGGTGGGCACCTCGCGCGGCGCGACCGGATCGACGAAGGAACAAGCCAGGAGCAGGGTCAGCATGGTCAGACGCTATCCGTCGCGCGTCGGCCAGGGTAGGGGGACCCCATGTTCGCCTGGCTGCTGGGACTGGCCTTCGCCGGGGGCTGGCAGGTCGACCCGACCTCGCTGGCTCCGACGGTGGGCGCGTGGCCGGTGCGGCAGGCGCTGCGGTGCCCGGAGCCGAGTCCCGACGATCCCCTGCTGCGCGGGCAGCGGCTGCACACCCTGGGCGTGGCGGCGGTGGTCTACAGCCGCAAGCAGGGCACGATGGGCTGGGGGCATGCCTCGGTGCGGGCGCTGACGTGCCTCGACGGTGCGCTGCACGACGCCGAGTACGAGACCTACCGCTTTGGCCCGGGCAACCAGGGGGAGATCGAGCGGGTGCTGGCCGGGGAAGACGTGCTCGACGACGAGACCTACCTGCGGTCGCAGCGCGGGGCGCTGTTCCACTTCCGCAACGACGATCCGGTCGATGGGGGGTTCTTTGCGCAGTCCCATACGGCCAACCGGGAGATCTACGAGCTGTGGCTGCCGGTCGACCGGGCCGAGGCCGACGCGATGGTGCTGCAGCTCGAGGCGAAGCTCGACGACCAGCTGCAGCGGCTGCGGGACCGCGACGACCTGCAGGGGCGCTACCACTGGTGGTCGACCAACTGCACGGTCCCCCTTCAAGAGCTCCTGGGGCACCCCGAGTGGGCGATGCCGTTTCGGTGGTTGCGGGAGCTGGAGGGGGAGGCGAGGCTGCGGGTGCTGCATCCCTCGGTGCACCTCGCGTCGGTCTGGGGGCACTACCCCGATCGGGTGGAGCGGCCCCGGCCGGTGTTTCGCCGTCGCGGCACCCTTCCGGCGATCCAGGATCGGGTGCCGGTGCTGCCTGTGGCGTCGGCGCCTGGAATCTCCCGGAGGTGATCCGAGAGGGGGGGCAGGAGGTCCCCATGGTCGCTATTGCCCTCGCCCTGTTCGCTTCGAGCGCACTCGCGGCACCGTGCGGCGCGACGGAGTCGCTGGAGGCAGCAGCCCACGGTGGATGGATGATGCCGACGGCCCGCAGCTGCCTGTACAAGGTGGCGGCGCGCAAGCACAGCCGGCACCAGGCCCACGCCTCGAGGCTGTTGCTGGCGGATGCGCAGGCCCGCAGCGACATGTGGACGTGGAAGTCGCTGGCGGAGTCCCACGTGCAGCTCGTGCCCGAGGACGGGGATGTGTGGATGCAGCTGGTGGTGCACACGCAGCGCCACGAGCATCCCCAAGACGTGGTGCGGGTCACCAACGCTGCCCTGGAGCTCACCGACGCGTGGGCGATGCCTCACGACGACCCGCGAGTGGTCACGATGCACCGGCTTCGCACCTACGCTGCGATCCGGGCGCGGGCGGGCCGGGGCCTCGACGACGAGGTGGTGAGCTACGCCAAGGAGTGGCTGGCCGCCGCGCAGGACCAGGCCCCCGCGGTCGCCTGGGAGCTGGCGGGCGAGTCGCCGCCGGGCACCTGAGCCGCTACGCGTCGCGCTCCGACAGCGCCTCCCAGCGGGTGAAGAGGACCTCGATCTCGGCGGGCAGCGCCTGAGCTCGGGCGGACAGCTCGGGCACGTCGTCGGCGCGGTCACGGTAGGTGGCGGGGTCGCCCAGGGTGGCCTCGAGGGCGGCCAGCTCGGTCTCGAGGGCATCGATCTGGTCGGGCAGGGCCTCGAGCTCCTTGCGCTCCTGGTAGGAGAGCCGCTGCCCCTTCGGCTTGGGCGGCGGGGCGGCGGGAGGAGGGGCCGCGGCCGCCTGTTCGACGGCCTGAGCCTGCTGCTGACGGCGCTTGGCGGCGGCGAGGGCCTGGGTGCGGCTGGCATACAGCTGGGTGCGCCCGTCGCCCTCGAAGGCGAGCACGCCCGTGGCGACGCGGTCGAGGAAGGCGCGGTCGTGGGTGACGACGATCACGCCGCCGTCGTAGGAGAGCAGCGCCTCCTCGAGGATGCGCAGGGTGAGCAGGTCGAGGTCGTTGGTGGGCTCGTCGAGGAGCAGCACGGTAGCGCCCTGCAGCATCAGCTTGGCGAGGAGCAGGCGCGCCCGCTCGCCACCGGAGAGGGCGGAGACCTGCTGGTCGAAGTGCTCGCGGGAGAAGGCGAAGCGGTCGAGGAAGCTGGCCACGTGAAGCCAGCCATCGCCCATCGGCACGCGGTCGTTGCCGTCGCCGGCGGCCTCGAAGACGGTGGACTCGTCGTCGAGCCCGCTGCGCTGCTGGTCGAGGACGCCGAGCTTCGCCCGGGGGCCGACCAGCAGCTCGCCGGTGTCGGGCGTCTCGACGCGGCGGAGGATGCGCAGCAGGGTGGACTTGCCGGCGCCGTTGGGGCCCATGATGCCCAGCCGATCGCCGGGGCGGAGGACGAGGTCGAGGTCGTGAAACAGCGGCTCGTCGTAGGTCTTGCTCGCGCCGTGCAGCTCGAGGAGGGTGGCGCCCTGGTGCACCCCGGTGGTCAGGTCGAGGGAGAAGGACCGGTCGACCAGCGTGGGCACCTGTTCCTTGAGGGCATCGAGGCGCTGCAGCCGTGCCTTCTGCTTGGTGCTTCGGGCTGAGGGGCTGCGCGCAGCCCAGGCCGCCTCCGAGGCGACCATGCGGAGCATGCGCTCGCGCGACTGTTCCTTGGAGGCCTGGCGCTCGGCCCGGGCGATCAGGTAGTCGGTGTAGCTGCCCTCGTAGGGCACGCACTGGCCATCTTCGACCTCGACGATGCGGTCGGCGACGGCCTCGAGCAGGTAGCGGTCGTGGGTGACCAGCAGCAACGCGCCGCGGAAGCCGAGCAGGTAGGCCTCGAGCCACTCCACGACCTCGGCGTCGAGGTGGTTGGTGGGCTCGTCGAGGAGGAGGAGATCGGGGCCCGACAGCAGGCATCCGGCCAGCGCCACCCTGCGGCGTTCGCCCCCCGACAGGGTGTCGACCGCCGCCTCCAGCGGGGGCGCGCCGACGCGCTGAAGCATGCCCTCGACCTTGTGGTCGATCTCCCAGCCGTGCTGGTCGAGGCGGTCTTGCAGCGTCGCGGCCTTGTCGACATCGCCCTCGGCGAGGGCGGCCTCGTAGCCCTCCACCAGCTCCCTGTGCCACGCCACCGACTCGGTGATGGCATCGCGCACCGTGGGGCCGTGCAGCTCCGGATCCTGGGTGAGCACCGCGAGTCGCCCCTTGCGCTCGACCCGGCCGGCCGTGGCATCGGCCTGGCCCGCCAGGATCGACAACAGGGTCGACTTGCCGCAGCCGTTCGCCCCGACCAGACCGACCCGATCCCCAGGGTGCAGGCGCAGGTTCGCCCCGCGAAGGATCTGACGGTCACCGAAGGCCATCTCGACGCCGTCGGCTACCAGGTGCGCTGCCATGCGGATCCTCCAAGACGCGACCCATAGCGCGGCTCGCCGGCAGGGACCTCGCGCTACCACTCGTGTTGCTCATAGTGGAGTCCCAACGCCGATGTAATCGGAACGTAATCGTGTGACACGACGCCCGAGGTACAACAACATCAGCAGGGAGGTCGGAATGACCACAGAGCGCGAAACGAACCGGCGCGGCAACTACTCGATGTTCATGGGCGTGTTCGCTACAGCGATCATCGGCTTCGGTGCCCTCGGGGTCGACATCTCCTACATCGCGATGACGAACAACCAGGCGCAGGCCGTGTCTGACGCGGCATCGCACGCTGCGCTGATCGCCTACCGCTACTCCGACGCTGCCGACATCGCAGGCCGGAAGGCAGACGGCATCGCTGCGGCCAACCACGTCGTGCAGAACAACTTCGTGGGGCTGGGCGAGCGGGGCAACCTGAACGAGTTGAAGTTCGGCCAGTTCAACCCGAACACTGGCAACTTCAACGCCGATGCGCAGCCCTACAATGCGGCCTACGCACAGGTCGACCGCAAGGCTGCCGACGCTCTGCAGCTGTTCCTGGCCCCCGTCATCGGGCAGAACACCGCAGATGTGTCGCAGTCGGGGATCACCGCCTCCAACCCGCGGGAGATCGTGGTGGTTGTCGACAAGTCGTGCTCGATGGCCTGGCCGGCTGGCTGGAGCGGCGGCTACCAGGGGTGGGAGGGTGTTCGTGACGCGCTCGGCGTCTTTTCCGTGTACATGGTCGATCATCAGGTGCCCCAAGACAAGCTGGGTGTCGCCTGGTTCAGTGCCAGCGCTGGCCAGTACGATCCGCTTCGCTATGTCGACGGCAACGAGGCCGACATCCTCGATATGTGGGGGAACTGGGGCTACTGTACTCGCGACGGTGGCTGGGCTCCTGCTGGCACGCCGAGTGGCAATGATGTCGGAGAAGACCTGTTCGCGTGTAGCGGCAACACCGATCAGCGCGACGGTGTGAACGTGGCCCGCACGATGCTGGACGGCAGCGACAACGAGTTGGCCTTCAAGGCCATGATCGTCATCTCAGACGGAAACCCCACAGCCTGCTCGGACAACGACTTCAAGAACGCCACAGCGGCGGCTTGGGATGATGGCTACCACGTGTGGACGGTGAGCTTCGGCGACGACATCGACCACACGCTCATGGAAGATGCCACCCGCGGGATTGGCACCTACCACCACGCACCGAGCGCCGAGGGCCTCGAGGGCGTGATGCTCGACATTGCACGCTCCATCCCCGTCGTGGTGGTGGACTGATGGAGGCCCTCATGAGACGAACGAAGCGTAGAGGAGCGAACGCCATTGAGTTCGGTCTGACGATGCCGGTCTTCTTTGCCATGATCATGGGAGTGATCGACTTCGGGTACTACTTCGGTGCGCAGGCCATCCTCGACGCGGCTGTGCTCGAGGGCACCCGTGAGGGCGCCATCACCGACCCAGCGTCTGGTGCCGATCTGGAACAGCTCGGTGAAGACCGGATGGAAGAGATCGCCAGCATGATCTGCGGCAGCTCATGTGTCTACCAGTGCATCGATCAGACCGTGACCCTCAACGTGGCAGGCAACGACGAGGCGGTTCGTGAGCTCGTGTGTGAGGTGACGTGGGCGATGACCCCGCTGGTTGGTTTCGTGCCGATGCCTCCCAACGTCCACGCTAAGGGTCGCCAGGTCCTCGAATGGCAGCGGAACTAGGAGTTCTCATGAAGACGCAACGCACGAAGCGCCGCGGTGCCGCGGCCATCGAATTCGGGCTCTGGCTTCTGCCGATTGCCATCCTGGTGTCCGGCCTGGTCGACCTGGGCTGGTACATGAGCCGCTACCACATGGTCCAACGAGCCACGATGGACGGGGTTCGGTTCGGAGTTCGGTTTGGGTCGAAGGAGATGAAGGGGTTCGACACCCAGGGGTCCAAGCAGGTCGCGGCAGCGAACATCCGCGCGCAGCAGATGCTCGACGACTTCAATGTGACGGGCACACCGACGGCGAGCTTCCACACCGACGCACCCTACGACATGCTCGTGGTGTCCACCACGGCGCCGTTCCAGCCGTTGGTGGGAATCATTCCGATGCCTGCGAACATCAGGTCTCGGTTCGAGATGATGGCAGAGATCCAGTGGTGCCCCGATGCAGGTCCGTGCCCTTGACGTTGATCGCTGTGGCTAGACCTGCCATGCTCTCCGAGGAGGGAGCATGGCCTTTCTGATCTTGTGGGTGCTGGCCGGTTGCGGTGAGAGCGTGACCTTCGAGGAGCCCGAGGCCCCCGAGGTCCCCGAAGTCGCTGTCGAGGCGGAGCCACCGGCCGACGACTTCGATCCCGTGAATGTCCCCGAAGATGGCCGCGAGGAGATCGAGGCTCGTCCAGAGGCTCAGGCAGCCCCTCAGCAACGGGATGCGTGGCCGCCCGTCGTCATCCCACAAGATGCCCGCGAGCGAGAGTGGAAGTGGGACTTCCAGCACAAGGGTGACTCCAACAAGTCCGGCCACAAGATGAACGCCACCCGCGAGGAGATGGCGGAGATGGAAGCTGAGAGCGAGCGCGAAGACAACGGCCGCTGAGTTGGATGGGGCGCAGGCGCCCCACTGTCCCATGGCAGCGCGATCATTTTGACGCGGTTGGTCGCTGAGCCCAGGGAAGAACGTCGCAGAACATGGATCGATTGTTGCACTCGCGAGGCGCACTTAGGCGACGGCGGGAGCACGACATGGATCAGCGACTACGTGACGGAGCATGGATGGATCGGGCTCGTCGAGCCCAGACGCCGCCACCGCGTCCTCCGGCGGGCCCCGAGGGCCTGGGCGTCGGCATCCCCATCGGCGACGACTACGGCTCCGAGCAGACGGAGTGGACGCCACTGACCCGCCGCGCGGCCGCGGGGGCCTTCACGCCGGTGCCCGTGTCTCGCCGCACCGGGCTGATCGCGGGTGGGGTGGTGCTGGGGGCCGGTGGCCTCGGCGTCATGGGCTCCAGCGTGGTCGCTCTTACGGTGGGTCTGCTCATCGGTGCTGCCATGACGGCGCCTGGCCTCGACATGCCCGCAGGCCTCGCTCCGGCTCAGCAGCCGGTGGCCCAGGCCGAGTTGCCGGCCGAGCCGGCACCGGAGCTGCCGCAGGTGGAGTCCCGCGCCGTCGAGGCGCCCGTGCAGACGGCCAAGGCCGATGCCGCCCCCGCGAAGCGAGCACCCGCTCGCGCCCCCAAGGCCCAGCGTCGCGCGCCTGCTCGTAGCCCCCAGCGTACCGCTCGGGCCGAGGCCCCCGTGGCGCCGGTCGCTCCAGCGGCTGCCCCCGCTGCGGCTCCCGCCGCCCCCGCGGCAGCGCCCCGCCCGCCGGTGGTGGCAGCGGCCGCCGAGCCGGCTGCGTCCGAGGGAAGCTGGGTCGATGCCGCCAGCGACCTGGTGTCGCGCATGCGGTCGGCAGGTCCCGCTCCCGAGGCCCCGGCTGCTCCCAGCCCCTACGCGGCCCCGGCCCCGCCGGCCTACGCTCAGGCTCCAGCAGCTCCAGCAGCTCCGGCCGCCCCGGCCTACGCGGCTCCGGCCGCGCCCGCCCCGGCCTACACCGCGCCGGCCGCGCCGGCCGCTCCCGCCGTGGCGATGGCCCCCGAGGCTGCCGCCGATGTCGACCCCACCGACGCCCTGATGGCCGACCTGGCGGCAGAGCGACACCACGACACCACCGATCTGCTCGGCGACGATGGCTCCGACGACGAGCTCGACGCCCTGGTCGCTGGCCTCGAGGCCGACCGCGCTCGGCCGGTCGACAGCGAGTGGCTGGAAGACGACGCACTCCCCACTGCCCCCGCCGCGGCCTCCTGGGTCGACTCGGCCTCCAGCCTCGTGGGGGCAGGCGTGGCCGCGCTGACAGGGTCGGGCTCCGACGACGCGGTCGCGGTGGCGGATGCCCCCGCGGCCCCCGCCTACAGCGCGCCGACCCCGGCTGCGCCGGTTCCCGCTGCAGCTCCGGCGCCCGCCGCCCCCGCATGGACGGCCCCGTCCCCGCAGGCCGCCGTCGCCGCGGCCGCCGTCGCGCCCCCGGCCTTCACCGCGCCGCCCCCCGCGCCGAGCCCGGTGGCTGCGCCCGCAGCCGTGGTGTCGCCGGCATCGGCCTACACGGCCCCCAGCCCGCAGGCGGGGTCCTACGCTGCCCCGGCTGCCGACCCCTACGCTGCCCCGGCTGCCGACCCCTACGCCGCCCCCGCGCCGGTGGCCCCGGTCGCCGCTGCGGCGCCTCCCGCGCCAGCGGCTCCTGCCTGCTACGGCGAGCTGTGCGGCGACAACGACGCCCTCGGCTACCGCGACGATGGCAGCGGCACCGATCTGCTGAGCAGCGACCCGGAAGACTGGGCGGTCGAGGTGGGGGCCAGCAACGCGGCGGCCCAGTTCGTCGGCGCCAGCGAGGAGCTCGCCACCGAAGACCTCGCCGCACAGCTCGACGGCCTCGACACGATGCTGGTCGAGATCCGCACCGAGCGTCCCGGCGTGCAGGTCGTGATCGACGGTCGGCCCGCCGGCGTGACGCCGCTGCACATCGACCTGTCGCCTGGCTACCACTCGGTCAAGCTCGTCAGCGGCGACGGGGAGCAGTCCTTCCAGCTTCGTCCCGAGAACGACCCCGACACCTGGTGCTTCCAGGGCAAGGGCCGGAGCTTCAAGCTCGATCGCTGCCGCTGATCGAGTCTAGCGCCGCGCTGGCGTCACCGGCGCTGCTACACTGCGTCGGCGCGTCAGGCGCAGCGGAGGCTTCGTGGCAGGGCAGACGTCGATCCTCACCGACCCCACCGGCCAGCGGAGGCTGACTCTCAGGCGCCTGCGCGTTCGGGTGCTGGTAGGCGCTGATGCCCCGCAAGACCTGCTGTTCGACGTGCCCGTGGTGCGCATCGGCGCCGACGACAGCAACGAGCTGGTGCTGCACGACTCCGCGGTGAGTGGCGCGCACTGTGAGATCCGACGAACCCCCGGGGGCCCGCTGCTTCGCGACCTGGGCTCGACCAACGGGGTGAAGATCGGCGGCAACCGCGTGCGCGAGGTCTACATCCACCAGCCGACCCGGGCCCGCATCGGCCGCACCGAGGTCGAGATCACCCCGGTCGACGAGGTGCACGACATCGAGCCGAGCACGGCCGACAGCTATGTGGGCCTCATCGGTGGCAGCCAGGCCATGCGCGAGCTGTACACCGTGCTCGCACGCCTCGCGCCCACCGAGCTGTCGGTGCTGGTGCACGGGGAGACGGGCACCGGCAAGGAGCTGGTGTCGCGGGCGCTGCACGCCCAGTCGGGGCGCCGTGCGGGGCCGATGGTGGTGTTCGACGCCGCCGCGGTCCCCCATGAGCTGATCGCTCGGGAGCTGTTCGGCCACGTCAAGGGGGCGTTCACGGGGGCCGAGGCCGATGCGCCGGGCCTGTTCGAGCGGGCTGACGGGGGCACGCTGTTCCTCGACGAGATCGGCGAGCTCCCCCTCGACCTGCAGCCCCACCTGCTGCGCGCCCTGGAGCAGCGGGCCATCCGCCGGGTGGGCGACACGCGCTATCGGCCGGTCGATGTGCGCATCGTCGCGGCGACCAACCGCGACCTCAAAGACGAGGTGCAGGAAGGCAACTTTCGCGCCGACCTGTACTACCGCCTGGCGACCGTCGAGATCGAGGTCCCCCCGCTGCGTGACCGTCTGGAAGACCTGCCCGCGCTGGTGTCGCACTTCCTCGGAGCCGTCGCGGGCCATGGGGTCACGTCGCTGTCGCCCGAGGTGGCGGAGCTGTTTCGAGTGTGGCGCTGGCCGGGCAACGTGCGAGAGCTGCGCAACGTCGTGCAGCGGGCCATCCCGTTCACCGACGGCACCGACATCCCCCTCGCGGCGCTTCCCGACGCCATCGCGGGTCGTGAGCGGCCCTCGGGCCCCGTCGAGCTCGACCCCAACCTGGTCACCGGCACCTACCACGAGGCCCGGGAGACCCTGCTCGATGCCTTCGAGCAGCAATACCTGAAAGACCTGGTCAAACGGGCAGGGGGCAACCTGGCCAAGGCCGCGCGGATGGGCGGAGTCGACCGTAAGACCTTGTACCGTTTGCTGAATCGGCACGGCCTTCGTTAACGTCAGCGCTCCGCTGACAGTTTGTGACCTCGCAGTGGTTGGCGGGCTCCGCCGTGTGCCTACCCTTGGCATACAGCAGGAGCGCTGCCGCTACATGGCGCCCTCCGATGCCGTGCGACGACAGGAGTGTGCCCCATGGCCCAGATCCGCTTGGACTTCTCTGTGCCCGACGACTTGCCTTCCACCTTGCCCGTGCTCGCGCTGCGGCGCGGCGTGCTGCTTCCTGGCGGCGTCGCGCCCTACATGGTCGGCCGCCCTCGCTCCTTGTCGGCGCTGAAGGCGACCGGCGAGTACCTGCTCGTCGCCACGCAGCGAGAGCCGGTGAGCAATCCGGCGCCCTCGGATCTGCTGCCCACGGCCGTGCTGGCCCGGGTGGTCGAGACGCAGAAGGGCTCGGGGAAGGGCGTGCGTGCGGTCCTCCAGGGGATTGCCCGCGTGCAGCTGACCGGCTTTCCGAGCACGCAGCCCCACCTCGAGGCGATGTGGTCGGCGGTGGAGGAGGTGTGGCCCGCCGATGCGGAGGGGCAGGGCATGCTGTCGGCCTTCCGCGAGGAGGTCGAGAAGTCGGCCGAGGTGTTCGGGGCGGGGCCGGCGCTGCCGATGCTGCTTGCCTTGCCGCGCACCATCTTCGTCGACGCGGTGGCGAGCAGCCTCGAGGCGCAGCCCGACTTCGGCAAGGAAGTGCTGGTCACCCACGACCCGGTGGCGCGTGCCGAGCGCGTGATGCACGAGCTGGTGCGTGCCCGTGAGGCTGTGGCGGCCCGCGACTCCATCAAGGAGCGCGTGCAGGAGGCCACCCGTGATCAGCAGCGCGAGTTCCTGCTACGGCAGCAGCTCAAGGCCATCCAGGAGGAGCTGGGGCAGTCCGGCGACGACGACGATCTGGGCCGTCTCAAGGAGCGCCTCGACGACACGGAGCTGCCCGACGAGGTGCAGGAGGTGGTGGACCGTGAGATCCGCCGCCTCGAGCGCCTGGGCAACCAGTCGCCGGAGCGCAGCGTCGCCATCGACTGGCTCGAGTGGATCGCCGATATGCCGTGGAGCACCCACAGCGCGGTGGATGTCGACCTGGCCGCCCTCGAGGCAGCTCTCGACAGCTCGCACTATGGGCTCGACGACGTGAAGCGTCAGGTCGTGGAGCACCTGGCTGTGCGCAAGCTGGCCGGGTCGGGGCGGGCCGACGTGCTGCTCCTCGACGGCCCCCCCGGCGTCGGCAAGACGAGCATCGGCCAGGCCATCGCCGACGCGACCGGTCGCAAGCTCGTGCGGGTCGCCCTCGGTGGCGTGCGCGACGAGTCGGAGCTGCGCGGTCACCGACGCACCTACATCGGCGCCCGTCCCGGTCGGCTGATCGAGGGGCTGCGTCGTGCGGGCACGGCCGATGCGGTGGTCCTCCTCGACGAGATCGACAAGCTGGGCACCGGCACCTGGGGTGACCCGTCGTCGGCGCTGCTGGAGATCCTCGACCCCGAGCAGAACCACGCCTTCGTGGACCGCTACCTCGAGGTCCCCTTCGATCTGTCGAAGGTGCTGTTCGTGGCGACGAGCAACGACCTGTCCCGCGTGCCGGGCCCCCTGCGCGACCGGATGCAGATCCTGTCGATCGCTGGCTACAGCCGCGACGAGAAGCTGGTCATCGCCCGCAAGCACTTGCTGGGCGTGGTCGCGGGCCAGGCTGGGCTGACCGCCGACGACGTGGTGTTCACCGATGAAGCCCTGCAGGTGGCCATCGACGGGTGGACCCGGGAGGCGGGCGTGCGCGAGCTGCAGCGCGTCTTGGGCAAGGTGTTCCGCGCCGCGGCGGTGAAGTCCGCCAAGGGAGAGCTGGAGGGGCCCCTGCACGTCGATGTCGACAACCTCGAGGCGTTCCTGGGCAAGCGCATGTTCGCCGAGCAGGAGCCGGAGGCGACCAAGCAGCCGGGCATCGCGCGCGGTCTCGCCTGGACGCCGGTCGGCGGCAGCGTGCTGTACGTCGAGGCCAGCACCTTGCCCGGGCGGGGCCAGCTGGTGCTCACCGGTCAGCTGGGCGACGTGATGAAGGAGTCGGCGCGGGCAGCGCTCACCTATGTGCTGGCCCACGCCGAGTCCCTCGGCATCCCCCTCGATGTGTTGTCGGACCAGGATGTGCACATCCACGTGCCGGCGGGTGGCGTGCCCAAGGATGGTCCGTCGGCCGGGGTGACCATGTTCACCACGCTGGCGTCGCTGCTGTCGAACCGGCCGGTCCGAGACGACACCGCGATGACCGGCGAGGCGACCCTGCGCGGGCGCGTGCTGCCGGTGGGGGGCATCAAGAGCAAGGTCCTCGGGGCCCATCGACTGGGGCTCAAGCGGGTGATCCTGCCCAAGGCCAACGAGCGTGACATCGACGACGTGCCCCAGGAGGTACGCGATGAGCTGGAGTTCGTGTTCGTCGAGCACATGAGCGAGGTGCTCGAGGCGGCCTTGGTGGTCGCCGATGCGCACCGCCCCGGCGAGCGCAGCGCGGCCTAGCCGGGCAGGTGGGACTGCGCCTCGGTGATGGCTTCGGCATCGCCTAGGCGCACGGCCTGCTCCCGTGCCAGGTGCCAGGCCATGGCCTCGCCGGGCCCTTGGGTGGCTCGCCCGATCATCTGGTACAGAGCCAGCAGATCGGTGTCGACCATCGCTGCCTCCCGGAGCACCTCGGCCGCGGGGGCCAGGCGCCTTGCCGCCGCTTCGTGGTCGCCCCGCCGGGCATCGACCACCGCCGCCGACAGCTCGACCAGCGCGCCGAAGTGGGCCGCGCGGCCGGGGTTGCCGAGCAGCAGGGGACGAAGGACGGCATCGGCCTCGTCGTCACGGCCGACCCGCAGGTGGCCCAGGGCGAGGTTGAGCTCGGGGATCACCGCATCGGCTCCCAGGGCGGTCATCGCGGCGGCGGCAGCGGTGAAGCCCTGCAGCGCCTCCTCCTGCCGCCCGAGCTTGAGCAGGGTGTCGGCTCGGTTGTTCTGCAGGTGCGCCTGCTGCAGTCGGGTGCCGTGGGGGTCGAGGTACTCGGCGGAGCTGTCGAACAGCTCCAGGGCTCGGGGCCGGTCGCCCGCGTGGGCGGCGTTGACCGCTTGGTCCATCAAGGCAGCCCCGATCCGTTGCGGGGGCGCATCGTGTCGGTAGAGCAGCCCCAGCGCCTGCGTGGCCCACTGGTCGGCATCGGCCATCGCGCCGGTCGTGCGGGCGAGGGAGGCCATGCGCTGAAGCATGGAGGCCAGCCGCAGGTCGCGGCGCCCCTGTCGCAGCCGACGGGTGACCGCTCGCTTCACCTCGTGCAGGGCAGGCCCCAGCTGACCCGCCTGCTCGAGGACCCGGGCGAGGTGGAGCACGGCGTCACACCAGCGGTCGAGGTCGCGGCCATCGGCGTGATCGCAGGCCTGCTGGGCCCAGTCGCGGGCTGCGTCGCGGTCGCCCTGGAGCAACAACAGCTGGCTGCGGTGACGCCACAGGGTCGACCAGCGCGGGTCGTCGGGGGCGAGGGCCTTGTCCATCGCTTCCTGGCAGGGCAGGTAGATGCGCTGCGCGGCGGGGACCCCGTGGCGGGCGAGGGCGGCGTCGAAGCCTCCCAGCAACGCATCGACGGCCTGCTGGGCCTCTCCAGCCGCGAGGAGGTGGAAGCCGCGACGGGCCTCGTCGGGGGGCTCTTTGGCCTGCAGGCGCATCGCGGCGGCAGCATGGTGCGCGGCGCGACGGGCTCCGGCATCAGCACGGGCGAGGACCCCGGCCCGGAGCAGGGCGTGGGAGAAGCGCCAGCCATGGGGCGTCTCCTCCGCCAGGCGGGCATCGAGCATGCGCGCGACCAGCAGGTCGGCGGTGGCGATGTCGTCGTCGCTCATGGCGCACAGGACGTGCCAGTCGTCGTCGTCGATCTCCATGCCCCACACCGCCGCGCGCTCCACCCAGCGACCGACGGCCTCGGGGAACGGGTCGAGCAACTGCTCCATGCGGTCCTGCCACACGCCCGACAGTGTCTCCGGAACCGCAGGCTCGGGCCCGTCGAGGACGAAGCCGTCGGGCCCCAGCACCAACAGGTCGCGCTCGACCCAGTCGCCCACCAGCTGCACCAGGAACATCGGGTTGCCCTGGGCCCGGGCGCCGACCCGGGCGGCGAGAGGCCCCGCCAGCCCCATGCGGCTCAGCAGCAGCTGCTGTTCGTCGTCGGAGAGGGGACCCAGATCGAGCCGCTTCGAGGAGCGCGCCTCGGAGACCAGTGCCTCGAGGCGCTGGGCGCGGCTCGGGTCGGCGGCGAGCCGGTCGTCGCGGCTGACCAGCACGATGACGACCGCCCGACGCCCCCGTTGAGGCGCCCGCACCAGCTGCTCCGCCAACGCCACGGCATCGTCGGACAGCTCGGCGTCGTCGACCACCAGCACGGCCGGTCGCTCGGCCGACTCCACCTCGAGGAGGGCCCGGAAGGCGCCCAGGCGCTGGTGGCGCTCGAGCCCACCGCTGGGATCGAGGGCTTCGACCAGGGCCTGAGGGAGCTCGGCGAGGGGACACCGCTTGAGGCGCTCTCGGATGGCCTCTGCCCGGTCGTCGGCCGCCAGCCGCTCGACGCCGAGCCATCCCGCCACGGTGTCGTCGAGGTCGTCTTCCTCCACGAACCATCCGGTGGACCCCGCCACCTCGTGCATCCGCTGCTGTAGCCAGCGGGCCAGGCGCGACTTGCCGACGCCGGCGCCCCCCCGCAGCCACACGACCCGTGGCTTGCCGGTGCGGTCGCAGGCGCGCACGGCCCGCCACAGGTGGTCCCGCGGCGGCACACGGCCCACGAGGGGCGGCTCCCGCAGGTCGAACAACCCGAGCCCAGCGCCGCGAAGTGCGACCGGCACATGGGGCGCCTGGGCTCGCCAGTCGACGGGGAGGCGGGCGCGCACGTCGGGGGGCACCTCGGCGGGGGCGGGGCCCATCGGTGCCTCGTCGGTGGCGATGCGGTCGCCCAGACCGTCGGAGTGCACCCGCGACACCGAGCTGGTGCTCGCCCCGCGGCCGCCCGTGCGCCCCTGGAGCAGGGTGGGCTGCTCGCCGTCTTCGTCGAACGCGTCTTCGCCGGTGGGCAGGGGGCTGTCGTCGAGTTCCAGCAGGGCGGCGGCGGCGTCGGCGGCGCAGGCGAAGCGTGCCGACGGATCCTTGTGGAGCATCACCCGCAGCCACTCCTCCAAGCCAGGGGGCAGCGGGAAGCGTGCGGCAAGGGGAGGAGGAGGCTGGAACCAGTGTGCTCGGGCGACGGCTCGCCCGCCGTAGGCGTGAAAGGGCGTGCGGCCGCTCACCAGCCACCACGACACCACGCCCAGGGCGTACAGGTCGGTCCAGGGGCCATAGGCCGTCCAGTCGCCGGCGTGCTGCTCGGGTGCCATGTACTGCACCGTGCCGGCAAAGGCGGCGTCGACTGGCTGGTCGCCCACCCAGGCGATGCCGAAGTCGGACAGCTTGGCGCCACCGCGCAGGTCGTCACGGCCCGACAGCAGGATGTTGCTGGGCTTGAGATCGCGGTGGACCACGCCCCGTGCGTGGGCATGGCCCAGCGCGTCGAGCAGGTGGTGCAGCAGCAGCCGCAGGCGCCCCCAGTGCATGTGCTTGCGGCTCAGGCGGCCCCCGGAGGCGAACTCCATGACCAGGTAGGGGCTTCCGGCCACCAGCTGCCCGCGCGTCGCGGCGGCAACCCCCTCGGGGATCTCCCCGTGGTCGAGCACGGCGATGATCCCGGGATGCTCGAGCTGGGCGGCGGCGCGGACCTCGTTGCGGAACAGGGCCCGGTAGGACGGGTCCCATGCCGCTCCTCCCGTGAGCACCTTGATGGCCACCGGCGTGCGATCGTGCCTCGCCGCCCACACCTGCCCCATGCCCCCTTCGGCGATGGGGCGGAGCAGGTGGAAGGGGCCGACGGCCAGATCAGGCATGGGACTCCGGGTGTGCCTTCACCCATCGTGCCAGGAAGGGCGCGCAGCGTCACCTGGCCTCAGCCACTCCGCGCGACGGCGGACGCCACTTCGTCGCCCAGGTAGGGCCTCGCGCGCTCGAGATAGGCCTCGGCCTTGCGCACGTCGCCCGCCTCGCGATGGAGGGAGGAGAGCTGCACGAGTCGCCTCCCGAACTCCGGGCGCTGCCGTGCCTTGGCCGCGTGCTCCACGCCCCGCCGTGCCCATGGAAGGGGGTCGGGCGTGAAGCGGGCGAGCAGCTCGCAGGCCTGCCCGGCCAGGTCGTGGTCGTCGCAGTCGGCGACGGCCTGCAGCTCGCGGCGTGCCTGGTCGCGATGCCCGAGGTCGTACAGGCAGCGGCCGAAGGCGAGGCGGTGGCCGTCAGAGGCATCGAGCTCGAGCACCTGCTCCCAGGCGTCGCATGCGTCGTCGCCGGCCCCGGCCTGCTGCAGACAGCTGGCCGCCTCACGCAGGCAGTCGATGGCCTCCGGGCGGCCCTCGTGGGCTTGCGCCGCCCGCAGCCACCATGCGCCGGCCTCCTCGGCGGCCTCGCATCGACTCGACGCGCGGGCCCGCATCATCAGCAGGCCTGGCTGCTCGGGGCTGCGCGCCAACGCTTCGTCGAGCTTGTCACGTGCACGCAGCAGGGCGTGATCGACATGATGCTCGTTCGTGCCGTTTGGATGCGCCACCTCGGCCTCCTTCGAGAAAAGTGTACCTGACCGATGGAGAATTTTCGACAAGTGGTTGTTCGGCGTGAGTTCGCGCTGGAGGGCCGATCGCGTACGATGCCGCGATGGCTCGCTTTCTCGACCGTACTCCCGTTCCTGGTGCCCACGATCTGTGGCGCGCGACGGATGCTCAGCGGTCCGGCGCACGGTGTGCGCTGCGGTCTCTCGACCTGACGCCGGCCCGAGCGGTCGCCCTGCGCGCGCGGCTGCGGGAGGTCGCCGTGGTGCACCATCCCACCCTGGCTCGGCTGGTGGCGGTGGGCGACGAAGACGGTCGGGTGATGGTGGCCCGGGAATGGATCGAGGGCGAGGTGATGAGCGCCTCGCTTGGGGCAGGAGCCGCCGCCGATGTGTTGATCGCGGTCCTCGACGGGATCGAGATGGCGCACTGGCACGACCTGTGCCACGGGCGGATCGCCCCGGACCGCATCGTGCTGTCGGCCGCGGGCCCGGTGCTGGTCGACCTCGGGCTGGAGGGGCAGGGCTCGGTGCAGGGCGACCTGCGGGCCGTCGCCGACACCCTGGAAGCGGTCGGGGCCCCGCTGCCCGACCCGCTGGCGCAGGTGGTCGCCGCCACGCATCAAGGCATGTACCCCACCGCCCGCGACCTGCAGGATGCCCTGCGCAAGGCCCGACGTGGGGTGGCGGTGCCGGTGCCTGCGCTGTGGGCCCGGGGTGCGCTGGTCGCGGCCCTGGGGCTGTTGGTGGGGGTGGGGGTCGTGTGGTGGCGCAGGCCGGAGCCGGTGGAGGCACTGCCAGACCCCCCGCCCGTCGCCCCGGTGGCCCCCGTGGCGGCCCCGGCACCTGCGCCCGCGGTGCCACCGGAGCCCGGTCCGGCCCCTTCGGTGCGGCCTTCGTCGCCGCGCTCCGCTCCGGCGGCGCCGGCGCCCGTTCCCGAGCCCGAGCCCGAGCCCGAGGTGGTGGTGCTGGAGGTGCCGGCCCCGGCCCCGGCTCCGGTCCCAACGGTGCGCATCTCCGCGGTGCCCGCACCGGCGCCCGTGCCGGTCCCCGTGCCGGCGCCCGCACCCGTGCCCGCGCCCGTGTCGACCCCGGTGCCGCGTGGGGCGTGGGAGCTCGAGGCCGGAGCCGGCGACACGGTGATCCTGCGCATCGCCGCCGAGCAGTCGGTGGTCACCCGCACCGGGGCCAGCGGGCGGCCGGTGCTCGAGGTCCACTGCCGCCGAGGCAAGGCCGACGTGTACCTGCTTCCGGGGGTGGCGGCGGTGGAGACGGTGGTGCTGGAGAACGGCTCGATGGCGAAGCTGTCGACGGTGCGGGCGACGGTGCCGGGGCAGGCCTCGAGGGAGGTCCTGTGGAAGGGGAGCGACGGCTCGAGCACCCTGGCGCTGCCTCGGCGGGATCTGAGCTGGTTTCGGGGGCTGGAGCGGGTCGAAGGCGTGGTGGCGCTGGCCTACACCCCGTTCGCGAGCGACGCGGTGCTGGCTGGCTTCCGCTGGACAGGCTTCGCCGACGCGGTGGCGCCGTATCGCTCGGTGTGTGGCTTCGACTGAGCGCGCGCAGAGCGGATCAGCGCAGCGCGCCGCCGATGGCTGCCGTCACGAGGTCGGCGTGCTCCGTGACGAAGAAGTGGCCCCCGGGGATCGGGCGAAGCTGCAGCGGCTGGGTGGTGTGCTCCTGCCAGGCCCGGAGCCCCTTGCGGCTGACCACCTCGTCGTGCTCGCCGTAGAACACCGTGATCGGCACGTCGAGGGGGGGCTCGTCGACATAGCGGTAGGTGTCGAGGAGCCGGAAGTCGGCCTGTAGGGCAGGAAGGAACAGGTCGAGCACCCGAGGCTGGTCGAGGAGGGCCTGGGGGATGGCGTTGTAGCGGGCCTGCACCTGCTCGATGAACGCTTCCCGGGGCAGGTTGCCGAGGGGGCTGTGGGTTCCCGGCAGGTGGGGGGCGCGCCGGGCGGCCACGAACAGGTGCTCGGGGAGGGGCCGACGCAGGCGCCGCATGGCTCGGATCAGCTCGAAGGCCAGCCACGCTCCCATGCTGTGCCCGTACAAGGCGTAGGGCGTGCGACGAAGCGCGGGGAGCAGAGGGGGCAGCATGGCCTCGACCATGGCGCGCAGGTCGTCGATGGGCGCCTCAGACAGGCGCGACTGGCGCCCTGGCAGCTGGATGGGGCACACGTCGATGGAGGCAGGCAGGGCGTCCGACCACCCCCGAAAGGCTGCCGTGCCGCCACCCGCGAAGGGAAAGCACAGCAGGCGGCGAGGGCGGGGCTCGAGGGTGTGGACCCAGGGGCGAGCGGCGTCGGGGCTCATGGCTCTACCGGCACGTAGCGAGGCAGGTAGATGTCGATGCCCGCGGCGCAGCTCGCCTGAAGCGACCAGTGATGCACCGCGGCCCCCTGGGCGAACTCGTAGGCAGTGCGTAGCGGGGCACAGGTGGGCATGGGGTTGCCGTTGGGGGCCTGCCAGGCTCCGCCCTGGAAGTCGCAGTGCAGCGGCACCGAGTAGGCCTCGGCGATGTCGGCCACGCCGCTGGTGTCGTCGAGCTCGATCCGGAGCATCCGCGAGGGCTCCTGGAAGTCTTTTCGGTTGTCGAACAGGTAGAGACTGCCATCGGGGCCGAAGTTGGGGTTGTGCTGCTTCTCGATGGTCGGGGTGAGGCCGGCGGAGGAGGCGACGGTGTAGTCGGAGCCCCAGTGCGCATCGCTCGGGTCGCCCTCGAGCCGCCACAGCACCTCACCGAAGGTGGGGCTGTAGGGGTCGGCGTCGACCTGCACGACGGTAGACATGTGCCGGAACGACAGCGTCGCAATGCCGTCTTCGACCAGGATGGCGTTGGCGTGGCTGTAGTCGTTGCCGACGGTAGGGTCGGGCCCCGGCGGCTGGAAGTGGTCGTACAGGTGCCACTCACCCACCACGTTGCTGTCTGCGTCGAACGCGTAGAAGCCGTCGAGGGTGTAGGTGTCGTTGTTGTGGGTGACCGACTCGTTGAACAGCCCGTAGGTGATGTCGCCGTCGCGCCCGACATCGTGGTGGATGCGCTCGGCGAAGTGCTGCAGGCGCTCGGCCCAGAACAGCTCGTTGCCCATCCAGTCGACCTCGACGATGCCCTCGCCGGCCATCGACAGCACGGTGTTGGTTGGCGTCCAGTTCACGCCGTCGACGGCTGCGAACGCGGCCAGAGGGGCCATGTTGTGGTACCAGACGACCTTGCCCTGGGTGTCGGAGACGAACACCATGCCCGTGTTCACGCACGGCGACTGATGCAGCACGTACTGAGCCGATGAGGTGCCGCTGATGTTGTAGAACAGCGTGGCGTCGATGGGCAGGGTGCCGGTGGTCAGTGTGCCGCTCATCCCGGGCACAGGGCCTGCGTCGGTCTCGACCTGCCAGGTGTAGTCGGTCTCGGACTCCATGATGTACAGGCCGATCTGGTGGGTCGCCTGGATGGCATCGGAGTGGTGCACGCGCTCGGGGCCACCGGTGGCCTTCGCGAACCGCACGGAGACGGGCTGCGGCGGGTCGATGTTCACGTCGCACCACGCGCGCAGCACGTTGTCGCTGGTGAGGGTGCAGCTGGCGGAGGGGACCAGCGGCCCGGTGTCGCCGGTAGGGGCGGTGTCGGTGTCGGTGTCGGTGTCGGTGTCCGAGTCGGTGTCGGTGTCGGTGTC
>CBDUIC010000037.1:0-63250 GCA_965367245.1 uncultured bacterium | reverse complement strand
GGCACCGGTGGCTCGGGCGGCGGCGGCGGCGGCAGCACCGGCGGCTCGGGCGGCGGCGGCGGCAGCACTGGCGGCTCGGGCGGCGGAGGCGGCGCGACGGGCGGCTCGGGCGGCGGCGGTGGTGGCGGCACGGGCGGGGGCAGCGGCCTGTACTGATGGCGTCGTCTCTGCAGCAGATGCTGCGACGCTTCCCGCGGCACGGCGAGGTCCGATGGATCGGTCTGTCGCCGGGGCGAAAGCAGCCCATACAGGTTGTCGGCGAGGTGCTGTGCCAGGTGGGCACCGGGCTCGAGGGCGATCGGCATGCACGCTCCGGGCGCGGCAAGCGCCAGGTCACGCTGGTGCAGCACGAGCACCTGGCCGTCGTCGAGGCCCTCGCTGGGCAGCCCGTCTCCCCGGCTGACCTGCGGCGCAACCTCGTGGTCTCCGGGATCAACCTGTGGGCCTTGAAGGACCGCGTGTTCCGAGTAGGGGAAGCGCTGCTACAGGGCACGGGGCCCTGCGCACCGTGCAACCGCATGGAGGCCAACCTCGGGCCCGGTGGCTACAACGCGATGCGCGGTCACGGCGGCATCACCGCCTCGGTGCTCGAGGCGGGCTGGATCCGCACCGGCGACACGGTCGTGTTCGTCGACGGCGACGGCGACCCGAGCCTCACCGAGCCCTGATCTACGTCAGCCTTCCTCGCCCCACTCGTCGTACTCGTCGTACTTCAGGGCTAGGCCGCGCACGCGGTCGGCGGGGTACTTCTTCTCCGCCCGCGCGAGCTTGTCGCGCAGCGCGGCGGCCAGGTCGATGTCGGCCTGGTCGGCCAGGTTGAGCAAGCACATCAGCACGTCTGCCGCTTCGTCGGCCACCCGGGGGGCCCTGGCCGGGTGCAGGGGCTGAGGACCTTCGTCGGCGGACCACAGGTAGAGCTCGAGCAGCTCGTTGGCCTCGACCGACAGCGCCATCGCCAGGTTGCGGGGGCTGTGGTAGCGACCCCAGTCGCGCGCCTGCACGAACGCACGCACCTCGTCTTGCAGCGCGGCCAGCGAGTCGCTCACCGGCGGCGGGCCTCGCGAACCACATCGCCGAGGGTGTCGGGCAGCGTCTTCTTCGTCGCTGCGTTCTGCACCGCCACGGGGATCGACCCGCCCGGATGGGTGCACACGCTGTAGATCAGGCGCGTGCCGCCGTCAGCGGCCTCGAACACCCAGCTGCCCACGTTGGTCGGCGGCTCGACGGCCGAGCTGTGGTCGGTCTTGACCTTGGCATAGGCTTCCTTGTGGGAGCCGCCGTCGATCAGGCGCGACCAGCGCAGCGCCCAGGTGTCGCTGCCCGACTCGATGTTCGCCTTGAGGAACCAGAACCGGTCGGAGGCCATCGTCCAGCCAGGCACGTCGAGGTACTGGAAGTACTCGACGGTGGCCCCGCTGCGGCCGAGGAGCTTCGCCTCGGTGACGCCCGCGCTGGACCAGCGCACGGCACCCTCCACATCGGCGACCACATCCAGCATCTTCTGCCCGGGCACGTCGACCTTGGCGGTGCCACGGAAGCAGTCGACGCCATCCACCGTCGACCGGGAGACGACGACTTCACCGGCGTCGGCATGGGAGCGCCGGGTGACCTCCTCCCAGGACGCGGCGTCGATGGCAGCGTGGGTCGGTTCGGCCATCGCGGCGGCAGCAAGGAGCATCCACATGGTTCCATCCTGGGCTTCGAGCAGGGGTAGCATGCCCGCGGTCGTCCGACACGCGGGCAGGGCTGTGTCATCCCCCGTAGGCCTCGGGCTGCTCGATGCGCGTGAGCACCCAGTCGTAGCGACCCGACGTGATCTTGCTGTCACAGTATCCGCAGATCCCGGCCGCCGACACCTGGTCGAGGGGGGCGCCACAGGAGGGGCAGGCATCGGTGTCGCCCTTGGTCGTGCCGTCGGTGCCGCCGGCGCGGAGGAAGGTCCAGTATTCGCTGAAGCGGCGGGCCTTGCGCTGGTTGCCGCCCACGACCCTGCCCGTGGAGACCTCTTCCACGTAGTCCTTCATCGAACCCCAGATGCGCACCGTGATGGACTCGTACCAGGCATCGGTGTCGACCTTGACGACGGTGACCCGCTCCAGCTCCACATCGACCAGGCGGTTTGCCAGGCCGTGCTTCTTGTAGCGGTCCATCCAGTAGCGGAGCGACTGGAACTGCGCGTCGGTGACGTAGGGGCGAGCGAGCTCCCAGGTGGCGTCGGACCACGCGCTCTGCAGCCGGTGGTAGACCAGCGACACCCGCTGGCTGAAGCCCTGGATGGACAGGTCGGGGTGGCGGGCGAGCAAGCGCCGCACCTCTGCCTGCAGGTGGGGGTCTTGCACCGTGGGGTAGTTCACGCTGTCTTCGTCGCCGCCCGCCACGAAGCCCACCTCGGGGGCCGTGGCTCGCTCCCGATGGCCCACCTCGACCTGGGCCACCTGCCACTGCAGCTGGCCCTTGGTGATCGGTGTGCCGCAGCTGGCGCAGGCCCCCAGCTCGTCGACCTCGATCGCCGAGCCGCAGCTGGGGCACGACAGGGCCATCATCTCGGCGGGAGGCAGCGACGTGGCGCTGGCCGCACGGCGGAACACCCAGCGCTCGTGGACCAGGACCTCGCGCTCCCTCCCGTCGGCGAGGGTCTCCTTGCGGGTGTCTTCGAAGATCACCTCGGCGTGCATGTCAGCGCCGCGCCGATGCACCCGGCTCAGCCGCACGCCGCCGATCACCACCTCGTCGACTCGCTGCACCCCCTCGTGGTGGGCGGCGAGCTCGGCGCGTGCCTCGTCGGTGAGGAAGGGCGCCATCGGCTCCCAGCGCTGGCTGCCCATGGCCTCGAGGGAGCGGCGGTGCACCAAGATGGCGAAGTCGAGGAACACCGGCAGGGAGAAGCCGTCGTCGATCTTTCGCAGGGCGTCGAGGCCCTGGGTGCGTGGTGGGCGGCGGAAGCGGCGTGAGCGGGCGCCGGCGTGGGCCCCGCTGCCGGCATGGGCCGAGGTGCGATGCACGACCCGACCGCTGCTGCGGCCCCACACGGCCCGCGCGATGATGAAGCCGATGAACAGGATGGTGAGGGGGATGCCGATGATCGGCACCTCGATGATCAGGTGGATCAGAAGGAACAGGATGTCTGCCTCGCCACCCCCACCCGAGTAGCCCCCACCCGACGAACCGCCTCCGCTGGGCCGGCCGTAGCGCTGGCCGCCGCCGACCCGTGCCTCGGCATCCGCCGCCGCGAACAGAGCGACGGCGCCCATCAGCAAGTAGGGCCACCAACGGTGGTGACGAGCGGCCCACACGCGAAGGGTGTCACCAACTCGGCTCATGCGAGCCCCCCGTCGAGTCGCCACAGCAACCAGTCGTCTTCGGTGCCTACGGGCCGACACAGCCCGACGACGAGCCCGCGATGCCGCAGTTCGACCCGCTCGTAGACCGCGTCGCTGTCAGCCTCCAGCCACTCGATGGGGTCGTCATCGCCGATCGTCCGGGGGACTTCGATACAGGCCGCGCCGGTCTCGGTACAGCGGGAGCCCAGGCGGTCGAGGGCCCCCTCGGACAGCTCAGCGACGAGGGACCGCACGCGCTCCTCGATGGCGGCTTGATCGACGGTGGGGTTGCGGCCATGCAGGGCCCGCAGGTCGGAGGCGAGGGTAGTGCTGACCGAGTGGGTCGGCACCTCACCTGCCTGCGCCCTCACCAGGTGCCAGTCGCCCTCGCGGTCGGCACGGTCGAGATGGGACAGGTCGTCGGCAGCGACACTGGTGGCGCCGGCCGGACGCTCGAGGGTGACCCACATGGGCACTGCGTCGCCATCGGGACCGACCGTGGTGAGCACGACGTTGAGGTAGACGTGCCGCTTTCGCCGCGTGACCCCCACGGCACGCAGGCCGCCGAGGCGCGAGTGGCCCTGGCCCAGCGGCACCTGCACGTCGATCCACGGCAAGTCGCGGCGCTTCTGCTGCGCGGCGGTGTACAGCAGCCACGCCCACTGGAGGGTGTCGGGGAGGCTGAGGGAGGGGTCTTCCAGCAGCAGGCGCCCCACGCCGCCCTGGCCGTCGGGGACGGCGCCACCGATGAGCAGGCCACGCTCGTGCAGCTGGGCGTCTTCAGCGGCCTGGGCCGCCAGGCGCTGGGCGCGCACCCGGGGCTGTGCCCGCCACCTGGCCCCGGCCCACAGCAGCGCGAGGGCGCCGAGCCAGCCCAGGGCGATGGCATCGAGGACGAGCACACCGTAGTCGAGCTGCTCGAGCAGGACGGTGCCCACCACAAGGCTGCCCAGGGTGAGGGCCAGCAGGGCCCGGCGGACCCACGGGTCGAGCTGGTCGAGCCAGGCCGTCGTCGTCACGCGCGAACCCGCGGTGCGTTGGGGAGGTCGACCCGCTGCCCCTCGGTGCGAGGCAGGTGCTCGGCGAGCAGATCGCCCACGGCCTGCAGCCCGCCGAGGAAGTGGTCGAGGTCGTCGTGGGCGAACTGGCGTGCAGCCTTCGACCACTCGGAGCGCGGCACCACCGCCTCCAGCCCGACATCGGGGATCAGCTCGACCCGGCGCTCCCACGCCGACACGTAGACCAGCAGGCCAGTGCGGCGTGGCGTGGCGTGCACGGCTTCCAGGTGGAACTCGGCCGAGGCGGCGCGGCGCACCTGGGACTCACAGCGGGCGCCGCCAGCGAGGCGCGCCAACAGCGGGGTGCCCGTCGCCAGCCAGCTGACCACGAAGAATGCGCCGAGCAGGTCGGCCGTCGCGAAGAGGGGATGCACCGGGAAGGGGAGCGCGAGCAGGGCCAGGAAGGTCGCGAAGGAGGCGGCGGCGCCCAAGGAATAGGCGAGGTCACGGTAGGAGCCACTGCGCTCGCTCGCTACGACGACGACCTCGGCGTCGGTGCGCTCCTCGAGCTGGCCGACCGCCTGTTCGACGGCCTCGGAGAAGCGCTGGTCTGCGTGGATCATGGGGTGCCTCGTACCGTCAGGAGTCGCATGGGCGACGAGCGCACGAAGCCACACTTCTCATAGACGCGGACCGCGCTGGTGTTGGCCTCGTTCACGTGCAGGGTGACCCTCGGGTAACGCGCCAGCAAGACCCGACACGTGGCCGCGACGCCGTCGGTGGCGAGGCCCTTGCCCCGTGCCGCAGGGGGCACGTAGGTGCCGCCGATCTGGCAGCCCAGACGGGACGTGGTGCCGATGTTGACCTGGAACACGATCTTGCCTTCCCGGGCGATGACCCAGGTACGGCCGGATCGCACGCGGTCTTTCACCGCGCCGATGTGGGCAGTCAGTGATTCCTGCGCCGGGTCGAGGCCGAGATCTTCCCGCTCCATGGCAGACGCGAAGGCGGCGACCTGCTCTACGTCGTCGTCGTTGGCTCGTCGAAAGCCGCGCGGGTCGGCCCCAGGGGGTGGGCTCTGGAGCACGTACAGGCGTTGGTCGTAGGCCCGGACGGGGGACCGACCCGGTGCCCACGCAGCCCAGATGGCGTCGGTGTCGGCGCGGGGCCCGACCATCATGGTGGGGCGGTGCAGCTGCCGGAGGAGCTCGCCGAGGCTCGTCGCGTGATGCGCGGAGGGGCAGTAGGGAACCGCGAGCCGGCCGGGAAGGAGGAGGACGACGCCTTCGAGCCGGTCGTCGCCGACCCCGTACCACCACACGCGATCCATCGGGTGCACGGCCAGAAAGCCAAGCAGGAACAGGTTCAGCACGGGATCGGCGTGGAGCAGCTCTTCGACGGCAGGCTCGTCGCGGCGATCGAGACGCATGGGCTGCACGTGGACCCCTCCCGGGGGCGACTGTACTGCACGCGGTGTACACCGAGCGGCCGGGAACAACGGCACGTTAGTGGTTCGTCGCAGGAGGGGGCATGACGACTGGGGCAGGGGCAGGGCCCATTCGACTGCGCACGGGGGAGGTAGACCTCGGGCGGCAACGGCTGATCACCCCCGACGGTCCCGTGTCGTTGACGACCCGCGAGGCGGAGCTGCTCGCCTACCTCGCCGCTCGGTCCGGAGAGGCCGTGCCCCGCGACGATCTGCTGGTCGACGTGTGGAACTACCGGGCCAGCAACCCCACCCGGGCGGTCGATCTGGCGGTGAAGCGGCTCCGAGCGAAGATCGAGCCCGACCCGTCGCATCCTGTTCATGTGTTGTCGGTGCACGGGGTGGGCTACCGCTTCGTTCCCCTCCACGACGATGAGCCGGCGGCCGCGGCCCCCCTCGAGGCTCCTCCCGCGCAGGCGGCTCGCACCAACCTCACGCCCGATCGCACGTCGTTCATCGGGCGCAGCGACGAGCTCGAGCGCCTGGCAGGGCTGCTGACCAAGCATCGGCTGGTCACGGTCCTCGGTACGGCGGGCACCGGCAAGACGCGCCTGGCTCGCCGGCACGCGGCGGCCCACGCCGAGGACCTTTCCGGGGGCGCCTGGTTCGTCGATCTGTCCGACGCGCGCACGCTGCACGACGTGCTTTCGACGGTCAGTGAGACCTTCGAGCTGCCGGTCCCGGTGGATGCCCAGGGCGAGGCGGTAGCCCGCGCCCTGGCCCAGAAGCTGAGCGGCCCCTCCCTGCTCGTCCTCGACAACTTCGAGCAGGTCGTGGGGGCCTCCGCCGCGGAGGTGGGTCAGTGGCTCGACCTGGTGCCCGAGCTGCAGCTCGTCATCACCAGCAGGGAGCGGCTGCACATCCGGGGCGAGGTCCTCCTGGAGCTGGCTCCCCTGCCCACCGACGACGGGCTCGCGCTGCTGATGGACCGTGCGGAGGCCGTGCGGCCCCAAGGCATGCTGTCGGAGGAAGACCGAGAGGTGCTCGCCGACGTGGTGCGTCGGCTCGACGGGATCCCCCTCGCCATCGAGCTGGCGGCTTCGCGCTTGGGATCGCTGTCGCCGACGCAGCTGCAGTCGCGGCTGAACAAGCGCTTTCGCCTGCTCGGTGACCGGCGATCGGACCGGCCCGCCCGGCATGCCACCCTGCAAGCAGCGTTCGACTGGTCGTGGGGCTTGCTGGGGCCCATCGAGCAGCGCGCCCTCGCGGCCTTGTCGGTGTTCGAGGGAGGCTTCACCCTCGAGGCGGCCGAGGAGGTGCTGGAGCACACCGAGCCCGATGCTCCCTGGACGGCCGACCTCATCCAGGGCCTGCGCGACAAGTCGTTCGTCGCCGTCGACCAGGATGCCGGTGCCGACATGCGGTATCGGCTGCTCGAGTCGGTGCGCGCCTACGCTGCCGGCAAGCTCCGCGAGACAGGTCGCCTCGACGAGGTCCTCGACGTGCACGGTGCCTACTACGTGCGAGAGGGCGAGGCTCTTGCCGCGGGCTTGTTCGGCAACGCGGGGCTCGACCGGCTGCGCGACATGGCGCGGGAGCGGGCGAACCTCGTGGCAGTGGCCGAGCGGGCACCCGAGGCCGATCAGCGGGTGCGCGCGGCCCTCGTGTTGCAGCCGTTGCTGTCGGCACGAGGGCCCCATGTGGTGCTTCAGCGGGTGCTCGACAACGCGATCCTCTCGGCGCGCTACGCGGAGGGTATGGAGCGGGAGCTGGGCTTGCTCCTAGGCTTTCGGGCCCGTTTGGGCTACGAGCTGGGGGCGTGGGCCGTGGCCGAGCGCGACGCGGAAGAGGCCATTCGGGTCGCGCCCCTGCGCCCCGAGGTGCGTGCCCCCGCGCTCACGACCCTCGCCGTCGTTCGCAACCAGCAAGGCAGGCACGCAGAGGCCCTGGTGAGCATTCGCGAGGCCCTCGAGGCGTGTACCCGCTTGGGCGACCGGCGGCTGGAGGGCCAGGTTCGGGTCGCCTTCGCGCGCTTGCTGGAGTTCCAGGAGTGCATCGAGGAAGCAAGCGCCGAGTACGACCGCGCCTTGCGGATCCTCAGGCGTGCCGGCGACCGATGGACGGAGGGAGCGCTGCTGTCGACCTTCGCGAGCTTCCTGCTCACCAAGCGGCACCTGCCCGATCAGGCCGATGCAGCCGCCCAGGAAGCGCTGACGCTGCTGCTGGAGATCGGCGACTACCGGCGCAGCACCCAGTTGCTGGCTGGGTTCGGCACGGCTCTGGTACGGCTGCGGCGCCCCAAGGAGGCCGTGGTGCATCTGGTGCGCGCCCGTGAGCTGGCCCGGGAGATGGGCGATCGCAGTCGGGAGGGGTTCGCGGCGTCGATCCATGCGTGGGCCCTGCTCGAGATGGGCGACCACGAGGCGGCAGAGGCGAAGGTGGCCGAGGCCAGCCGCCTCGCCCGGCGCGCCGGTCACCGCGGCCGCGAGGCAGTGGTGCAGCGGCTCAAGGCGGTCCTGCGTATGGAGCAGGGCAGGGTGGTGGAGGCTCGCACCTTGCTCGAAGAGAGCGAGGAGGCGCTCGAGGAGCTGGGTGACCAGGCCGAGCACGCCGTGACCCAGCTCACCATGGCGCTGCTCCACGTCGAGTGCGAGGAAGACGAGGAGGCGCTGGCGGCCTTTGCGGCTGCCACGGCGTCCCTCGGCGGTACGCTGCCGTGGCTGGTTCGACAGGCCGATGCCTTCATGGCCGTGCTCGAGGCCCGGCGTGGCAACCTGGTGGAGGGCAAAGACCGCATGGCGGCCCTTGCGGCTGCGGTCGACCCGCGAGACCTGCGTGAGTTCGACCTGCTGGAGCCCTGTCGCGCGGTGATCGACCTTCTGTGGTCACGTCTCGACGGGCCCGAGGAGGAGGGCCGGGCGCTGCGTCGGGCGCAGCGCATCCTGGAAGACGACCGCGGCGGCGCCATGGAGTACCGCGTGGCCCGCAGGGTGCTGCAGCGGCAGGTCGACGCCCTGCTGTGACGCAGCCGTCAGCGCTGCGGCCGCACCCGGGTGAGCTGCAGTCGCGCGATGAGGTCGGCCTCGGCCTCGTCGTGGTCGGCGTGAAACCAGTGCTTGACGTAGTCGCGTTCCGCGAGGGTCTGTGCCTCGCTCTGGGGGACCTCGGCGGCGCCCAGCGCATCGCGAAAGCTCGGGTCGTCGGGGTACAGGTAGAGCAGCCCATCCTGGTCGAGGACCAGCTGCTCGCCCAGGTCACCGCGGAGCCACAGCTCGGCCCGCGCGTCGCCGTAGACCACCCCCTCGCACGCCGCCAGCGCCCGCAGGACCTTGTCGGCCGACAGCTCGAGGCCGAGGTAGTCGACGGGGGGGGCCGTCTGGGGACGAGGCTCCTGCCGGTCGACCTTCTGCCGGTACAGCACCCCCAGCGGCGCCTTCAGCGCAGCGATGAGGGCGCGATGCACGCGAGGGAGTTGCTCGGGAGGGGCGCTGACGACCAGGCGCGTCTCGCCGGTGGGCGTGCGCTCGGGCGCCCACGCGAGGGGTGGCTCGAATCCGTCGGGTTCGCCGGCCTGGGTCACGGATGTGGCACGAGGGGTCATCGGGTCTCCATCGGGGCCCTGTACCCCTCTGGCGCCGCGGTGGCAGCGAGGTGATAGCTCCCCGAGCGGGAGGGCCCATGCGCGTGCAAGGTCGGGTGGCGGTAGTGACGGGCGCGGGCTCGGGGATTGGTCGCGCCACGGCGGTGGAGCTCGCTCGCCGCGGCGCCCACGTGGCGGTGACCGACGTCGATGCCGAGCGGCTGGTCGGCACGCGGGCGGCCATCGAGGGTCTTGGGCGTCGCGCGACCTCCCACGCCTTCGACGTGGCCGACCGGGCCGCGTGGGAGTCGTTTCGCGACGACGTGATCGCGGCGCATGGCGAAGTCCACCTGCTCATGAACAACGCCGGGGTCGCTCTCACGGGGCCCTTCGTCGCCTGCACGGCCGACGAGCTGAACTGGCAGCTCGACGTGAACCTCCGCGGGGTGCTCCACGGCTGCCACGTGATGCTCCCCCACCTGCTGGAGCGCGACGAGGCGCACCTCGTCAACGTGTCTTCGCTCTTCGGTCTGATCAGCGTCCCAGACAGCGCGGCCTACTGCATGTCCAAGCACGCCGTGAAGGCGCTGTCGCACAGTCTGATGATGGAGCTGCCGCCGCATGTGGGAGTCACGAGCGTGCACCCGGGGGCGGTGGCGACTCGCATCACCACCGATGGCCGGTTCCGCTCGGGGGGAGGGGTGTCGAAGCGAGGCTCGCAGGCCATGATCGCAGGGGGCGTCTCCCCGGAGGTGGCGGCCCGCAAGGTGGTCGATGCCGTGGAGGCGGGCCGAGAGCACCTGGTGATCGGCCGGGATGCACGTCTGCTGTCGGCTCTGGGGTGGCTCATGCCCCAGCGACATCGGGTGCTCGTGCGTCGCTGGCGGGAGAAGCGCCGGGCCCGCTACGCGCGCTCCACGCGTTAGGGGCGCACAGGAGCGGCCATGCGGATCCGTGACATCGACATCGACCCGGCGCTGATCCTCGCTCCGATGGAGGGCGTCACCAACCTCGACTTCCGCCGGCTCATCCGGTCCATCGGCGGCTGCGGGCTGACCGTGACCGAGTTCATCCCGGGGCGAAGCCTCAAGGATGGGCACGCCAGCGCCCTGAAGATGGCCAGCTTCGATCCCGACGAGCGGCCCGTCTCGATCCAGGTCTACGGGCGCGACCCGGCCATCATGGCCGACGCCGCTCGCTACGTGGTCGATCTGGGCGCCGACATCGTCGACCTCAACATGGGCTGCCCCTCCAAGAAGGTGTGCCAGAACTCGGGGGGCTCGGCGCTGATGAAGGAGCCCGAGGTCGCGCGCGACATCGTTCGGGCCATGAGGGCAGCGGTGTCGGTGCCGTTCACCGTGAAGATGCGCTCGGGATGGGACCCCACCCACAAGAACGCACCGGAGCTCGCCTGGATGTGCCAGGAGGAAGGTGCCGAGATGGTCGCCGTGCACTGGCGCACCCGCGCCGATCTGTACGGTGGGGTCCGCGAGCTCGACACCCTCGCCGAGGTCAAGCGGCGCCTGTCGATTCCAGTCGTCGCCAACGGCGACATCGTCGATGCGGCGTCTGCGGCCCACACGCTGGCGGCCACGGGCTGCGACGGGCTGATGATCGGCCGCGGGGCGATCCGGGATCCGTGGGTGTTCCAGCGCATCCTGCGTGACCGCGCGGGCCTTCCGCCCCTGGTAGTCGACGCCGACGAGAAGGAGCGCGTGCTGCTCGGCTACTTCGACGTGATCCGTGGAAAGAGCAAGAACGAGCGGCAGGCGCTGGGGCGGATGAAGAAGATCGCTCGGTACTTCACGGCGAAGCTGCCCGATGCGGAGCGGCTGCGCCGCACCATCCTCCACGCGCAGTCCATCGAGGAGGCCACCCTCGGTGCGCGGGCCTTCTTCGCCGAGCTGCGCCACCCACCGACGGGGCTGGCCGCGGCCAGCTGATCACGCGAGAGCAAGCCCGAGGAGCGCGCCCGCGACGAGCAGGATCAGGCCGCCAGTCGTGAGGGCGATGGTGGCGACGGCGATGGCCAAGAGCGGCACACGTCGGGGTGCCGGTGGCGTGCTCTGGAGCTGGGGAGCGCGGGCGACACGAGCGCGCCAGGTAGGGCCACGGCGGGCTCGAACGGCCTCGATGGCCTGATCGGTGTAGGTCTCGATGATCTGGGAACGGCCCTCCATCTCTTCGTCGTGGACTGCGCGATGGGCCAGATCGGCAGGTGGCGAGGACCTGGGCTGGGGGAGGGGGGAGACGGTGGGGTCGTCGTCTTCGAGGGCGGCATCGTCGATGAGCTCGGCAGGGGGAGGAGAGGCGACCCGCGGGGCCGGGGGCTCCACGTAGGGCAGAGCATGATCGTGGGCGAACGACTCGAGGGAGGCCCCAGGGGCACGGTCGGCCAGGGTGCGGAGGGTCTGGGCCACCTCGACGGCCGAGGGGCGGTGCTCGGGGTCGAAGGCGACCATGCGTAGCAGCAGCGTGCGCAGGGCGCGGGTGTCGGCCTGGCTGCGCATGTCGGGGTCGCCCATCGCCGCGACGACCTCCGCGAGGTGCCGATCATGGGCGGGGTTCGACGAGCGTAGTCGGCGCAGCCAGCGGTGGCGGAACAGCTCGATGCCGAGGATGCCCAGGGCATAGACATCGCCGGGCGCCTGGCCTCGGAGCCCCTCCCGTCGCTCGGGCGCGAGGTATTTGGTGAGGCCGTTGCGGAGGGCGCCTGTGCGCGCATCGTGCGCTGCCAGCGAGGTGTAGCCGCACGCGAAGTCCACCACCTTCACCTCCCCGTCGCGGCTGATGAGGATGTTGGTGGGCTTCAGATCGCGATGTACGAGCCCCAGCGGGTGGCTGTCGCCCCATGGGACCCGGCAGAGGGCCGCGTCGAGCGCCACGGCCACCGAGCGCAGGATCTCGCAGATGACCCGGCCCGGCATGTGCACACCGGTCTCGCGCAGGATCTCCACCCAGTCGAGCAGGTCGATCCCCTCCACCCAGGGCGACACCAGCGCTACCTGGCCATCGACCCGAGCGAGCCCGTGAGCCGCCACGAGGTGGCGATGGGAGAGGTGCCGCAGGCGCCGATGGGCCTCCAGCGCGCCGCGGAGGCTGTCGTGGTCGACCGCCGAGGCGAAGACCTTCAGCGCGACCAGTCGCCTCTCGCCCCGTGTCGAGACCTGCTCGCCTGCCAGCAAGGCGCCCGTTGGCCCTTCGGCGACCTCGCGCACGACGGACAAGCGTTCGGGGCTGGCGAGTGCGTGCTGCAGGGGGACTCCGATTCGAGCTCTCGGTGCCCCTGATCCTACCCCGCAGGGCGCACCGTGCGGCTTCTGCGGTTGATCTGGTCAGCGCAGGTGCGGTACACACGTCGCGTTGTGCGCACCAGGTGCGCGTCGGGAGAGGTGCATGACCACACGACGGCAGGCTCGGTCACGGGCTCGCGTGCTCGCCAGCCGAAGCCTCCTGGGCCTCACCTTGCTGGTGGCCACCCTAGGGTGCGCCAACCTGCAGGAGATGATGGGCGGCTCGGCTCCGGAGGAGGCGATCGCCGCCGCCGATGGGCTGGCCTCCAGCGGCGATCTGCCAGGTGCGTACGCTGCCTACCAGGAACTCGCTACGACCCACCCCGAGTCGGTTCGCGTCGCGACAGGGCTCGCCTACATGCAGATGCTGTCGGGCGAGCTCGAGGCGGCCGACGCCACGCTTGCGGCGGTAGAGGAGGGCGCCTCCGACGAAGAGCTCGGCCAGCTCCACCTTCGGCGTGCCCTGGTGGCCTTGCGGCTGCAAGATCTCGACCGGATCCGCGAGCACGGCCTCGCGTCCAACCTGCCCGAAGGCCGCTTGTTGGCGGCCGAGGTGCTGCTGGTCGATCTGGAGCGCGAGGAGGGAACAGCCATCCTTCGCGAGCTCAGCGGCGAGCCCGGGGCCGTGGGGCGCACCGCGACCCAATACGTGGAGATGCTCTCGGGAGAGGCCTCGTTGGCCGACCTCGCAGAGGTCACCGCGCTGTGGTCCCTCGGGGTGCGCGAGTCGGCTTGCGAGGCCTCGGAAGACCTCGTGAAGCAGCTTCCGCCCGACTACGAGCAGAAAGACACCATGCTGTTGCTGTGGGCGGGTCGTGCGGTCACGAGTGGCTTGCCGCAGGTAGCTGCGTCCCTTCTCGATGAGCTGAACTTCCCCCCCGAGGGGCAGGAGTGGCGGCTGCAGGCCACCAAGGCGATGATCTCTCTCGCCAACGGTGACATCGAGGCCGGCATGGAGCGCTTCGACGCGCTGAGCGCCCTCGCCGAGACGGGCGAGTTGCCCGCCGACGGGATGGCGGATGCGTTGGCCACGGCCTGCATGATCGCTCCCAACCCGGCCGTGCGCAGTCGACTGGTGGAGGGCATGGAATCCGCCGCTGCAGCCCGGTGTCTGATGGAGGCTGGGGACATCGATGGGGCGCGCACGCTGGCGCCACCAGGTATCCTCAAGACCTACCTGGAGAACAACTGATGCGACTGATCATGGCGACGCTCCTGCTCTCCGCTGGCCTGGCCAGCGCTCCAGCCTACGCAGACGACCCCGGCATTCCGGTGACGGTCCGGGTGCTCGACACCGCCGGTGTGCCGATCCCCACCGCGGTGGTGCGCCACCCCAAGGAAGAAGACCGCCACCGGGTGAACACCGAGCTGGGAACCTGGACTGGATCGGTGCTCTACATGCCCGATGGCAGCGAGCTCATCTTCGAGAAGGGCATGCTGCTGGAGTTCGAGGTCTCGGCCCCCGGCTACCAAAATCAGCGCGTCACGTACGAGATGCGTAAGCGGAAGAACGAGTTCGACGTCTTCTTGGAGAAGATGCAGATCGACATGACCGATGAGGATCCCGAAGACATCGTGATCCAGTTCGGTCGCGACAAGCCGATCGACTGATTCTCCACCTTATTCTGTGAGTTTCACGATGCTCCGTCCCCTCGCGGTCCTCCTCGCTCTCGGCAGTTCGGCCTGGGCCAGCTCCTGGTCGAACTTCGCTCCCGCGTTCCCGGCAAACCCCTGCCACGACGGCTGGGCCGCTTGCGTGGTGGATGGCCAGGCGATCAACCCCGAGATGAACACCTCGTCGGGGCTCCCGGTCCCGTCCGATCTGCGCGTCGACTTCATGAGCCTGGAGGCGACCTCGACCTTCTCCCCGTTCGTGGGGCTGTCGGAGTACACCGGCGAGGCGCCTGAAGTTGCCGCGGCGGATGTCGACGCGGCCGACGCCGGCGGCGTCGACGAAGCTCAGGGCGACGACGATGGCGTCGCCCAGGTGGAGCCGGAGCCTTCGCAGGAGACGCAGCAGGCCGAGCGTGCTGCCGATGAAGCGGCTGCCGCCGAGGCCGCCGCGCGCGCCTCCGAAGAGGAAGCGCGTCGTGGGGCCGAGGAGGCCGAGCGCGCCCGCCGCGAGGCAGAAGCGGCGTCCAAGGCAGCAGAGGCCGAGGAAGCCCAGCGGCGCAAGGAGGCCGAGCGCCTCGCCGCGGCAGCAGCGGCGGCACAGGCTGAAGAGCAGGCCAAGCTCCAGGCGGAGGCCGCAGCAGCGCAGCAGGCGGCGGAAGAGGCCCAGCGCGCCAGCGAAGCGGCTCAGAAGGCCGAGCAGGAGCGGCGCGAGGCGGAGGCGGCGGCGCGAGCCGAGGCCGAGGCCGAGGAGCAGGCACGGCAGGAGGCAGCCGCCGCCGCCGCTGCCGCGGAAGCCGAGGCACGCCGGCAGGCCGATCTCGAGCGTCAGCGCCTCGAAGAGGAGCGCAAGCAGCGGGAAGCCGAAGAGGCCGCGAAGAAGGCAGAGGAAGACCGCCTCGCGGCCGAGGCCGCTGCAGCTGCCGCCGCCGCCGCTGCCGCTGCGCCCGAGACGACCGAGGCCACCGACGACGGCCAGGCGGATGCGGCCGCGGCCAAGCCACCGCCTCCCGGCGACGAGTCCTGCGACGACCTCACGGCGCTGGAGCCCAGCGCCATGCTCGGCAAGCTCAGCGACGGGCAGGTGGGATGTCTCGAGGCCTCGCTGCAGGCGACGTCCCGCATGACAGAGAAGAAGAAGATCTCGTTGCTGCTGATGGGCAATGCCTTCTCCAAGGGCGACCGGAAGACGTGGGAGCAGCTGGTCAAGCGGCACCTCGACGAGATCGACCAGTCCGATCCAGACCTCTGCTACAAGTATGCGTTGCACCTCGGGCGGAAGGGCCCTGGCCGCGCCAGCGGCGTGATCCGTTGGGCCAACGTCGCCCTCGAGAACCGCACCGTGTGGACGGGCGACGTGTACAAGACGCGCGTCTACTCGCTGTACAAGATGCGGTCTGCGGCGTCGCAGATGTTGTGGCAGGCCGCCGAGCAGGAGCATGCGTCGGCGCCGTCCGAGGCCACGCAGTCGAAGATCGAGAAGTACCGGAACATGACCAAGGTGAACGCCCGCGAGTGGTACGAGTACGCCAAGGTGTCGGGCAAAGACCCGACCAAGGCGCTCCAGCTCTGCATGTCGGCGGCCGGCACCTCGGACTACTGCGAGGCGGGCTGACGCCCGTCGCGCTGAAGGGGACATCGTGAGGCTGTGGTTGGCCGCGTCAGCGGCAGTGTGTGCGTTCGGCGGACTGGCGACGCTGACCGCGTGCAGCGGGGGAGCATCCGACGAGCCGAGCACGATGGAGCCCGCGGCAGCGGCATTTCCCGAGGCCCGCCTCGACGAGACCTGGCCGGTCCACTTCGCGACGGAGGAGTCTCTCGCCCCCGTGGTGCAGCAGGGCTGGGTGAAGCTGGTGAACCAGCGTCACCTGCAGCAGGCGGTCCAGGGCATGGATGCGGCTGATGCTACGGGCGTGGCCCGGGCGCACCTGGAGGCGGCGCTGGTGTACGAGCAGGCTGCGATGGTGGCCGCGCACAGCTTCATCGAGGTCTACGAGAACACGCCACAGGCGACCGACCCGATGGGCGCACACCATCTGCTGACGGTCTCCCACGCCGTGCTGGGCGACACCGAGGCCGCCAAGGCTGCGGCGGCGAAGCTGCCGGCCGACGATGTCACGGCGACATGGCACGCGCCGTGGAAGGCGTGGCTGGAGGGGGGAGCCACCTGGCCACCCGACCTGTCGACGCTGCCCCTCGAGCTGGGCGACCCCACCCCCGGTGGCTGGCCTGCGCTACCGACCCCACCGCACTACGAGATGCCTGAGCAAGGTACGGAGTCCAAGCGCTCCATGGGCGACCCCGGTGCGCTGGTCGCGGCGGCACTGTGGCACCGCAGGGCGGCTGAGAAGGGCGGCGGAGAGGCCTTTGCGGCGGTCGCAACGGTGCGTGCTGGGTACGGCATGCCGGTGTCACCCAAGCCGAGCGCCGCGGGCCCGCTGTCCTACCCGCAGCTGTTCGGCTCCACGTTGCTGTCGCCTGGCGACGGGGCCTTCATGGCCGACCTGCACGGCCCCGCCGGCATCGGCGCCGTCGACACCCATGTCGACACCAGCTTCCTGGCTTGGATGGCCCACGAGAGCCGCGGCGACGACGGCAAGATCAGCTCCGAGAAGGCTGTCGATCTGGTGTCCGAGCTTCGGCTGGCCTTGGTGGAGCGCGCGAAGGCGCGAACGAACGGCACCGTCACCGGTGCGCAGCGCATGTTTGCCGACGCGGCGACGGCGGGCGCCTTCTGGTCGCTCGCGCTGGTCGCCGAGGCGCAGGGCGATCGCGAGACCAGCGGGCTGCTGCGCCTCAACGCGCGCGACAAGGCCGACCTCGGGAATCACCTGCAAGATCCTGTGTCGTTGCTCTCTCTGGCCGCCTGGGATGCCAGCAACCGCAACGTGCACCGAGCGCCCGAGCTGCTGCATGATCAGGCTCGTCGTTATCCCGAGCTCGAGGTCGCGCGGTATGGTCTCGACGTTCTCGCGCTGCGGGTCCAAAAAGAACGCATCGAAACCCCTGGGATGTAGGAGACACCACACCCATGTCCATCGACCCGAAGAACCGCCGTGGCTGGGCCAAGTCCCTCTTCGTCGCAGGTGGGCTCGCCAGCACCGTGGTGTTGATGGGAGCCGAGATCTCCTACTACGAGGAGGCCCTCCCCTCGACGATGAACCCGCTGTTCGCGCGCACGATGGTCGACTTCCGCTCCCACGAGCTGGTCTTCGATCGCCTGTTCTACCGCTCTGCGATCACCAACGAGCTGAAGAGCCGGATGGTGCAGACCTTCGAGCGTGTCGACAACGGCAAGAGCCTCAAGATCGTCCTCAAAGACGGCATCAAGTGGCATGACGGCAAGAACTTCGGCCCAGACGATGTCTGTTTCACGGTCGATGCCATGCTCGACCCGGGCACGCCGTCTCCCATCGCCAAGGGCTACCGTGAGGCGATCTCGGGCTGCACGGTCCTCAACAAGGAGAACGCGGCGGTCATCGAGTTCGTGAAGGCCTACCACGAGCCGCGCGAGCGCATCGCGTTCAGCGTGCTGCCCAAGCATGCCTTCCAGGGCACGGCCATCAGCCCCGACCTCGACTTCTCCTCCCGCCCCGTGGGCACGGGTCCGATGAAGGGCTCCAAGGGGCGGCGTGAGGTCAAGTTCACGGCGTTCGCCAATGGGCATCACAGCGCGAAGATCGACGTGTTGTCGCAAGCGGAGGGTGGCGACCCATTCGTCCAGGTGCGCACGGTGCTCAACGAAGGCATCCAGGGCGTGATCTCGGTGTCGCCGCCACTGCGTCCGGAGATCGCGGCGAGCGACGATGTGGCGCTCAAGTCCTACGACCTGCGCTCGTGGTGGTTCATCGCGCTCAACACGCAGTCGCCCGCCCTGGCCAACGTCAAGGTCCGTCAGGCGATCGACCACACCCTCGACCGCAACAAGCTGCGCGAGCTCACGATCGGTGTCGATCCGCAAGACACCAACCCGCCGTGCGAGTTTGTGTCCGGCCCGTTCGTGCAGAGCTCCCCCTACTACAACCGGTCGGTCAAGGTGCGGCCCAATGCCGACAGCACCAAGGCGTCGCAGCTGATGACCGAGGCGGGCGCCACCCAGCAGGCAGGCCGGTGGATTCTGGGCGGCCAGGCCGTCACGCTCCGTATCGGCATGAACGCGCCCCTCGACACCGAGGCGCAGGATCTCCTCAACCAGATCGGCAACCAGCTGCAGGAGGGGGGCTTCGACCGTCAGGTGTTCCGCATTGCCCAAGACGAGTGGACGATGCAGTCGGTCACCGGCCGGCAGGTCGACAAGTACGACGCGCTCATCGGAAAGTGGTCGTTTGGCGTGGTCGAAGACGTGAACGCGATGTTCCACACCCGCACCGGCGACGGCAAGGGCGCGCTGAACATCTTCAACTACAGCAACGCCGAGGTCGACGGCATCCTGCAGCGGTTCGAGGCCGCGCGCACCGATACCGAGGCGCAAGACGCCTACCACGACCTGCACGCCTACCTCGCAGAAGACCTCCCCTACATCTTCCTGTGGAAGCTCGACACCAAGTCGGCGTGGCGAAACGAAGTGCGAAACAACACGATCTCGCCCTACTTCTACTTCACCGAGTTCGACAACTGGTCGCTGTAGAAGCGGCGCGCGCCGCTGGCGTGCGAGGTGTCGAGTCCGGCTGGCAAACGCGACCCCCCCGTGGCGGGTCGCGTTGAGTATGATGGGCGCCCCGGTCGAACAGGTCGACCGTGGCGGCAACGAGGGGAACGACTTCCGCGATGAGCTGGTGGACTCGGCCAATGGTGCGCTTGGTGGCGGCCCTCGGACTGCCCTTCGCCGTGCCGGCTGTCATCACCGCGGTGTTGTGGGCGCTGCCTGGGCACCCCGCTGAGATCATTTGCCCCCCGGGCATCTGTGACGGCACCGAGGCGCTGGCTGAGCGCTGGAACCTGCACCTCGGGCCGTGGCACTTCTACTCGACGTGGGTGTCCCATGCCCTGCAGGGGGAGTTCCACAACTCCTGGCGGGTGCAGCAGGGCTTCCCGGTAGCCGATCTCATCTGGGAGTCCCTGCCCGCCACGGCGAAGCTGGTCGGCCTCGCGATGGTGCCGCTCATCCTCGGGAGCATCGCGGCGGCCCTCGGCTGGCTGCATCAACGGCTCGACACGCTGTGGCAGGTGCTCGGGCTCGTGCCGGCCGTCATCTTGGCGTTGTTCTTCGCCGCCCAGGTGGAGATCGAGTTCGGTGCCCTGTCCTACGACGGCTGGCCCGCGACGCTTCGCCTCCTGCTGGGGGCCCTCGTGCTGGGCGTAGCCGACAACGCGTTGTCGGGGGCGGTGATGGGCACCCGCGGCGTGTTCGAGGCCGAGATGAAGCAACGCTACGTGCAGATCGCGCTGCTGCGCGGCGAGACCCCTCTGGCGAATGCGCTCCCGAACGTGCTGCCGGCCTTGATCGGCCAGTTTCGGGCACGGGCCCTGCACCTGATGTCGGGCGCGGTGATCGTCGAGGTCGTCATGGGGATCCCGGGGCTCGGTGAGCTGCTGTTCGACGGCACCCTGCTGCAAGACTTCGGGGTCGTGCTGGCGGCCGCGTGGGCGTTTTCGCTGCTGTCCGCCGCGTTGCTCCTGTTTCAGGCGCTCGGAGAGATCGGCGTCGCCCTGTGGGTCCGGCGGTCCCCGCCGGGCGTGAGCAGCGCGTCGTCGGAGGCGGCGGCATGAGGCGGCGGGCTGGCCGGCTTCCCTGGCTGCTGTTGGGGCTCACACTGCTGGGCCTGTTGCTGGCGATGACCTGGTTCGCGCCCGACTACCTGTCGACGCCCGTGCCTTCCCGTGCGGCGTTGGGGCCGGCCGAGGCGCCGCCCTTCGGCACCGACGAGCGGGGCATCTCGCTCCTCGAGTATGCGATGCAGGGGGCTTCGATCGTCACCGTCCCGTCGCTGATCTCCGGCATGGTCGTGATGGTGCTGGCCACCGTCGCGGGGCTGGTGCGATGTGCAGGCCTCACCTGGGTCGACGGCGTCATCCAGGTGCTGTCGGAGCTGGTGGGGTCGCTGCCCCGCCTCGTGGTCATCCTGGTGGTGGCGCTGATCCTGCCGTCGACCTGGCGCACGCTCACGCCCATCGGTATCACATGGGCCCTGTTGGCTGCCCCCGGCGCGATGGACGAAGCCGCGGCGACCGCTGGGCGACTCGGGGGCGAGCGCTTCGTCGAGGCGCTGCGTGCCCATGGCTTCAGCGGCGTGCGCATCTACCTGTACCACGTGGTCTGGCTCAACCTCCGCAGCGTCATCGTGCGGCAGGGCGCGGAGGTCACCATGCAGGTGGTCTTCCTCGAGATTGCTCTTTCCTACCTCGCCCTGCGCCGAAACGAGCCCTCCTTCACCCACGCAGACTCCGAGTTCTCCTGGGCGACCCTGCTCTACCAGGGCTACACCGCGCTGCTGGGGGCCCCGCTGGGCCACGCCCTGGTGCTGGGGCTCGGCCTGGTCGCGGTCACGGCGGCGATGGCTCAGGCCATTCGCCTGGCAGCGAGGTCTCGATGAGCGACAGCCTGCTGCAGCTGGAAGACCTGTGCATCCGCACCCATGAGCGCACGCTTGTCGACGGGGTGAACATCGACGTGAGGGCAGGCAAGGTCACCGCGGTGGTGGGGCACTCGGGGTCCGGTAAGTCGCTGTCGGCCCGCGCCTGCATGGGGGTGCTGGATGTCGACCCCGGGCTGGTGCGGGGGAGCCTTCGCTATCCCGGCATCTCCTCCGACGACCTGTTCGAGGGCGTGCACAACCAGGGGATGCGCGCCCAGCGCAAGCTGATGCGCCGCACGGCCGTCTACCGGGGCGGCTACGTCACCTACAGCCCGCAGTCCGCGTCGTCGGCCCTCAACCCGGGGCGCACCATCGGCCGGCAGCTCGCCATCGCCATCGCGCGGCGGCAGACACCCCCCAACGACGTCGCCACCGAGATCCGCCGGGTCCTCGACGAGGTGGGCCTGCCCCCCCGCGCGTCCGCGGCCCTCCCCAAGGAACTGTCCGGTGGGATGGCACAGCGGGCGGCCCTGGCCTTGGCCATCGCGCCGAGTCCCAAGGTGATGATCGCCGACGAGCCAGAGACAGGCCTCGATCCGGTCTTGCGTCGCGTCGTCACAGAGCTGATGCTTCAGGTCGCGGCAGACCACGGAGTCGCCCTGATGCTGATCTCGCACAACATGGACACCGTCCAGCGCATCGCCGACACGGTGGTGCGGGTGGGCGCCGACGCCCCGGACCCAGAGCTTTGAGCGCCGTCGTCGAGGTGAAGGGGGTCCACAAGACCTTCGTGCAGCAGGGCACTTGGCCGTGGTCGCCGCGCCGCGAGGTGCACGCCGTCATCGACGTGTCGCTGACGGTCGCGCCGGGAGAGGTCGTGGCCTTGGTCGGGCAGTCGGGCTCCGGCAAGACGACCCTGTCGCGATGTGTGCTCGGGCTCGAGCAGATCACCGCGGGGTCCATCCTCCTCGAGGGCCATCCATGGCATGAGATGAGCGAGGCGCGCCGTCGCCCGCTGCGGGCTCGCTACCAGTACGTTCCGCAGGATGCGCTCAGTGCCCTCGACCCGCAGCAGACGGCGCTCGAGCACGTGGTCGAGTCGCTGACCGTCCTGGGGGGCGTGCGGCGCGCCGAAGCCCTCGACCGGGCGCGCGGCATGCTCGACAAGCTCGGGCTCGGTCAGCGGCTGCACGCTCTCCCTCGGGAGATGTCGGGGGGCGAGCAGCGAAGGGTCACGCTGGCGCGCGTGTTCTCCCTTCAGCCCCGCCTGATCGTCGCCGACGAGCCCACCAGCGGCCTCGATCCCGACCGGCAGGAATCGGTGCTCGAAGACCTGATTCACAACCTGCCCGAGGGGGCGGGGTGTATCCTCGTCACGCACGACATGCCGCAGGCACGCAAGTGGTGCCAGCGCGCGATGGTCATGTTGGAAGGAAAGGTGGTTGAAGAGCTAGCACTGCCCGATGGTGAGCCGCAGCATCCCTATGCGAGGATGCTGTTCGACCCTTGGGGCGAGCACGACCTGGCTCAGTCCACCGCGTTCTAGGAGCAATCATGTCCCTGTTGAAGCGAACCGCTGCGCTGTCCGTCCTCGCCCTGGCGAGTGGCTGGCTGCTGCCCACAGCTGCCTCGGCGTGCGACATGGCCGAGAAGCTCCGCCTCTCCGAGGAAGAGAAGAAGCTCGCCTCGCGCAACGCCTGGAGTGGTGTGGAGCGCGCCTACGAGGCCCTCCTCGAGACGAAGTGCGAGCTCGACTTCGATCAGCACTTCCTCGGCGCCGAGTCGGCCCGGGTGCTGGGCAAGACGTGGGAGCAGTACGAGCGGCTCGAGAAGGCCCTGGCCTTCGAAGACAAGCCTGAGATCCGCGAAGCCATGGAGTCCATCGACGCGAGCTACGGCCGGGTCGACATCCAGGGCGACCCGCGCCGTCGGCCCACCCTCGAGCGCCCTGAGATGCCCTTCGCCCCCGACCAGCGCAAGAGCATCGAGTGGGCCCAGACGGTCATCGCCAACACCGGTTCCTTCTACGGCATGCTCCCGCAGGGCGCCTACGTGGTCGGCGAGGTCGACCTGGCCGTCGAGCCAGGTCCCGACTTCCAGCTGCTGCAGGTGGGCAAGGTGAAGGGGCCCAAGGGGCCACGGCCCGAGGGCGGCAGCGGCGGCAGCAACGAGCAGTCGGCGGTCAACTACGCCAACCTCGTCGCGACCATCGGTCCGGGCTTCATCGGCACCAGCGAAGGCAAGATGACCGAGCTCGACGACGGGGGGCACCAGTTCGTGCCGGCCGGGGTCGGGGCCAGCGGCTTCGGGCTGCAGGTCGGTGGTGAGATCGGCCTCACCTACGCGGAGCCGGTCGCCGGGGTCGCCGCGGTGATCGGCTACCAGGGTGGCTACGGGCAAGACACCCTGCACGACGTGCACCTGTGGGTCGCTGGTGTGGTTCGCCCGGGCGAGTTCCGGTTCGCCCTGGGGCCTCAATACGCCATGGCCTTCGGGCGTGGAACGGGGGTCGCGCAGGCCTTCGATCGGGGCCAGAGTCAGCCCAACGACAGCATCCAGTGGGGCGGCGCAGCCTGGGGTCCAGGCCTCCAAGCGAGCGCAGGCTACGGTTTGTTGGACTTCGACAAGCTGCGCGGTGTTGTAGAGCTGGGAGGCTCGTGGCACAGTGACGGCGCTCGTAGCTACTTCGGTGCAGGCCTGCGGGTCGGCGTGGTTCCGACCGTGCCGCGATTCAAGGGCTGAGCACCTACGGCCTCTCGCTCCGTCTCCTCGGAGCGAAACCCCACTAGGCGGCGCGACGCAGCGCCCAGGAGAGACCCAGCGATGAACGACAAACGCATGCGCACGGCACTCGGCGCGGTGGTCATGGGGTTGACCCTGGCAGCCGCGGCACCGGCGGTGGCGGGACCGATCACCTTCGACGGCGACGGTCACGCCGAGACGCCCACGTGGTCTCTCGACGGCAAGTTCCTCTCGTTCGAGGTCAACCGCTTCGCGGGGTCCATCGACATGTTCATGGTGCCCATCCAGGGCGACGTGGCGGCCAAGGCGCCCATGAAGCTGTCGTTGCCCGGCTCGGGTGGCGGGCCCTACGGTGGTGGCGGCGGCGCGGTGGTAGTCAACAGCACCTGGCACCCCGACCGCATCGTGGTGTTCGAGGGCAGCAACCAGGGTGGCGACTACCGGCTGTACTACGCACAGACCACCGCCGGGAACGCGGCCGAGATGATCCCGACGACCGAGCTCGCGGGCAATCTCACCTTTCCCGCGGTGTCGCCCAACGGCATGATCATGGGCTTCGTCAGCAACGCCACGGGCAACGGCGACCTGTACACCCGTGACACCACATCGGGCTCCCTGAGTCAGCTCACCGACACGCGGGAGACCGAGGCGTTCCCGCAGTTCGCCAAAGACGGAAAGGCGCTGCTGTTCACCCGCAAGCAGTCGGGCAGCGAAGACGTGTTCCTAGTCAACGTCGACACCGAGGCCGTGACGAACATCGCGTCGGGCGCCGGCGACCAGACCCGCCCCAACTTCGCGGGCGACAAGGTCGTCTACTTCGACGGCGCTCGAGGGGAGGGCATCTGGGACCTCGCCGTCGCCAACGCCAGCGGGGGAGGCCAGAAGATCCTCGCCCGTGATGTGCGGCTGCCCACCCGGGCCCGCCCGGCTGTGAGCTCCGATGGGGCGTGGGTCGCCTATTCCTACGCCGACCCGACGAAAGACGCGAAGATCATCATGCAGAAGGTCGACGGGTCGAAGACGGTGGAGATCTCCACGTCGCACAAGGCCTGTGGCGACCCGGCTCTGAGCGCCTCCGGCGGCCGCGTCTTGTTGGCCTACACGGCGCTGCCCGACTCGGGCGCAGACTGGCGGAAGCTGCATGTCGTCGACGTGACCGACAAGCTGTAGCGGGCTGCGGCGCCGAAGCGTCGCACGCGCCCCGCCCGAGCCGACCCCCTCAAGCCGACCCCCTCAAGGAGTCGGCACCCGGTAGCCCGCCTCGCTTCGTGCGCGGCGGGCTCGCTCGATCTCGGCCCGCATGGCGGCCTCGGTGGCTGCGGCGTTGGGGTCGGTGGGCTGCGGGGGGGCGACGGGCTCGGGCAGGGGCTCCGGCTCGGTCTCGACCTCGGGCTCGGGCTCGGGCTCGGGCTGGGGCTCGACCGACACGGGTGGCGCAGCCCGTGGAGCGGGTGGCGAGGCAGGAGGGGCCTGCACGACCCGCGGAGTCGCGGGGGCCTGGGGAGCGGCGGCTTCGGTGAACCACCCGGGCACGCCCATGCCTACGAGCAGCACGGCCACCAGGGCTGTGACCCCCGTGCCCATGAGCACCCACACCCAGGAGGTGAGGGCGAAGGCCAGCGACAGCGCGAGGGATGCCTTCACGAAGAACCAGGTGAGGCTCAGGAAGGGGATGTCGAGGGCGGTCACCCGCACGGGGTTGGGGGCGCGGCTCATTGCGACCTCCGGGTGGCGCCTGTAACGCAGGCATTCGCGAGGGGGCGTGGGTCGGGATAGGTCGCTGTTCGGAGGGCCCGATGGTGAGCACGGTCGCATGGTTGCTGATGGGGTGCTCGTTGCTGTCCGACGGGTCGGGTGCCGTGCCCGCGGAGGCGGCGGTGCCTGAGATCGCCAAGGTCCACACCAAGACGGTGGTGAGCAAGCGCTACCACATCGACAAGAAGTACGCGTCGATGCGGGGGCCCTACGGCTTCGACGGCGTCGAGCTGCTGGAGACCGACAGCCCCGAGCTGCTGTGGATCACCGGCTACCGCACCACGGTGGTCGACGCGATCACCGAGGAGCCGCTGTCGCAGGAGTGGATGTGCCACGCCAACCTCGACTTCGATGCCTCCGAATACTACGAGCGCTTTCCCACCGCGCCGCCCATCTCTGGGCGCCTGTTCACGTTGTCGCAGGGCCAGCAAGACATCGTGTTTCCCGAGGGCTTCGGCATCCCGGTCACGTCGGATCTGCCCATCACCCTGGCCACGCAGGTGCTCAACCTCAACCTCGACGAGGCCGACCTCAAGGTCAAGCACAAGGTCGAGGTCGACTTCGTGCGCGACGCTGAGGTGAAGGGCGAGATGATCCCGCTGTTCCAGGGCGCGGTGGAGGGCTTCAAGGCCTTGGCCGAGGCGCGCTACTACGGCTACGACGACAGCGAGGTCGACCCCGACACCCATGGCCCCGGCTGCTCGGTGGGTCAGGCGGCCATCGCCGGCGACTCCGATGTCGATGGGGAGGGGCAGCAGTTCACTGCCCACTGGGTGGTGCCGCCGGGTCGCGAGGTCAACGTGACCAACGTGACGAAGTTCCTCAACCTGCCCTACGACACCACTGCCCACTACATCGCAGTGCACCTGCATCCATTCGCCGAGTCGCTGGTCTTGCGCGACCTGACGACCGGCGAGGTGGTGTTCGACGCCGATGTCGAGCAGAGCAAGGGGCGGGTTGGGCTCGACCGCGTGGAGTACTTCTCCAGCCGAGAGGGCCTCAAGCTGTACAAGGATCACCAGTACGAGCTGGTCAGCGTCTACGAGAACACCAGCGGTGACAACGTCGACTCGATGGCAGTGATGTACCTGTACATGCACGACAAGCGGTTTCAGAAGCCGACCCTGGTGTCGCACAACCCGTGAGTCGCACGAGCCGGCTGGTCCTCGTCTCGGTGGTCGTGGGGTTGGTGTCGGTGCTCCTGTGGCAGGGCTGGGGCACGGATGCTGGCGCGTTTGTCGAGGGCCTCGCGTGGCTGCGTGCCGGAGGCCCGAAGGCCATGGTGGTGTTCGGGGCGGGCTACGCCCTGGCCACTTGGCTGATGGCGCCAGCGTCGTGGCTTCAGGGCACGGCAGGCTTCCTGTTCGGCCCGCTGTGGGGCATCGTGGTCGCGAGCACGCTGTCGACGACGTTCGGCACCGTGAGCTTCCTGCTCGCCCGCACGGTGCTGCGCGATGCGCTGCTGCAGCGCTTCGCGGGCCGACGCCTGCATGCCATCGACGAGGCGGTGCGTGAGGGAGGGCTCGGCCTGGTGGTGCTGTTGCGCCTGTCGCCGATCTCACCCTACAACGTCGTCAACTACGTCCTGGGGCTCACGGGGGTGCGGCTGCGCGACTACGTGCTCGGCACCTGGCTCGGGTCGTTGCTGCCCGTGACGCTGTACGCGTACGTGGGGTCCACGGTCAGCGATCTCGGCGCGCTTCTCGCCGGAGAGGCGGAGCAGCCTTCCTGGGTCCGATGGTTCGGGCTGGCGCTGACGGTCGTGGTCACCATGGGCGTGACACGGTTCGCGAAGACGACGCTGCAGCGGCACCTGCACGCGGAGGCCGACCCACCGACGGAGGCTGTCCCCCGCGGGGCCGAGCGACTCTGATAGGCTGCGCGGGGCGGTCGACGGGTTCGACCCGGGAGGTCGGATGCTCGGCTGGTGGCTGTGTTCGTGGGCGCTTGCGCAGGAGCCTGCGGTGCCCACCATCAATGCACAGACCTACCGTGCCCCCGTCGATGCGCGGGGAACGATGTGGGCCGACAGCGCTGGCACGGTGGTCGACGAGCTGATCGCGGCGCCGAGGCTGGTGCTTCACTACACCTGGCGCCCGCTGGCCTACGTCGCAGAAGACCAGGATCCGGTCTGGCTGGTGTCCGATGTGATGCAGGCCGATGCGATCCTCGCCACCCACTACGACCGGTTTCGCCTCAGCGTCTACGTGCCCGTCTACCTATACAGCGCGGGGCAGCTCACGGAGGATGGCGCGGGGCTCGGTGATGTGGGCGTCGACGGCCGGGTCACCTTGCTCGACCCCGCCGATGTGCCTCTCGGCCTCGCGCTGCACGGAGGGTTCCGTGCGCCCACCAGCACGGTGGAGGCATCCCTGGGGGCCGCGGCCTTCGACACGGAGCTGTCGCTGGCGGCGACCCACCTCGTCGGCGATGCCCTCGAGCTCAACGCGAACGCGGGGATGCGGCTGGGGCCCCGCCAGGAGCTGGAGAACGTCACCCTCGACGACAGCTTCGTGTGGCGCGTGGGGGGGGGCTACTTCCTCGGCGAAGACGGCGGGCTGTCCCTCGACCTGTCGGGTCGCGCCGAGCTGGCGGATGGCATCGTCGCCGGCGTGCCGGTGGAGGGGCTGGTCGGCGGGTGGTTCCAGGCGAGCCAAGACATCGCGGTGAAGCTGGGTATCGGGCGGGGCATCACTGAGGGGATCGGCTCACCCCAGCTCCGCACGCTGGCGATGGTGGCGTACCAGCCGCGGGCGGCGTCCGACCGCGACCTCGATGGTCTGGTCGACCGCTACGACCAGTGCCCCAACGAGCCGGAAGACCGCGACGACTTCGCCGACGACGATGGCTGCCCCGACCCCGACAACGACCGGGATGGCATCCTCGACGTTGCCGACCGCTGCGCGGAAGATCCCGAGGACCTCGATGGCTACCAGGATGGGGATGGCTGCCCCGACGTGTCGCAGTCGGTGGCCATCCAGGTGCAAGACCCCAAGGGAACGGTGCTCCACGAGGCCTCCACTCGCCTCGAGGGAGCTCAGTCGGGGTTGGTGGGAGGGGGCTTCGGCCTGCAGGAGCTCCACGAGGGGCCCTACACGGTGTACGCCTCCCTCGACGGCTACGCGCCGGGTCAGGTCGCGTTCGAGGTGCCCTATGAGGGGGAGCGGGTGGTCGTGGTGCTGCAGCCCGCCGCGGTGACGGGCAAGCTCGCGTTGACGGTCATCGACCCGATGGGGCTGCCGGTGGAGGGGGCCACCTGGGCCGTCGACGGAGCGCCCCCGAACAGCCTGTCGTCCGGGCAGGGGAGCGCCAGGCTCCCGGCTGGGGTGCACGAGCTGAAGGTCGAGGCCGCCGGGTTCCTCTCGTCCACGGAGGAGGTCGAGGTGCCGGCTGATGGCGTAGTGGAGCACCTGGTGCTGCTGTCCCGCCCGACGGTTCGCATCACCGAGACCCAGATCGAGCTGCAGGAATCGATCTTCTTCGAGACGGGCTCGGCGGTCATCAAGCGCGAGAGCCATGGCGTGCTCGAAGAGGTGGCCGGGGTGCTGCAGGAGCACCCCGAGATCCGCAAGCTGCGGATCGAGGGTCACACCGACGCCCGCGGCTCTGCGGCGTCCAACCAGCGGCTCAGCGAGGCTCGAGCGGCTTCGGTGCTGGAGTTCCTCGTCGGTCGAGGGGTCGAGCGCGAGCGCCTCGGGTCGGTGGGCTACGGCGAGACGAAGCCCCTGGTGTCGGGCAACTACGCGTCGGCGTGGGAGAAGAACCGGCGCGTCGACCTGTTCATCGAAGAACAAGACGACTGAGCCGTCGGGTCACTTGGCCGTCGCCTCCGACGGGCCTGCGGGCCCTGCGAGGCGCTGAACGACGTTGCCAGCGAGCCACGTGGCGTCGTCGACGATGAGGTAGAGCGCCGGCACCATCAGCAGGATGACGAAGGTAGCGAACAACACCCCGAAGCCCAGGCTGATGGCCATGGGGATGAGGAAGCGCGCCTGCATGCTCGTCTCGAGGATCATCGGGGCGAGGCCGAAGAAGGTGGTGAGGGAGGTCAGCAGGATGGGGCGCAGCCGGCGCGTGCCACCCCACAGCACCGCCTCCCGCGCATCGAGCCCCTGGCGCCGCCGCTGGTTGGTCGCGTCGATGAGTACCAAGCTGTCGTTCACCACGACCCCCGCGAGGGCGATGATGCCGAAGAAGCTGATCATCGACAGGGGGTAGCCCATCAACACGTGGCCCCCGACGGCCCCGACGAAGCCCATCGGGATCGCCATCATCACGATGACGGGCTGGATGTAGCTCTTGAACGGGATGGCGAGCATCGCGTACATCACCACCATCACCAACAGGGTGTTCATCAGCAGCGATGCGAACACCTCGCCCTGCTCGCGCTGCTCGCCGGCCAGCTCGATGGACACGCTGGGGTAGCGCTGTCGAAGCTCCACGAGGGGGCCTTCCTGGAGCGCTTCCAGGACCTCCCGGCTCGAGGTCACCCCCGACGCGAGCTCGGCACTCACGTTGACGATGCGACGGCCATCCTCGCGGGTGATCTCCGTGGGCGCGCGACGCCGCTCCAGGTCGGCCACCGTGCCCAGCGGCACCGTCAGCCCGCCTGGGCGCACGATCTCGATCTGCTCGATGTCGCGTTCGCTGTCGCGCTGTGAGGCGGGCAGGCGCACCATCACCTTGAGCTCGTGGCGCCCCCGCTGCTCGCGCAGCGCCTCGGCCCCGTAGAAGGCGGACCGCAGCTGCCGGGCCACGTCGGTGGCCGTCACGTCGAGAGACGCCGCGGCTGGCGCGAGGTGGAAGTCGAGCTGTGGCTTGCCCGATGCGTAGCTGTTCTCGTGGTTGGTGAGCTGCGGGTAGGTGCGCAGCAGGGCCAGCAGCTCCTCGGAGGCCTTCGCGAGGTCGGCGGTGCTCGTCGACGACAGCTGGATGTCGACGGCCGCTCCCCCCCCGGGCCCGGAGCTCGAGTTGAACTTGAGGGCCTCGATGCCGGCCATGGCCGGAGTCGCGGCCGACCAGGCATTCGCGAAGTCTTGAGCGGAGAAGGTGCGCTCTTCGGTGGGCGACAGCTGCACCTGCACCGCGGTGATGTGGGAGCCACTCGCAGGGGTTCCGCCAGCGGGCCCTCCGGCCGCCGCCTCCTGGCCCAGCGAGGAGTACATCCCCCGAAAGCGGTCGGGATCGTCGAACTGGCCCAGCGCCTCACGGGCAGAGGCCTCGAGGGCTCGCTGCACGCTCGCGGTCTGCTCGACCGGCGTCCCAAACGGTAGACGCGCGGTGGCGGTCACTACGTCGCCCTCGAGCTTGGGAAAGAAGGCGAAGGGCACGGTGCCGCTCACCACGCTGCCTACGGTGACCACGAACACGGCGAGGCAGGCCCCGGCGACGGCGTAGCGCTGACGCAGGGCCATCTCGAGGAGGGGCCGGTAGATCTGGTCGTTGAACCGCACGAGGCCATTGGCGATGGGTCGCCGCACTCGATCGACCACGTCGATGGCCCAGGTGACCGGGCGCGGCAACAGCCGCCACAGGGTGGAGTAGTCGTGGCCCAGGTGGCTCGGGAGCACCCAGAAGCTCTCGATCCAGCTGAAGGTCAGCACCAGGATCACGATCAGGGGCATGATCCGGAAGATCTTGCCCATGAAGCCGGGCACCATGAGCAGGGGTGAGAACGCCACGATGGTGGTGAGGATGGAGAAGGTGACCGGAACGATCATCTCGCGGGCCCCGTCGATGGCAGCATCCATGCGTGGGGCGCCCTCGGTCTCCTTGTCGTAGACGTTCTCGCCGACCACGATGGCGTCGTCGACGACCATGCCGAGGGTGACGATGAAGGCGAACAACGACACCATGTTGATCGACACGTCGGCGCCCGGCATCAGGGAGAAGGCGCCCATGATGGAGATCGGGATGCCGATGCCGACCCACAGCGCCAGGCGCAGGTCGAGGAAGGCCGTGAGCACCAGGAACACGAGCACCAGGCCCATGCGGGCGTTGCGTACCAATAGGTCGATGCGCGACTCGAGCATCTTCGAGTCGTCATCCCACAGGGCCACGTCGATGCCCGCGGGCAGCTCGGTGCGCAGCTCGTCGGCGAGGTCGGAGACCACCGCGGCGACCCGACTCGGGGTCTCGTCACCGATGCGGTAGGCGACGAGGCGCACGGCAGGCTTGCCGTCGTAGTAGGCAAACTGGTCGGTGTCGGCGTAGCCGTCGATGATGGTGGCGATGTCGCCCAGGCGCACCGAGGCCCCCTGGGCGGTGCCCCGCACCACGATGTCGGCGAAGGCATCGCCCGACAGACGTCGGTCGGCCACTCGCAGCAGGATCTCGCCTCCCTCGGTCTTCACCGAGCCACCAGGGAGCTCGAGGCTGGCCAGGCGCACCTGCTGGGCGATCTGGTCGACGGTCAGGCCCAGGCTGTCGAGGGTCTGACGGGGGACCTCGATGGAGATCTCCAGGTCGCGGACCCCCTGCACGTCGACCTGGGTGATGTCGGGGTGGGCGAGCAGCTTCTCTCGGGCTTGCTCGCCCAGGGCCTGCAGGGCCTTCATGTCTTGCTCGCCCGCCAGGATCAGGCTGACCACCGTGCGGCGCTGCGACATCAGCGACACGCTCGGCTCCTCCGCCTCCTCGGGGAACGACTGGATCCGATCGATGGCGGTCTTCACGTCGGACAGCACCCGGTCAGGGTCGACGCCGATCATCAGCTCCAGGCCGACCGACGCGGCTCCCTCGTTGGCCACCGAGGTGACGCGCTTCACACCGGTGATGCCGCGCACTTCCTCCTCGACGGCCAGCACGATGCCTTGCTCGACCTCCGAGGGGCTGGCGCCCGGGTAGGGGACGGCGACGGTGATGACATCGAGGGTGAAGGCGGGGAAGACCTCCTGCTTGGTCCGCAGCAGACCAAAGACGCCGCCGACCAGGATCATGATCATGAGCAGGTTGGCTGCGACGGTGTTCTTCGCCATCCATGCGATGGGCCCAGAGCGATTCGAGTCGGACGACATGGCCTGCTCCTACTGGGCCGCGTCGACGGGGGCGTCGACGGGGAGGTCGCGATCGGAGAGAACCTCGACGAGCATGCCCTCGAGGGGCAGCGCGAGAGGGGACACGACCACGCGGTCGCCATCGGACAGGCCGTCGGTGATCAGCACGTCTTCGCCCTCCTTCCACCCCACCTGCACGGTGCGCGGATGAAGGGTGCCCTGGCCTTCCTTGCCGTCGACGGTCCAGACCGTCTGCCCGTCGCGAAGGGCGATACGGGGCACCCGGACGACGTCGTCGAGCACGCGCCCCTCCAGCGCTACCTCGACGAACGCGCCGGGAAGCAGCGGAACGCCCTCGCCCTCCAGCGGGTCGGGGATGGCGACCTGCAGTTGGGCCGTGCGGGTCTGGGGGTCGAGCTGCGCGAGCATCCGGGTGACCGCACCGGTGCGGACGACGCGCTGCCCGGCACCGAGCTCGTGCTGGACCACCGCGGGGGAGCCCGGCCGGTCGCCCTGGGGTAGCTCCACCACCCCCAGCTCGTGCACGGGCACACTCACGGTCACCCAGAACGTCTCGGTGCCGATCAGCGTCGCGACCGGCGCGCCAGGGGCCACCACCTGGCCTACCTCCAGCGCCTCGTCGAGGACCAGCGCGGGGAAGGGGGCCGACAGGCGCGTGCGGCTGAGCTGGACCTCAGCCTGGCCCAGCGACGCCTCGGCGCTCGCCAACGCCTGCTTGGCGGTCTCGAGCTGTGGCGTGCGCAGGGCCAGGGGAGCCTCACCGGGGTCGCGCTCGGGGTGTAGCAGCGCCCACTCCTTGCGGGCGATGGTGCCACGGCCCTGCTCGAGCTCCAGCTCCAGAGCGGCCGAGCGCACCGACGCGCGCGCCGACTCAGCCTGAAGCGAGTAGTCGCGGGCGTCGAGGCGTGCGAACACCTCGCCGTCGTCGAGGCGGCCTCCGGGGACCAGCGACTCCGATAGCCAGCGCACCTGGGCATTGACCTGCGGGATGATCTGGACCCTGCGTGCGGGCTCGACCACACCGGTCGCTTCGATGCGCGCCCGGGTGGAGCCGGCGGCGACGGTCACGACATCGACCCGGGTGGGGGTGGTGGCGACATCCCCGCGGGCGGCGCTGGGTCGCATCACCACCATCAGGCCGGCACAGGCGACGGCGACGACGACGAAGGCCAGCGGCACGACGACTCGTGAGAGGAACAGCGAGGCGTAGCCCGGGGGGCGTGGGCCGGACGCGTCGGGGGGGAGGGACTCGCTCATGGGGTGTCTCCAGGAGCTGATGGGCTGCCGCCGAGGGCGACGAACAGGTTGATCCGGGCCGTGAGCTGGTCACGGTGGGCTTGGAGGCTGTTGAGCTCGGCCTGCTGCAGGCTGTTCCATGCGGTGAGCACGGTGAGGAAGGTGTCGATGCCGGCGAGGTATCGCTCCCTGGACTCCTCGTAGGCGAGGCGGGCCGCGCCGAGCTGCTGGTCGACCGCGGTGCGGCGCGTGGCGTTCTCTCGGTCTTGCAGCAGGGCCTGGTGGACCTCGCTGGTGGCCTGCAGCAGAGCCTGGTTCCAGCTGTGCACGGCCACGTCGCGGTTGGCCCTCGCGCCACGGATGCGCCCGTGGGTGGCGCCGCCGTTGAACAGGGGCACCGACAGGGTGCCGCCGACCGACCATCCCTCCAGCGTGTCGAGGTCGGGCGCGAACACGTAGCTCCAGCCAGCGCTTGCGTTGGCCTGCAGCGTCGGAGCCAGGCTCAACGTGGCGGACGTGAGCTGCGCCTTGCTCGCCTGGTGGCGCAGGGTGGCAGCCCGAAGGTCGGGACGCCGAGCCGCGAGGCCCTCCGGGGTTCCCGGGGCGGGGGGAGGGCCGAGCTCGGGCAGCACCTCGGCGGTGGGGATGTCGGCCCGAGGGTCGGCGCCGAGCAGCACGGCGAGGGCCTGCTGGGTGGCCTGCACGCTGATGCGCGCCGGAGGCAGCAGGGCCTCTGCCGCCGACACCGCCGAGCGCTGCTGCAGCACATCGAGAGAGGTCGACGAGCCTTGCTCGAAGCGGAGCTCGACGACGGTGAGCAGGTCTCGCTGCGACTGCAGCTGGGTCTGCACGATGTCTAGCTGTCGCGCGGCAGCGACGACATCGAGGTAGGCGCCGGCCACGCGGGCGGCCACCTGTAGCTCCTGGGCGTCGCGGTCGCCCTTGGTCGCCTGGGCCTCGAAGGCGGCCGCCCGGGTGGCGAGGGCGTTGGTTCCGAACACGTCGAGCTGCCAGCGAGCGTTGAGGCGCGCCGACCCCTGCCAGCACCAGTCAGCGTCGGGCGGGTTGAGGAAGTCGGGCTGGCCGACCGAGCAGAACGCGACGTTGTCGAGGGGCTGGCCCGTCGTGCTCACGTCGAAGCTGGCGGCGGGTAGCAGGGGGGAGCCGACGACCCACAGGTTGGCGTCGGCGGCAGCGACGCGGGCCCAGGCCGCGCCGAGCTCCTCGTTGGATCGGGTCGCGGTGTCGACCGTCTCGACCAGGACTGGGTCGTCGAGGGTGGCCCACCACGGGCCACGGATGGGGTCTTCTACGTCGCTGGCGTCGAAGGGCTCCAGCGTGCCCGCGTCGAGCATCGCCGGGGCAGACAGGGCCAGCGAGGAAAGCAGCATCCACGTCATCGTGCCGGCTCCGGTTCGAGGCCGCGCCACAGCAGATCGACGAAGCAGTGCGCGAAGCGCTCCGGGTCGGGCTGCATGCCGCTCATGTGGCTCAGGAAGGCGTGACCCTGCAGGGAGCCGATGAGGGCCTCCGCCGTGGCGCTGCTGTCGACCGACCGCATGCGACCTTGTGCGATGGCCTCGTCGAACCAGGTGATGAGGGCGAGCCGAGCCCGCACGGGGGGCGGCACCTCATACCGGCTCGCCAGCATCTGCTTGATGTCGTGCCCCGATGCGCGCAACGTCATCAGGCAGGGGATGTAGTCCCGAAAGAAGGTGGCGATGGCCGTGGCCAGGTTGGCCAGCTGCTCGGGGATCGGGCGGTCGTCGAGACCCTGCTCGACCGCTGCGATCCACTCGGGCACGGCTGGGGGCAGCAGCGCTCGCTGCAGCAGATCGGCCTTGGTGCCAAAGCGCTTGAACAAGGCCGCCTGGGACAGCCCGACTTCCTCAGCGATGCGGGTCGTCGACACCCCGGCACCGTGCTCCAGAAAGCACCTGCGCGCCGCCTCGACGATGGCTTCGTCACTCACCTGGCGCGGTCGAGCCACGGAGTCCTCCAAGGGTTTGTGAGTGCTCACTTACCTTGCATTGGAGGACGCGGCAACCGGAAGACAGCGCCCTTTGCGTTAACGAAGAACAGGCATCGCCACTGTGGCGAGCAGGAGGACAGCATGATCGCTCTGTTCACGGCATCGCTGGCTCTGGCGGCAACGACGCCGATCGACGTGGTCACCGCGTCGCAGCTGGGCATGCCCCGGCTGCACGACCCGTTCAGCGACTGCCAGTGCGTCGGCATGACGTGGGACGACGGTGGCGAGACGCTCACTCTCGAGGTGCCGGTGGCCGACATCGTGGGGCTCGAGCGCGTCGTCGTCGAGGGCGGCCACGACGTGTCGCTCGTGCTGGTGAGCGGCGAGCGCTTGCTCCTCGAGCAAGCACCGTGTGTGTTCGCCGAGCAGATGTCCCAGAAGTACGCGACCGTGCTCGCGCTGCAGACCACCGTTGTGGGCGCGGAAGGCGAGCAGGTCGATGCCACCTGTGGCGATGTGCTGGAGGGGGTGCGCCAGTGGTCGGCGGAGGTCCAGCGGCAGCAGCGGGAGGCGGTGCACTACCTGTCGACCGAAGACATCCCGTTGGCATCGCTGCAGGTTCTGTCGTCGAAGGGCGAAGAGGGGGCGGTCACCGGTGCCCGACGGGCTCTCGCCGCCGCCCGCACCCGGGCTGCATCGTGCTGGACGGGGGACGCCTCCGCAGCCTCGGAGAGCGTGCAGCTGACGGTGAAGGGGTCGGGCGGGGCGCGGCCGAAGGTGAAGGCGAAGGCGGTTGGAGTGGCGGCGCTCGATCGCTGCTTCGACGAGATCGCCTCTGCCGTATCGATTCCGGCTGGGAAGATTAAGATCAAGGCGGTCTATGGGCCGCCGGTGCCCCACGGTTGACACCGGATTCACCCGTGGGTAGAGTTGGTTCATATGGAGCCCCGCCCACCTTTGTGGGTCGGGGCTTTTCCATTCCTTGCGGAGGGCACGTGGCAGAGAGGCCGGCGGGGCCGACGGCGCAGGGGCGGGTCACGACACCCGAGGGCGTGCAGCTGGCTTGGGAGTCCTTTGGGCGCCCCGGCGACGAGCCTGTGCTGCTGATCATGGGGCTGGGCGCACAGATGCTGCTGTGGCCCGACACGCTGTGTGCCGATCTGGCGGCCAGGGGGCACCACGTCGTGCGGTTCGACAACCGTGACGTGGGCCTCTCGACGCGCTTCGATCACCTGCCGCCGCCACCCCTGGGTCGCCTGTTGGCGACCGTGGCGAGGCCCAGGCCGGAGTGCGCCGCCTACTCGCTGTCCGACATGGCCCGCGATGCGGTTGGGCTGCTCGACGGGCTCGAGTGGTCCTCCGCGCACGTCGTGGGGGCCTCCATGGGGGGCATGATCGCGCAGACCCTCGCCATCGAGCACCCCTCGCGCGTGCGCTCGCTGACGTCCATCATGTCCACGACGGGAAGCCGGCGCGTGGGCTACCCAGCGCCTCGGGCGCTGCGCGCGCTGCTGACGCGGCCCGAGCCCACCGAGCAGGGCTACGCCGAGCACTTCCTGCGCTTCCTGCAGCTCACGGGCTCTCCGGCCTACCCTCACGACCCTTCGGAGGTGCGAGCCCTGGCCCGAGCCTGCTTTGCCCGTGGCCTGGCGGGCCCTGGCGCGGGCCGGCACCTTCACGCCGTGCTCGCCAGCGGCTCTCGTCGGCGCGATCTGCCCGCCGTGCGTGTGCCCTCGCTGGTGATGCATGGCGAGGCCGACCCCCTCGTGCATCCGAGCGGGGGGCGGGCGACCGCTGCGCTGCTGCCCGAGGCCGAGCTGCGGCTGTTCCCCGGGATGGGGCACGACCTGCCCAAGCCGTTGTGGCCCGAGATGGTCGACCGGATCCACGCTCTCACGCTGAGGTAGGCTTCGCCTCCTCCAGGAGGTCCCGATGTCGAAGTTCGAGGAAGCTCAGAAGCGTGTGAAGCAGCTCACCACCCGTCCCAGCAACGACACCCTGCTGCAGCTGTACGCGCTGTTCAAGCAGGGCAGCGAGGGCGACGTGACCGGCAAGCGGCCCGGCATGCTGGATCTGAAGGGGCGCGCCAAGTACGACGCATGGGCCTCGAAGAAGGGCCTGTCGCGCGATGCTGCGGTGGAGCAGTACTGTGCCCTCGTCACCAAGCTCGAGAGCGCCTGAGAGGCCTCAGCGCGCCGAGGCTACCTCGAAGAGGGCCTCGAGGGCGTGCACCTGCTCGTCACGCTCCCCAATCAGGGTGTCTCGGGCATCGCCGGTGGCGGTCAGGCGAGCCCACGTCACGTCGGCGAGGCCGGCCAACGCCGCCTCCAGCTGGGCATCGGCCTCGTTCTTGGCCTGATGCACGGCGCTCGCTACTGCGTCGTGCAGGGTCTCGTCGACGACCTGATCGAGCCGCTGGGCCTCGAGCCGGGCCTCGTGCAGCGCCTCGGTGCAACGGGCCAGCTCCCCTCGCCACGCCGGCGGTGGGGCTGCCCGCGGGGTGGCCAGCCATGCCTCGGCGCTGGACCGGCTGTCATGCAGCGCCATCACGAGCTCGTCGAGTCGCTGGGTCGCCAGGTCGTGGTGCTCATCGACCCCCGCGGCCCGCACGGCCGAGCGATGGGCCTCTACGTGGCTCAGCAGGGCTCGGACGGCGTCGAGGTCGTGGGACCCTTCCTCGGTCTGCTGAAGCTCGCGCTCGAGGGCTTCGTGGTGCCGTCGATGGCTTCGGGCGTCGTGGGGGGCGCTGGGGGCGTTGATGTGCGCTTCGGCCGCCGACAGCAGCCCGCGGGCGACCTCCAGCAGCACCGCGGCGACCGCTCGTTGGTCCGAGTGGTCCTGTTCCTGTGCCGGATCGACGGCCGCGAGGGCGTCGGACAGCGACTGCCCCTGCTCGAGCGCCTCTCGGGTGCGTTCGAGGTGGGACCGACTGTCGAGGGAAGACCGCACCGCTCGCGGGCGCGCCAGACGTTGTTGCGCCCAGGCCGGCACCGTGTCGGGGACGCGGGTGGCGCCGACGATCCAGTGAGCCGCTTCTTCGGCCGTGGTGCTGTCGAGGGTGTCCACGAGGGGCAGGTGCATCGCCTCCACAGCGGCGTAGGCCTCCTCGGCACGCTCCTCTTCACCAGCCTTGTGCAGCAAGCGCCCGCGGGCCGCTCCCAGGCTGCCGGCGGCTGCGTGGTCGGGAAAGGCCTCGAGGAAGTGGTCGATGGTCGCTACCGCAGCCATCGGCTTGTCGGCGGCCACATACACCCAGGCGAGCTCGTGCAGGGCCTCAGCGAGTAGCCCCGAGCGAAGGTCGAGGGCGGCGTAGTGCCACGCGGCCGTGTCGAGGTCGCCTCGATGGTGCGCCAGCCGTGCGAGAGCGAGGCGGGCCCGAGCGGCGACCGCTGGGGGGGCGGTGGGCCCCATGGCCTCGCCGAAGGCGGCTTCGGCCTCGCGGATACGCCCTGCTGCGGTGTGGGCCGCACCCAGGACGTAGCGTGCACGTGGGTAGTCGGGGGCCTCGGCGGGCACCGCCCGCAGGGCAGCAACGGCATGGTCGTGCTTGCCCAGCTGCAGCCAGGCCCGTCCGAGGGTGTAGCTGAGCTCGGGCTGCGTCGCTTCGGGCTGCGGGGGGGCCGCTTCGGCGAGGCGCACGAGGCGCTCGGGTTGCCGTCGTTCCCCCGCCAGTCGCATCGCTTCTTCGAGGGCGCGAGGGTGGTAGGGGTGGGTCGGGTCGGCGAGGATGCTGTCGAGGGCCTGCTCGGCCAGGTTGGGCAGGTCGGCAGCGAGGAGGGTCTCGGCGCGGTACCACTGCACCTCCTGCCGCAGGCTCGCGTCGCGCACGTAGGGCTCCAGCGCGTAGAACCGCTCGGCGGCCCGCGTGTGCTCGCCGACGAGGTGGTCCGACAGGGCGCGCTCGAAGTGCTGGTGGACTTCGACGTCGCTCAGCATCGTGGCTGGCGTGGGCTGGGTCAGCCGAGCCAGCCGCTCCGTCGCCCGCGCGAGGTCGTGCTCGACGTGGGTCACGACCAGCTCGTGCGCGGTAGCGGGCGCGGCGAGCAGGCTCCAGGCGAGGGCCAGGGCGATCAGGCGACGGGTCATGCTCCCTCATCGTCCCGAGGCCGATCCGAATTCAGCACAATCCCTCAGCGACTCGGATGGCGAGATACCTGCTGGCGTGTCGGATCAGGCTCCCAGTCAGCGTGAGGTCGTCGGCGAGCTGGTCGTCAACGTCGCCATCCCCTCGGTGGTGTTGCTGTGGCTGTCGGGAGACGACGCGCTCGGCCCGCTGTGGGCGCTGGTGCTGGCGTTGCTTCCGCCGCTGGGGTGGGGGGCTGCCTCCATGGTGCGGTCAGGCCGGGTGTCGGGCCTCGCCGTCATTGCCTTCGGCTCGGTGCTGCTCACGGGTGGCGTGGGGCTGTTCGAGCTGGAGCCGAGCTGGATCGCGGTCAAGGAGGCCCTGGTGCCGTCGCTGTTCGGCGTCGCCACCATCGCCACCGCGCCGACGCGCTACGCCGTGGTCCCCACTCTGCTGGCCCGGATGTTCGACCTCGCAGCGGTCGAGGAAGCGGTGGAGGCGAAGGGCGTGCAGGAGGCCTGGCAGGTCGCGCTGCGGCGGTCCACCGTCTATGTAGGGCTGCTGTTCCTGTTGAGCGCGGGCCTCAGCTACGGCCTGGCTCGTTACCTGGTGCGCTCCCCCGCGGGCACCGAGGCGTTCAACAGCGAGCTGGGGTGGATGACCATGCTGTCGATCCCTGGCGTGATGGTGCCGATGACCGTCGGCATGGCCTTCGTGCTGTCGCGGCTGCTCACGACCCTGGAGGCGCTCACGGAGGCCGACTACGAGGCCTACCTGCTCGGCCACGACGAGGCGTCTACTTGAGCATGACCGAAGCGGGGCCCTGCATCACGAAGGTCCACCCGTTGCTGGTCAGCCGGTTGAAGGCGACGATCTCGTCGCCGCGCTCGGTGTCGAGCCACTCCATGCCGCTGCGGTGCTCCTCGATGGCAGCGATGACCTCGGGCACCTCGAAGGCATCGCCGAGGGGCACGGTGGCGTCGTTGAGCAGCCCGGAGCGCACGATGATGTGCCCTCGGTCGTCGAGCAGCAAGGTCTCCACTTCCTCCTCGTGGCGGAGGTCTTCGGGAACCATCGCCTCGAGGAGCTGCGGGAGGGAGACGTGCAGGCCCGCCACGCCCATGGGGTTGTCGGCGTTGTCGTAGATCGCCTGTGACACCGTCAGCACCGAGCGCCCGGCCACGGGGTGCGCGGTGACCCGGCCCCACACGGGGGCCTGCTGGTCTTCTGCGTCGCGGTACCACGAGGTGCGGGTGGCGTCGTAGTCGTTGGGCCAGTCGCCATGGCCGGGGAAGGACACCAGCAGCCCGTCGTCGAGGGCCACGAAGGCCCAGCTAACGGGAATGTCGACATCGACGATGGTGCGTCGAGCCATGGCCTGGTTGATGCCCGCCCGCTTCTCGGAGTGGGAGCGGAGGAGCACGCGCTGGAAGTGGCGCCCCATGTCGCCGAGGCGCAGCATCTGCGCGTCGGCGGGGCGCTGGGTGACGAAGACGGGCTCGGTCGTGGAGACGAGCCGGTCGCCGTACTTCTCCTTGTCGCGCGGCGTGTCGGCGTCGGGAGGGGCCGTGCGGCGATCGCTGTACGACAGGTTGGTGAACACCCGGGCGTTGTCGGTGGCCGTTCGGATGAGGGCCTCCGACGAGGCGGTGCCGACGACGGAGAGCAGCCCTTCGTACTTCAGGAACTGGCCGTCGAGCTGGCTGGCCTGGCGCGACGCCGCGGTGAGCAGGTTGGATACGCGCTGCTCGCGGGCTTGGGCCTGGGCGAGGCGGATCTGACCGTAGGCGCCGACGATGCCGACCAGCATGAAGCTGCCGATGACCGCAGCGGCGATGCCGAGCAGGGTGAGCTCGCGGTGACGGCCGATCCACCGCAGCAGGGCGCCGACCGGCCCGTCGGGGCGGGCCACGATGGGCTCGCCTCGTGAGTAGCGCCGCAGGTCGTCGGCGAGGTCGGACACCGAGGCGTAGCGACGGTCTTTCTTGAGTGCCGTGGCCTTGTGCACGATGGCCACGAGCTCCTTGGGCAGGCGCTTGCCGGCAATGTGGGTGAGCGGGTCTTTCTCCCCGTCTTGGTGGCGCATCACGATCTTGAGGGCGACCTTGCCGGTGACCGCCGGGCGCAGCGACAGCAGCTCGAACAGGATGAGCCCGAGCGCATACTGATCGCTGGCTGCGTCGAGGGTCTCGTTGAAGCCCTCGGCCTGCTCGGGAGACATGTAGCCAGCCGTGCCGATGACCAGATCGCCCTCATCGTCGGGTGCGGTGCCGACATCGACGGGGTGCTCGACGGCCTCGTCGAAGACCTTGGCGATGCCCCAGTCCATCACGAAGACCTCGCCCCACTGCCCGACCATGATGTTCTCGGGCTTGAGGTCGCGGTGGATGACGCCGCGAGAGTGGGCATACGACACGGCCTCGCACACGCGAAGGAACATCTCGATGCGGCGCTCGAGACTCAGCCGCTCGGGGATGACCGAGGAACGCCCCTCCAGCTCCCGGACCTCGTTGAGCACTTCCTCGAGGGTGTCGCCCTCGATGAGCTTCATGGTGTAGGCGGTGTCGCTTTCGAGGGTGTAGACCGGCACGATCGAGGGGTGGTCGAGCTGCGCGGTGATGCGCGCCTCTGCCGAGAACTTGCTCGCCAGCGTGGGCTGCTGCAGCAGCTCCTCGGCCATGGCCTTGTAGGCCACCGGACGATGCAGGCGCTGGTCGTTGGCGAGGAGGACCCTGCCCATGGCGCCCTCGCCGACGGTGCCCTCGAAGGCGTAGTGAGCGGTAGGGGCGGGGAGCCGGCGCCGACGCCGGCGCCGCGGACGAACCTCGGCTTCCTCTTCGCCGAACCGACCCGTCTCCTTGAGCTTCCCGCCGGTCAGCTTTCGGAACATGGTGCGCCGCTGACCGTCTTCGGCGGGCACGTCTTCCCACTCTGGATCGAGTGGATCGTCGCCCGAGCTAGCGCCGAGCTTGGCGGACGGAGAGGCCAGCAGGTCGTCGAGGCTCGGCCGCTCCAGGTTCACCGTCGTCTTGTCGGCGGAGGCGAGACGCTGGCCTCCCGAGCCGCCCCGGGGGGTGGCTGGCTCGCTCGACGCGCTTCGCTCCGCGAGCTCCTCGGCTGCGAGGAGCGCCTCTCGGGTGGGCAGCTGGACGGTCTCGGCCTGCGGGTCGATGGCGGGAGGGGCCACTGGCTCCGACAAGGCTGGCGGAGGCACGGCCTCCTCAGCGGTGGCGCTGGATGCTGCCGACGCTGGCTCCGCGTCGCTCACGTCACCGAGCAGCTCGATGACCAAGGTGCCGGGAAGCAGAGAGAACGACGCCAAGTGCTCGACGAAGGGCCGCATCCGGCCGTGACCGAACTCGAGCACATACTCGTCGTAGATGGCATCGAAGTCTTGCAGGAGCGCGGGCTGGACCCTCGCTTTGAGCTCGTGTCGCTGCATGGGCGGCGAGTGTACCGCAGCGCCGGTGGCGCGTGGGTGTCAGTCGGGCTCGAGGTTGATGTGATGGGCCTTGGGGAGGACCTCACGGATGCGGTCTTCGATGCGGTCGACCTCGTCGCCGACCTGCTTCATCACATGCTCGCCGTAGTCGACCAGCAGTTCCTCGAGGTCGGAGGGCGTCTCCAACGAACCGTGCAGCGCGTCGAGGTCGCGCCCCTCCATGTACTGCTCGGCGAAGTACGACCCGTCGAACTCGATCTCGGCGGAGATGCGGTAGGTGCTGGTGCCCGTCACGACCGCCCGCTGCAGCGCGACGTGGTCGACCGCGGGGTCGGCATCCAAGACCTCTTGCAGGCGCCGACGGTCTTCTGGGCGAATGGCCCGCCCGATGAGCAGCGTGCGGTTCTTCTGGATGAGGAACAGGGCGACGACCCCGAGCAACAGGCCGATCACGATGGACCCGGCTGCATCCCACCATGCCTGACCCGTGATGTGGGCCATCCCGACAGCACCGAGCGCCACGAGCACCCCGAGCACAGCGGCGCCATCCTCGAACAACACCGCCACGCCGAATGGGTCGTCGGTGGTGCGCAGGTAGTCGGCGAAGCTCTGCTCGTGGCTGGCAGCATCGCGCTGCAGCCCGCGAACGGCCATTCCCAGAGCACCCCCCTCGATCACCAGGGCGAACAGCAGGATGCCGAGGTTGAGCATGCCGTGGTCGCCACTGGGCTCGTGGTGACCATCGGACCACAGCGCTTGGATGCCGTGGGTCAGCGACACACCACTGCCGAGGAAGAACATCCCGACCGCGCTGACCATCGACCAGACGAAGGCCTCTCGGCCGTAGCCACCGGGGTGGTCTTCGTCTTCGGGGATCTGGGCGCGCTTCAAGCCGACAGCCAGGAGCGCCTGGTTTCCCACGTCGGCGATGGAGTGCACCGCCTCGGAGAGCATCGCCCCGCTCCCCGTCATGGCGAAGCCAGCGAGCTTCGCCACCGTGACCACGGCGTTGGCCCCGAGGGCTACGTAGACGGCGAGTTGGCTACCACCTGCCATTAGAGGTGGTTGCCGACCAGCTTGCGGAGCCCGTGCAGGCCACCCTGGGCGCCCTGCTGGCGGGCGACCTCCTGGCCTCCCTTGAGGACCACGAAGGTGGGCATCGCCATGATCTTGTACTTCATCGCCGTCTTCATGTTGGCGTGGATGTTCATCTTGACGACCTTGAGGGTGTCGGAGTTCTCCTGGGCCAGCGTCTCCACGTGGGGAGCGATCGCCTTGCAGGGCGCGCAGCCCGGGCCCCAGAAGTCGATGAGCACGGGCACGTTGGACTGAAGCACCTCGGCCTCGAAGTTCGCGTCGGTGATGTCGGTGACGGCGTCGCCCATGAAGACTCTCCTTGCGTGGGGAGGGGGCTCCACAGCCCGCGCCCATGGCTGGTGTCTTACCACCGCGCCAGCCCGGGGCAACCCCGCCAGCAGGGTAGGGCCCGCCGGAACACCCCGCGGGCGGCGGTAGGCGCTCCGTGGGGGCGTCGGTCGTGGTAGAGGAGAGGCGTGGAGCGCCTCCCCTACATTCTCGTGATCGCGGCATGGGCCTACGTCACCGTGGGGCACCTGCTGCCCGACGTCGTGGGGCCGCGGTTGTCCGAGCGCACCCGCAGCATCGCGGCCTTCGCCGTGGTGGTGCACGTGCTGGCGCTGATCATCGGGGCGGTCACCTCGCCCTACCCGACGGGCCTGCCCGAGGCTCTGTCGTCGGTCGCGCTGTTGCTGGGCATCGCCTACGTCGGGCTGGCACGTCGCCGGCTCCATGCCGTCGGCATCCTGCTCGCACCGCTGTCCTTGGTGTTGCTGGGCACCGCTCTGGTCGTGCCCCATCGGTCGGTCGCTGCCCTGGAACAGACTGGCTACAGCGCCTGGCTGCCCATCCACCTGGGCTTGATCTTCTCGGGCCTCGCGGGCTTCGCGGTGTCGTCGGTGGTCGGAGGCATGTTTCTGTACGTGCGCCGCAACCTCAAGGAGAAGCGCTTCGCGGCCATCGCGCGGCTTCCCTCCCTGGAGGTGCTCGATCGCTTCCAGTTCCGGGCCATGCTGTTCGGCTTCGTCTTCCTCACCCTCGGCATCGGCGCGGGGGGGGCCTGGGCGGCCGTGTCGCTGGCCGACCCGTGGGCCTTCGACCCGAAGATCGCGTTCACGCTGCTGATCTGGCTGTGGTACGGGGCAGCACTGCAGGTGCGGCTGGTGTCGGGGCGCCGTGGGCGCTGGACGGCGCTGTTCTCCATCGTGGGGTTCGCGGGCCTGGTGTTCAGCATGGTTGGGCTGAACTTCCTGCTGTCGAGCTGGCACAGCTATGGGGGCTAGCGGCCGGCTGGTAGCCGTGGGGTTGTCCCACCACACCGCACCCGTCGAGGTGCGCGAGCGCGTCTCTATGGACGACGCGACGGTGCGACGCACCCTCGAGCGGCTTCGAACCGGTCACGTGCTCGACGAGGCGATGCTCTTGTCGACCTGCAACCGCATGGAGCTGTACGGCACGGTGCGCGACGAGGAGGGCCTGCGCGACTTCTTCGGCGAGTTCCGAGGGCCCCAGGGCGAGCGGCTCGACCCCTACCTGTATTGGTACCACGACCGCGATGCGGTCTATCACCTGTTCAAGGTGGCCAGCTCCCTCGACAGCCTGGTGCTCGGCGAGCCCCAGATCCTGGGCCAGGTCAAGGAAGCGGTGCGGTTGGCCGAGGCTGAGACCAGCTTGGGCCGGGTCCTCCACCCCCTCGCACGACGCACGCTGTCGGTGGCCAAGAGGGTTCGCAGCGAGACCGACATCGGCAAGTCGCGGGTGGGGATCGGCAACGCCGGGGTCGACCTCGCCATGCAGATCTTCGGCTCGTTGGAGGGAAAGCGGGCCATGCTGGTCGGGGTCGGAGAGATGGGGCGCCAGGTGGCCCAGGCGTTGATGACCGCCGGGCTCGACGAGCTCCTCATCGCCAACCGCACCTTCGAGCGCAGCCTGGAGTTCGCAGAGGAGACGGGCGCGACGCCGGTGCCCTACGAGCGGCTGGAAGACTACCTCGCACGCGCCGACATCGTGCTCGCCGCCACTGGTGCGCAGCACCCGATCATCACCGCCGACATGGTGAGGCGGAGCCTGCGGCAGCGGCGCTACCACACCGTGTTTCTGATCGACCTGTCGGTGCCACGGAACATCGATGCGGCGGTCGACGAGCTGGAAGAAGCATACCTGTTCAACATCGACGACCTGTCGAAGGTGGTCGAGGAGGGCAGGGCGCTGCGCGAGGCGGCTGCCGCGGCGGCCGAGCAGATGGTGGCCGAGGAGGCCGATCGGTTCCTGGAGAGCCTGCGCACCGTCGATGTCAACGACGACCTGCGGCAGGTGATGACGACAGCCGAGGCCTTGCGGGCTGCCGAGCTCCAGCGGTCCACGAAGCTCACCCGCACCCTCGACGCCAAGCAGCTGAAGTCGCTCGATGCGCTCACCAAGGCGCTGGTGAAGAAGGTGCTTCACCGACAGATGATGGCCATTCGTGAGGCGGCCCGAAAGGGCGACCTGGAGCGGGTGCACACCTTGTTGGAACCTTGGAAGGAGGACACATGACGACCTTGAGGCTGGGCACCCGGGGGAGCCTGCTCGCGCGCACCCAATCCCAGCAGGTCGCCGACGCGATCACGGCCGCCACCGGCGTTGGTGTGGAGCTGATCATCATCAGCACCAAGGGCGATCGGGTCACCGACCGGCCGCTGCAGCAGGTGGGCGGCAAGGGGCTGTTCACCAAGGAGATCGAAGACGCGATGATCGCGGGTGAGGTCGACTTCGCGGTCCACTCCATGAAAGACATGCCCACCGAGGGGCCGGAGCAGCTCGAGGTCAGTGTCGTGCCCCAGCGGGTCGACCCTCGGGATGCGCTGATCGGCGCTCGCCTCGCCGACCTGCCTCAGGGTGCGGTGGTCGGCACGGGCTCGGTGCGGCGGCAGCTGCAGCTGCGCGCCCTTCGCCCCGACCTGCAGCTCAAGGGCATCCGCGGGAACGTAGACACGCGCATCGCCAAGCAGCAGGCTGGCGAGTACGACGCCATCGTGCTGGCGATGGCGGGCCTGACCCGTCTCGGGCGGGCCGGTGATGCGACCGAGGCACTCGATGTCGACGCGATGATCCCGGCGGTGGGGCAGGGGGCGCTGGCCATCCAGAGCCGACGCGACGACGCCGCGACGCGCAAGGTCCTCGATGCGATCCATCACGAGCCGACGGCGGTGTGCATCGCGGCAGAGCGCGCCTTCATGGCGGCGGTCAGTGGGGGCTGTTCGGCCCCGGCGGCCTGCTACGCCGAGTGGGGCGACGGCGAGATCATCGCCCGGGGCGTGTGGGCCGCCGACGAAGGGGGCGAGGGCCGGCGACTGACGCGCTCGGCAGGGCCGCTGCACGCGGCCACCCTAGGGCGTGAGCTCGCGCGTCAGCTGATGGAGGGCTGAAGCTGCTCAGGCGCTGCCCTGGCCCAACGCCAGGGCGAGGGCTTGCAGCATGCCTCCCAGGGTGTGCGGCGAGGCCTGCCGCGCGACCTGCAGACCGTGGGCCTGGGCGACGGCCGCGGTCGACGGCCCGATCGCTACGATCTGACCGAGCCCGCCACGATCGGCTTCGGGCACCGCCTCGGCGAGGCGGCGGGTCGCTGAGCCGCTGAGGAGAGGGGTGGCGTCGACGGGAAGCGCAGCGCGGACCCGCTCGCTGGCACCCTGCGGGGCCACGTTTCGGTAGGCAATGGGTGCGTGGACCTCGGCGCCCGCCTGGCGTAGCTGCTCGATGGTCCGTGGATGGGCCAGGTCGGCGCGTGGGTACACGACGGTCTGGCCTGCCAGGTCGCCAAGGCTCGCGACCATCGCCTGGGCGGTCGCGGTGGCGGGGGTGTGGTGACAGGGCAGGCCCAGCTCCAGCAGGCGTCGGCGGGTGCTGGGGCCTACAGCGGCCCAGCGGGCGCCTTGCCATGCACCCGGGGCGGCGGTCGCGAGGATGTCGGCGGTCACCGCGCTGGTCACCAGCACCAGGTCGGGGGCTGGCGTAGCGGCCACCGCGGCGAGGATGGCCGGCACGTCCCACTCCCTCTCCAGCAGCGGCACGACAATGGGCTCGAGCCCCATACGACGCAGCGCCTGCGCCAGGGGGGGCGCATCCTCTGCGGCGCGAGTCACCAGGACGCGACGGGGCTTCATCGCTACAGCGCGAAGCGCTTGGCGAGGTCTTTGGTCATGTTCTTCTGGTGGGCTTCGAGGGTGCCGCCGCCGATCTCGATCAGCTTGGCATCACGCCACAGGCGCTCCACCGGGTACTCCTTGCAGTAGCCCGAGCCACCCATCACCTGCATCGCGTTGTCAGCGACCTGCTTGGCGACGGGGCCGGCGAACAGCTTGGCGGCATCGGAGCCGATGCGGTTGTGCACGTCGGGCCCCACGTCGCGGGCGACGTTGTAGACCAGGCACTTCGCCGCCTCGGTCATGGCCCACGAGTCGCCGATGTAGCGCTGGATCTGGCCGAACCGGTTGATGGGCTGGCCGAAGGCCTTCCGCTCTTGCCCGTGGCGGACCATGATCTCGCAGCAGCGCTCGGCGATGCCGACGCTCATGGCGGCGAGGGTCAGCCGCTCGATCTCGAGGTTGCGCATCATGTGGGTGACACCGGTGCCCTCCCCACCCAGCAGGTTGGAGGCCGGCACCCGGCAGTCTTCGAAGATCAGCTCGGACATCGTGGAGCCGCGCATGCCGAGCTTGTCGATGTGGTTCGACGTGCTGAAGCCGGGGCACTCACGGTCGACGACGAAGGCGCTGATGCGGCCGTCGACCTTGGCGTAGACCTGGAAGCAGAAGCCTTCGCACCCGTTGGTGATGTAGGTCTTGGTTCCGTTGAGGACGTAGCTGTCGCCGTCCTTGGTTGCCGTGGTGGTCATGCTCAACACGTCAGTGCCTGCCCCGGGCTCGGTCATCCCCATGCCGGCGATCCACTCGCCCGAGATCACTTTCGGCAGGTAGCGTGCCCGCTGTTCCTCGTTCGACGCGTAGTAGAAGTTGTTCACGAACAGCATCGCGTGGGCCAGGTAGGCCAGGCAGAATCCAGGGTCGGACTTCGACAGCTCGTGGTGCACAATGACCGCGGCGACGGTGTCCATTCCGGCGCCACCTGCTTCCTCGGGCAAGGTGATGCCGAGCAACCCGAGCTCGCCCAGCTCGCGGAACAGTGCCGTATTGAGGACCCCTCTCTCGTCGAACTCGGCGGCTTGCGGCTCGACCTCGCGGCGCGTGAAGTCAGACACCATCTCCCGGAGCATTCGGTGCTCGTCGGTCGGGTCGAATAGCAAGTCACCGTTCATGAATGGCCTCCCGGGGGTGTGGGCTTAACCAATTGGACTCGACACGTAGCGCAGTACCGTGTCAAATGGACAGCCGGGAGGGGTCATGACGCTGAGGCAAGCTGCATTCCATACAGGGGTCGCGTTGGCGCTTTCCTCCTGCGCAAAACCAACCCCCGTAGGTGGAGCGTCGCAGGCGGCCGAGCCCACGACAACCGAGGCGGCTGCGCCAGCGCCAGCGCCAGCGCCAGGGAGCGAAGGTGTCGGGCCCGAGCCCTGGGAGGTGGAGGGCCGGATGCAGCTGCACTTCGCCTACGCTCAGGCCATCGTGGGCCACATGGTGCGTGGCGATGTCGCCGAGGCGAAGGCTGCGGCCAAGGAGCTGGCCGAGATGGACACCCCGCCCGACCTGCCGGTGACCTGGAAGGCTGGCTTCGCCAAGTTTCGAGTCGGGGCCGCGACCATCGTGCAGGCCGACGACACCTTCGATGTCGCCGTGAACACCGCGGCGATGGGCATGAAGTGCGCCGAGTGCCACCAGACGGTGCGGGGGCCCGACATCACCGAGGAGCGGATCCTCAACTTCGAGTGGGGCACCCAGCCCGACATGAGCGCGCACGAGCAGGCCGCCTACCTGATGTGGACTGGCGTGTTCATGCCGTCGCCGGCCATCTACGCTGCAGGGGTCAGCCGCCTGGAGGAGGGCGCGCTGTCGGCGCCGACGCTGGGTCTCGACGCCCTCCCCGAAGGGATGGGCGACAAGATCTCCGACATGGCCCAGCGGGCCGCCGGGGCCGACGCGGAGCTGCCTCGCGCCGACGCCTACGGCCGCTATCTCGTGCTGTGCCACGAGTGTCACGCTGCGGTGGGCGCCACCCTCGACTGAGCGCTGCGCCGTCGCGTGATGCAGCGTTACCCTCCCCGCCCAAGGGGAGGTCTCGTGCCCAAGAAGCTGTTCCTCATCGATGGCAGCAACCACGCGTTCCGGGTGCAGTTCGCGCTGCCACCCCAGCACAGTAGCGATGGCTTCCCGACCCGCGTGCTGTACGGCTTCACGTTGCTGTTCCAGAAGATGATGCGGACCTACCGGCCTGACTACTGTGCCGTGAGCTTCGATCATGGCAAGAGCTTCCGGCACACCGAGCTCGAGAGCTACAAGGGCCATCGCCCCGACATGCCCGCCGACATGCGGCGGCAGTGGGAGTGGCTGCAGCCGCTGGTGGAGGGCTTCGGCTACAAGGTGCTGCACCAGGAAGGGTACGAAGCCGACGACGTGATCGGCAGCCTGGCCCGTCGCTTCGCCTCCGACGACGTCCACGTGTACATCGTGTCGTCCGACAAAGACTTCGCCCAGCTGGCCTCCGAGCAGATCCATCTGGTCGACGACCGCAAGGGGAAGGTGCTGTCGATGGCTGAGGTGGCCGAGTCGCTGGGGGTGGCTCCCGATCAGGTCGTCGACATGAAGGGGCTCGCCGGCGACAGCTCCGACAACCTTCCTGGCGTCCCGGGCATCGGGCCGAAGACGGCCGCGAAGCTCCTCGCGCAGTACGGCTCCTTCGACGCGGTCCTCGAGGCAGCCGCCGCAGGCAAGATCAAGGGGAAGCGAGGCGAGAACCTCAAGGCCCACGCCGACGACGCTCGGATCAGCCGGCGGCTGGCGCGCATCGAGACGGGCCTCGATCTCGGGGTCAGCCTCGACGACCTGGCCCCGCAGGGCATCCAGGAGGACCCGCTGCGCGACTTGTTCGACCAGTGGGAGTTCATGTCGGTCGCGAACAAGCTGCTTCCTCACAAGGTCGCGGTCGACAAGTCCACTTATGCCGCTGTGAAAGACGCCGCTGGCCTGGTCGCGCTGCGCGAGCACCTCGCGGAAGCGGGCCGCATTGGGGTCTCACTGCGCATGGTGGACGGTCGACTCCTCGGGGCCTCCTTCGCGACCCATGAGCGGGTGGCCTACGTGCCGGTCGCTCCCCGAACCGACGTGTCGCTCGGGGAGGAGGAGGCCACGCGCTTCACCCTCGATGTGCTGGCCGACCCGGCGATCGAGAAGGTGACCTACGGTCTCAAGGCGCTGGTGCGGGCCGTGCATGGGCTGGGCGGCACGGTCGCGGGCGCCGTGGGCGACGTGCGGCTTCTCGACTATGTGCTCGTGGCCCATCGCCGCAGTCATGGCCTCGAAGACATCGCCAAGCGCCACCTGGGGCACAACATGGCGTATGTCCCCGAGACCGAGCCGATGTACCTCGATGGGGTGGTCGAGTTCGCAGGCGAGCCAGCCCAGGTGCCGCTGCTGGTGCACCGCAAGCTCGTGAAGCGCTTGTCGGAGGGAACGCGCTCGATCTACGAAGAGCTCGAGCTGCCTCTGGTGCCAGTGCTCGCGGCCATGGAGGAAGCGGGCATTCGCATCGACAGGGATCGCTTCGAGGTCATCGCCGCCGATCTGCGCGGGCGGGTCGAGGCTGCGGAGGCTGCATGCCACGAGATCCTGGGGAGGCCGTTCAAGGTGGGGTCGCCCAAGGAAGTCGCCGAGGTGCTGTTCGATGAGTTGGGCCTCACCAAGTCCAAGCGCACCAAGACCGGCTTCTCCACCGACGCGAGCGTGCTGGAGAAGCTCGCCGACGACCACCCGCTGCCGGCAGCGATTCTGGAGTGGAGGCAGCTGCAGAAGCTCGAGTCCACCTACGTCGCGACCCTCCCGGGCTTTGCCGACGCCGACGACCGCATCCACACGACCTTCAACCAGGCCGTCGCGGCGACCGGGCGGCTGAGCAGCGTCGATCCAAACCTGCAGAACATCCCGATCCGCACCTTCGAGGGGCGCCGCATCCGTGATGGCTTCATCGCCGCCGAGGGCTGCGTGTTGATGAGTGCGGACTACTCCCAGGTCGAGCTGCGGGTGTTGGCCCACTGTTGTGGGGAAGGGGCGCTGGTCGACTCCTTCGCCGCCGGCGAAGACATCCACCGCCGGACGGCGTCAGAAGTGTGGGGCATCCCCATGGGCGAGGTCACCAGCGAGCAGCGTTCCGCTGCCAAGGCGATCAACTTCGGCCTGCTGTACGGCATGTCGGCGTTCCGGCTGGGTCGTGACCTTTCGATCTCCCGTGACGAAGCCCAGCAGTACATGGACGACTACTTCGGGCGCATGCCCCAGGTGCAGGCATGGATCGAGCAGACCAAGCAGGCATGTCGTGAACAAGGCTACGTCGAGACCCTGTACGGCCGCCGGCGGTTGATCCCGGAGATCTACGCCAAGTCGTTCAACGACCGCATGGCCGGGGAGCGCGAGGCGGTGAACACCGTGGTGCAGGGCACGGCGGCCGACATCATCAAGCGGGCCATGCTGCGGGTCCATGCGGCGCTAGAGGCGGGCGACACCGGCGCCCGGATGCTGCTGCAGGTGCACGATGAGCTGCTCCTCGAGGTCCCCAAGGAGAAGGTGGATGAGGTTCAGCAGCTGCTGGAGGACGAGATGATGGCGGCAGCGGAGCTGATCGTGCCGTTGGTCGTCAACGTCGGATGGGGCGCAAACTGGAACGATGCCCACGGCTGATCGCTGACAGATTGAATGTTCCGGGCAGGGCACGCGTCGAAGCGCCCACACCCGGGAGACCCATGCGTACGACCAGCATCACCGAGGGTTATCGGAAGCTCCACCGGAGGATTCCATGACCGCTGCGATGACTGCCGAGGATCGTCAGGCGAGCCGCGAGGCAGACCGCGAGCTGTTGGAGGCTGTGCTCGAGGGTGACAACACCGCCTACCGCGGCCTGGTGGAGAAGTACCAGGGCCGCGTGTACTCGATGGTGTACGGGATGGTGCGCAACCGCGAAGACGCGCGCGACATCACCCAAGAGGCCTTCGTAAAGGCCTACCGCAACCTGGCCGGGTTTCGGCTGGAGGCGAGCTTCTACACGTGGCTGTACCGCATCGCGATGAACCTCGCGATCGACTACACCCGGAAGCGCAAGCGGCGCGAGATCGCTGGGTTCGACGAGCAGATCGCCGCCAAGGATCAAGACGGAGGCATCTCCGAGCTGCACCACGGCGACAGCCCGCGCAAGGCGCTCGAGCGCAAGCAGCTGCTGGGTCGCATCATGGATGCCATGCAGAAGCTGTCCGACGACCAGCGGCAGGTGATCCTGCTGCGCGAGGTCGAGGGGCTGTCCTACCGCGAGATCTCCGAGGTGATGGAGATCCCGGAAGGCACGGTGATGTCGCGGCTGTTCTACGCACGCAAGAAGCTGCAGAAGCTGCTGTCGGATGAGCGCGGATGAGGGCGAATGAAGACGTGCCTCGCACGTCTCACCCACGACGGCCGCCTCGCGGCACAGGATGGTAGCCATGGCTGGAACCCTCGAGACATTGCTGGAGCGCATCCGCGATGGGCACGCGACGCCTGATGAGATCGCCCATGCGCGCGATCTGGTGGCAGGCGATGCACGCCTTCCCGACGAGCTGCGCGAGGTCGCGCTGACCGACACCGACGACCTGCCAGGCGACGCGGTGGGCCTTCTGGCGGTGCTGGGGGCCGATCCGTTGTTCGGCGAGGCGCTGCGTGATGCGGTGGCCTCCGACGGAGTGGAGGTCGCTGGGATCGAGGAAGCCGACAGTGCCTGGCAGGCGATTGCCGATGTGCTCCGTGAGGAGCTGCAGGCGGTCGGCGAGGGGTTCGAGGTGGCTGATTCCGTGATGATGCGGCTACCTCCCGCCTGGGCGTATGGCCCGGTGACGGCCGAGGCGGTCCTGGGGGAGGCCGGCGAGGTCGACGTGGCTGGCGAGGCGATGGCTGCGCTGGGTGCGGCCCCGAGCCTGGTAGCCGAGGCGGTGGCCTTCGAGGCAGGCCCCGTGGATGTGACGGCGGCGGTAGCGGCCGCTCTGGGGCACGCTGCTCCGCTGCCGGTCGCCGAGGCGGTGCGTGCGGAGGCGGGTGAGGTCGACGTGGCGGGCTCCGTGCTCGCACAGCTCGACGAGGTGGCGTTGCCCCTCGCCGAGGCCGTTGCGTCCGAGGGGGGCACGGTGGATGTAGCGCGGGCCGTGCTCGCGCAGCTCGATGAGGCGGTGCTGCCCATCGCGGAAGCGGTCGGCGAAGAGGCGGGCGAGATCGACGTGGTGGGCGACGTGTTCGCCACGCTGGGCCTGGAGTCCAAGGCGACGCGCCCCACGCTACCCGCGTCGGTCGTGGCGCCTCCCGAGGTCCCCGCAGCCCCGGCGAACCGTGGCTGGGCCCTTGGGGCGGTGGTGATGGCGGCGGTGGCCCTGCTGGTGCTGGGCGTCACCCAGACCCCGGGAGGGGTGGGTGGCACGATGCCCGGCGTCGCGAGCGAGATCGTGTTCGCTGCCGCAGGTGATGTGGTGGTGGAAGACCTCGACTACGCCGATGACGTGGTCGTCATGCAGGCCGAGGGCGATGAAGGGGCAGTTATCCTGTGGATGGAGGACGCATGACCGCGACGGGAAACGTGATGGTGCGCTCGCTGATGGCCTTGTGCCTCGGTGCGGCGCTGATGTCGCCCGCGGCGCCGGCCTTCGCGCAGGCGCGCCCGGTGCCTGTCAAGCACGAGCAGCCGGCCGGGGCACAGCAGACCAAGGCGCAGGTCGAGGTCATGGTGGTGAAGGCCGACAAGTCGGGCAAGGTCGACCCACGGCTGAAGTCGCTGCAGCGCCAGCTGTCGTTCACCAACTTCACCGGCTTCGAGGTGGTCTCGGAAGACTCCGTCAAGCTGTCGAAGGGGCAGAGTGACACGGTGCCCGGTGGCCCCGGCTACAAGGTGAAGCTCAAGCTCGTCTCCCTCGAGGCCTCGCGCGCGTCGGTTCGGCTGCAGATCTTGCGAGGGCAGGAGTCGCGCGTCGACACCACCGTGAAGCTCCCGTCGGGGCGCGCCTTCATCGTGAAGGGCCCGAAGGTCAATGGTGGGGCGCTCATCTACGTGATGACCTACCGGTGAGTGGGGCGCGATGAGCACGCTGCGTGTGGTGCTGTGCAGCTGCCCGGCCAGCGCACAGGCTCAGCTGGTGGAGGCGCTCCTCGAGGAGAGGCTGGTGGCGTGCGTGTCGTGCACCGAGGCGCGGTCGTCGTATCGGTGGCAAGGCGAGGTCCACCATGACGACGAGGTGTTGCTGTGGATGAAGACCACGGCCGAGCGCGTCGATGCCCTGCGCGAGCGCGTTGTGGGCCTGCATCCCTATGAGGTGCCCGAGGTGATCGTGCTGGCAGCCGATGCCGCCGCCAGCCATGCGCCCTACGTGGCGTGGGTGTCGGAGATGACCGAGCCCGCCTAGTAGTCGTAGTAGGTGTAGTAGCCGTAGTACGACGTGGTGTAGCCATAGCTGCTGCAGTCGGCCCAGATGTCGGCGGAGAGATCGGCGAGGTCTTCGCCTTCGTAGTAGTCCTCACACGACATGTCTTTGATGGTGTCGAAGGCGTCGGCTGCCTCTCCGGCGTCGTAGCTGCAGCCGAAGTCGTCGAAGGTGTCGAGCTGGTCGGCGAGGGCCTGCTCCCAGTGAGCGACGCAGTCGGCACGGTCGAAGTACAGCGACTGGTACAGCCCCTTGGCGCACTCCGCCTCGCGGGCGCAGAACAAGGGGGCGAAGGCCTCTGCGAACTCGTCTTCGGGCACCTCGTCGCCGACGCTGAGGCAAGCCGTGAGAGCGACGAACAGCCAGCTCATTCGCCACCTCCGTTCGTGCAGTCGTAGACCAAGTCGCAGGCGCTCGCGGTGCCCTTCTCGACCCAGTCGGCACAGCCCATCTGTCGAACTCGGCGGACGCACCGAGCGGCTTCGTCGGGTTGGTAGTCGCAGTCGGCCTCATCGAGGATCTCGGCCTCGGCCTCGAGGTCGTCGCGGACGAAGGACTCGCACTCGTCGAGGGAGCTGAACTGCGAGTCGAACTCGCCGAGGTAGCAGCGGGACATGGCCTTGCACTCAGCGGCGGCGCGCCGATCGACGTAGTCGTCGGCCTCCGCGATGGTGCAGCTCGCGAGCACCAGGATCCAAGTCGTTCGCATGGGCACAGCCCTCCTCCGTCACCCCGGCCGCAGCATAGCTGCTCGGCACCCGACCAGCGTGCGATACGCTCCACAGCTCACAGGAGGTGGCAGTGGCTACGGTGTTCGACAAGATCCTTGCCAAGGAGATCCCCGCCGACATCGTCTTCGAAGACGATCGCGCACTGGCCTTTCGCGACATCCAGCCCCAGGCTCCGGTCCATGTGTTGGTGATTCCCAAGGAGCGGATCGCCCGCGTGGGAGACGCGGGCTCCGAGCAGGCAGGCCTGCTGGGGCACCTGCTGTGGGTGTGCGGCGAGGTAGCTCGGAGCGAAGGCATCGCCGACGCGGGCTACCGCGTGGTCACCAACCACGGCGACCACGGCGGGCAGTCTGTCGACCACCTCCACTTCCACGTCCTCGGTGGGCGATCCCTGGGATGGCCACCCGGCTGAGGCGCGGGCCTAGGGCGTGTTACGGTCGCTTCCGGAGACGCCATGGCGACGTTCGAGGCCCTTACCCACCCACTCGCATTCGCCCACATGGAAGGTGGCGTGAAGACGGTGTTCGTGGTGCCGTGGTCGCTGGAGTTCTCCATGATGTCGTCGGGCGATCGCATCGAGTTCGACGATCTGGGCAGCATCAGCATCGGCATGATCCGCCGCTACGACACCCTCGAAGCGCTCCTCGAGGCCGAGGGGTGGAGCAACGTGGTGCCCGAGAGCGCCTCGGTCGAGGAGGCCGCGGGCGTGCTTCGCAGCGATGCGTCGTGGAACGCCGCCGCCGAGGGCGCGGATGGCGTGCTCGCCCTGCGGGTGCGCTGGGCGAAGCGGAAGAGCTGATGCTCCGGGTCGAGTCGGGCGTGTTGTGGCACGACGACCGACCGGTGGCGCCCGAGGGCGTGCACGGTTTCGAGGAGCACTTCGAGGGGTCCTCCGGTCGGCTGCTCCTCCGTGTGCGGGGGGCCGACATCGAGCACGTGGCAGGGCCGGGCTACGGCGCGCTGAGGCGCGACCTGCGGCGAGGGTTCCCCGACCGTCCCTTCGTGTCGGCGTGGAGCGATGGGGGCTTCCCCGCGGGTCGCTTCGGCCGGCGTCGCTGGATCGTGGTGGTGCTCGGAATGATCAGCGCCGGGGTGGTGGCGGCGGTGGCATGGGTGGCGCCATGGTGGGGAGGTGCGCTGGGGCTGCTCCTCGGCTGGGGGCTGGTCCAGCTGGTGCCGCGTGTGCGGGTGCATCGCCGAGGGATGGCGGTGGGGGCCCCCTGGTCGCCGGTGGTGCCGTGGCACGACGTACGGGATGTGTGCTTCGAAGAGGTGGAAGGCGTGGCGCGCGTCGCGGTGGGGTCCACCAGAGGATGGGCGGAAGGAGAGATCCCGTCGGTGCTGCTACCCGCACTGCGAGGCCGGGTGCGGCGCCTCGGCGGGGTGGCGCTGCAGCCGATGCCGGAGGGGATCGAGCGAGGCTACCAGCGCTGGCGTGCGGCGGGTTGGGGGGGGGCCTGGGGCCTCGGCCTCGGCGCAGGGGCAGCGGTGCTCGCGAGCCCGCTGCCGTGGGGATTGGTGCCTCATGCAGCGTGGCTCACGGTGGTCGGCGCCCTGTTGGGGCTGGCCGTAGAGACCCGGGCGTCGGGATGGGGCACGGGGGCTGCGCTGCTGCTGTCGGGGCTCTACGCGGTAGTGCTGGCCTGGCTCACGCTCTGAGCGCCTCGAGCACGGGCACCAACACAGGATGGTCGATGACCTTGGCCGCTGAGGTGAGGAACTCGTCGAGGGAGATCCCCTCGGCGCGCTGGTACCACACCGCCTGAAGGGCCATGTCGAGACGGTCGAGCTGCTTGACGAAGCGAGCCTCATCGTCAGCTTGGGCTTCATAGGCCCGCCAGGTCGAGACCAGCTCGGGGCGTGATGCGAGCAGGGAGGCCATGGCGGCATCCTCTCGGCGGTGCTTGGTGGTCGGGTCGACGCCATCGTGGGGAGTCAGGTCGCCCACCCTGACCTCGGGGAGGTCGTGCAACACGGCGTAGGTGAGGGCCCGGCCCCGGTCGAGCTCGGCGGGCAGCAGCATCAGCACCAACCAGGCCACCCCCCAGCTGTGGGCGGCGACCGATTCCGGATGCGGAACACCACACCGCACCCACCCTGTGCGGGGGAGGCGCTTGAGCCCCAGGCACTCGAGGAGGAGGGGGACCTCGCTCACGACCTGAGCAGGGCTCGCTGCTCGTCGACACCGAAGGACAGCAGCACCGGGTGGTCGCTGGCCTGTCGCGCGGCCAGCGACGCCTTGTCGCGAGCCCCCCGCCAGCCCTCTGCCACCAGGATGCGAGCCAGGGGCCCTCCGAGGCTGTTGCCCGGGCCGAGGGCCACCACGGTGTCGGCGCCGGTGTGGGCGAGCGCGGCACGCACGGCCATCGCGAAGTCGTAGGGGGCCACGACCTGCTCGGTGAGGGTGTAGCGCAGCAGCTCGTGGGGGTCGGCGTGCAGGGGGCGATGCACGTAGCCTCGCCCGTCGATGAGGGGCACCTGCGGGGCGACGGGGGTGAGGTGTGCCAGGTCGCGCTGCGCGGCCTCGCTTGCCGGCTGGAGGAGGGGCGTGTGGAAGGCCGAGTGCATCGGAAGCTGCGCGGGGAAGGTGCGCCCGGACTGTTCGGTCGAGGGCAGGTGCTCCTGCAGCCAGCGCAGGCCGTCGCGGTCGGCGCCCAGCACTGCGTAGCCGCCGAGCCGGATCGACCACCACGCCTGGTGACCCGCCTCGCGGCAGGCGGCGAGGGCCTCGTCGATGGCAGCGATGGTGGAAGGGTCGTCGAGGTGCCCACCTCCGTGGCAGGGGAGGATGAGCTGCCCGCCGATGACGTTGCCACGCTGGTACCACCCCATCGTCTCGACGAGCTCGATGGCCTGGGGCAGGGCGAGGGCTCCCGACGCAGCGAGGGCGGTGTACCAGCCCATGCTGTTGCCGGTGACGCCCACCACCTCGTAGCGGCTGCGGTCGAGGTCGGCGAGGTCGGCCATGGCGCAGGCGAAGGTGAGCAGCGAGGCATGCTCACCAGCCACATGGCGTGCCGACTGGTAGCGCTCGGCCGCATCGAGTGCCCGGACGGTGGGGCGGTCGAGTGACGCACGGTAGGCGTCACACGCGTCGAGGAGCTGGGCTGCCTCGCCCTGTCGGTGAGCCAGCTGCCCCAGGGATGCGCGGTCGTACGAGCCGCGACCCGGGCACACGACGAGCACGCGCCTCACGAGACCTCCAGCAGGTGGCGGATGCCCGCCTCGATGTCGTGTTCCTGCACCAGGACCAGGTTGGCCGCGGCGCCGAGAGGAATGTAGCTGTCACGACCTCGGACGCGATGGCATCGCACCTGCGGGCTGCTCTGCACGATGTCGGCGACGACCGTGTCGGCGATGCCGCTGTTGGCGCGGCACTCGTCGACCACCAGCAACTTGCCGCAGGCTTCGGCGTGGGGCCGGAGTGCCTCGATGGGCAGGGGAGACAGCCAGCGCAAGTCGATGACCCGCACCCGGATGCCCTCCGCCTCCAAGCGCTTGGCGACCCGCAAGCTCATCCACAGCCCGTTGGCGTAGGAGGCAATGCACAGGTCGGTGTGGTCGCCGCCGTAGACGCCCACCTCACCGACGGGCATCGCCTCCCCCGGGGAGGGGTAGGGCGTCAGCCAGCCGCCGTCGCCGTCTTCGTGGAGGTCTTTCGTCATGTACAGCGCGATGGGCTCCAGGAACACCGTGGGCCGGCCAGCGCCTCGGGCCGTGGCCGCGAGGGTGCGGAGCATCCGCACGGCGTCGTCACCTCGCGACGGGCATGCGATCAGCAAGCCCGGAATCTCACGGAGGGCGGCGATGCCGTTGTCGTTGTGGAAGTGGCCGCCGAAGCCCTTCTGGTAGGCGAGGCCGGCGATGCGGACCACCATGGGGTTGCGGTACTGGTCGTTGCTGAAAAACTGCATCGAGCCTGCTTCGCCCCGGAGCTGGTCGATCGCGTTCATGAGGTAGGCGAGGTACTGAATCTCGGGGAAGGGCAGCAGCCCGGCGTGCCCGGCCCCCATGGCCAGGCCCAGGATGGTGGTCTCGTCGAGGAGGGTATTGAAGACTCGCCCGACGCCGAAGCGCTTCGTGAGATCCGCGGTCACGTGGTAGACGCCGCCCTTCTTGGCGACATCCTCTCCGAACAGCACCGCCTCGGGGTAGGCGAGGAGGAGGTCGTGCAGGCAGCGGTTGATCTGCAGCGCGAGGTGGCGAGGGCGCTCCTCGGCCTCGGGCAGGCGGCGGAAGTGGGTGGACCGCGTCTGATGCGTCGCCACGATGGCGACCTGATCGGCCACGGCGTCGGCTGCCTCGGGCGCAAGGGGAGCCATGACCTGCTCGGCGGTCGTCAGCTTCGGCCGCTCGACCGCTTCGTCGGCCAGGCGGCGCAGGCGCTCACGGGTGCCCTCGTAGAGCGCGATGACCTCCTCCGGCTGCAGCCATCCCTCTCGGATCAGCAGCCGGGCGGTCGCGAGCACGGGGTCGCGTGCCTCGGCCTCCTCGATCTCCGCCATGGTGCGGTAGAGCTGCTCGACGTCGCTGCCCGCGTGCCCAAGCATCCGGATGGTGCGCAGGTGCAGGAAGGCCGGACGGCGCTTGTCGCGCACGGTGGCCACCGCCTGCTGCGCTGCCTCCCACGCGTGAGGCAGGTCGAGCCCGTCGCCGTAGAAGTAAGGAATGTCGGGGCGCTGCGCGTAGTTGCGGGCCACCCAGCCAGCGGGCGTGCGCACCGAGATGCCGTAGCCGTTGTCTTCGCAGACGAACAGGACCGGGGCCGGCACATTCTGGTAGGACGCCCATGCCGCTGCGTTGAGGGCACCTGCAGCCGTGCTGTGGTTGGACGAGGCATCACCGAAGCTGCACACCGCGATGCCCTGCGCGGGCCGCTGCTGCAGTCGGGCCTTGCGGTCGAGTGCGACCGCGTAGCCGAGTGCCTTGGGGAGGTGGCTGGCGATGGTGGAGGTCTGGGGGGGGATGTCGAGGGTCACCGACCCGAACACCTTGTGCCGCCCACCCGCGATGCGCTCGTCGCTGCTGGCCACCATGCCCAAGATGACGTCCATAGGGCCATCCACCCCGGGCTCCATCCCTGCGCGGGCGCAGTAGAACGCGCCGGAGCGGTAGTGGAGGAAGGCCATGTCGCCAGGGCGAAGCGCATCGGCCACGGCCGCGGAGCCTTCGTGCCCCGACGAGCCGATGGTGTAGAAGGATGCTCCCTCCGCCTTCAGCTCCCGGGCGAGCAGGTCGAGAAGTCGTGACTCGACCTGAGCTTCGAACAGCCGCACGGCGACGCGTGCTGGCATGGTGGTGCCGGCGCGGACCGGCTGATCCATGTCGGTGCGACGGGGGCGCGGCGTCTCGGCGCGAACCCCCTCGAGGAAGTTGCCGTCGACGACGGCGGCACGTGACACGGCCATCTGCTACCCCAGCGAGGCGCTCCTCCTATGTGACCAGAGCCCGGCCTACAAGGAGGAGGACCGCAACTACGACTGCATCGGCAGCGTGGCGTAGGCTGCCCAGCCGGGATCGGGGTCGGTGAACAGGATGTCGACCCGGCCCGGCTCGGGCTCCACCTCGACGTTGTTGCCGAAGTAGGGCTCGAGGGCCGCCTGCACGTTCTTGTCGAAGGAGCGATCGAGGTGCGCCACGTTGACCAGCTCGATCCGAGCGCGGGGTGGCGTGTAGATGGACGCCAAGAACTCGACGAAGTTCACCATCGCACGCACCGCCATGGCCGGCGTAGCACGAGCAATGACCAAGGTGAACGGCAGGTGTGGCTCCTGGGAGTACTCGAGGTAGGCCTGCACCGGGTAGCTGGCCACCAGCTGCTCCGCCTTCTGCAGAGCTTCTGCCAGCCACGGGTCGTCGATGGGGCCCCACACGGGCTTCTTCCGGTTCACGTCGGTCGGCGCCGACACCACCTTGTGGGTGTCGGTGGCCACTTCCTCTTCCTCCTCCATCACCATCACTTCTTCGGTCGGCGGCTTGCTGTAGGACAGCGGAGCGGACGACCTGGACGGGGCGGGGTTGGCCGAGCGGGTGAGGGGAGGCGGCGTGCCGAACATGTTGTTGGCCGCTGGCGTCGTCGCCCGCTCAGTGCTGCGGTCTGGCGTGCCGGGAAACGACAGAGGGGCAGACAGCCGTGCCCGAGGCTTGCTGCCCTGGTTGGCGCGCGGCGCCGCGCCGAGGGGGGTGCCGCCTCGGGTGCTGCGGCCCAGTGGCCCCGGACCGCTCGGGCGTGGCCCCTTGGGGCCGACGCGAACGCGACCCGCACTCCCGTAGGGGGTGGCCCGGGCTCCGATGCCACCCGAGCGAGCCTTGGACAGGATTCCCGTTCCAGGCTCGGCGGAGGCCGGAGCTACCACGGCCGCTGCCGCCGGAGGAGCTGGCGGTGCGTTGTCGCTGGGCACGCCCATCTCTACGATGTCGGCGACGTCGATGACCGGCTCGGGTGCGGGCGCAGAGGCCTTCGTTGCGCCCAGTCGCACACCGCCCAGGCGGATGCCTCCACCCACGACGCCGCCTTCCTCCTCCTCTTCTTCCTCTTCCTCGTCCTCTTCCCACTCGGGAGCGCCGGGGGACCCTGCGCCGAAGCCCCCACGGGACGGGCCCCCGAGGTCACCGCCGGATGGAGGAGTGCCGAAGCCGCCTGCGCCCCCCTGAGGAGCCGAGTAGCCACTGGGGCCAGCGGGCACCTGGTAGCCAGCTGGAGCGCCTACATCGTTGGCACCTCCACCGCCGAAGCCACTGCTGGCCGAACCGAAGCCTCCCGCTCCCGCTGGGGTTCGGCCACCGAAGCCGCCGGACGCGCCACCGCCGAAACCGCCGCCGCCGCCGGATGCGCCGCCGCCGAAGCCGCCGCCGCCGGATGCGCCACCGCCGAAGCCGCCGCCGCCGGATGCGCCACCGCCGA
>CBDUIC010000036.1:0-64903 GCA_965367245.1 uncultured bacterium | reverse complement strand
CCATCGTGGTGCAGCCAGCTCGGCAGGTCGGGGCGCAGCGTCTGCGGCTCGGCGGCGAGCACCGCCACCCCCCACTCGTGGGCCACCAGCGGCCCGGCACACCAGCTCTCGGCGGCTGCCACCCCCATCCACAGCCAGATCATAGCAGCTCCACGTGGTCGACCACGACCAGCCCCAGCCGCGACCACTGCACGAAGTGGAGCATGTCGGTGTACAGCGACACCGGCATCACCGAGTCCAGCGCTGCGGTGTCTTCCCGGTAGACCACCCGGGTGCCCGGGGCCTCCAGCAGCCGCTCCTCCCACACCGACCACATCAGCGCGACCTCGTCGGCATACAGCCGATGCCCCTCGGCTTCCTCGACGGGGACCATGGGGTCGCGCATCATCACGCAGTCGTCGCGGGCCGGGTCGTAGAGCGTGTCGGGCGAGGGGGTGGTCCACCGCCGAGTGAGGGTGTCACGCAGCTCTGTCGTGGACCCTTCTCCCAGCTCGACGGTCGCTCGCTGCCCAGGGGCCAACGCTGGCACGAAGGCCATGCGGCCCTCGTGCATCACCACCACGTCGTGCACCACGAACTCCGACCGGTTGCCCACCACCACGTGCTCGCCGTCGCCCGTCACCTCGACCGCGGGGGACTCCACCGTGTCGGCCTCGTAGAACACGAAGCGCTCGGACTCCAGCCCCTGGTTGACCCACAGCGTCGGCGACAGGCTGCGGGCCTCGCCCACCCACGCCGCGCTTGTCGCCACCGGTCGACTCCGCGGTGCCTTGGCGAGCTCGAGGCTGGTCCAGTGCAGCTGCCGCGTCGGGTCGGGGCCCAGATCGGGCTGCTGCCCAGGGCGGGGCGCGCGCTCGTCGCGGGCCCGGAGGATCGCCGCCCGCGCCGCTGCCGCCTCACCGCTGTTGGCCTCGCTGGCCGGCACCCGTCGATCGACGGCGGGGTACCACACGCTCGCTTCGCCCTGCCGAAAGCCCACCTCCAGGGCGACCGGGATGGTGTCGCTCCGTGAGCCCGGGGCCGTGAAGTGCACCACCGGGAGCGTGCGCACCCCATTGTCGGCCGGCAGCGTGCGCACCGGCGCCGCAGCCAGCGCGAAGGGATCCCCCGGGCGATGAAAGTAGCTAGGGAGCGCAGGCGTCTGCGGCGCCGCCGCATCCGCGGTGAGCACGGTCACACCCCACTCGTGCGCCACCAGCGGGGTGGCACACCACGACTTCGCCCACGCGACCGACAGCCACCACATCAGCATGCACACCCCGACAGCCACACCAGCGTTCGGTTCCCAACGCCCCGCGCGCGCCCACCTTTCACCCGTCGAAGACCTCGAGGAGCTCCCGAGTGCGCGGGTCGAACCCCACCAGCCCCAGCGCCAAGAGCCCGGAGAGGCCGAGGGCCGAGCCCACCACCAGCTCCGCAAAGGCCCAGGCCTGAAGCCCTGGCCGCGCGACGGCCCGGTGTGGATCACCCGGGTCGTAGGCCACGTCGATGGTCGAGCCCTTGGGGAACGCAGCGACCATCGCCTCCCCCCGCCGCAGATCGGTGGCGTAGCTGGTGCCCGGGAAGCCGTTGCTGGCCGACCAGGCGATGCGGCCCCCCTCGTAGCTCCGACCCTCGTGGTCGAAGCGGTACACCAGCCGGGGGATGGGCACCTCGTGGTGCCCTCCGCTGCGCCCGCTACTGCGCCGGCGGACCCACTCGATCTCCGACCTCACCACCTGCGCCGACGCGACGGGCCACGATGCCGACGCCTGCCCGAAGTACGAGTGGTAGGCCCCTCGGGGGACGAGCACGACCGCCATGAGCTGCAGCGCCACCGACAGCATGATCGACCCGACGAACGCGCCAAAGTGCCCGTGCCCCCGCATCAGCTCCAGCACGCCGCTCACGGCGAACAACACGAACAGAAAGCCCAGCAGGCCCCCTACCAGCAGCATGCATCCCCCCACCCATGCGCCGAGCGAAGGTACGCGACGCAGACCACGCATCCGATACGCCCGAGGCGTGGGGCGTGTTTCACGACGGGCCGCTCACGGCAGCGTCGCAGGGCCACCCATGTCGAGCAGGGTCAGGCGGCGCTCTCCGGGCCGGTAGAGCACGTAGCGCCCGGCAGGCACAGCATCGGCCGCCAGGTAGCGGAAGGACCGCCCCGCCACAGTGACCTCGGTGACCTTCGAGGCATCGACCGTCACCTCCTGGGGTGTCGGCACGTTGCCCTCGAAGGACACCCCCACGTACGACCACGGCTTCATCGCCGGGCCCTCCTCCAGCTCGAGGCGGCTCGGGTTGGCAACGAGGGGTGCCAGCTGCAGCTCCATGCCCTCCCCGGCTAGGAGCAGGTAGTCGCCATGGGCCACGACGGGCACCCGGGGCGGGGTAGCGCCCGGAAAGAGAACCGGCTCGGCGGCGCCCTGCGGGACCTCTCGCTTCTGATCGGCGTTGGTCGCCAGGATCGACAGCTCGCCCTTCGAGATCAGGTACTGCCCCTCGCCCGCGGGCGCCTGATACCCCTTCACGGTGATGGGCCCCCCTGGCCCTCCGTCGGCGACGGTCTCCAGCTCCGGCACCACCACGTCGGCCCGCACCGTCAGCGTGTAGCTGGTGCCCGGGCACAGGTTGGCGATGGTCAGCACGCCCTCGTCGTTCGCCCTGCCCTGCAAGGTGCGGCAGCTCAGGGTCACCGACGGGTCGTCGGCCTTGGCGACCACGTCGAACCCGCCCAGGTGGCCCGCACCCAGGGCATCCTCGATGGTCGCCTCCAGCACATAGCTGCTCGAGCACGCCCACATCGACAGCAACCAGATCATGGCACCCCCTACCCACGGAGACGGGTGCCGCGCCGCTCGCGCCCCAGAGGCGGCCGACTGTATCAGGTCCCTGCGTGCCGGCAGGGTGCGTAGTGGCGCAAAGTCCGTGTCATCGGCCCGCAGATCGCGCGACGGCCAGGTATACGGGGGCAGCCCGGAGTTCGACCATGCGCACGACCCTGTTCCTCGCCTGCCTGACCTCCCTCACCGCCTGCGGCATCGAGCACGACCTGAAGGGGCTCCCCGAGCCGGAGACGGAGCCGGTCCCGACGGAGACCTCCGAGCCGGTGACCACCCCGACCTCGCCCCCTCAGGCAGCGAACGAGCCCATCGCCGATGCTGGCGACGACCTCGAGGTGCGCCCCCTCGAGCAGGTGCGGCTCGACGGCACCCGCTCCCACGACCCCGACGGGCTCGAGATCGTGCAGATGGACTGGGCGCTCGTGCAGGCCCCATCAGGGTCCACCGCCAACCTCGACGACCTCGCCTTGCCCCGGCCCGAGTTCTTCGCCGACCTCGCCGGCGAGTACGTGTTCGAGCTCACGGTGCAGAACGAAGCAGGTGTGTGGGACTCCACCCCAGACACCGTCATCGTCAACAGCCTGCCGGCCGAGGGCTTCTACGTCGAGCTGTCGTGGGACGCAGGCAACGACCTCGACCTGCACATGATGCCCGAGGGCGCGCAGATCTTCGGCAACCAAGACATGAACTTCTGCAACGACAACCCCAGCTGGGGCGACCCGGGCCGCCAAGACGACCCCAGCCTCGACTGGGACGCCATCGACGGCTACGGCCCGGAGACCGCCACGATCCCGGAGCCGGGCGACGGCGTCTACAACGTGCAGGTCCACTACTACGGCGAGAACGGCAACGCGTTCTGCGTCGGCCCCTGCGCCACCACCACCGCTACGGCCCGCATCTACCTGGGCGGCGTGCTCGCCGCCGAGTTCAGCCAGGTGTTCACCGAGCAGGGGCAGGTGTGGGACGCCGCCACCATCGAGTGGCCGAGCGCCGCGATCACCGAGATCGGCGGCACCTACATGACCAACAAAGACGGCTGCTGAGAGCCACGCCGGCACCACCGACACAGTGACGCAACCCCGCGCCGAATGCCTCCGTGTGAGAGTCTCGCCGAGACGCCAGTCCTCACGGAGCCGCCGATGACGAAGTGTCCCCTCGCACGCCTCGAGACCGCCGAGCCGCGCGACACCCACCCGCCCGACGCCGCCCCCTTCGTCGCTGTGAGCGTGTTCGAGGTCGCCAATGACCGAGACGACGCCGTAGCCGACGCCTTCGTCGACCGGCCTCACCTCGTCGACGACGCCCCTGGCTTCCTCTCCCTCGAGGTGCTGCGAGGCGCCGACAACGACCACCTGTTCTGGCTCATCACCCGGTGGGCCGACGAGGGCAGCTACCGCGAGTGGCACCGCGGCCACACCTACAAGGCCTCGCACAAGGGCATTCCCAAGGGGCTCAAGCTGGTGGTCGGCAGTGCGAAGGTGCACCGATTCACGGGGGTGGCGACATGAGCCCATCACGGCAGGCCGGGGCGTGGCTGCTCGACAACAGAGCAGCGCTCGCCGACTCCATCACCGAGGCCCACTTCCAGCAGCGGCCCGAGCTGGAGCAGCGCTACGGGCCCAAGGGCCGCGTGCGCTGTCGTGAAGACAACGAGCACCACCTCGGCTACCTCGCGCAGGCCGTGTCCGCCGAGCAGCCCGCGCTGTTCGAGAACTACATCGTGTGGGCGCGGGTGCTCCTCGACAACCTGCACGTCCCCGCGAGCGACCTCGCCCACAACCTCGAGCTGCTCCACACCACCATCGAACAGGCGGCCCCCACAGAGCACCGACAGGCCTGCTTGGCGCCCCTCGCCGACGTGATCGCGCGCTTCGACACCCTCCCCACCACCGTGCAGACCCACCTGCAGCCCGACCAGCCCCACAGCGCCCTCGCCCGGCGCTACCTCGACCTGCTGCTGTCCGCGAAGCGACGCGACGCCAGCCAGCTCGTCCTCGATGCCGTCGCCGACGGGGTGCCGGTGCGCGACATCTACCTGCACGTCTTCCAGCCCGCGCAGTACGAGGTCGGCCGCCTGTGGCAGATGAACGAGGTCAGCGTGGCCCAGGAGCACTTCTGCACCGCCGCCACGCAGATGATCATGAGCCAGCTGTACGGCCACCTGTTCGGCACCGAGCGCAACGGCTTTCAGCTGGTCACCGCCTGCGTCTCGGGCGACCTGCACGAGATCGGCGCCCGCATCCTCACCGACCTGTTCGAGATGGCCGGGTGGGACACCTTCTACATCGGGGCGAACACCCCCACCGCGAGCATCGTGCAGACCGTGCGGGAGGAGGGCGCCGACCTGGTCGCCCTGTCCGCCACCATGGTGGCCCACGTCCCCCTCATCGAGGAAGCCATCCGCGGCCTCCGCGCCGAGTTCCCCGACCTGCCGATCATGGTCGGCGGCTACCCGTTCCTGCAGGCGCCCGAGCTGGTCCAGGCCGTCGGGGCCGATGCCACCGCGGTCGACGCAGACCAAGCGACCCGCGTGGGCATGGCCCTCGTGACCGGCACCGCGTCATGAGCCAGACCCGAGCGGTAGCGCTGCTGGTCGAGTTCGACGAGACCATCCGCGAGGTGGTGGTCAACGACCTCGGCTGCGACCTGAAGGCAGGGATGCCGCTGCACGAGGTGTTCGCCTCGGGCGCGGCCGACAAGGTCACTCGACTCGTCGTCGAGGCTTGCGAGCAGGCCGTCGCCGCCGACTGGGAGCTGCCCGTGCGCACGGCCGACGGCATCGCCCTGGCCAAGGTCAGCGCCTCGCGCCTCAACGATGTCGTGTTCGTGATGGCCAACACCGGGGTGTCCGATGCCTACGAGCTGTACGACGAGCTGATGCGAATCAACAACGAGCAGTCCAACCAGCTGCGCGGTGCCATGAAGCAGATCGCACGGCAGCGCCGGGCCGTCGTCCCCCAACAAGACGAGATGTACGAGGAGATGACCAAGCTCGCCAACGAGCTCGGGGCCGTGCAGCGCAAGCTGGCGAAGAAGAACGCCCAGCTGCGCCGGGCCAACGAGCACAAAGACGAGCTGCTGGGCATGGTGGCCCACGACCTGCGCAACCCCCTCGGCTCGGTGGCCGGCTTCTCGCGGCTCATCCTGAGGATGTCGGGCGACGCCCTCGACCCACGGTCACGCGACATGCTGAGCCGCATCGAGGGCGCCAGCGCCTTCATGCTGTCGATGGTCGAAGACCTCCTCGACTTCTCCGCCATCGAGTCGGGCAACATCCGCCTGAAGCCCGCCCCCCTCGCCCTCGACGCCTTCCTCGCCGATGTCGCCGAGTCGCTGCGGGGCATGGCCATCGACAAGGGCATCGAGCTGGTGGTCGACACCGACAGCGTCGACATCGTCGCCGACGCCCACAAGGTGCAGCAGGTCGTCACCAACCTGCTCACCAACGGCATCAAGTACTCGGCGAGCGGCACCACCGTGCGGCTCGAGGGGCGCGACCACGGCGGCCACGTGCGGGTGGCGGTGACCGACGAGGGCCAGGGCATCCCCTCCGACGAGCAGACCAAGCTGTTCAAGCCCTTTGGGACCACGAGTGTGCGGGGCACCGCCGGGGAGAAGAGCACCGGCCTCGGCCTCGCCATCGCCCGCAAGGTCGTCGAAGCCCACGGCGGCGCCATCGGCGTGCACAGCGTGGCCGGCGAGGGCTCCACCTTCTGGTTCGAGCTGCCCGTCGGCGGGCCGGCTCCCGGGGCGTAGCCCACAGCGGGTGCTCTACAGGTAGAGCTCCACGGCCTCCAGCGCCTGTCGCAGCTCCGACCGCGCCTTGCGCCCCTCGGCGTCGTCTTCGCCCTCCAGGGCCGCCAGCCCCTCCCGATAGGCGGCCTGCGCTGCCTCGAGCCGATCGTCTTCCTCGCGCAGCTGCCCGAGCTGCAGGTAGCCAGCCCCGCTGGTCGGGTGGCGACGCAGCAGCTCCTCGAGCTCCGACTCAGCCGCAGCGAGGTCGCCCGCCTTCTTCAGCTCGAGGGCCAGGCTGTACCGAGCGAAGCGGTCATCGGGCTTGTCGGCCAGGTAGTCTCGGAAGAAGGCGACCTTGTCCATCACAGGTTCCACTGGGGAAAGAGGGTGTGGGCGAAGGGCTCGCCGAACAGCACGTAGGCCATCGCTCCGACGGCCAGGGGCGGCCCGAAGGCGTAGTAGAGGCGCCGGCGCAGCGCGATGAGCAGCGCGACGCCCACGATGGAGCCCAGCGTCGAGCCCCACATGATCGCGATGAACGTGTGCAGCGGACCCAGGAACGACCCCAGCATGGCCGCCAGCTTGACGTCGCCCCAGCCGAGCACCTCCTGCCCCTGCCACAGCTGCCCCAGCCCTGCGACCCCTGCCGCCGACAGCCCCCAGAAGGCCGCGCCGATCACCGCGCCACGCACCGTCGTGTGAGGGAAGCCGTCGAAGCCCACCCACTGCAGCACCGCGACGCCGAGCAGGCCCAGGGGCACCGCGTAGGAGGTCACCTGGTCCGGCAGGATCCGATGCCGCAGATCGACGAAGGAGCCGATGACCAGGCACGAGAAGAACACGAAGTAGACCACCCACGCCGCCACGTGCGGCCCATCGAGGAAGGTGGCATCCGGCACCAGCGCACGGAACAGCAGCCACCCCAGCAAGCCCCCGAGGACCTCGATCAGGGGGTAGCTCGGCGAGATGGCCATCCCGCACGACCGGCACTGCCCCCGCAGCCACAGCCACGACAGCACCGGCACGTTGTCGCTGGCGGCGATGGGGCTTCCGCACCCCGGGCAGCGAGAGCGGGGCCACAGCGACTGGTCGTCGGGCATCCGCGCGATGGCCACGTTCCAGAACGAGCCGATCACCAGGCCGTAGAGAATGGCGAAGCCCTGGGCCACCCCATGCACGACGACGTCGTTCACATCGCCTCCAGCACGGCCACCACCTGATCGACCTCGGCCTCCCCCATGCCCTCGTGCAGCGGCAGCGCCATCAGCTCGGAGCACAGCCGGTCAGCCACCGGTGTGGGACCTTGCTCGCCGCCCAGCGCGGGCTGCCGCCCGAGGGGCCGCGGGTAGTACACGCTGCAGCCGATGCCTGCCTGCTGCAGGCCCATGACCACGGCATCGCGGTCGGCCACCCGCACCACGAACGGCGACGCCGGCGCCCCCGGCGTGCGCGGCAGGGGCCGCACCCAGGCGGGCAGCGTCGCCTCGTAGTGAGCCAGCAGCCGGTGCCGTGCCGCCAGCCGCTGCGGCAGCACCTCGGCGTGGCCCACCAGGACGGCCGCCTGTAGCGCGTCGAGCCGCGCGTTGCGCCCCACCCAGCCCCCCACGCGCTCGTGCAGGTGGGGGCCGACCGTGCCGTGGTGCGACAGGGCCCGCACCCGCTCCAGCAGGGCCTCGTCGTCGCCCACCACGAAGCCGGCGTTGCCCGCCGCCCCCCACAGCTTCGTCGGGTAGGCGGACACCGCCGAGAGCACCCCGGTGCTCGCCGGCGGCGAGGCGCCCACGGCCTGAGCGGCGTCGTCGACCACGGGGACCGGCCAGTCCCCCAGCTCCGCCCTCGATCCGAACAGGTGGACCGGAACCACCGCCGTCGTGCGATCGGTCAGCGCGGCGCGCGCAGCGATCGGGTCGATGAGCCCATCCTCGCCCACGTCGACCACCACCGGCCGCGCTCCCAGCGCCGCCACCGCGCCGGCGGTGGCGAAGAAGGTGAGCGCCGGCACGATCACCTCGTCATCCGGCTGCACGCCCACAGCCTGCAGCGCCAGCATCAGCGCATCGGTGCCGCTGCCCACCCCCACCGCGCCGCGGCGCCCCAGCCACTGGGCAGCCAGCGCTTCGGCCTCGGCCACCATGGGCCCGCCGACGTACTGGCCGCTGCGGAGCACGGCCAGCACGCGAGCCTCCACGGCCTCTGCCGCGGCCTCGTGCCGACGCGCCAGGTCGAGGAAGGGGATGTTCACGCCGGGTCGCGCCGATCCATGACGAGCACGGTAGCGCCACCCAGCACCAACGACCAGCACAGCAGCTGCGCCGCGCCTCCCAGCACCGTGGTGAGGACCACGCCCTGGCCCGCCACGATGGCGCTCTGAACCCCCACTTGATCGAAGCCCGGCAGCAGCCACGTCAGCCCCGTGCCCAGTGCCGCGAGCCCGCCCTCGCCCAGGGCACGGGCCACCTCCGCTTCCAGGTGCCCGACCAGCCCCAGCGCCCCGGCCGCCACCCCTGCCAGCCAGGGCCGGGCCCCCAGCGTGCGCAGCAGCCCCGCCATCCCGATCAGCACCAGCGCCTCGGTGCCCAGAGCCAGCCCATGCAGCCCCCACACCGGCGTGGGCGGCACCACCACTGCGCCGGCGATGAGCAGCGCCGCCACCTGGGCCCACGACACCGCGCCCAGCCCGACGGTGCGCGCGGCGACCCAGCGCGCCCGCGACACCGGCCCCGCCAGCACCAGCGCCCGCAGCCCCGCCGGCCCGGGCACCCGGGTGCCGAGGTGCAGCGCCGTGCCGCACACCGCTACCCACTGCAGCCACAGCACCAGGTCGGCCGTCGCCCGCATCCGGGCCCCGACCACCACGCCCCCCGCCGCCGGCGCCAGCAGCAGCACCAGCCCCAGGGCCCCCACCGTGACCCACATCGCGGCCCGCAGGCCTTCCCGAAGCGCATCCATGGTCAGCACAGGCGGCCCTCGGCGAGGGTCACGGTGCGGTCGAGAGGCAGCGCCTCGGGGTGGTGCGTCGCCACCAGCAGCCCCGCCCCCCGCGCCTTCTCGGCCTCGATCAGGGCGACCACGCGGGCCATGCCCTGTGCATCGAGGTGGGTCAGCGGCTCGTCGAGGAGCAGCAGCTGGGGGGCGTGGACGGTGGCGCAGGCCAGACCGAGCCTGCGTCGCTCCCCCGCCGACAGCGCCTCGGCGGGCCCCTCGGGCAGGCCCAGCCGCTCCATGGCTGCCTCGACGTCGCCTTGCCCGTGGAGCCCCACCAGCAGCCGCAGCACCTGGCGGACCGTGCGGTCCACCACGCCCAGATCTCCCGCCCAGCCCACAGCCCCGCTGATCGTCACCGTGCCCTCGCAGCGCCGGAGCCCCGCACAGACCAGCAGCAGGGTCGACTTGCCCGACCCGTTGGCCCCCAGCAACCCCACCACCTCCCCCTGCGCCACCGACAGATCCACGCCATCGAGGACCCAGCGCCCACGCTGCTGGCGACGCAGCCCGCGTGCCTGGAGGGCCGGCGTCAGGGACACAGCAGCAGGGGGTCGTCGACCAGCAGCTCGAGCAGCCCATCGCGACCATCGCAGACCGTGGCATCGAAGCGGCCCGACACCCCCGCGTCGGGGAAGGCGAAGGTGCCCCGCAGCGTGGCGCCTTCCTCGACGTCGACCCACCCCTCACCCAGATCGGGGAAGAAGCTCTCCTCCGCCGGCGCATACCAGCGATCCAGCCCGTCGACCTGCACCAGGAAGGCCTCCTCGATGCCCACGTAGCTGCCCGAGGCCAGCCGCGGCACCGTGTCGCTCAGGGCCGCGGGGTTGGCACCCGCCCGCGCTGGAAAGGTGCCCGTCCAGCCTTGCTCGTTGCGTTGGTAGAGCACCAGCCCCACGTGGCGTGCATCCTCGCGGCACACGGCCAGCTGCAGGTCGGCCAGCGCCCGGTTCCGTGCCTCGTCGTCTCCCTCGGGGAAGGTGCAGGGAACCACGCTGTTCGACAGGAAGACCCGCAGCTTCGCATCCCCTGCTTCCTGGTCGATGCGCCAGGTCATCGTGCGCAGCTCGGCCTCGCCCCCGGGGTACATGAAGGACCCCGGGTCACAGCCTGTCATCGCCAGCAGCATCCATCCGACCACACCCTCATCGTACAGGGTGCGCCGGTTACCTTCGATCCGACACGACGTCGGACCCGGCGGGATGAATGATCCTGCGGCCTGTGTCGTCCGAAGGTCTTCACGGAGGCACGCATGCTGTCCACCCTCTTCGCCCTGGCGCTCCTCAGCGGCGCCCCTGCGTCTGCCGCGTCCTACGACGATGCCGTCGCATCCGCGCGCGACGATGCCTCCGGGCATGCGCTGCGCGGGCGCAAGGGCGGCAGCAGCACGCCGCGCACCACCGGTCGCCGCGGCGGCTCGAAGCCCAGCACCTCGAAGCCCAGCACCTCGAAGCCCAGCACCTCGCGGCCCTCGGGCTCGCGCCCCAGCTCGTCGCCTCCTGCCCGCACGGGCGGCTCCAGCCCCTCCCGAACCGGGCCTCCCACCAGCTCGAGCCCGTCGTCGTCGCGGCCGAGCGGCCCGGCCAGCTCGCCGCGGCCCGGCACCACCTCGAGGCCTGGCACCACCTCGAGGCCTGGCACCACCTCGAGGCCTGGCACCACCTCGCGTCCCGGCGCTACCCGCACCCCGTCCAGCCGCAACCCCATGACGAGCGGGAGCCGGGCGCCCGGCGTCGACGGTCGCCGCGGCACCAGCCCGGCCGTGCGCGGCACCACCGTCCCCGGGCGGCAGCTGCAGCGCCCCAGCCTGCGCGAGACCCCACGCACGAACCTCCGCCCCTCCACGGGTGCGGTGCGTCCCGGCGCGAGCCGCCCCCTGCTGCACCGCAGCCCCGACGTGCGCTACGCCAGGCCCTCCTACCGGGCGGTGCGCCCCTACCCGGCCGCCCGCTACGTCGTGCCGGGGCACTACTACTACCGGCCCTACTACAGCCGCTGGTGGTGCCACCCCTACTACCGCTACAGCTACGCCACCGTGGCGGTCGTCGGCTTCGGGTTCTCCGTCTACGCGTGGGACGCCGGCTGGGCGCCCCCCTACCGCCACGGTTGGGTGTGGATGCCTGGCTACTGGAGCTGGGGCTACTGGCACCCTGGCTTCTGGCGCCCGACGGTCGCCGCCCCCGTCGGCTACGTCTACGTCAACGGCTGGTGGGAGGGCGACGCCTACGTCGAGGGCTACTACCGCAAGGATGCCCGCGACGACTGGGAGTGGGTCGAGGGCTACTACCTCGACGACGGCACCTACGTGCGCGGCCACTGGGCGCCTACCTACGACGGCCCCGAGGGCTACCGCTGGGAGCCCGGCTTCTGGGACGGTGAGACCTACGTAGAGGGCTTCTGGCGGCCACAGTTCCGCAGCGGCTTCTTCTGGGTGAGCTCCTTCTACGACGAAGAGGGCATCTTCCACAGCGGCTACTGGATGCCCGAGACGGAGCCCCCGGGGGAGATCTGGATCCCCGGCTGGTTCGACGGCAACGAGTGGGTGCCCGGCTACTTCGAAGACGAGCAGGCCTACTACGACACCGATCTCGATGCGTGGGAGCCCGAGGAGGGCGTCGACGACGGCTGGGAGATGGGCGAGGTCATCTACGACGGGCTCGAGGAAGAGGGCCAAGGCCCGCCTAGCGCCCGCATCGTGGAGCTGTATGGCGATCTGGAGGGCCAGGAGCCCCTCGCGGTGCCGGTGGTCATCCCCGACGAAGGCTAGACCGCGCCCCTAGCGGTGCTTTCGCTTCTTCGGAGGCCGCGCCGGGGCGGGCTCGGGCGACGGCCGCGGTGACACCTGCGGCACGTCGCGGGTGGAGCCCAGCACCCCCACGCCCAGCGACACCACCCCGCCCAGCACCGTGAGGAACAGCACGAACAGCACCGCGAAGCAGCTTCCACAGCAGCCTCCGGAGTTCTCGGGGCGCCCACGGCCGAAGTCATCGCTCATCGTCACTCCGTCGTCGGGCCCGATCCGATAGGGTTCGCCCTCAACATGAGAGGCGCTCCGATGTTCTTCACCAAGATCAACGCACCCTATGCCGGTCTCGTCATCATCGCCGGCAAGCCGGGAGCCGTGCTTCCTCCCGGCATCCACTTCGTCATGCCGTTCATCACGACGATCCGGCGGGTCAGCACGGCCCTGCACACCCAGGAGGTCGATGTCGACGTGATCACCCGCGGCGGCACCCCCACCGCGATCAAGGTCGGCTACACCGCCCGCGTGGTCGACGTGAAGTCAGCCCTCATCAACGTCGAGAACGCCTTCGCCACCCTGCGCGCCAGCGTGATCTCCGTCGTGTCGGGGGCTGCCAACAGCTACACCATCGACCAGCTGGCACAGAACAAGAACGAGATCAGCGAGGCCGCCCAGGCCGAGCTGCTCGGCTTGTCGGAGAAGCATGGCTGGGGGCTGGGTGACTTCCAGGTCGCCGTCGGCGACCCGTCGCTGTCCGAGGAGCTCAAGAAGCTGCTCATGCGCGAGGAGTCCGTGCGGCGCGAGAGTGCAGCCAACCTCGAGAAGGCCCGGCATCAGATCGAGGTCGCGCAGCAGCTCGTCGCGGTGGCCAAGGAGCTCGAGGGCAACCCCTTCGCGCAGGAGCTGCTGCGGATGCAGGTGCTCGCCGACATGGGCACCGGCGGCAAGGTCATCGTCATCGACAGCCAGAACGATGCCGCCCGCGCGCCCCTGGCCCAGCAGATGATGGCCTCCACCTCATAGAAGGGCACGAAGGAGGGCTGTGTGGTGCTCTCGGGCGGCTGAGGCCGGCCACTCAGGCCTCTGGCGCCGCGCCCCGAAACCACCGTGCGTACAGCGCCGGCAGCACCAACAGCGTGAGGGGCGTGCTGGAGCACAGTCCACCGATCACCACGGTCGCCAGTGGGCGCTGCACCTCGGCCCCCACGCCGGTGGCGATGGCCATCGGGAGGAACCCGATGCCTGCCACGAAGGCGGTCATCAGCACCGGCCGGAAGCGCTCCAGGGCACTGCGCAGGGCGGCCTGCCGGCTGTCGCCCTCGGCGTGGAGCTCTCGGATCCGCGCCACCAGCACGATGCCGTTCATCACCGCGACCCCGAACAGCGCCACGAAGCCCACCAGCGCGCTCATCGACAGCGGAAGCCCCCGCACGAACAGAGCGACCACGCCCCCAGAGGCTGCCGCCGGCACGTTGAGGAAGATCAGCAGCGCCGGCTTCCAGGCCCCGAAGGCGTAGTAGAGGACCACGACGATGAGGGCCAGCACCAGCGGCACCGTCACCGCGGTGCGCGCGGCGGCCGCCTGAAGCTGCTCGTACGAGCCACTCCAGTCGATCCAGTAGCCATCGGGAAGGTCGACCTCAGCCACTCGCTGCCGGGCCTCCTGCACGAAGCTGCCGAGGTCGCGGCCGCGCACATTCGCCTGCACCACCACCCGCCTCGACCCGGCCTCCCGCCGCACCACGGCCGGCAGCACCACGTGCTCCACGGCGCTCACGTCGCCGAGGGTCGCGTGCCCTCCCCCGGGCAGCGCGAAGGGCAGATCGGCCAGATCGGAGCCGTCGGGGAGGTCGACCTTGATCACTACCGGGTCTCGAAACTGGCCTCGGGTGACCGTGCCGGCCTCGACCCCGCGGCGCACGCCGGCCACCAGACCGTGCAGATCGTCGGCGGCCACGCCCATGGAGGCCAGCCGCGCCACGTCGAGGACGATGTCGCGACCCGGCATGCCCTCCACCGACGGTGCCTTCACGTCGGCTGCCCCCTCGATGCCGTCGAGCACCGTCGCCACCTCGGCGCCCAGCTCCACCAGCCGGTCGAGGTCGGGGCCGTAGATCTGCACGCCGACGTCGCTGGTGATGCCCTCGAGCAGCTCGTTGAAGCGCATCTCGATGGGCTGGGTGAACGTGTACTCGGGCCCTGGAGCGCCGGCGACCAGGGCGGCCTCCATCGCCCCGGCGAGGCCCTCGGCGTCGGAGGCGGTCGTCCACTCGTCCTTGGGGCGCAGGCGCACCAGGATGTCGGCCTCCTCCAGGCCCATGGGGTCGGTGGCCAGGGCGGGAGAGCCCGTGCGCGACGCGATGCGTTCCACCTCGGGGAAGGCGCGCACGATGGCCTCGATGCGGGTGACCTCCCGACGCGCCTCCGAGGCGGAGATGGAGGGCAGCCTGGCCGTCTGGATCACGAGGTCCCCCTCCTCCAGACGGGGCACGAACTCCACGCCGAGGGCCGCCGTCAGCGCCAGCGCCACCGTGACCAGCACCGTCGCGCCGCCGCCCGCCAGCCAGGGCCGCTCCACCAGCCAGGCCGACAGGGGCTCGTAGCGCCGCTTGAGCAGCCCGAGCAGCCACGTCTCGTGGTGGCCCGACGGGGTGACGATGAGAGAAGCCAGCGCCGGCACGTAGGTGAAGGACAGCACCAGTGCGGTCACCAGGGCGAAGAGCACCGTCAGCGCCATGGGCCGGAACAGCTTGCCCTCGGTGCCGACCATGCCCAGCACCGGCAGGTAGACCAGCACGAGGATGCCGACGGCGAACAGCACGGGGCGGCTCACCGACTGCGTGCGCTTCACCACCGCCTCGGGCAGGCCCACCGGCGCTGCGCCGGCCACGGCCACCAGCTCCAGGGCCACGATGCTCTCGACCACCACGATGGTGCCGTCGACGATGAGACCGAAGTCGATGGCCCCGAGGCTCATCAGGTTGCCGCTGTAGCCGAGGGTCGACAGCCCGGTGAACGCCCCGAGCATGGCCAGCGGGATCACCGACGCCACGATGAGCCCCGCCCGCCAGTCCCCCAGCAGCAACAGCAGCACCACGACCACCAGCACGCCGCCCTCGACGAGGGAGTGGGTCACCGTCTCCAGGGTGTTGTCGACCAGCTTGCTGCGGTCGTAGATCGGCTCGAGTCGCACCCCCTCCGGCAGCGCCTCGCGCACCTCCTCCACCGTCGACCGCACCTCGTCGACCACGGCGCGCGCATCGGCGCCGGCCAGCAGCTGCACCATGGCGAACATCACCTCGCCTTCCCCGTCGGCCGTGCCCAACCCGACGGTGATCGCACCCCCGAGCTCCACGTCGGCCACGTCGGCGAGACGCACCACCCCTCGGTCGTCGCGACGCACCACCAGCTGCGACAGCTCCTCGGGGAGCGCCGGGTTGGCGATGGCCCGCACGCTGGTGCGCTCCGAGCCCCCTTCTACGTCACCGCCCGACGTGGTGGCCAGTGCCCCGTCGATAGCGTCGTAGACCTCCGACCAGCTCAGGTCGTGGGCCACCAGCGCGTGCGGATCGAGGCGCACGTCGAGCTGCGGCACGCCGCCCCCCCACGCGTTGACCTCCACCACGCCGTCAACCGCGCGCAGCCGTGGGGCCACGTCGCGCTGGAACACCCGGTACAGCTCGTGGGGCGCGAGGTCGTCGCCTGCCAGGGTGAACTGGTACACCTCGCCCAGGCCCGTCGTGGGCGGGGCCAGCTCAGGGGTCCCCGCCCCCTCCGGGATGTCGCCTCGAGCGACGTCCACCTGCTCCTTGACCATCTGGCGCGCGAGCCACGGGTCGGTGCCGTCTTCGAACACCACGCTCACCGACGACACGCCGGGCCGCGAGATGCTCCGCAGCTCTTCCACCCCCGCCAGCCCACCCAGGGCCCGCTCCACCGGGAGGGTCACCAGCAGCTCCACCTCCTCCGAGGCCATGCCCGGGGCCGTCGTGAGCACCTGCACCTGCACGTTGGTGAGGTCGGGGAAGGCATCGAAGGTCATGCGATCGAGGGCGAACAGGCCCCCGAGCACCGCCAGGACCGTCAGCAGCAGCACCAGGAAGCGGTGGTGCACCGAGGCCGCGATCAGCCGATCGAGAGGACCGCCGCTCATTCCTCCTCCAGCAGCGCGAGGCTCTTGAGGAGGAAGACTCCCTTCCCCGCCACTTCGTCGCCGTCGGCAAGGCCGCGCACCACCGCCACGCCGCCGTCGCGGCCGAGCACCTCCACCTGTACCGGCTCCCCACCGACCTCCTCCCGCCGGAACACGACGGGTCGACCCTCGATGCGGGTCAGGGCCGCTACCGGCACCTGGTGGGACCCCGCGGGGGCCTCGACGGCCACCCGCGCGTAGCCCGAGCTGCCCTGGAGCAGCCCGTCGGTGCCGTCCCCGGCGAAGCGGAACAGCACCGAGCGCGATGCGCGGTCGACCGCCGGGGCCCGCGACAGCTCGGTGAACGCCCAGCTCCGCCCGTCGGCAGCGACGAACTCCGCCGCCGCCACGCCCTGCAGGTGGGCGAGGTGCCGCTCGGGCACCCGCACCTCGAGGACCGTCGCCTGATCGTGGACCAGCGACAGGCAGGCCTGGGTGGCCTCGACGCCCCCCAGCGCACACTGCAGCTCGCCGACGACGCCGGAGGTGGGCGCACGCCAGGTCCACACCCCTCCCTCTCGGGTGGTGGTGTCGCGATGCGCCGAGAGCCGTCGCTGGACCGCGCGCAGCGCGCCTTGAGCCGCTGCCAGCTCCGCCTCGGCCCGCTTGCGGTCCGCCGACGACGCGACGCCCCGCTCCGCCGAGGCCACCGCCAGCTCGAGCAGGCCCTGCTGCTGGCGAACCTCGGAGGCCAGCGCTGAAGCCTGGGCCTCGAGCTCCGACAGCTGCGGGCTCTGCAGCTCGGCCAGCCCCTGCCCGGCCTCGACCCGGTCGCCGGGGGAGACGAGCCACCGCTCCAGGCGCCCCGTGACCCCCGGCCCTACCTCGTGCACCCCGTCGGGCGCCGGCACGACCTCGGCGGGAAGCACCGCCACGGGCAGCCGCTCCGGACGCACCACCGGCACGAAGGCCACCCGCGACGATAGATCCGGCTCCGAAGCGGGCGGCTCCGGTGCCTCCGCGCACGCCCACAGCCACAAGACGACGACCATCACTCCCCCTCGATCACGGCGCGCACCGCTTCGGCCCGCGCGGCCCCTGCCAACAGCTCTCCCGCTACCAACACCACCTCGTGCTCCGCCTCGTGGCGCTCGCGCCGAGCGCGCACCACCCGGTCCGCCGTCACCAGCCCCTCGGCCAGCGCTGCCTCCAGGCGCTCCTGCCGCACCGTGAGCGGGCCCAGCACCTCCTCCTGCAGCCGTTGCAGCCGCCGGGCCGACGCGTCGTAGGCCAGCGCTTCCTCCTCGAGGTGCGCCGCCCGCTCCCGAGCGCGCCACTGCGCCTCGCCCTCCGCCGCCGCCGCCGCCCCCAGCGCCTCGCGCCGCGACGACGCGATGCCCGGCTGCAGGGGCACCGAGACCCCCACAAAGGCCAGGGCACGCAGCTCACCCTGGGCGTCGGGGGCCCACATCGGGCCCCCCTCGATCGACGGAAGCCTCGCCGCGCCGAGGGCCTTCGCCCGTCGACGCTCCGCCTCGGCCCGGGCCAGAGGAGCCCGCACCTGCGGCAGCTCCTCCGCCCGCGTGCCCAGCCCCTCCCACGGATTGGGCGCATCGGGGGGGACGTCGTGCAGCGCGTGGTCCCCTGGGTCGAGGGTGCACGGCCCGAGCAGCCCCCGCACCCGGGCCGAGGCCACCGTCGCCTGCTGCTCCATGGCGGCCGCCTCGGCGTGTACCTGCAGCGACTCCGCGCGCAGGTCTTCCAGGGCCAGGGGCGCCAGCAACCCATCGTCGACGGCCTGCTCGAAGCGAGCCAGGTCGTGCTCCACGTCGTCGGCGTAGGCCTGCAAGTGCTCCGCTACCTCGGAAGCCGTCCACCACTGCAGCCAGGCCACGTGCACCTCTTGCACCCACTCCCAGCGCGCCCAGTCCGCCTCCGCCTTCGTCGCATCGGCCAGTGCCTTCCAGCGCCGTCGCTCCCGCGTGCCGACGCTGAGGGGCAGCTCCACCGCCGTCAGCAGCTGCTCCTGCCCCGACAGCCCCAGCTGGGCCTCCGCCCGCACCGAGGTCGGCCCCACCGGCACCCGCCGCGACGCCTCGCGGGCCGCCTCCTCCCTCGGCACCCAGGCCGCCCCCGGCCCCGACTCCCAGGCATCGAGGGCCTCGGTCGTGACCGACTCCCAGGTCACTGGCGTCGTCGCCAGCGCCGCCGCCCACCACCACCACATGCCGCGCCTCCTCGTGTTCACCACGTAGGACGACGACCTGAGGCCCTCCTCAGCGCATCATTAGGGCTTGGTTAGAGCGACCGTCAACGTCGCTGCCAGCCCCCTCGGCGAGCGGGGGCTCAGCGTCAGGTCTCCCCCGTGCCGCCGCGCGATCTCGCGGGCCATGGTGAGCCCCAGGCCCAGGCCATCCCTCCGACGGCTCCCACGGGAGAAGCGCTCCAGCACCTCGTGGCACTGGGACTCCGACAGCCCCTCTCCACCGTCGAGCACCCGCACGACGCCCTGGTTCCCCACCACATCGACCTCGACCCGCACCGGGGCTCCCGGGGCATGCCGCGCCACATTGCGCAGCAGGTTGCCGACCGCCACCGCGACCAGCGACACGTGCATCGACACCTCCGGGTCGTTCGCCAGCACGACGGTGACCTCACAGCCCGCTGCCTCCAGCGAGGCTCGCTCCTGGCGCAGGGCCTGGTGCACGGCCTGCGATAGGTATTCGGTGGACCTCCCTCGATCCGCGTGCCCCGACTCGACCCGAGCCAGCACCATCAGCCCGTCCACCAGCTCTTCCAGACGGCGGGCCTGCGTGCGCGCCGCCGAAAGCGCCTCGCGGTAGGCATCGGGCGAGCGCTCGCGCCGGAGCGCCAGCTCCAGCTCTCCCAGCAGCACCGTGATGGGCGTGCGCAGCTCGTGGGCCGCCTGGGCGGTGAAGCTCGACTGCGCCGAGAAGGCCGCGTCGAGGCGGTCGAGCAGGTGGTTGGCTGCGACGAGGAGCCGGTCGACCTCCGCCGCTCCGGTCGGGGTCACCCGCGCCCCGCTCCCCAGGCCCTGGACCGCCTCGAGGTCGCGGGCCGCCGCCTCGACCGGCTCCAGCGCTCGCACCATGCCGCGACGAATGCCCAGCCCCGCCGCAACGGCCACGGCGACCGACACCACCAGGTAGATGCCGAGGAAGGGGAAGGCCACGTCCCAGGGGGTGATCGCCGCGGCCTCCGCCACCACCAGGAAGTGGTCGTGGCCGGCTTCCCGCTCCCCCGCATCGTTGGGCTCCACCACGAGCAGCAGCTGCCGCCACCCCTCGAAGGTGCGCCACACCGGCCTCTCCTGCCGCACCGCCTCCTCCGCGACGCTCTGCTCGACCCGCAGATCCCCCTCGACCCAGGGGCGCACCTGCACGGGGCTGCGCACGTAGTCGTTGCCGAAGCGCTCCTCCTGCCAGGGGTGGGCCTCCGCATAGGCCGCCGCGAGCAGCGCCTGGTCGAGAGCGTGCAGCGCCCGCACGTGCAGCAGCCCGGCCGTGACCACCCCAATCCCCACCAGGCTCGCGCACAGCACCCCCACCGCCGTGCGGGTGACCTGCGCGGTGAGGCCGCTCACCGGCTGGTCGCTTCGAGCACGTAGCCGAGGCCGCGCACCGTGTGCAGCAGCGGCTCGCGACCCTTGTCGATCTTCGCGCGCAGGTAGCTGATGTACACGTCGACCACGTTGCTGCCGGGGTCGTACTGCACGTCCCACACCCCCTCGAGCAGCCGGGTGCGGCTGACCACCTTGCCCGCCCGCTCGGCGAGGTAGCGAAGCAGCCGGAACTCCTGCGCCGTGAGCCGCACCTCCTCGCCCCCCCGCCACACCCGCAGCGCCTCGGTGTCGATGACCAGGTCGCCCACCTCCAGGCGGGGGGAGGCGCTGACCATCCGCCGACGCACCACGGCGATCCGCGCCAGCAGCTCGTCGAAGGAGAAGGGCTTGGTCATATAGTCGTCGGCCCCGCCGTACAGGCCCTCCACCCGCTCGTCGACCCGGTCGCGCGCGGTGAGCACGATGACCGGGCGAAGGTCGGCGGCCTCCCGCAGCTCCCGCACCAGCGACAGCCCGTCGCCGTCGGGCAGGGTGCGGTCGACCACCAGCAGGTCGTGCGGCACCTCCGCCTCCCTCAGCTGACGACGGGCACCGGTGAGGGTGCCCTCCACGTCGACCGCATGCCCCTCCTCTTGCAGACCCCGCTTCAGCAGCGACGCGATGCTCGGAGCGTCTTCGATGACCAGGATGCGCACGTCAGAGAGCCTCGAGGTAGTGGACCAACGCCGGGTTGGCGATGCCCTCCGCATGGGCCGCCAGCGCCGCCTCCAGCGTGGTGGCGCTGCCGTCGTGTAGCCAGGGGCCGCTGTGCGACACCCCCAGCAGCGTCGGCGTGTCGAGGCCGTCGAGCTCGCCTCCCAGCCGCTGGCCGCTCGCCGGGGTGAGGGTGCCTACGTCGTGGCGCACGCCCGTAGGGCTGTCGGTGAACAGCGGCGGCGGGTGGCACTCGGCGCAGCCCGCCAACTCGAAGGTGTCGGGGCCAGTGACCAGCGCTGCCTCGGTGGCGGGCACAGGCGTGTCGAGGCTGGTGACGTAGGCCGCCAGCGCGTCGAGCTCGGCCGACAGCCCCGCCTTGGGCGCGCCGAGGGGGTCGTTGGTGAGGTACCAGTCGGCATCGAGGAGCAAGCCCGTGCCCTGGAAGGGGCCGCGGATGTCGTGCTCGAAGTCGTGCACCTCGTCGAAGTTGGCCGTCCAGTGCAGCGGGCCCATGGCGGTGCCCGCCTTGCCGCGCAGGTCGATGGTGTTGCGCAGGCCTTCGCCGCGATCGGTGAAGTCCCACACCAGACCATCCTGGCCCCCGTCGGGGTGGCAGCTCGCACAGCGGATGTAGCCGTCGCGGGCCATGCGCAGATCTGCCGCGTCGTGGAACAGCCGCTTGCCGAGGAGCACGTCGGCCGCCAGCGGCTCGGTGACCACCGTCGGCACGGCCCACAGCAGGGCCGGGGCGGTGGACAGCGACGTGACGTCGTAGGCGCGCAGCTCCCTGTCGAGGGCGGCGTGCAGGTAGAGCGTGGTGCCATCCGCCGACACCGCGGCGCCGTCGAGGTCGTGCCCCGCCGACAGGATCGAGCCGACGATGTCGCCGTCCCACGCATCGAGGGCCAGCACGGTCTGGGTGCCCGGGAAGGCGACGTAAGCGACATCGCCGAGGGGCGACAGCGCGACCGCTCCGGCCTCGCCCTGGTCGTCGAGCTGCTTGCGGAAGACCTCCTCGCCGGTGTGCACGTCGAGGGCGAACACCGCGGCGTGCAGGGTGGTCTCGTGGGTGAGGGGCTGACCATCCCGCCAGGCCCCTCGCGCCGTGTTGGCCAACGTGCCCGGAAGGTAGAGCACCCGCGCATCCACCGACAGGCCCAGCTGCCCGAACAGGTGGGGGACCCCGCGGATCGACGTGTCGGAGTCGGGGCCTGGATCGAAGGCGAGCTGCAGCTCGAGCTCCCCCAGGCGCTCCACCCGGCCCACGTCGTCGGTGGAGCGCCACCGGGGCACCACGACACGGGTGGGCACGGTCGGGTGGTCGGGCTGCACCACCGCCGCGATGTGTCGGGGGTCGGCCATCGCGGTGGTCGACACCACCTCGCCGTCGAGCACCTCGACCAGCTCGTCGCGGCCCGTGTCGCTGAGCCACCAGCGACGCCCGTCGCGACCCGTCACGCCGTAGGGCCGTGCCCCGCGCCCCAACACCACCCGGTCGAGCTCCGACAGGTCGACCTCGTCGAGGAGGCGCAGCGACCCATCCCCCTCACAGGCGACCGCGACCACCCCAGCTGCCACCGCCACCGAGCGGGGCTCGGGGCACACGTCGACCCGCTGGGTGCCGGCCCCTCCGTCGGTGCGCAGCAGCGTGCCGCCGTCGGGCTCGACGGTGTAGACCAGGCCATCCTCGGCGACGACCACGGTGGCCGACGACGTAGGCGCCGCCTCGGCGATGGGCGGGTGCACGATGACCTTGCCCGTGTCGGTGTCGGAGTAGCCGAGGCCCGTCGCCTGCACGACGAGCGAGTAGGTACCCGGAGCGCTCCACGCGTGCTCCGGCGCTGCGTCGGTCGACTGGCTTCCGTCTCCGAAGTCCCAGACCACCCCGTCTTCGCCCTGGGTCGAGGTCTGCAGGGCCAGCAGCTCGCCCACCTCGACCACCCACGTGCCCCCAGCGTCGGCTTCGGGGGCACGGCCCGTGGGCTGCAGGCCAGAGCCCGTGTCGAGGGGGCCGAGGCCGGTGCTGTCGGTAGTGCCGCCTACCGTGTCGGTCGGCCCGGGCGCCGGTCGACAAGCGACGAGCAGCGCGAGCAGGCCCCAGCTCACTGCGGCCTCGTCGTGAAGGTGGCCGTGACCGTCTCGGCCACGGGGTTGCCGTTCACGTCGGTGATCCCTCCGGCCATGACCTGCACGGTGTAGGTCGTGCTCGGCAGGAGCGGCTCGCGGGGCACCCAGTGGGCGATGGTCTCCTGGGCCGAGCCCCAGCCGGCCACGGGCAGCCCGTCGGGGCCGCTCAGCCGCAGCGACCCTGCGTGCACCGAGCTCGGCTCGATCAGCTCGTCGAAGCCCACCCCGATGCGGGCGGTGGTGGCCACGCCCCCCGCTCCGTCGGCGGGCACCAGGCGCGCCACGATGGGCCCCCGCGCGTCGGGCTCCGTCGACCAGGGCGCCAGCACCGAGGCGATGCCCTCCTCGGCCTCGTCGTCGACCGACATCACCACCATGTTGCCGAAGGGCATGGCCGTGTCGAGGTCGCCGGGCAGGTCGCCCCGCCCGAGCTTCGTGATGCTCGCCGGGTCGGTCGCATCGTAGATGTCGGCAGAGTGGGAGTTGCCCACGAACAGGAAGCCCTCGTGGGCAAAGACGTAGCCGCCATTGCCGTCGGCCTCGTAGTAGTCGCCGACGAAGGTGGGCTGGGTGGGGTCGCTCACGTCGTAGACCACCGGGCCGCCGCCTCCCGACTTGCGGGCGAACAGCGCGTGGGGGCCGACCAGGTTGCCTGCGTAGACCTCCGTGGGCTCGCCCTGCCCATCGAGGACCGTGAACCGGCCGCCGAGGTGCAGCTGCGGCTGCAGCGGGTCGGACACGTCGAGGAGCGCCGCGTCGGTCTGCTCGGCGCTGACCACCAGCATCTCGGTGCCCTGCACGAAGATGCCCCCCGCCCGCAGCACCGGGTCGAAGCTGAACTGCGACACCACCTCGGGGGCGGCCGGGTCGGTGGTGTCGATGACGTACAGGCCGTTGTCGGCCGCCGCCAGGTACAGGTAGGGGTACTGCCAGAACACGCTGAACGCGACCCGCGCGTAGGCATCGGGCCAGTAGACCCCGTCGATGAGCAGCTCCGACAGCTCCACCGGTGCGGTGGGGTCGGTGAGGTCCCAGATGATCACGCCGTGCTGGCCGTTGACTACCGCATAGTCGCCCGCGTGGGGGTCGCCCTCGGGCAGGTGCAGTAAGCCGATGGCGTGGGTCTCGCGCATGTGCGGCGCGTAGCTGTCGCTGATCTTCACCGGGTCGCAGGGATCCGACGCGTCGAACAGCGACAAGCCCCCATCGCCCCACTCCGATGCCCAGGGAAGCACCAGGTGGCCACGGTAGGGCGCCACGACGTTGTGGTGGTTCCAGTCTTCGGGACCCCCCTCGAGCTCGGCACAGGCGACCAGCAGCTCGGCCTGGTCGAAGCTGCGTGTGGGCCCTCCCCCACCCCGCAGCGCCGGCCGATCTTCGGGAGCCGGGAAGGTAGGCGCCGGGGGCGCGGTGTCGGCCGTCGCCACGGTGTCGGTTCCCGCGGTCGGCGAGCTGGCCTGGGGCGTCGGGTCGTCGGGCCCCGAGCAGGCCACCATCCAAGCGAGTACGAGCACGATGCCTCCAGCGAGGGACGGGTCCTGTGCCCGTTGTAGCCCCGCCGCGCCCCATCCGCCGCCCCGCGGGGCTAGGCTGCACCCATGCCGTCGTCGTCACACAGCGCAGGGCGCGTGTACCACGTGCAGGAGGTCCTCGGTCGCGGGGGCTTCGGCACGGTGTACCGAGCCGATCTGGTGAGCGAAGGCGGGTTCACCAAGCCGGTCGCCCTCAAGGTGCTCCACCCCGACGCCGCGGCCCGCGCCGACCACCTCGCCCGCCTCCGCGACGAGGCCCGCATGCTCGGCCTCGTGCGCCACCGCGCCTTGGTCGGTGCTGACGCGCTGGTGCGCCTCGACGGCCGGTGGACCGTGGTGATGGAGTTCGTGCCCGGCGTGTCGCTGCGGGCGCTGCACAAGCGGCTGGGCGCGGTCCCCGAGGCGGTGGTGGTGGCCATCGGCGCGGAGATCGCCGACGCGCTGCACGCGGCGTGGTCGGCCGAGCGAGAGCCTGGGCGGCCTCTGCACCTGGTCCACCGTGATCTCAAGCCGTCGAACCTGCAGCTCACCGACCGAGGCGAGCTCAAGGTGCTCGACTTCGGCGTGGCGAGAGCGGAGTTCGACGAGCGAGAGGCCCACACCCGCCAGGTCGTGTACGGCTCACCCCCCTACCTGTCGCCGGAGCGCCTGGAGGGGGTCGACACCCACGAAGGCGACGTGTTCGCCCTGGGCATCTCCCTGTGCGAGCTGCTGTCGGGGCGGAGCGCCGAGCCCGTCGCCATCAAGCCCGCGGCCCACGAGGCGCGCATCGCGCATCTCCTCGAAGGGTTGGTGTTGGACTCCACCTTCCGCGCGCTCCTCGACCGGATGCTCGCCTACGAGCACGAGGCTCGCCCCAGCGCCCTCGAGGTCCTCCAGGTGCTGCGGCCCCTGAGCCACCAGCAGCCCGAGGCCCTGGCCGCCTGGGCGGCGGAGCAGGTGCCCCAGGAGCTGCGTGCCCAGGGGGAGATGCCCGGCGAGCTGTCGGGCAGGCGCCTGGCCGAGGAGTCCGGCGCCGCCTCGCTGCAGGCCCTCGCCGCCGGCTCGCTGGCCACCTGGGACGACCCCGCCGCCACCCGTCCCACCACACCCGGCCCCGACCCTGGCGCCGATGCCAGCGCCACCTGGGACGCCGACATCGCCGATCTGTCGCTCCCCACCGCCCCCGAGCCCCCCCCGGCCCCACGCCCCGCCACTCCACGATGGCTACGGTGGATGGCCGTGCTCGGCGTGCTGCTGTCCGGGGTCGCCGTCGCGATGCTGGCAGTGCTCGGCGTGCTGGGCCTGACGGCAGCCTCCGCCGGCTGGGCCTTCCTGGGCTTCGTCGACGACCGCGGCTGCGAGGGCTCCGTGGCCCGCATGGAGCAGCGCGTGGAGTGGTGCAGCGGGCAGCAACGCTGGCAGACAAAGACCCAGGCGCTGCTCCACCGCACCCAGCGCGCCTGCCTCACCGACGACATCACGCTGGTGGAGGCATCGCTGCTGTCGATGGCCCTCGAGCAGCTCACCGACGACCGCGTCCTCGATCGCGCCGACTACGACGCGCTGAAGGAGCGCTTCGACAAGGCGCTGCCAGCCTCCCGCTGACGGCGTGGCCGGAGATCGCTACATTGGAGGCATGTCGCAGAAGCTGGTGTACGACGGGCTGCAGAGCTGCCCCTACCTGGAGGGCCGCGTAGCCCGGATGCCGCTGTACCGTCAGCTGCGCCGGCTCACCCTCGACGAGACCGACACGCGCTTCGCCAACGCCGAGCGCCGCGTCGGCGCCTGCCTGTACCGCACCGCCTGCCCCACCTGCACGGCCTGCGAGGGCCTGCGCGTGCCCGTCGACGACTTCCGACCCAGCAAGTCCCAGCGCCGGGTGCGCAACCGCTGGGCGGGCCACGAGCGGGTCGAGGTCGGCCCGGTCACCTTCGACGAGGCCAAGCTCGCGCTGTTCAACCGCCACAAGCTCGAGCGAGGCCTGTCGGAGCCCGGCGAAGGGATGGACGCCGACGGCTACCGTGGGTGGCTGGTGAACAGCTGCATGCTCACGGTGGAGATGCGCTACTTCTACGACGACGAGCTCGTCGGCGTGGGCATCGTCGACCTCGGGCGCACCGCCGCCAGCTCGGTCTACTTCTACTTCGACCCCGACCGGTCCGATCTGTCGCCCGGGGTGTACTCGGCGCTGCAGGAGATCGAGCTGTGCCGGGCCACGGGGAGGTCCCACCTCTACCTGGGGCTCTACGTCGCCGACTGCTCGCGGCTGTCGTACAAGGCCCGCTATGGCCCCCACGAGCGCCTTGTCGACGGCGACTGGCGCCGGTTCAGCTGACCGACGGGCGCCGGGCCACCACCACCACCGCCCCCACCAGCTCGGCGACCGCGAAGCCCACGTAGAGCGGAACGGTCAGGCACGCCATCCCGAGGAACAGCATCGACAGCGGGGCGCGCAGCAGGTCGAGCCCCGACGCGACGAGCAGCGCGAGCACAAGCACACCGGGGGCCCCCCCGCGACGCGCGTGCAAGCTGGCCAACGTCAGCCCCAGGCCCACCACCACATCGCCGATCACCGGGACGCTGAAGACCAGCCCCACGAGGGCCACCTCCATCGGCCCCCCGCCGCTCCCCTCGCTGAGCAGGAAGCCAACGACGACCACGACGAGCAAGGCCTGGCCCGCCGCCGCCAGCAGGTGGCCGAGCCCCAGGGCGAACGCGGCCACCGTGCCCGGACTCCACGACGGCTCGAGGGAGGCTCCCTCGTCGTGGGACCACTCGCTCAGCGGATGATCACGCTGGCTTCGATGTCGGTGCAGGCGCTGGTGCGGCAGTCGAAGACCAGCTGCAGCGACTGCGGGGCGCCCGAGCTGTTGCTGTAGAACAGCTGCTCGCTGGCCACGCCGGCGCTGGCATCGACCCCCGCCCGGCAGGTGCCCTCGGGATCGGTGCAGTCGCTCACCAGCAGCAGCGAGCCATCGCCGCCCGCAGCGTCGTAGTCGACCTCGAGCTGCTGGCCTGGCGCCAGGTCGACCGCGATCATCTGCTCGAGGCCGCCGGTGGGCGTGCCCGTGCAGGCGTTGCCACCGGGCAGCTGCACCTCACTGATGGAGCCCGCCGCTGCAGACAGCGCGTAGGCCCCGGTGGTGTAGGGCGTGAGGGTGAGCGCCTCGGCGCAGGTGTCGGCGACGAAGTCGCTGGGCGCACCGATGTCGAGGTCGAGGGTGGCCCCCGCGCAGGTGCCGGCCATGCAGCCGACCACCACGTAGGCGTCGAGATCGCCGCCCGTGGTGTTGTGCAGCTCGATCACCTCGTCGTTGCCTGCGTTGCCATCGCTGCCCAGCAGACACGCACCGGTGCCGCAGTCGCTCACGAGGGCCACGAACAGGTCGTCGTCATCCGAAGCGACCGCCGAGAGCAGCTCGCCGCTCGCCAGGCGCACCGGCACGATGGTGTCGGGGCCCGACACATTGCCGATGCAGGTGAGCACCGGCAGGTCGAGGGTGAGCGCCGCGAACTCGAGGTCGATGTGGTGCACGCCCGCGGTGAAGGGCGGCTCGGCGTTCGCATCGGCACAGGTGTCGGGGCTGCAGGCATCGATGCCCTGGTCGAGCCCGTTGCAGTCGAAGTCGCCGCCGTCGCCGCACACGTCGGGCGCGCCCGGGTAGGTGTTCAGGTCGTTGTCGTCGCAGTCGGCCAGGCCGATGGCGGGCACGTAGTCGGGCCCGGGGGCGCCACACTGCGGCGCCGTGATGGCCCCCGCGCCGGCCCCGTCGCCGTCACGGTCGCGCCACCACGCCACCTGAGCCCCGGAGTAGGGGTCGGCGTCGTCGCAGTCGATGCCGTTGTCGACGTAGTAGGGAGGCTGCTCGCACGCGGGTGCGGAGATGTTCGGGTCGCCGAACAGGTCGCCGTCGTTATCGAGGTACCACGTGATCGCCGTGCCCAGGTCGACGTAGGGGTCGTCTTCGTCGGCCAGGCCGTTGCAGTCGTCGTCGAGGCCGGCGTTGCACACCTCGACCTGACCGGGGAACACCTGGTCGTTGCCGTCATCGCAGTCGGTGTCGTCGGGGACGTAGCCGGGCAGCGGATCGCCGCACTGCACGCCCTCGATCTCGGCGTTGCCGAAGCCGTCGTCGTCGACATCGCGGAACACTGCCACGGTGGTGTACAGGTCGAGGCTGTCGTCGAGCAGGTCGATGGCGCCGTCGCAGTCGTTGTCGAGGGTGTCGCACACCTCGGTCGCGCCGGGGTAGACCTGCGGGTTGGTGGGCTCGCAGTCTTCGCCGAGGGCCGGCAGCACGTGGTCGGAGTCGGGCGGTTCGCAGTCGGGGGGGCTCGACAGGGTGCCGGCACCGAAGCCATCACCATCTTCGTCGAACAGCCAGCCCGTGGGCCCCTGCAGCAGATCCCAGTCGTCGTCGCAGTCGGTGTCGTCGACCGAGGTGAACCACGGCTGGAAGCAGGCCTCGACGGGGCTCGACGGGTCGCCGGCGCCGTCGCCGTCGGCATCCGCCCAGAACACCGACTTCTCCGCCGGGTCGAGATCGGGGTCGCTGTCGTCGATCAGGTTGTCGCAGTCGTCGTCGTAGCGGTTGCACACCTCGACACCGTCGGGGTTGACCAGCTCGTCGGTGTCGTCGCAGTCGTCGACGTTGCTCGTGTAGGCGCCGGGGAAGCTCGACAGGCTCTCGGGCTTCTCGGGCCGCACGCAGGCCTGGAACGGGTTCGACATCCCGAACTCGTCGATGATGTTCTGCGGGAAGGGGAGGTCTTCCAGGCCGCCGAAGCCGTCTTCGTCGAGGTCGTAGTACCAGACCGTGGCCGTCGAGCGGTCGAGGGACGGATCCTGGTCGTCGGCGACGAGGTTGCAGTTGTCGTCGGTACCACCGTTGCAGATCTCGATGGCCCCGGGGAAGATCTGGCCGTTGAGGTCGTCGCAGTCGCCGAGGTTCTCCACGAAGCCCGGCGGCGGGGAGCACGCCTCGATGTCTTCGAGGAAGTTGCCGAAGCCGTCGCCATCGAGGTCTTCGAAGTAGACGTACTCGCGCAGCCCCTCGTCGGCGAGCTCATCGCAGTCGTTGTCGATGCCGTCGCAGATCTCGAGGGCATCGGGGTTGACGGCGGAGCGCTGGTCGTCACAGTCGCGGTTGTCTTCCACGTAGCCGGTGGGGATGGCGGCAGGGCAGAACACTTCGCGCGCGTCGGGATCTCCGAAGGTGTCGCCGTCGGCATCGAGGTAGCGCTCGACCTTCTCGGAGTTCTCGCATCCGCCAGGAGGCTCCTCGGGGCCACAGCCCCACAGGGCGAGCAGTACGACGCTGACCATGAACGCTCCCATCAGACCGGCAGTCTTAGCCGGTTGTGGCCCATCATGCCTGCAGCGACCCCGAACCGTCAGCCCGTCCCCCCACCGACCCCCTCCTCAGCACGTTAGCCGCCCCGCCTCGGGAGGTGTTCATGCGCGGCAAGCGCTTCAGTGAGTTCGCGGTCGACGATGCGTTCATCAGCCAGGGCCGCACGGTCACGGAGGCCTGCGTGATGGCCTTCGCCGGGCTGTCCGGAGACTTCAACCCCCTGCACGTCGACGCGACCTTCGCCGCCAAGACCCCCTTCGAGCAGCGGGTGGCCCACGGCATGCTCGGCGCCAGCATCTCGACCGGCCTGGGCCAGACCCTCGGCATCTTCGAGGGCACCACCCTGGCGCTGATGGAGCAGACCTTCCAGTACAAGGGCCCCATCTTCTTCGGCGACACGATCCGGCTTCGGCTCACGGTGGAGTCCACCAAGGAGAGCAGCAAGGGCGGCAAGGGCGTCGTCGTGTTTCGCAGCGACATCCTCAATCAAGACGACAACGTCGTGACGACCGGCACGTGGGCCGTGCTGTTCACCGACCGGTAGCGCCTGCCTGAGGGCGCCCCCCACCTTGTACAATGCACGGGGGGAGGGCTGGTGCGACCGATCTGCTTCACGGGCATGGGGCACGTGCTGCCTCGACGCATGCTCGACAACGACGAGCTGCCGCCTCTCGACAAGCCGATCACCGAGGCGCAGCTGCAGCGCATCGGCGTGTACCGGCGTGGGTGGGCCGGGGAGGGCGAGAGCATCCCGGAGCTGGCCGCGGCTGCCGCTCTCCAGGCCCTCGACGACGCCGGCGTCGACGGGTCCGACATCGACTTCCTCATCGTGGCGAACTGGACGCAGCGCAGGCTCCTGCCCGACTTCGCCCCCCGGGTGCAGCAGCTCATCGGCGCGCCCCAGGCCTTCGCCTTCGACGTAGCCACCGCCTGTGCTGGCTTCGTGACCGCCCTGGGCATCGCCGAGGGCTACCTGCAGAACCCCCGCTTCCGGCGAGGGATCATCGTCGGGGCCGAGACCACCAGCCGGGTCGCGCGGCCTCACAGCAAGGCCACCCTGGTGTTCGGCGACGCGGCAGGGGCCTGGGTCGTCGAGCGGGGCGACCACGGCCATCAGGTGCTGGCCTGGGAGCTGAGCACCGACGGTCGCTACCACGACGCGATGGAGATCAACGCCGAGGGCCACTGCGTCACCCACATCGACCAGAAGGAGCTGCAGAAGGTCGCCGTGCACAGCTTTCGCTCCGCCTCGGGCGCGGTGCTCGACCGAGCCGGCTTCACCCTCGACGACGTGGACTGGATCGTGCCGCACTCGGGCACCGCAGGGATCCAGGCGCTGCTCCTGCGCACCCTCGGCATCACCGAAGACCGCGTGCTCACCAACTTCCGCAGCATCGGCAACGTGTCGTCGGCGGCCATCCCCACCGCACTGCACGCCTTCTGGAAGGAGGGCACCATCCGCCCCGGCGACCTGGTGTTGTCCCCCACCACCGGCTCGGGCTGGTACGCAGGCGCTGCGCTCTACCGCATGGGCGGCGCGTGAGCGGCGTCCTCCAGGGCACCACGGCGGTGGTCACCGGGGTGACCAGTGGCATCGGGGAAGCCCTGGCAGCCCGGCTGGTCGAGGAAGGCGCCGACGTGGTGGGGTTGGGACGCGGCGAGCAGCGCATGCAGGCCGCCGCCTCCGAGGCAGGCTTCACGCCGGTCGTGGTCGACCTGGCCGACCGGCAGGCCGTGCAGCGGGTGGCCGACGAGCTGGCAGAGCGCCTGGAGCGGGTCGACCTCGTGGTCCACAACGCCGCGCAGTGCGTGTATGCCACCCCGCTGGGCCACGACGCTGCCGCGTGGGCCGAGCTGATGCAGGTCAACCTGCTGTCGGTCATCGCCCTCACCGAGGCCCTCGCGCCGCGGCTCCCCGACGGCACCGGCCAGCTCGTCGCCGTGTCGAGCGTCACCGCGCGCCACCTGCCCAACACCCGCTTCGCCCCCTACGGTGTGAGCAAGACGAGCCTCGACGCCTACGTCGATGCGGTGCGCATGGAGCTGGCGAGCCGGGCCGTGCGGGTCACGCTGCTGCGGCTGGGGCTGGTCGACACCCCCATCTACGACAAGGTCGACGGCTTCGAGCGCACCCTGGCGCGGATCCGGGAGAGCCCCGCCGAGTGGCTGAGCCCGGAGGAGGTCGTCGACGCCCTGATCTGGGCCGTGTCCCAGCCCCCCAGGGTCTCGGTGGCCGAGCTCACCCTCCTTCCCCGAGGCCAGCAGCGATGAGCGACGATCCCCGCGAGGCCTCCGAGGCCGCCCTCGACGCGCTGTTCGGCGAGGGCATGGGCCGTCGCCACAGCCGCTTCCTCAAGCACCTGGGCCACCCGGGCCTGCAAGACACGCTTCACCGCTACCACGCCATGGAGACCGACGAGACCTGGCTGAGCGTGGAGGAAAACTACCTGCTGGGCATGGCCGTGCTGTGCGCGCAGGGTCGCTACGGCCCGGCCAGCATGTTCGCGATGACCCTGCGGCACCGGGGGGTGCCGGCGGGCAAGATCCTGGAGGCCGTTGCCCGGCTGGAGATGTGGATCGGCGGCGTGCCCGCCGCGGAGGCGATGGGCCACATCCGCAAGGCCCTGCGCGCCTGGGAGCGTGACGGGCTGGCCGCCATGGCCCCGTGGTTTCCGGAGGGCCCATGAGCCGCCATGCGGTGGTGGTGGGGGTGTCGTCGACCGACTCGGTGGGCTGGCGATGCGCACGCGCCCTGGCTGCATCGGGTCACCATGTGACCGTGACCTGCCGCAGCCATCGCCTCGAGGCCGTCCGGGCTGCGGCCTCTGCGGAGGGCTTCGACGTCGTGATGGTCGACGTCGACGAGGCCGACAGCCTGCAGGCTCTGCGCGCGCTGCCGGTGGTCGACGCGGTGGTCCACGCGCTGGTCGCGGTGCCTGACGAGGTGCTGGCCGGGCCGCTCACCGGCGTCGCCCGAGAGGCCTTCGAGGGGGTGCTGAGCCGCTCGGCGTGGTCGCTGGCGGCGGTGGTCGGGGCGGTGCGCCCGCAGCTCGAGGCCAGCGAGGCCGGCAGGGTCGTCACGCTGTCGTCGGGGCTTGCGGAGTCCACCAGCGACCACTACCACGTCGCCGGCATCGCCAAGGCCGCCCTGGAGGCAGCCGCTCGCTACCTGGCGTGGGAGCTCGGCCCGGCCGGCATCGCCGTCAACGTCGTGCGCTTCGGCCTGGTCGACACGCCCGGAGCGCGCGCCACCCTGGGCGACGCGGTGTGCGAGGGCACCCGCACCCACATGGCCCGCAAGGCGCCCCTTCGGGCTGCTGTGACCGCCGACGAGGTCGCCGCGCAGGTCGCGTGGCTGGCCGGGGGGGAGGTCCACCAGGTGACCGGCCAGATCCTCACCGTCGATGCCGGATTTTCGCTCTCCTACTTCTGAGGTCCCCATGCACACCCTCGAGCTGTCCGCGACCGATGGCCCCCGCAGCCTCGCCTGGGTCGAGCGCCCCCGCCCCGAGCCAGGGCCCACCGAGGTGCGGGTGGCCGTGGGCGCCGCCGGCATCAACTACGCCGATCTGCTGCAGTCGTATGGCAGCTACGGCGATGGCAGCTCCATGCCCCTGCCCTTCCGCCCCGGTCTGGAGTTCGCGGGGGCCGTGCAGGCCGTGGGGTCGGAGGTGGCCCGCTGGAAGGTCGGCGACCGGGTGATGGGCCTGCACATGGGCTGCTTCGCCGAAGAGGTGGTCGTGCCCGAGGGGCAGCTGCAGGCCATCCCAGCCGGCTGGAGCGACCCGCAGGCGGCCAGCTACCAGATCCACTGGCTGACCGCGCATGCCTGTCTGTGCCAGCTGGGCCAGCTGCAGCCCGGCCAGACCGTGCTGATCCATGCAGCAGCCGGCGGCGTGGGGCTGGCCGCCGTGGCGCTGGCGCGGCACCTCGGCGCGACCGTCGTGGGGGCCGCATCGAGTGAGGCCAAGCTCGCCGTGGCCACCGAGGCGGGCATGCACCACGGCATCGACACCTCCCGCGACGACCTCGCCCAGCGTGGCCGTGAGCTCACCGGCAAGCGCGGCTTCGACCTGATCCTCGAGATGGTCGGGGGTGAGGTCTTCGACACCAACGTGCGCCTCACCCGCCCCTTCGGCCGGCTGATCGTGTACGGATCGGCCTCGATGAAGAAGGCGAGCGTCGACAACCTGCGGCTGATCTTCCGCCCGATCCAGGTCATCGGCTACCACCTGATGCAGATGCGCGTGAAGCGCCCCGACCTGTGGGCCGAGCAGCAGGAGCAGGTCGCTGCCCTCATCGAAGCGGGGGCCATCACGCCCCGCCCAGGGAAGGTGTGGCCCATGGCCGAGGCCGCCGACGCCTACCGGGCCATGGAGTCCCGCCAGACGACCGGCAAGCAGGTGCTCGTTCCCTGATCAGCCTCGTCGGAGGTTCGCCTCGGCCTGGTCGAGCTTGTACAGCGTCGACAGCTCCCAGGTCGACAGCGGCGGCGCGATGGCCGGCTGCGACGTGATGTCGAGGGGCCACGGGCACTCGGCCATCATCGCCTCGATGGCCGGCCCCAGCTTCCTGCCCCCCTCTGCGGGGTAGGTCGGCCCGACCATCCATCCCATGGGGCTGTCGGTGAGGCGCTCGAGGACGAAGCCCTCGGTGACCACCGACCGCACCTGGTGCCCGGGGCTCGTCACGTAGTCGATGGTGTCGACGAGACGGCTGGACCGCGACAACACCACCACCTCCGCCGCTGAGGAGCAGATGTCGCTCGCCCCGCCCGAGCCCACCAGCACCCGGCCACTGGCTAGCCGCGTGCTGTTGATCGCCCCGGTGGCGTCGATCTGGGCAGCCCCCACGACGCCGAGGGCCCGGTTGTCGGCCCCGCACACCAAGGTGCCCAGCACGTCTTCGACCGAGCTCAGGCGGGTCGCCCCGTCGATGTTCTGTGCCGACAGGAGGAAGGGGTCGGCGGTGGACCCCGCCTTCAGGTCGTACAGGCCGATCTCCACCATCAGGCGCACCCGCACGCCCTCCCGCTGCAGCATCAGCTTCGCCAGCCGGCAGGCCAGGAAGCTCTGGCCGATGCCCGCGAGGATCACCGGATAGCCCTCGTCGCGCACCCGCTCGGCGATCTGGCGAGCCGCCAACACCACCAGCACCGACGACGGCTTCAGCGACTGGTCGGGATGCTCAGCGTTGTCGAGGGTGTGCTCCCGACCGAGGGCCGGGGGGGCCGACGTCGAGGGCACCACCCGCGCCGGTAAGCCCGCACGAGCCGGCGGCGGCGAGTCGGTCTTCACCGCCTCCAGCCGCGGGCGCCCCACGAAGTCGGCGTAGCCCTCGTGCAGGTCGTCGGCCTCCAAGACGGTCGCGGAGAACCGGTCGAAGAGGGCCGGGTCGCGGCACATGTCGCGCCACAGCACGTAGTGATCGAAGTCGTCGGCGTAGTGAGCCAGGCCCGAGCCGGCGAGCTGAGGCAGGGGCTGGGGATGGGCGCCATCCGGCGCCTCACAGACGGCCAGCACCCGGTGAGGGGGAAGCGGCTGCAGGTGGCGGAAGTCGGCCAGGCGGCCCGCCGGCACCACCTGCTCGGCCGTGACGATGATGCCCTTCTTCGCGGCCAGCGCCCCCCACGGGCCCTCACAGCTCGGCGCCACCAGCACCGCGTGGCCGTCGACGTCGGCGACGTGGGCGTGCACGAAGGCCACGTCGGGGCGGATCGGGCGCACCATGGCGACCTTGCGACCCGAGCCGAAGGGGTCTTGCCCGATGCGCACCTTGCCGAGGGCCTGCAGATCCTCCGCCATCGTGGTGCCCACCAGCGAGCTCGTCACGCCGTAGGGCAGCCCCAGCGCCCCGGCACGCAGGGCGGTGACGTAGCTCCACAGCGACCAGAACTCGAGGATGGCGCCGTCTCTCTCCGCCTGGCCATAGACACCATTGGGGCGAGGCACCGGGTAGTTGTCGCCGTAGAAGCTCGAGATGTAGTGGCTCGCCAGCCGGAGCAGCGGGAACAGGTGCGCCGTGCTGTGGAAGCCCGTGGCGCTGACGGTGAACCCTGGGTCGCGGCCACGGAACTGCCGGGCGATCTCCAGGATGGAGGCGTTGGATCGGAACGGGAGCGAGCTGAAGTGCAGGTGCTCGCCTGGCACTACGTGGGCAGCGATGGCCTCGGTCAGCGAGGTCTTCATCCCTCCTCCTTGGTCACCAAGACGACCGTGTTGTTGCCGCCCATTCCGTAGCTTACCGCCAGCGCATTCCTCACTGGACCAGGGCCTGCCACGTTGGGCTGGTGCTGCGTCCCTCGCTTCTGCCGCGACTCGTCGATGTTGATCGTCGGCACGACAGCGTCGTGATGCACCATGAGACAGGCTGCGGCGACGTTGAGCGCCGACGACGCTCCCAGGTTGTGGCCGTAGATCGGCTTGACGCTCACCAGCGGAACCTCTGCCGACCGGGCTCCGAACACGCGGCGCATGTAGTTTTCTTCGGACACATCGGAGACCTGCACCGCGTTGCCATGACCGACCACCACGTCGACGTCGTCGGGGGTTCGCCCGTGCGCGCTCAACAGCTCGGAGATCAGCTGGGCGGGCCGCCCCCCGACCCCGTCGATGGCCGTGGGGTGGTAGCCGTTGTTGCCGTAGGCGTAGCCGGCGACGCGGCCCAGGATCGCCGCTCCGCGGGCCTCGGCATGGGCTCGCGTCTCCAGCACGAGGGTGACCGCGCCCTCGCCGAAGGCGTTGGTCGAGTACCCCACGTAGGGGGTGATGGCTCGGGTGGGGTCGACGCGCTCCGTGGTCAACAGGTTGGCGTCGGCGTAGGCCGCGAACAGGGGCTCCACCAGCGCGCTGTCATGACCGCTCACGAAGGCCACGTCGGCCTGCCCGACCTGAAGGTGCATCAGGGCGTGCCCCACCGCCACCGCCCCCGAGGAGCACGTGCTGGTGTAGGTGTAGGCGGGCCCCTGCACGCCGAGGAGGCTCGCCGCGATCCCCACCGTCTGCCCCGCGAGGCCCGACAGCAGGTCGCGCCGGTTGTAGGGGACCCCACCCGCGGCGACCTCTCGCTGCCGATCCTGCCAGAACGAGAAGCCCGGCCGCGCCACGCCGTCGAACAGGCCGACCCTGCGCGCCGGGATGGTGTCGAGGTCGATGCCAGCGTGATCCCGAGCCCGCAGCACGCTCGCCAGGTACAGCTGCACCTCGCGGCTGTAGCGAGCGATGAAGCGCGGAGGAAACTCCCGCAGCGCCTGGGCAGCGTCGAAGCCTTCGACCGAGCCCATCGGGATGCGCTCGGACAGACCCGGCGCGGCCTGCAGCGTGAGCTGACTCTGCCCTTCGCGCAGCTGCCGCCACAGGGTGGACGCGTCGTCGCAGCCCGGCAGCACCACCCCAACACCCGTGATCACCACCTCTTGCACGCCACCTCACGACCCACGCACGGACAGTCTAGCACTGTCGAAAAAACTCTAACGTTCACCCCCAGTGAACGTTACTGCTGATCGCTAGGTTCATGCTACACCTTCGCTACACAAATCCTTCACATCAGAATACTGCCCGGCGCGGCCTATCGCCAGCGCATAGAATGGACCTCCCGGGGGGGAACATGTCCAGCATTCCCGTCGTGGTCGTCGAAGACGACCCCGACCAGCTCTATATGGCGCAGAAGCGCCTTCGTTCACTGGGTTTCGAGCCCATTCCTGCAGCCAATGGCGTGGAAGCCCTCAAGGTGTTGTCCACCCGAGCCGATGTCCGACATGTGGTCACAGACTACTCCATGCCTGTTCTCGGGGGGGAAGCATGGATTCGGGTGCTGGAGCGCTTCTGCGCCGACTGCACGATCGTGGTCGTCAGCGGTGAAGACATCGATCCAGGGCCCTTCGTCTCCATTCCAAAGCCTCCCGACTTCGCGAACATCGCGACCTACCTGAGGAGCTGACTTTGCCGATGGAGATCCCGAAGCCGACCGTCCTCTACCTCGACGACCAGCCCGGCAACCTCACGGTGTTCCGCGCCAACTTCCGCAAGCACGCCACCGTGGTGACGACCACCGATCCTCAGGAGGCCCTGCGCCTCCTCGACGAGCGCGACTTCGCGCTGGTGATCAGCGATCAGCGGATGGACGCGATGAGCGGCTCGGAGTTCCTCGCCCAGGTGCGTCAGCGACACCCCGACACCATCCGCATGCTGCTGACGGCCTTTTCCGACTTCGACGCTGTGGTGAGCGCCATCAACGAGGGCGCCATCGCGCGGTTCATCCGCAAGCCGTGGGACCGCGAAGACCTCCTGGCCACCATCATCGCGGCCAACGAGCTGTATTGGTCACGCCGGGAGAACAAGGCCCTGACCGACAAGCTGCTGCACAGGGAGCGCCTGGCGGCCATCGGGCAGGTCACCGCCGGCCTGGTGCACGAGCTGGGCAACATGGCCAACAAGCTGTCGGTGGCCAGCGAGATCCAGGAATATTGGGGAACCGACGAAGACATGACGCGGGAGTTCCAGATCCTCAGGTCGGGGATCAGCGGGATCCGGGTCCTCCTGGAGAGCCTGCGGCTCTACTCCAAGGGCGGCGGCGAGCTGGTGCCCAAGCCCCAGCCGCTGGAGCTGGGGGAGATGCTGACCACGTGGATGACGATGCTGCGTATGTTCCCGCACGTGCGCGATCTGGCCACGCTCACCTACGAGCCCAGTGACCAGGAGTTCCCCGTCTACATCGACGCCAAGATGATCGAGCAGGTCATCGTCAACCTGGTGAAGAACGGCGCCGAGGCGGCGGGCGAGCAAGGTCACGTGAACCTGTCGACCGAGCTGGGCGAGCAAGGGGTGGTGCACATCCACGTCGACGACACCGGGCCTGGGGTGCCCGACGCCGTGGCGACCAAGATCTGGGATGCCTTCTACTCGACGAAGGGCGACCACGGCACCGGCCTGGGCCTGATGATGTGCCGCAAGATCATGGACGCCCACGAGGGCCACCTCGACTTCGCCAACCGCGCCGAGGGCGGCTGCCGCTTCACCATCACGCTGCCGATGAAGACCGTCTACTAGACGCGGGCCAGCCCGCCCTGGGCTGTCACTTCGCTGCCCGCGGGAGGCGAACGACGAAGCACGCGCCCTGCGCCCCTTCGGGGTCGTAGGTGATGGTGCCGCCGAGGTCTTCGACCACCGACTGGGTGAGCGACAGCCCCAGCCCGAGGCCCTGCCCCTGCCCCTTTGTGGACTGGAACGGCTCGAACAGCTTGGGCTGGAACGCCTCGGGCACGCCGGGGCCCGTGTCGCTGACCCTCGCCTCCACCACGTCGCCATCGATCCGGGTGCGGATCGTCACCGTGCCCTCGTGGTCCATCGCTTCGAAGGCGTTCTTGACGAGGTTGGTGAACACCTGCACCAGGCGCGTCGGCGAGCAGCGCACGGGCAGCTGCTCGTCGGCGAGCTGCAGGTCGATGGTGAGCTCGGGAGGGATCTTGCCGAACAGCCGCACGTTGGAGCGGATGACGTCGTGCAGGTCGGCGACCCGCAGCACATTGGCGTCTTGGTAGGCGTAGCCCTTCAGCTCGCCGGTGACGCCGAGCGCCTGGTTCGCGGCGGTGAGCACGAGATCGGCGAGGTCGATCATCTCGTCGAGGTCTTCGCTGGTGAGCGGCTCGCCGTCGTCTTCCTGCTGCATCTCCACGAGGTCTTTGAGGGGCACCGCGCCGTTCTTGATCATGTTCAGGTAGTTGTGCAGCTCGTGGAACACCCCGGCGGCGAGCTCTCCCATGGTGCGCATGCGCTCGGAAGCCACCAGCATGACCTCCTCTTGCTTGAGGCGCTCCAGGGCATCCGCGAGCTCCACACTCTTCGACTCGATCTGCCGGGTGATGGCACGATGCTCGAACAGCTGCCGCACCCGAGCGCGCAGCTCTTCGGGATCGAAGGGCTTGCCGATGTAGTCGTCGGCGCCTGCGTCGAGCCCCTCCACCTTGCGAGCCTGGCCCCCCCGGGCCGTGAGCAGGATGACCGGCAGTAGCTGGTGGCGCTCCTGCGCCTTGACCGCCTCGCACAGCTCGAGCCCCGTCATGCCCGGCATCATCACGTCGCTGATCATCAGATCGACCTGCTCGGCCTCGTCGAGGCGGCGCAGCGCCTCGCGGCCGGAGTAGGCGAGGTAGAGGTTGTAGTCGTCTTCCAGGATCGAGCGCACCAACGAGACCAGCGCCGGGTTGTCGTCGACGATGAGCAGCCAGGGGCGGTCGGCGCCTGCCACGGTGATGACCCGCTCGGCCTCTTTGGTCGCGAGGGGCTGCAGGTCGGACGTCGCCAGGCGCTTCTTGTCGATGGCGGCGCTGGTGCCGCCGTCGGAGCTCCAGGTGCCCGTGGCGTCACCTACCTCCCTGGGCAGGGTCAGGGTGAAGGTGCTCCCCTCCCCCTCGACCGAGGCGAGGCCCACGTCGCCGCCGAGCAGCTTCGCGTACTCCCGCACCATCGACAGACCGATGCCGGTGCCGCGCACCCTCGCTCCGTCTTCTCCGTGGACCTGGCTGAAGCGCTCGAACACCTTGGCCTGCGCCGACGCGGGGATGCCGATGCCGGTGTCTCCCACCCACATCCGAAACCGGTCGGCGCCGTCGGCGGCCGCCCCGATGGTGATCGTGCCCCCCTCCGACGTGAACTTCATCGCGTTGCCCATCAGGTTGACCATGACCTGCTCGAGCTTGTCGAGATCCTGCACGACCGGCATCTGGGCAGGCACGTCGAGGACCAGCTCGATGCCTCGCTCCTCCGCCGTCGCCCGGAACAGCTCGCCGATGCTGCCCAGGAAGTCGACCAGGTCGAGGCGCAGCGGCACGACCTTGGCCTGACCTGCCTCGATCTTCGAGAAGTCGAGGAGCTGGTTCACCATCTTCAGCAGCCGGCTGGCGTTGCCGTAGATGCCGCGCAGCCGCTCAGCGAGGGGGGCCGGCAGCTCGTCGTGCTCCATCAGCTGCTGGATGGGGGTGATGATCAGCGTCAGGGGCGTGCGCAGCTCGTGGCTCACGTTGGAGAAGAACGACATCTTCGCCTGGTCGAGCTGACGCAGCTCGGCGTAGGCCTCTTCCAGCTCCATCGCCGACCGGCGCTCTGCGAAGAACAGGTTGACCACGACCCGGTTGAGCACGGCCGACAGGAACGACAGCTGGGCCAGGTAGATCACGTTGATGACGAGCTCGGTGTCGACCACCAGCCCCTCGGGGCGCATCATGCGGACCGCCACGAAGCTGGCGATCAGCGCCCCACAGGTGCCGAGCACCCATCCCAGGTTGGCCGGAAACAGCGCCGTGAACGCGAAGTAGATCATGAAGAAGGCGAACAGGAAGCTCGCTTCGGCGCTGCGGGTCAGCTCGATGATCAGGGCTCCGGTCGGCCCGAAGACCCCGCCCACCAGGAGGAACATGGCCAGGTGGTAGTGCCGATCGAACACTCCCTGCGCCACGAGCAGTCGCAGCACCAGCACCAGCGCCACCGCTACCCCGACGACCGCCGCAGCCATGGCCAGCGCCGTGGGCTGCACGACCGCCACATAGCCGAGGATGGTGGTCGGCATGATGTAGACCGAGATCCAGATCAGCACCACGACGCGGTGCAGCACCACGCTCCGCTGCGCATCCACCAGTGCCTCGTGATGCTCCCCTCGGGTGGGATCGGCCATCCCCTGACGCACCACGCCCACCAACCAGGCCCACGCGGCCTGCAGTCGCTCCATGTTCCCCCCCGGGACCCTTCGAGGATACGCGCCCGGCCGACCCACTCCAAGGGCTTCGGCAGGCATCGCGCTACAGGCGGCCCCGAATGGCGTACCATGCGATGGCCAACACCTCCCGAAGGGAGCCCCACGCGCGGACCCACAGCGTGGTCTTCACCCCGACGGCGTCTACGCTGTCGAAGTGGCGACCGAACACTCTCCGGACGCGAAATACGTGGTACCCATCCGACACCACGAGCACCCTATCCGCCGCCAGCACGGCAGCGAGCTGCTCGGCGTTCTCCTCAGTGGATGTGGAGCGCTCCTCCATCACGATCCGCTCGGCGGGCACACCCCACTCACGTGCGAGCTGGCGAGCCACCTCTGCCTCGCTGGGCGGGTAGTCGCCCACGCCACCCGTCAGCGCGAGCACGGGAGCCACTCCCTGCTCCCACAGATCACAGGCCTGCCGGGTGCGCCCGTACAGCGCGACCGAGGGGCGGCCACCGGGCCTCACCCCCGCCCCCGCCACCACCACGGCATCGTACGACCCCGATGGCTGCTGCCTCAGGCCGTACTGATCGAGGGCCACGGCGGCGGCGACCCACCCGACGACGACGCAGGCCGCCACGCCTACGAGAGCGCGACGCGCGACGATACGAGACGGAAGAGAGGGTGACACCAGGCGCGCAGCATGCCACGTTCCCTACGTGATGCTGTTGTGGACCTTGCTGTGGGGCTGCTCGCCGGCCCCCGACACTCCCCCTGGCGGCGCCTCCGACGCCGTAGAGCACCTCGTGCGCGCCTCGGTGGCCATGCGTGGGCTGCGTCCCAGTGAGGCGGATGTCCAGGCGGTTCGTGACGACGCCGAGCAGCTGCCCATGGTGCTTCGATCCTGGCTCGACGACGACGCCTTCGGGGCCGCCGTGCGCGACCACCACGCCGAGACGCTGCACCTGCGGGGCCACGTGGTCGGCAAGCTCCCGGCGGTGGGCCCCCTGCAGGGCGTTCCTTCGTCGCAGCTCGACGCCGCCCTCGACGAAGCACCACTCCGTCTCGTCGACGACATCGTGCGCTCGGGGCGGCCCTACACCGAGATCGTCACCACCGACCGCACGTTCACCAACGACCTCACCGCCGTGGCCCACGGGCTGCCCTACGACGTGTCTGGGCCCGAGTGGCAGTCGGTCGCCTGGCCCGACGGTCGGCCCGCCGCAGGCCTGCTGGCCGACACCGCGGTGCTGCAGCGCTACCAGTCCAGCCTGTCCAACCACCACCGGGGCCGTGGCGCCCTGGTGCTGTCGGCCTTTCTGTGCGACGGCGTGCTGGAGAGCTCGGTCGAGGTGGGCGAGCCTCCCGAGATCGGCGAGCCCCTGGAAGACCGGGTGCGCACCGACCCAGCCTGCACCCGCTGCCACGCCAGCCTCGACCCGGTGAGCTCGGCCTTCTGGGGCTTCGACCGCTACATCCTCTCCAAAGACGTGAACCTGGCCTACCAGCGCGGCTGCCCCGAGGGGGCGCCCTGCTATCCGCTGCCCTTCTGGCGGCCCGAGGAGGCCGGCCAGCACGTCGAGGCAGGCATGCCCGACCCCAGCCTCAAGGGCGTCGCGGTCGACGGTCTGGAGGGCCTGGGCCGTGCCCTCGCCGCCGACCCGTCCTTCGCCACCTGCACCGCCCGTCGCTTCCACGGCTGGCACACCGGCCGCCACCCCCGCGACGTGCCCGACGACGTCGCCGACGAGCTCGCCGAGGTCCTCGTCAACCACGGCTTCGACGCCCGCGAGCTGGTCGTCGCCAGCCTGCTGCACGACGACTTCCAGGCTGCCCCCGCACGCAGCGTTCGCCCCGAGGAGCTGGCCCGCACCATCGAGGCCCTCACCGGCTACACCTGGGAGGGCGAGCTGGGCGCCGCTGTCGGCACCGTTGACCTCGCCACCAACGCCGAGCACGGCTTCCGCGCCCTGCTCGGCGGCACCGACGGGTGGGACCTCCTCGATCCCACCCGCACCTCCACCCCGTCGCAGGCGCTGGCCCTCGAGTGGCTCGCCCACGAAGCCGCCGCTCACGCCGTCGAGGTCGAGTCCGCGTTGCCCCCTGGCGCCCGCCACCTGTTCGCCGTCGCCCCCCCGGCCGAGGTCGACGAGTCGTCTGCCCGCGCGCAGCTCGTGCACCTCCACGAGGTGGTGCTCCAGCAGTTCCTTGCTCCTGACAGCGCCGACATCGACGCCGCCTACGAGCTGCTGCGTACTCTCGAGGGCCAGCTTCCCTCCGACCAGGCCTGGGCTGGGGTGCTGGCCGCCCTGCTCCAGCACGACCGGATGGTGATCCTGTGAGCGGTCCCACCCGCCGAGGCCTGCTGGGCTTGCTCGGTGCCACCGCGCTGCTGCCCGGCCTGGTCGCTGCCCAGGGCCGGGGGCGTCGCCTCGTGGTCGTCCATGCATGGGGAGGGTGGGACGTCACCTTCGCCCTCGACCCGAAAGATCGCGCCGAAGTCGACGGCCCCTTCGTCGACGAGGATGCTCTCGACCCCACCGACCGCGCGACCACCGAGGTCCTCCATGGCATCCCGGTGCTGTGCGACGACCGTCGCCGCCCCGCGGTCACCACCTTCTTCGAGCGGTGGGGCGACCGCACGGCGCTGATCAACGGCCTGCAGATCGGAGCCGTGGGCCACCCCGATGGCGTGCGGCGCATCCTGTGCGGCAGCGCCGACCTCGCGCGCCCCGACCTCACCGCCATCCTCGGCGCCCACGACGACGGCGGCCGGGCGGTGGGCAACGTCGACCTGGCAGGCGCCGGCTACCCCGGCACCCTGGGCGCCAGCGGCCTGCGGGTCGGCCCCGGCGACCAGCTCGCGGCCCTCCTCGATCCCGGGGCCCGCCCCCCCGGCCCCAGCCCAGTCCGCGACACGCCCCAGGGTGAGGCCGAGCAGGCCGCGATCCGCGCCTACCTCCGCGAGGCGGTCGAGCGGCGCCGCCCCCACCTCGGCGAGCCGGGCCAGGCCCAGCTCGACGACCGCCTCCAGAGCCTCGACCGCGCCGAGGCCCTTCACGGCAGCAGCCTGGTCATGCCGCAGGGGGCGCGGGGGCTCGAGGCCGACGTGCAGCGCTGCCTGGCCATGCTCGACGCCGACCTGGGCCGCGCCTACCTCCTCGACAGCCGCCAGCCGTGGGACAGCCACGTCGACCAGGCCCGCCAGCACGACGCCTACGACGCGTTCTTCGCGGGTCTCGACGCGCTCCTCGCCGGCATCGAGGCAGGCGGCCACGACGACGTCGTCGTCGCGGTCGTCTCCGAGATGGCACGAAGCCCCCGCCGCAACATCGAGGGGGGCACCGAGCACTGGCCCGTCACCTCCGCGATGCTCCTCGGCGCCGGGGTGAACGGGGGGCGGGTCCTCGGCGGCACCGACGCCGGCCTGCGCGCGCGCCCGGTCCATCTGCCCACCGGCACCCTCGACGACGCCGGCGACCTGATCACCTACGACGCGCTGTGCGCCGGGCTGCTCGCCCACTGCGATGTCGACCCGGCCGCCTGGCTGCCGGCCGCCACGCCCTTCCTCGCGCCCTACTCGTAGACGACGAGCCAGCTCTCCACCTCGGCGCGGGCCCCGGCCAGCTCGATCTCCACGCCGTTACGGAGCACCTCGAAGTCGACCGACACCGTCGCCCCGGGCGTCACCAGGTGGGTCACGTCGGTGCGCTCCACCGGCACCTCCTTGCCCGGGCACCAGCCGTTGCGGCCGAACCACCAGGTGCCGTACTGGTTGGGCACCGTGCCATCACCCACCGCCTCCTCGCAGCCCCGCTCCGTGCCGGCCAGCGGGTAGCTCAGCTCCACGAACTCGCCGTCGAAGCCGAACCGATGCTCCAGCACGCAGAACTCGGCGCAGGTCGCGAAGCCCACCTGCCCATGGCCGCTGATCACCGTGGCCAGCTCCACCTTGGTGGCCGTCGCGGGGATGCTCACCTCCACGGCGGCGCGCTGGTTGAGCTCGGCGTTCAGCTCGCCCCCTCGGAACAAGGGCGTAGCCGTCGTCGGCCTCGCCTCGCCCCGGGTCGACAGCCGCAGCGACAGGTCGACCGTGTAGGGCTGCTGGCTGTAGAACTGAAAGGTCGTCTCCCCGCCCTCCAGCAGCGGCAGCAGCGGGGTCAGGTCGTGCACCCAGCGGCCCTCTCGGTGGTAGGTCGTGATCCACCGGCCCAGCTCCGTGCCGCAGGTCGTCTCGCCGTCGGCGCACACGTACAGGTAGACGAGGTAGTCCCATGCGGGGCAGTAGCCGAGCTCGCCGACGCCACCGCAGCCGAGGCCCAGGTCGGCCTCCAGGGTGTCGAAGCCCGACAGATCCGCCGGCAAGGTGACCGTGACTTCTCCCCGCTGACCGGCCCAGCCCGGGTCTTCCACCACCTCCCCCGACCACAGGGGGACCACGGTGGTGCCCACCTCGGCATCCAGTCGTGCCTGTCGATCGGCCTCGAAGTCCCAGTGGGGGACCTCGAGGGCGGCCATCGCGAGGGTGCCGTCCCACCAGCCCACCGACACGTTGTACTTGTCGACATCCGCGAAGCTGCCCACGTAGCGGACCTGCTGCTGCCGATCGATGCCGAAGCCCCAGGGCGTGGCCGTCATCGCCTCGCCCAGCCACCCGTCGAGGCCCACGAGGGGCTCGTCGATCACCCACGCCCGGTCGCCGAGCTCGGTCGCTGCCAGCCAGCCCTCCACGTCGGCCACGAAGCCCGCGTCGCCGTCGAGGGACCCCACCAGCAGCAGGGCATGTGGCGGGAGCGCGTCGGCCAGATCGGCCACGGCCTGCTCCGACCACAGATCGGTGTCTTCCTGCAGCGGATCATCCGGCAGCACGAGGACCACCTCACAGCCCGACCACACCTCCGACAGCACCAGCGGGCCGCGGGTCGTCGATGCCGCCACCTCGCCCGCGAGGGCGCGGGGGGCCCAGCCGGCGCCACCGGCTTGCCAGGGATGCACCGCAAGCCCCAGGGCCGCGCAGTCGATCAGGGACTCCGTGGGAGGCGTGCCCGTGTCGGTCGACCCGGTATCGGTCGGCGCGGAGTCGGTGGGGGTGGGGGTCGTCGGCGCGGGGGTCGACGAGGTCGGCGCCGGCAAGGTCGACGGGACCGGCTCCGAAGTCTTGGCGACGGGGTCTCCGCCCCCACATGCGATCAGCCACCACCACACCATGCGCGCACCCCTTGCCTACGGTCCCGTACCGTCGTGGCAGAGGCGTTGCCCACCTTCACGCCCGCGCGGTGCTCACCTGACCCAGCAGCCGGGCCACCTGGGCCTCGAGCCACGCTCGCTCCGGGGCGTTGCCGACGCGGGAGAGGGCCTGCTGTAGCGCGTCGAGGGCCTCCTCGGTGCGGCCGAGGGCCTCGAGGTAGCGGGCGCGGGCGGCGGGCAGCAGGTGGGTGCGGCCGAGGGCGCGCTCGTCGGCCAGGGCATCGAGGGCCGCCAGGCCCGCTACTGGGCCTCGGTGCTGCCCCACCGCCGCGGCATGGTTGAGCCGAACGACCGGGCTGGGCGCGGCCTTCAGCAGCAGCTCGTACAAGGCGACCACCTCGTCCCACGCTGTGTCGTCGGCCTGTTGGGCCCGGGCATGCACCGACGCGATGGCGGCCTGCAGGGTGTAGGGGCCAGGAGGGCCTCGACGCAGCGCAGCCCCCAGGGCCGCGGCCCCCAGCGCGAGGCTGCGTGCGTCCCACCGGCTGCGATCCTGGTCGGCGAGCAGCACGGGCAGGCCTTGCGCATCGACGCGGGTGGCCCGCCGCGCATCGGTGAGCCACATCAGCGAGAGCAGACCGTGCAGCTCGCCGTCGTCGGGAACCTGCTCCACCAGGAGCTGGCCGAGGCGGAGCGCCTCGTCGCACAGCTCGCCGCGCACCAGGCGCTCGCCGGCGGTCGCCCCCCACCCCTCGGTGAACACCAGGTAGATCACGTGGCGGATCCCCGCCAGCCGCTCGGGCAGCGCATCGGGGCTCGGCACCTCATAGGGGATGCCCGCCAGGCGGATCTTCTGCTTGGCGCGCACGATCCGCTGCTGCATGGTCGCGCGGTCGACCAGGAACAGCCGGGCCACTTCGTCGCTGGTGCGCCCGCTCACCACCTTCAGCGTCAGGGCCACCCGCGCCGACAGCGACAGTGCCGGATGGCAGCAGGTGCAGATGAGCCGCAGCCGCTCGTCGGCAATGCCATCGTCGTCGAGGTCGGGCGTGTCGGCGGCGGGGGTGGCGGCCGCCACCAGGCGAGCCTTGCGGGCCCAGGTGCCCCGACGCCTCAGCACGTCGATGGCCTTGTTCCGGGCGGTGCGGAGCAGCCATCCCACGGGCTGGTCCGGGGGATCGTCGCCCCACTGCTGCAGGGCGGCGACCACCGCCTCCTGCAGCGCGTCTTCCGCGAGCTGCAGGTCGCCACCGGTGGTGCGGGCCAGGGCCGCCACGAGGCGACCGTGCTCGGCCCGCACCAGCTCGGCCCACTGGCTCACCCCTCCCACACCATGATGGGCCGGACCTCGATGGTGCCGTGCTTCGCGGTGGGGATCTTGGCGGCGATGGCGACGGCCGCATCGAGGTCGGGGGCCTCGACCAGGTAGTAGCCGCCGAGCTGCTCTCGGGTCTCGGCGAAGGGGCCGTCGGTGAGCAGGGTCTCGCCGTCTCGCACGCGCACCGAGGTGGCGGTGGAGACGGGGGTGAGCGCATCGCCCCCCTGGAACGCCCCGCTGGCGATGATCTCCTCGGTGAAGGTGCGGAAGGCCTGCAGGTAGGAGGCCATCTCTTCGGGCGGACGCTTCGCAGCCTCTGCCTCGTTGTCGTAGATCAGGAGTAGGTACTGCATCTCAGGCCTCCACGTTCTTCCACACGGCGAACACAGCGCCCGCCGGGTCGGCGAGCACGGCGAACCTTCCCATACCGGGCATGTCGGTGGGCTCGACGAGCTGAGTGGCTCCCAGCGACACGGCGGCCGCCGCGCGCTCATCGGCGTCGTCGACCGCGACGTACGACAGCCAGTGGACCGGCGCCTCGGGAGGTGAGGCGCTCACGCTCGCGCAGGGCACCCCCTCCCTGGTGAGGACCTTGCCGTCGCCCATCTCGCCGACCTCCAGCCCCACGACCTCGGCGTAGAACTGCGCCGCGGCCTCCACGTCGCGGGCCATCAGGCCCGTCCAGCAGAAGCTGCCGACCGGGGGCCGAGCCTCGGGGGCGTGCTCTGCGGCAGCGGTCATCAGGGCCACCACCGCGCCCTGGGGATCGCGCAGGACCGCCATGCGGCCTACGTCGGGCACATCGAAGGGGCCGGCCAGCAGGGTGGCATCGCGGTCGGCCGCGCGGGCCAGGGCGGCGTCGAGGTCATCGACCTGCAGGTAGCCGAGCCAGTGGGGGGGTACCCCGTCCATGGAGGGTGCGGTGGCGCCCGCCACGTCGCGGTCGAGGCTGGGGTGGCGCAGCAGCGTGTAGGGAGTCGGCATGCCCATGTCGCGATGGTGGACCTGCCAGTCGAACAGCTGCGCGTAGAAGGGCGCGACGGTGTCGGCGGCGGGGGTGACGAGCTCGTGCCAGATGAAGTGACCGTGGGCCATGGGGGCCTCCTGTTCGTGGGTGAGTGCGACGGGCTCTCCCCGTCGTCCACCCACAGGTCGAGTGGGGTGCTCCCCGATCGACAGCCTCACGAGAAAAAGGCAGAAAAAGATCGTCGACGCTGTTCAGCAGCGCGTCGTAGGGGTGACGTCTGCAGAAACGGGCTTGTACGGGAAGCCGCAAGTTGCGCGTGGCCGTACATGCCGGGTCACCGCATCGGGGCTTGTACGGCAAGCCGCAAGTTGCGCGTGGCCGTACAAGCCCGGTCGGCCGATCTCGGGCGTACGGTGCGACCCCGCCCGCCCCGGGGTAAGGGGCCGCCATGCTCTGGTTCCTCCTCGCGTGTCAGCCCGGCGGCGTCCTCGCCGAGCAGCCTCCCGCGCCCGCTCCCCCCGAGGAGCCGGCGCCGGTGCCGCTGGAGCTCACGGTCGACAGCCCGGCCCACCTGTCGTTCGTGGGCGAGCGCGCTGTCGTCACCGGTCAGGTCACCCGCCCCGATGCGTGGGTGTGGGTGGAGGGCCGCCGCGCGAGTGTCGGCGGCGACGGGCGCTTCCACGTCGAGATCGACGTCGACGCACTCCAGCGGGTCATCGACATCGAAGCCTCGGCCCCCGACCAGCCCCACCTGCAGGAGCGCCGCACCGTCATCGCCGGCCACGATCCGGCCGAGACGTGGCCCGGCGCCGTGTCGATGCGCTTCACCAACACCGGGGTCGACCACCTCGCCGAGGTCGTCGGCGATCTGGTGACCGACCTCGATCTCGCCGGCCAGCTGGCCGCGGTGCTCCCCGATCTGGCCATCGGCGGCTTCACCGCCACCGCCCTGGGCATCGATCACTGGCCTGCCGTCACCACCATGACGAGCACCACCGACGGCATCGAGCTGCTCGTCGAGGTTCCCGAGGTGGTGCTCCGCTACGACGTGGTGAGCGGCACCGTCCTCGGCGACGGCATCGTCGAGATCGGCGTCGAGCGCATCAGCCTCGGCGCCACCCTCGACCCGGTCATCGACACCAACGGGGTCCTCGCGCTGGCGATCACCGACGCCACCATCGACCTGGCCGACCCGATCCTCACGCTGGGTGGGCTCACCGTGCCGGCCCTGGAGAGCCTCGCCGGCACCGTCGTCACCGGCCTCGGCGACCTGCTCGAGGGCCTCATCGACGGGCTCATCGGCGGCATCGGCCAGATCTCGCTGTTCGGCCCCATCGCCTTCGAGGCCGACCTGTTCGGCACCCCCCTGTCGCTGTCGGTCGACCGGCTCGGCTCCGACAACCAAGGCGTCGCCGCCCTCATCGGGGTCGATCTCGGCATCCCAGCCACCACGGGCATCGCCGTCCCCACGGCAGACCAGGCCGGCTTCCGCTCCGACCTCGCCGTGGCCCTGCACGAGGGCGTGTTCCAGCCCCTGCTGCAGTCCGACCTGCTCGACCTGCTCCAGCAAGACCTCGAGCTCGACGGCATCTTCGGCGACATCCTCGGCCTGCCCATCAAGAACCTGCCCGGCGGCGACGCGGTCCCCGAAGATCACACCGGCTGGTGTCTCGGCGTGAGCCTGGGCGAAGGCAGCCTGGTGCGCCTGCGCGACGGCATCGACCCGATGGCCACCGTGGTCCTGCCCGAGGTGGTCGTCGACATCGGCGTCGACGTGCCTGGCGACAACTGCATGCACTGGCTCGACGCGACGCTGGCGGTCGAGGCCGACCTCGGCATCACCTCCGGAACGGCGCTGGGCTTGGGCCTGCGCGTCGTCGACGGCAGCGTCGACTACTACGCCACCGACGAGAGCTGGGATGAGCGCGAGGTCGTCGAGGGCCTCGGCGGGCTGCTCGACACCGCTACCTCCCTGCTCGGCGCCACCTTCGAGCTCGATCTGCTCGACCTGATCGGCGGCCTCGGCGACACCGGCGCCCTGGGGGATGTGTCCCCGCGCATCCTCGACAGCCAGCCCATCGTCACCGAGGCGGGGGAGTCGGTCGAGGGCCTGAAGCTGCTCACGGTGTCGGTCTGGGACTGATCGTCTGGCTGCTCGCGTGTGGTGCCGGAGGTCCGGCGCCCGTGCCCGCCCCCGAGCCTCCGCCCGAGCCCGCGACCGGTGCGGTCCACCTGGAGAGCCAGGGGCTGGCGGTCGACCTGCCCCGCACCGAGGCGTTCACCGCGCCCCGCCCCGCCTACGAGCGCCCCCTCAGGGTGACGGGGCTCGAGAAGGTGTCGGGCCTGCCCAACCTGTCGGCCAGCACCTGCCGCGCCTGCCACGAAGCCTTCCACGAGGAGTGGTCGGTGTCGGTGCACGCCCAGGCCTGGGTCGACCCCCAGTTTCAGGGCGAGATCGGCAAGTCGGGCAACCGGTGGCTGTGCCTCAACTGCCACACCCCCCTGCTCACCCAGATGGATGCCTGGCCCGTGGGCCTGGTCGACGACGACATCGAGCGCCCGCAGCTGGTCCCCAACCCGGTGTTCGACGAAGCCCTCCGCGACGAGGGCATCACCTGCGCCGCCTGCCACGTCCGCGGCGACGCCATCGCCGGTCCCGGCCTCGGAGGCGTCGCCCCTCACGCCGTCGTCGTCGACGAGACGATGGGCACCGGCGCGCTGTGCCTGCGCTGCCACCAGGCCGAGGCCGACTGGCCCGACAAGTCGTTCGTGTGCACCTTCCAGACCGGCGACGAGTGGCGGGCGGGCCCCTACGACGACGAAGGCACCACCTGCGTGACGTGCCACATGCCCCGAGCCGAGCGCCCCGTGGCCGCCGGGGGCCCCGTGCGCGAGGTCGGCCGTCACTGGTGGCGCGGGTCGGGCATTCCCAAGATCGAGGGTCGCTATCCGCCGCCGGAGGCCAACGACTTCGGGCTCGGCCTGCAGGCGCGCCACGAAGGCAGCACCCTGCACCTCCGCTACGGCAACGAGAATGCGGGCCACCGCCTCCCCAGCGGCGACCCCGAGCGGTGGGTGCAGCTCGACGTCGTCTTCGAGGGCCCCGATGGCCCGGTCGGCACGCCCTGGCAGCACCGCATCCAGCAGACCTGGGCGTGGGAGACGCCGCCCCGCAAGGTCGACGACAACCGTCTCGCGCCCCGCGAGTGGCGCACCGCCGAGATCGAGGTCCCCAAGGGGGCGACGAAGGCGCGGATCGAGGCCAGCAACCACCGCATCAGTGCGGAGAACGCGGCTTACCACGGCCTGGGCGACTACCCGCGACAGGTGATGACACACCAGCTGGTGGTCGGCCTCGAATAGCCTGCCCTGCCTCGCGTCGACGAGGGCCTACGGAGGTGTTGCATGCGAGGTACGGGGATGCTGCTGCTGGTCGGGCTGATGGCCGTCACGGGCTGCCACGCGAAGTTCAAGAAGCACGTCGGCGGCATCGACCACGTCAAGCCCGACCTCGTGGTCCACGGCGGGCCCCAGGTCAACCTCGGCATGACCGGCGACGACTCCCTCGTGGGGGCGGTGGTCGATGTGGTGCAGGGAGTGAAGTCCATCGATCTGACGCGCAAGGTGAGCCAGGCCGTCGACCCCGACGCCGTCGGCGATGCCTTCCTCGTGACCCTCGACGAGGGCATCGGCAAGCGGCCCTTCGACATCCGCGAGAAGAGTCGCACCACCCTCGAGCTGCAGCTCGTTCGCTACGGCATCGACGTGGCCGCCCTCGGCCTTCCGGGCGCCCTCACCTACCAGTTCCAGAGCCGGATCTACCTGCCCGACGGCGACCGGGTGTACACCGCCCACCACAACTGCTCGATGTCGTTCTCCGACCCCCAGGCCATCTCCGTCGTGCTGGGCACGGTGAACAACGCCGGAGCCATCAAAGACATGAGCGACGCCGAGATCCAGCAGATGTTCGAGGGCGGTGCCCGCTACTGCGCCGAGGTGGTCATCACCCGCATCCGCAAGCACGCCGGCTGATGCTCAGCCACGTCTCCCTCGGCGTCGCCGACCTGCCGCGCAGCCGCGCCTTCTACGACGCGGTGATGCTCTGCCTCGGCGCCGAGCGCGTGTGGGCCGGCGAGCGCGGCCTCGGCTACGGCACCCCTGGCCGCGAGCAGCTCAACCTGTTCGAGCAGCCTGCTGGGACGCCCCTCCCGGCGGGCCCCGGCTTCCACCTCGCCTTCACCGCCCCCGACCGAGCGGCCGTCGACGCCTTCCATGCTGCCGCCCTGGCCCACGGCGGCCACTGCGAGGGGCCACCGGGGGCCCGCCCCGCCTACTCACCGAGCTACTACGCCGCCTTCGTCCGCGACCCCGACGGGCACAAGCTCGAGGTCGTCCACCAGTAGGCCCACCTCGGCAAAGCACCCGGTGAGATCGCCCCAGCTACGCTCGTCATCCGTCCACAGGCTGGCTGCAGCAGCCTGCCCTTCCGGAGCCGGGACGGCCGCGGGCTCGCCATCAGGAGCTCTGGGAGGGGGCGCTTCACCGCAGGGTCGGACCAGCATCGCTCCCAGGCACCAGACCATCCCTCGCATGTACGCCTCCTGAACCCACCGACAGCCGCCCGCCCCGTCGGTTCCCGGCCCTACGCCTCGAGCTCGACCCGCACCAGCGCCTCCAGCCGCCGCCCAGCCGGCCCCAGCGGGCGGTCGCTGCGCCGCGCCAGCGACACCGGGTAGCGACGCCGGCTCCCCGGCGTGTACGGCAGCTCGACGAGTCGCCCCTCGTCGAGCTCGCGCTCCACGGCGTGCAGCGGCATCCACCCCAGGCCCAGCCCGCGGAGTAGCCCCTCCTTCTTGGCGGCGAAGTCGCCCACGTAGAACACCCGCGCCCCCGCGATGAGGTTGGTGTCGCGGCCCGAGGTCGCCAGGTCGCTGTCGTGCACCGACAGCTCCAGGTGCCGCTGCAGCCCCGACAGCTCCAGCGGCCCCTCGCTCGCCGCCGGATGGTCTGGCGAAGCCACCAGCACGAACACCATCGGCGCGAGCTCGACCACCTCCAGGAGCGGGTCGTCGGGGAGGGACAGCGTGAGCATCAGGTCGGCCGACAGCTCCCGGAACCGCAGCGGCACCCCGGCGAGGTACTCGGTGCGCAGCTGCACATGCGTGGGGACGCCCTCCTCGCCCAGCCGCGTGAGCGCCTCGAGGAGCGGGCTGGTGGGGATGGCCCCGTCGACGACGACCTGCAGCCGCGCCTCCCATCCCTCGGCGAGCTGCCGAGCGAGCCGCTCCATCCGCCGTGCCCTCGCCAGCAGGAAGCGGCCCTCGTCGAGCATCGCCACCCCCGCCGGCGTCAGCGCCGCGCGATGCCCGCTGCGGTCGAACAGCTCGACCCCCAGCGCCTGCTCGAGCTGCCGCACCTGGTAGCTGACCGCCGACGGCACCTTGTGCAGCGCGGCCCCCGCGGCAGCGAAGGACCCGGTGTCGGCGATGGCGGCGAGGGCCTCGATGGCCTCCAGGGTAAACTTCATCGATTTTCCTGATCAAGAGCCCCAATTCATTGTGCTTTCTGCTGATGGAGTAGCGACCTAGGGTGGACTCGTCGAGGAGCGGTCCATGTACAGCAGCCAAGGCAAGGTCACCCGGCAAGCCCACGTCGATCTGCCCGAGGGCACCTTCGAGGAGGAGTACGCCCGCAACGGCTTCTTCGGCCGCACCAGCCACCTGTACCGGTCCAAGCGGCCCGTCGACTGGACCCACATCGAGGGCGACCTGAAGCCGCGGGCCCTGCACACCCACCGGCTCCCCGGCCTGTCGAACGACTGGCTCGCAGGCAGGGTCCCCTTCCTCCACAACGACGACGTGGTGATCAGCTGGGCGACGCTGTCGGGGGGCATGCCCTACTACTTCCGCAACGCCGACGGCGACGAGGTGCTGTTCGTGCACCGAGGCTGCGGGGAGCTGGAGACCGACTTCGGCAACCTCAGCTACCGCCAGGGCGACTACCTGGTCATTCCCCGGGGCACGGTCTACCGGCTGCAGGCCGTGGAAGACAGCCGCTTCCTGGTGATCCAGTCGACCGACGAGGTCACCATCCCCGACCGCGGCATCGTCGGCCAGCACGCCCTGTTCGACCCGGCGGTCATCGACGTGCCGCAGCTGGGCGAGGTCCCCCGACCCGAGGAGCCCTGGGAGCTCAAGATCCAGCGCATGGGCCGCCTCAGCACGGTCACCTACCCCCACAACCCCATCACCACGGTGGGCTGGCGAGGAGACCTCACCGTCTGGCGGCTCAATGTGGCCGACATCCGCCCCATGATGTCGGAGCGCTACCACCTGCCGCCGTCGGCCCACGTCACCTGGATGATGCCGAAGGTGATGATCTGCACCTTCCTGCCCAGGGCCCTGGAGACCGGCGACCCGGGCGCGCTGAAGGTGCCGTTCTTCCACTCGAACATCGACTTCGACGAGGTGCTCTTCTACCACGACGGAGACTTCTTCTCCCGTGAGGGCATCGACGCGGGGATGGTCACCTTCCACCCCCAGGGCATCCACCACGGCCCGCAGCCCGGCGCGGTCGCGGCCGCCGAGGGCAAGACCCACACCCTGGAGCAGGCGGTGATGATCGACACCCGCCGGCCCCTCCTGCTCACCGAGGCGGCCCACGCCGCCGAGGTGCCTACCTACTGGCAATCCTGGATGGAGAAGTGACCATGCACACCGCAGACAACCCGTGTGGACTCCTCGGCATCGAGTTCGTCGAGTTCGCCTCCGCCGACGCCGCCCGCCTCGACGAGCTGTGGCGTGCCTTCGGGTTCTCCCGCCTCGCCACCCATCCCGAGCGGTCCCTCGACCTGTACGTGCAGCACGACATCCGCTTCCTGATCAACCGCGACGCCGACTCCTTCGCCGGCCGCTTCGCCTCCGCCCACGGGCCCGCTGCCTGCTCCATGGGCTGGCGCTTCGCCGACGCCGACGCCGCCTTCGCCGAGGCCGTGAAGCGCGGCGCTCGCCCCTACGACGGCGCCCACGGGCCCGCCAGCTTCGACGCCCCCGCCATCTACGGCATCGGCGACAGCCTGATCTACTTCCTCGGCCCCGACGACAGCCACGGCAAGCTGTTCGACCGCACCTTCACGCCCCACCCCCAGGCCGTGCTCGTCGAAGACCGCGGCTTCCTCACCATCGACCACCTCACCAACAACGTGCACAAGGGCACGATGGAGATCTGGGCCGGCTTCTACAAGGCCGTGTTCGGGTTCACCGAGGTGCGCTACTTCGACATCCGCGGCGCCAAGACCGGGCTGACCAGCTACGCGCTGCGCTCCCCCGACGGCAGCTTCTGCATCCCCATCAACGAGGGCGACGAGGCGAAGTCCCAGATCGAAGAGTACCTGCGGGAGTACAACGGGCCGGGCATCCAGCACATCGCGTTTCTCACCGACGACCTGCTCGGCAGCCTCGACCGCATGACCGAGGGCGTCATCGAGACCCTCGACATCGACGATGCCTACTACGCCGAGGTCTTCGAGCGGGTGCCCCATGTGTCGGAGGACCACGCCCACATCCGGCGACACAACGTGCTCGTCGACGGCGACGACGACGGCTACCTGCTGCAGATCTTCACCAAGAACCTCATCGGGCCCATCTTCATCGAGATGATCCAGCGCAAGAACCACCTGTCGTTCGGCGAGGGCAACTTCGGGGCGCTGTTCCGCAGCATCGAGCGCGACCAGGAGCGCCGCGGGGTGCTCTAGGGCCCCTCCGCAAAGGGCTCGGCGAAGGCGCGCCAGCGGTCGACCAGGGCGGGGAGCGCCTCGACCCCTGCACGGTCGAGCGTGCCCTCCCGGGCTGCCGTCTCCACCGCGACGATCTGGTCGCGGAGGGCGGCGGCCCCGAACTGCCCCGCCGTGGACTTCATCTTGTGGGCGGCGGCGGCCAGTGCCTCGACGTCGCCCTGATCAGCCGCGGTCAACGCCGCTTCGAGGCCGGAAGCCAGCGTCTCCAGCGAGAGGCGGACCCCATCGGCAAACCGCCGCTTCTTGCTCCGGTCGTACATCCGACGGGTGCGCTCGAAGGCCTCCCGGTCGAGCAGGCCGTCTTCGACTGCCCCCTGAAGCCCGTCGGCCGGCTCGGAGGCTGGCTGTGACTCCGGGGGCGCTGGCGCCCGTGGCTCACGGCCAGACCAGCTGGCCTCGAAGGCCCTCAGCTCGTCACGGAGCTCGGCGAGGACGAAGGGCTTGGCCAGGAAGCTGTCCATGCCCGCCTCCAGGCACGCCTGACGGTCTTGTGTTCCCACGTTGGCCGTCATGGCGACGATGCGTGGCTGTCGCAAGCCCGGGAGCGCTCGGATCTGACGGGTCGCTTGCAGGCCGTCCATACGGGGCATCTGCATGTCCATGAAGATGAGGTCGTAGCCGACTTGCTGCACCAGCTGCAGCGCCTCCATGCCATCGCTCGCTACATCGGCGCTCAAGCCGAACGCCTCGAGCGACAGGAGCGCCACCTGCTGGTTGACCGGGGTGTCCTCGACCACCAGCAGCCTGGCCCCTCCCAGCTCGACAGGCACCTCGCCTCCCTCGGGGCTGGGTGCCACGCTCCTGCCGAACACCGTGGCCAGCGTGTCGAGCAGCGTCGACGGCCGGATCGGCTTCATCATCGTTGCAGCCAGCAGCTCGCTGTGGACCCGCCCCCCAGAGCTCAGCATCACCATCTTGAGCTCCGCATGGAGCGCGCGAAGCTGCCGCGCCAGCTCCATCCCGTCCATCCCGGGCATGTCCTGGTCGAGCAGCACACCATCGACGAGCGGCGCCTGCTCGACGAGCGCCAGCGCCTCGGCCCCCGACGACGCGACGACAGGCTCGACCGACCACCCCTGCAGCAGCTGGGTGAGGAGCTCCCGATTGGTCGACACATCGTCGACGACCAGCAGCCGCAAGCCCTCCAGGCTCCCCCGACGCGGCATCTCGGTGTCAGGTAGCGGCTGCACCGGCACGCGGATCGTGAAGGTCGTGCCCACACCCAGCTCACTCTGCACCGAGATCACCCCGCCCATGGCATCGACGATGCGGCGGGTGATCGCCAAGCCCAGGCCGGTGCCACCATAGTCTCGCGTCGTGGAGGCATCGGCCTGGACGAAGGCGTCGAAGACCACCTCGAGTCGGTCAGCAGGAATGCCGATGCCCGTGTCGCGGATGGTGGTGAGCAGCTCGACCCGGCCGTCGTCGAGGGTGGCCCCTCGCTCCATGCGGATGGTGACCTCGCCTTCCTCGGTGAACTTCACCGAGTTGCTGGCCAGGTTGACGAGGATCTGCGTCCAGCGGGTCGCGTCGGTGAGTACGCACCCCGGCACGTCGCTGCAGACGAAGTAGTCGACCTCGACGGCGCGCTGGGGCGCCAAGAAGGCCACCAGCTCGACGGCCCGCTGCACCACGCTGGCCACGCGCACGGGGACAAGCTCCAGCGTGAGCCCTTCGGCCTCGATCCGAGAGAAGTCGAGCACGTCGTTGATGACGCCCAGCAGCTGCTCGCCGCTGTTGCGCACGACGTCGACGAGGTGGCGCTGGTGGGCGGTGAGGTCGGTGCGGTGGAGCAGCCCCGTCATCCCGATGACCGCGTTCATGGGGGTGCGGATCTCGTGGCTCATGTTGGCCAGGAATCGGGTCTTGGCCTCGCTGGCCTCCTGCGCCTTGTGCGCCGCCTCGCGCAGCTTGGCGTCGAGCTCGTTGAGGCGGGCCGCGACCAGGAGCACCGCCAAGGCGATGGTCCCGACGATGACCGCCGCCGACACCGCCCAGGCGACCTCCACGGTGACCAGCTTCGCCTGAACCGCCCGCAGGGCGAGCGCGCTCGCAGCAATGGGGACCAGGATGGCGGCAGGCAGCAACCGGCGCGCATACAGCCCGCCATGCGCCGAGGTCAGGGCCAGCGTGAAGGGGTTGGGCACCTCGCCGATGGCCACGAGCCACAGGCAGCCGATGCCCGCCAGCGTGTGCACCGACATCCGCACCGTCGCATCGGCCCCCGCGAGGCTGGCCGCCCGAAACAGGTAGCCGACCCCCACCACGAGCAGGGTAAGCGCCACGACCGACACGGCCGCGCCAGCCACCTCACGGACGCGCCGCCCCAAGACCGCCAAGCTCAGCCCCAGCAGCGACACCGCGGTCTGGGGCGACATCATCGTGGCCCGCTCGCTGCCCCCCGCCAACCACAGCGGCAGCCCGCGCTCTACCCCCAGCGCATGAAGCACGACCGCCGTGCCCGACAGCGCCGCCGCGATCGAGACCAGCACCCGGGTGACGGGCGGCCGCCCCCCGATGACCGCCAGCCCCAGCGACAGAGCCACCAGGCACAGGGCCGTGTCGACCTGCATGACCCACCAGGAGCCCCACAGCAGAGCCGCCACGGCATCGAACCACCAGGCCGCCGCGACCGACACGCCGATCAGCAGCGGCACCCACAGCAGCGGGCGCGTCAGTCGAGCAAAGCGATCGACCATCAGAGGTGGTGGTGCTTCGACGACACCGTCCTTGCTCACGCCCCCTCCCCCCTCGACGGGTATCGGGCAGCGCCGGCCCCCCCTGAACCGATCATCGCCCGTGCCCGACCTTGGGCAGGGCGACATCGAGGTCCCAGTCCGGATCCTGCTCGGCGGTGTGGCAGCTGGTGCACACCGCCTCGATCACGCAGACCGGGCAGTCTTCCCCGAGGCCCTCGATGTTGTCGGTGCCGCCCTCGGCCGCGACATGCGCGGCGCCCGGGCCGTGGCAGCTCTCGCAGCCGACGCCCTCCAGGGTGTGGAAGGCCGACAGCTCGGTGGGGGGCGGGCCGGCCTGCTTGGCCGTGGCGTGGCAGCGCACGCAGGCGACGTCGTCGGCCTTGCCCTCCGCCTGCAGCGTCTTCATCGCGCGCCGATGCGGGTCGTCGAGCCAGGCGGCGTGCTCGGCGGGGTGGCAGCTGATGCACTTGCTGCTGCCGACGTTGTCGCCGCTGGGGAACTGGATGAGCTGCTGCGGGGCCGAGCCGTCGAACAGGGCCATGCGGCGGGTGCGGCGCTCGTCGTCGCTCATGGCGACACCGGCGAAGTGATCGATGAGGGGCACGGCGACGGCGGGGTCGAAGCGGATGCTGTGCTTGGCGTCGTGGCAGCCCACACAGGTGGACGTCGCCTCGACCGTGGCGCCGTCGTGGGGCCCACCGGCGCTGTGGCAGCTCTCGCAGCCCACGTCGACCAGCACCGACTCGTGGCCGTCGTCGAGGGCCCAGCCCCCCTCCCCCATGCCGGTGACGTGGCAGCGCACGCACGCGGGGTCGGCGGTGGCCTCCTTGCGCTCGAGGGTGCGCCAGGCGACGGCGTGGTGGGTGAGCTGCCAGGCCTGGTGCTCCTGGCCGTGGCAGGTGCCGCAGAAGGTGGATCCGTGGAAGCGGCCCGGCTCGAAGACGGCCATCACGTCGCCGCGGGCCCGGCCCTCGACCAGGCTCGAGAAGCCGGGCAGGAACGGGTACCACAGGTCGACGATCTCGGGCTTTCCCTTGGTGGGCCGCACGAGCATCGCCGAGGGTGTCGAGCGCACCCCCAACGCGCTCGCGATGTCGCGGCCCTCGTCGACCACGATGTCGAAGGTGATGCCGTAGGCGCCCCGGAAGGCCTTCAGCGCATCGGGGGTCGACGACGACGAGGCCACTCCGAGCACCCGACCCCAGCCCCCCTTGGTGAGCCGCTGGTGCAGCGCCTCGAGCTCCGCCGCCACCGCCATGCAGTGCGGGCAGGTCGGCGAGAAGTACACCAGCACCGTGGGCTCGCTCAGCTTGACCCGGCGGGGCAGCTCGATGGGCTGCAGCTCACTGTGGCCGGCGATCACCTTCGCGGCATCGATGGCCGGCGTGCCGGGGCTCCACCCCCGTGGGTCGGCGGGCTGCGCGAGCGCCACCGTGGCCACCGCCAGGCCCGCGAGGAGGCTACTCGTCGTCTTCGGCGCCCGCACCCTTGGCCTCCTTCTTCTTCGCCTGCTCACGCGCCTTTCGCTTCGCCTCGTATTCCTGCCGACGCTCCTCGACCTGCGCCTCCCGCTGGGCCTTGGCCGCCGCCGCCACCGCCTGGGAGACCGGGTCGATCCCCAGCCGATAGGCCCGCGCCTCCTCGGCGTAGCGCCGCGCCCACGACCACGAAGGGTCGAGGCGCAGCAGGTCGCTGAACAGCCGGTACGACCTCTCCCAGTGGTGCTTGGCCTCCGGCGACAGCTCGAAGCTGGCCATCTCGCCGGGGGGCTCCCAGGTCGGCTCCAGCGACGGCGGCAGCAGCTTGCGCAGCACCCGGGTGAGCATCGGCGGCTCGGGGGCCTCGGGGGTGAGGGCCAGCGCCTGCTCGCGCTCCTCCATGCCCTCCGCCCACAGCGAGGTGACCAGCGGCTCCACGGCGGCCGCGAGCTCGGGGTGGTGGCGGTCGAGGAAGCGGGCGCGCTCCAGCAGATCGAGCTGCTCCTCGCGGTCGTCGGTGGCCAGCGCCTCCCGGATCGTACAGCCCGCACGGGCCGTGTTCACCCGTGGGCGATGCATCGTGACCCACTCCTCGTCGATCGGCCGACGGCGACGAGCGGTGAACCACAGCTCCGTCGCCTCGTCGCACCGCCCCTCGTTCGCCGCCACGATGGCCGCCTCGCGGTCGTTCTTCGCCGCCTCGGCCCGCACCTCGACCTCGACGATGGTGAGGGCGCCGTCGAAGCGCCGCTCCCCCTTCGCGAACAGCGGCGGCCGCGGATCGGGCTCACCCGGCACCTGCATCGGGAGGACCTCGCCCTCCGCGTCGAGCAGGGTGAAGCTCACGTCGTAGGTGCCCGGCTTGAGGTGCGGCGGCAGCGGCAGCGCGTGCTTGCCGTGGTGCACCTTCACGTTGGGCCAGTCGCTGGGCATCCACCAGTCGTAGCCGAGGGGTACGTCCCAGCTCGAGGTGCCACCGGGGCCCTTCGCCGCCATCATCAGCCGGAAGTCGCCGCCGCGCAGGCTGCGCCCGGCGGCCTTGCTCACCCCCACCTCGACGTACATGGACCGCGCCTTGGCCGGCTCGACGGGGATGGAGAAGCCTTCGAAGACCACGCCCCCCGCTGCCGGCGTGCGCTGCGAGGCGGGGAAGGGCGACCGGTCGACCAGAAACAGGTCTTTGCGGACGTAGTTGCCGATGTGGATGTTGCCACCGCCCACGGGGAAGCCGGGGATCTCGACGTAGTCGCGGCGCCACTCGGGGTGGGTGGGGATCTTGGAGTTGCCGGCCCAGCCGCCGTGCACATGCGCGAAGTGCGGCTTCTTCTCCTGGAACAGGTACTCGCGCACGAAGGGCTTCTCGAACTTGTGGTGGCCCAAGGGCACGTCGATGAGCCCGGCGATGTCGAGCATCTCGAAGTCGGACCAGTACAGGTGGCCGCCCTGGTCGACGTCGAGGTCGATCCATCGCTCGTCGTCGACGAACAGCCGGTCGCGCACGGAGTCGACGAAGTTCACCCGCACCCGGATGCCGTTGGGCGATGGGTCTTTCGCCTCGGCGACCCGCTTGGTGTGCAGCACGTGCACCGTCGTCATCCCGGCGAGCACGGCCAGGCCCCAGGCCACCCCACCCAGCTTCGCCCGGTTGTTGCCGTGCAGGCGCAGCCAGTCGGCCAGCGCATACAGCATCGAGTCGACGCCCATGGCCAGCACCACCGAGCCGGGCACCGCGATGGTGGCGTACCACCGGTAGCCCTTCATCCAGTCGAACTCGGCCCACACGGCGAAGAAGGTGCCCGCGAAGCACATCAGCCAGCAGGTGACCCGGGTGCGCCATCCGGGGGACCCCACGCCCAGCAGCGGCACGATCAGCGCCCCGATGACCAGCAGGTACTTCGGGGCCTCCTTCATGAACTCGGCCTGAGGCAGGTCGTTGGGCGACATGCCCTGGTAGCGGAGCAGCTCGGCGAGGCCGAACAGCGCGATGATCGCCACCAGGCCGCCGCCTACGAGGGAGCGCGGCGGCTCCTGCCCGCCCCAGGTGAGGCCCAGGGCGAAGAACACGTAGGTGCTGCACAGCACGACCGGCAGCAGCCACCGCTGGTCGTCGGCCATCTCGATGCTGCCGCCCACCAGCAGCAGCGCCACCGCCACCGCCAGGTAGCGCCAGGCCCTACCGTGGCCGATGACCCCGAACAGGTAGATGCCCAGGTAGTAGCCGTGGCTCATCTCGTGGGCCCAGTTGCGCTGCCAGCGCCACGGGATCTTGCCCCAGAACCCCTGCTTCTCGACGCGGTGGTCGAGCTTGGCGTAGTAGGTGTTGGGGAACGGCCACGCGAAGTAGTTGTAGCGCCACGCGTGGTAGGCGAGGAACGGCGGCCAGAACAGGCCGAGCCAGTACAGCGTCGGCTTGAGGCCCCGCCCGCTCTGCAGGTGGAAGACCATCGACAGGAAGCCGGCCACGGCCGCGTAGGTGATCGACTCGGGCCGCGTCATCGCGACCAGCAGCCACACCAGCGCGCTCCAGGGAATGCCCCCCTTGCGGGCCTCGACGAGCATCCGCCACATGCCGATGGCCATCAGCATGTTCAACAGGCCGTTCTCCAGGCCCGCTCCGCCGTAGATCGCGAACTGCGAGTTGCCGGCGACCAGGGCCGGCGCCAGGAGCACGGCGTAGTTGTCGGGCCGATCCCGGAAGCCCTCGCGGGCCAGCAGGTAGCTGACCGGCACCGTGATGGCCGTCTGGATGACCTGGATCCACCGCACCGCGATGAACGGGTCGGCACCCAGCCAGTACAGCCCCGCGATCAGGAACGTCCACGTCGGGTTGGAGTATCCCTCCACCCGCTCGCCACCGTAGAAGGGCACCAGGCCCTCGCCCTCCGCCAGGTGCTTGGCGAAGGCGAAGGTGATGGCCGCATCCTCGATCACCCACTCCCAGAACACGACGTTGTGGATGATGGCGCCGATGGTGCACAGCAGCACCACCACGAAGTGGATCCACTGCACCCGGGAGAAGCTCGCGAAGGGATTCGACATGGGGCGCTGCCTATCGCGGATGGCGGAGGGTGGCCGGTTCAGCCCGGCGGACGCGGCCACGGTAGCGCAGCCCTCCCGCTCCCCGCAGACCCCACAGCGCTTCTCGACGGGCCGCGACGCACCGTGACAGCGAGCCGCTGGCCCGCGCCGTTCGCCCGGCCTGGATACGAGCCGACCGGGAGGCTGCGATGAACGCACCCAGCGACGCCAGGTTCTCAGGCATCGCGCGACTGTACGGCCGCGACGCCCTGCAGCGCCTGCAGGGAGCTCGGGTGATGGTCGTCGGCATCGGCGGGGTCGGCACCTGGGCGGCGGAGGCCCTGGCCCGCACCGCCGTCGGGCGCATCGATCTGGTCGACCTCGACGAGGTCTGCGTCACCAACACCAACCGGCAGCTGGTGGCGCTGAGCAGCACCGTGGGCCGGCCGAAGGCCGAGGCGATGGCGGAGCGGCTGCGCGACATCGCGCCTGACATCGACGCCCGGGTGGAGCTGCGCTTCTTCACGGAGCGCACGGCGGATGCGCTGCTCGAGCCCGACATCGACGTGGTGATCGACGCCATCGACTCGGTCAGCAACAAGTGCCTGCTGGTGGCCCGCTGTCAGGCGCTGGGTATCCCTGTCGTGGTGTCGGGAGGGGCGGGGGGGCGGCGGGATCCAGGCCAGGTCCGCACGGGAGATCTGACGGAGACCACGGGCGACCGGCTGCTGTTCACGATTCGGAAGAAGCTTCGCCAGAAGCATGGGTTTCCGCGGAAGGGGGCGTTTGGGGTGCCGGTGGTGTACTCGCCGGAGCCGCAGGTGTTTCCTTCGTCGGATGGGGCGGTGTGCGAGCGGCGGGAGGAGGGGGACGACAACCTGCGGCTGGACTGTGCGAGTGGGTTTGGGACGGCGGCGATGGTGACGGGGGCGTTTGGCCTGCTGGCGGCGCATGTGGCGGTGGGGAAGATTGTGGGGGGCGGGTAGGGAAGGCGGGGCTGCGGGGCAGCGGGCTTCGGGGCTTCGGGGCTGCGGGGCTGCGGGGCGTCGGACATGG
>CBDUIC010000035.1:0-64960 GCA_965367245.1 uncultured bacterium | reverse complement strand
GCCGTAGCCGCCGCCGCCGGACGCGCCGCCGCCGAAGCCGCCGCCGCCGGACGCACCGCCGCCGAAGCCGCCGCCTGCCGAGCCGAAGGCTCCGGCACCGAAGCCGCCGGCCCCTGCGGGGGTGCGGTTGTAGCCGCCGCCGCTGCGAGACAGCGCGGAGTTGCCAGACGATCGCATGCCTGGAACAGGGGTCGCGATCCGGGGGCGCGCTCCGGCGGGCGTGGAGCGGATCCGCTCCATGACCGCCTTCTGGGTGGTGAGGCGCGTGACTTCATTGACCAGCTTCTGATGCTGCTGCTGCTCCCAAGGGAGCAGCTGGGTGTCGCGCCCCAGCCCCATGGCCGCGAGGGTGGCCATGAACCAGCAAAAGGCCCACAAGATGGCCAGGAAGGCCAGGATGGCTGGGATGGCGGGGATGCCCTCGGGCACCTCCAGCACGTTCTCGAAGCGGGCGATGGTGCGCGTGAGGTCGTTGTCGAGCTGTGCGATGGCGAGCACGACGACCGCACCCACCATGCAGAGCAGGCCAAGGAAGGCGAACATCAGCCGCGCCAGCAGCACGGGATGGGCCGGTGATGCCGTGCGAAGACGGAGCAGTAGTCGTCGCGGCCCGACGCCGTCTTCGAACTCCTGCAGGCCCGCTCGCGCGTCAGCCAGCAGGCGGTCGATGTCCTCGGGGTTCTCGTTGCTCTCGATCATCCACTGAACCTTGCGCTACCCCGCTCGAGCGGGAGCCTACTGTACCTGATCGCGGGTGTGCGGTCTAAGGCCCGTCGAGCAGGGTCGAGGGGGGCTCATCATGCACCAGGATGCGCACTGTGCGGCCGGCGATGCGTTCCAGCAAGCGCTTTCGGCGTTGCACCGCCCATCGCTCGAGGTGTGCTTGCTCGGTCGTCGTAGCGTCGACGCGCAACTCGTCGACCCCCACCTCGACCGAGAGATCCTGGATGGGCTGCTGATGCGAGCGGTCGAGCCCGTCGGCGACCCTGAGGATGCCAGCGAGCCACTGAAGAGTTCGTTGCTGGGTTTTCGATAGGGCGTCGTAGGTCGCCTGGCCCCGTTTCGGGCGCCCCCCTCGGTGGTAGCGGACGACGTTGCCGAGCAGCGCGACCTGGGGGGCGGTGAATCCCGTCAGTCGAGAGTGCTGGATCAGGTATTGCCCGTGCCGGTTGTGGGACTCACCGGAGATGTGGTGCCCCACGTCGTGGAGCAGGGCACTGAACTCGAGCATGCGGCGCGCTTCACCATCCAGCTCGTGCACGGTCTGCAGCTCGTCGAACAACCGGAGGGCGAGGTCGCGCACCTTCTCCGCGTGGGGGCGGTCGACCTGGTAGCGGTCCATCATGCGGAGGACTGCGCGCATGCGCGGCCATGCCACCGTCTTGCTCAGGGCCAGCTCGGGTTGGTTGGCCAGGATCCAGTCCTGGAGAAGGCCGTCTCGCAAGGAACGCTCGGAGGCCACGATCTCGTTGGCCCCGAACACCTTCATCGCCTCGAGGACCATCCCGGCCGCGAAGGGCAGGGTGTCCCGTCGTCGGGCGTCCATCCCCGGGATCTCCGCGTAGCGAGACCGCTTCATAGACGAGAACTGGCGCATGAGGCGCTGCAGCTCGGCAGGCCGCAGGATCAGCCCGTGATCATGGGTGGGCACCTGCTCGCCCCGGGCCAGGGTGGCCATGCGAGCGAGGGTTCGCACGGCCCCAGAGGTGCCGGTGAACGTGCCGAAACGACCGGCGGGGATCTCGTTCTGCAGCGGGAGGAGCTTGGCGCGGACGTGCGCTCGGAGTGCCTTCCAGGCCTTGGGTGACGGCGGATCGTCGTCGCCGAATGCCTCGGCCAGCCGGATGTGACCCAGGGGCAGGGAGCGCTGCACGAGGGGCTGCGCCGAGTCGCACAGGATGAGCTCCGCGGAGCCGCCCCCGAGATCGAGGAGGAGGGCGTAGCCGCGGGCGAAGTCGAGGTCGGCTCGGCAGCCGAGGTAGATCAGCCTCGCCTCCGCTGGCCCCGAGATCACCTTGATGTGGATGCCGGTCTCTTCGCGCACGGAGCGCACGAACTGTGAGCCGTTGCGCGCCTCTCGCACGGCCGAGGTCGCGGCGGCCGTGACGGCATCGACGTCGAGCCCGTCGATGGCCTGCTTGAACGAGCGCAACGCCGCTCGGCCGCGCTCCATGGCGTCGTCGGTGAGCAGGTTGCGATCGAGCCCACCGCGGCCCAGCTCGACCTGCTCCCTGGCCTTCTCCACCAACCGGATCTCGCCGTCTGGGGCTACGTCGGCGACCAGCAGGTGCACGCTGTTGGTGCCGACATCGATGGCGGCGACCCTCACGTGCGCTCCTTGGAGGCGGTGGGACCCTGCTGGACAGGCAGCTCAACCCCCAGAAGCTCTGCCGTCTTCGCGACGGTGCCGACCAGCGTGAACTCGCTCGCGGCATCGGCCATGGCGAGGGCTCGCAGCACGTAGGGCTGCGCGTCGGCCGGGTGAGTGCGGGCCATGACGAGCCTCGCCATCACCTGCGAGCGAAGGCTCGCTGCCTCGGTGAGGGCCATGGCCCGCTCGGCATAGGCGGCAGCAGCCTGGGGGCGCCCCTCGGCCAGCTCGGCAGCTGCCTTCTGTGTGAGCAGATCGCAGCGACGGTCTGGGTCGGCCAGGCGCTCCAGCCAGGGCTCGATGTCGGCGTCGGCGAGCCGCTGCGCGCGGGCCTGGGCGGCGGCAGCCTCGAGGGCGGTGCGCCGCGCATCCTGCAACCGTTCGTCGAGGGAGGACACCGCGGCCGCGCCTTCGGGGGAGGGGTCGCACAGCCGCGCGCGGCCCAGGGCGGCCTCGATCTCGTCGTGGTCGGCCACATCGCCTCGCTCCAGCAGCGTCTGGGCGAGGAGGGTCAGCACCCGTGCTTGCACGTCGCCGAGATCGTCGGCGCCGGCCCAGGCGTCGCTGCGGGCGACGGGCCTGAGGTGGAGCAGGGCGCGGTCCCACGCTTGCCGCTTCATGGCGGCGAGACCCTCCCTGAGGTGGGCGGCGAGGCGCTCGGCGGCGTCGTGCTCAGCCATGGATGGCTTCGAGGGCCGTCTGCGCTGCCAGGGTCTCGAGGTGCTCTGGGACCGTGATCTCGACGTTGTCGAGGCCCTCGGCCACTGCGAGCCACTCCAGCGCGAGCCCCAGCACCGCGAAGTGCAGGAGGACGGGCTCGGGGGAGCCAGCGTTCAGCACGATGTTCAGAGGGTGGCCATCGCCGAGCACCGTGACCCGCGTGCCATCCTCGAGCTGGTAGCGGGCTACCTGATCGGCGACGTGATCTACGCGCTGGGAGGCTCGTCGAATGCTCTCGATGTCGACCTCGTTGCCGCCGTGGCCGGCATTCACCAAGACCAGCCCCGAAGCGGCGGCCCCCATCAGATGGTCCGCCGTGACCGCTCCTGGTTGCCCGGTCGCGGTGACCAGGAGGTTGGCGCGGGTGATGCCCTCCTCCAGGGTCGGGGTCGGGTAGCCGTCGTAGTGGGCGAACAAGCGGCGGATCGGGTCGGACTCGATGACCTCCACCGACATGCCGGCCGCGCGGGCATACATCGCGAGGCCGCTGCCCACGGGCCCGTAGCCGACCACCAGCACGCGCCGCCCGGCGAGGTGCATGCCCGTGAGGGTCGTGACGGCCTGCCACAGGCCGGTGCCGACGCCATGGCGGTTCTCGACCGCGGGCTTCAGGCGCCCGTCGTTGATGTTCACCACGGGGAAGGGGAGGGTGTCGAGCTGGCGCAGCTTGGTGATCCCCGTGCGGGTGATCTCCACCGCGCCGCGCACGTCGCGGGCTCGCTGCGGCTCGTGAGCGAGCAGGGTGCTCACCAGATCGAAGCCGACATCGACCAGCAGGTCGGGACGGTGGCCGAGGACCTGTCGATGCCGATCCTCCATGTCGCCGCCGGTGTAGACGTGGAAGCCGAGGTTGCGAAGGAGGTCGACGGCTCCGGGATCGGTGGTGTGGGGGTTCGCTGCGGACACGACGAACTCTCCCCCACCGAGTGCGAGCTCGCGAACCAGGGCGGCTGTGAGGGTCGTGAGGTGCAGGTTGAGCCCGACGACCTTGCCTTCCCACGGCCTGTTCGCCGCCCATCGGTTGCCCAGGGAGGGAAGAATGGGAAAGAAGGTGTGGATCCGCCCCACTTCACGCTCTGCCTCGAAGGCTCGCTCGTCTGCCATGACCACCTCCATCCCACCGGGGCGGTCGGCCTAACCTTGCGCGTGCTCCGCGGCCGTCTCCTGTCGGGCTCAGGCCTCTGCGGATGACGCCTCTTCGAGCCCCGCGGCCTCCACACCATGGCGGATGCGCCCGATCAAGTCTCCGCGGACGGCCTTCGCGGCTACCTTGATCGCGTTTCGGATCGCGCGCTTCTCGCTTCGGCCATGCGCCTTGATCACCACCTGATCGAACCCGAGCAACGGCGCGCCGCCATACCCCTTCCAGTCGGTGAGCTTGCGCAGCTCTCGCAGCCCGCCTCCGAGCATGGCCAGGCCCATACGCCACTGCAGCTTGCGCCCCGATGCCTGCTTCGCGATGTCGCGGACCACATCTGAGACGCCCTCGAGCATCTTGAGGACCACGTTGCCGAGGAATCCGTCGCACACCACCACGTCGGCGGTTCCCTTCGGGATGTCGAGCCCCTCCACGTTGCCCGCGAAACCTGGCGACCCCTTGGCCAGGCGCTGATGCGCCGCCACGATGGCTTCCGTTCCCTTGTTGGGCTCGGTGCCGTTGCTGAGCAGGGCGACCCTCGGGGTGGCGATCTCCGAGACGACCGACGAGTAGGCCGAGCCCATCACGGCAAACGCCACCAGGTCGTCGGCGCTGGCGTGGAGGGTGGCGCCCACATCGAGGATCAGCGCGAAGGGGTCGCGGCGTGGACCTCGCCGTTTCTCGGTGGGGTAGACCGAGGCCAGCGCGGCGCGGCGCACTCCGGGGAGCCGCTGGAAGGTACGGGCGGCGGCCAGGATCGTGGCGCCCGTGTGGCCTGCCGAGACCAGCGCCTGGGCGTGGCCGTCTGCCACGAGGCGCGCAGCGGTCAGGATGCTGCAGTCAGGAAGGCGATCCAGCGCATCGCGGGGCTTGTCGTCCATCCGCACGCATCCCCGTGCGTCGACCAGGGTGATCTTGGAGGGGTCGTAGGAGAGCCCCTCGAGGGCCCCCGCGATGGCAGCGGTATCCCCCACGAGCAGCACGCGTATGTCGTTGGGCTCGGTCGACAGATACGCCGCCCCCGCCACCGTCGCGTCGAGCCCGTGGTCTCCTCCCATGGCGTCCAGGGCCACCGTGATCATCGCATCCCCCCGTGCGCCCGATGGTAGCAGCGTTCGGTCCTGCGGCCGAGGGTTCGTCCGGCATGGCCACCCGAGTCCAACTCGATTACCCGTGCCGACCCGAGGAGGAGCGATGAGCGAGCCGAAGTCCAAGAACATTTTCTGGCACGGAGCCGAAGTCACCCGCAGCGACCGCGAGTCCGTGTTGGGCCAGAAGGGCTGTGTGGTCTGGCTGACGGGGCTCTCCGGGTCGGGCAAGTCGTCGATCGCCCGCCGTGCAGAGCAGCAGCTGCTGTCCCGCGGTGTGCATGCCTACGTGGTCGATGGCGACAACGTTCGCCACACCCTCAACAAAGACCTCGGCTTCTCGCCGGCCGACCGCACGGAGAACATCCGGCGGATTGGGTGCGTCGCGCAGCTCTTCGCTGACGCCGGCACGGTGGTGCTCACCGCGTTCATCTCGCCCTACCGCGAAGACCGCAACGCGGCCCGCGAGCTGCTCGACGACGGGCGCTTCATCGAGGCCCATGTCGCCACCCCGCTCGAGCAGTGCGAAGAGCGCGACCCGAAGGGGCTCTACAAGAAGGCGCGCGACGGCGTCATCCCCAACTTCACCGGCATCTCAGCTCCCTACGAGGCGCCCGAGAAGCCGGAGCTGGTCGTCAAGACGGTGGGCCTGTCGGTCGACGAGTCGGCCGCCCTCGTGGTGCAGTACCTGGAAGACCAGGGCATGATCTCCCCCGAGTCCGCCTGACCTCCAGGGCGGGGGGGCCCGGTGCCCCGCTGCCACCACCCCTCGAGCATGACACGAGCATGAGCCCGGCGACCTGATGCAGGCGCGGGGCTCTTGTTGTGGGGGACCCTCCCTTCAGCAAGCCGAAGGGAGGCCCTGACAGAGGAGGAGCCTCACCGCGGCAACCCCTCGAGGAGGGGCTGCCGACGAAGGCTCACTCATCGAAGTCGTCGTCATCCTCGACCGTGTAGTCACGCCAGGTCTTCCCGCTCTCACGGCGGTTCTTCCTGGGCGCACTCGTCTTCGGCCACTGCGGATCTTCTTCCCGCGTCTTCTTCTTCTTGTTGGCGCGTCGATCACGACGAGGCGTGTCTTCCCACGACTCCGTCTCGGGAGCTGCGGGGAACCCGGCACCTCCGCCCCCACCTGGGGGACCTCCACGACCGCCAGGAGGACCTCCGCGGCCCCTGTCGGGACCGCCACGGTAGCCGCCGCCACCCCCGGGAGGGCCTCCACGGTAGCCGCCGCCGCCGCCACCGCCGCGGTATCCGCCGCCGCCGCGCGGTGGACCACCAGGACCGCCGCCACCGCCGCCGCGGTAGCCGCCACCAGGTGCGCCTCCGCCTCCGCGATAGCCTCCGCCGCCTCGGCGATGGACCTCCGGGCCGGGACCACCGCGGTCGCGTCGGGGTGGACCCCCTCCGCCACGTCGTTCCTCCGCCTCATTGACGCGGATGGAGCGACCGTCGAGCATGGCGCCATTCATCTGCTGAATGGCGTTCTGCGCGTCTTCGTCGCGTGAGTAGGTGACGAACCCGAAGCCCCGACTGCGGCCCGTGTTGCGATCGAGGATGACCCTTGCCTCTCGGACTTCACCAAAGGCCTCGAATGCCTGCATCAGGGACTGATCAGTCGTGTCCCAGCTGAGGCTTCCTACGAACAGCTTTTTACCCATGCTCCCTTCCGCCGACTCCGGTCGGCACTGATGTGTACCCGGAGGATACCACGGCGAGACCCCTCAGAGCGGGAAAAGAAGCGCCTCATCCGCTGTGGGAGATCTGTCGTAGGAAGGCGTCGTAGTCCGGATGGTCGGGCGAGGCGGCTGTGTCGGCCGCCCTTCCCATCCAACGCAGAGCCTGAAGCGTCTCCGCGCGCGCTGGCTGGAGAGCGGGATGGGAGAGCAACGACTCCAGGCTGGGACGATCCACCAGCCCCCTCCGGACCGCGTCCTGCAGGAGCCCCGCGACGGACGTGGCCGTCTGCCCCGATCGCACCTCGGCCTCCACCACGGATGCGACGCCCTGCTCGTCGAGACGGCCGCGCTGATGGAGGCGGACCGCCGCCTGCAGCCAGCTGTGCACCGGCGAGACGCGAGGCCCCAGACAGCGGAAGCGGTGCGTCGGCGATCGCCGGTCGAGGCGGATGAAGATGTCATCGACCGCATCGCCGCGGTGCACACGCCCCAGCGCTTCGCGGGCCACGGCCACGTGGTCGTCGTAGGCGCGACCCGCGAGCAGGACCCGAGACAGGTCGTCGGCGGACAGATTGCCCGCCAGCGCCTCAGCGTAGGCCACGTAGATGAGGGCGTCGGCCTCGGAGTCGTCGCCGAACAGGGTCTCCCGGTCGGTGGCGCTGTGCGCGGTGCGCTCGAGCAGGAGGGCCGGCAGCTTGTAGCCGACCTGCCCACGCACGGCGCGCAGGCGGCCTCGGCGGAGGTTCCCGAGGTTGTCCTTCAGGAGCAGCTTGTCGAAGCGGATGCCATCGAGGGCGAGCTTCTCTTCCAGCACGGCACGAAGCTGGGTGGGAGAGCCGCTGAGGATGCACACCTGCGCCGCGGGATCGGTGCGCTGCAGCCCGCGGAGGAGGGCCCCGGCACCTGGCAACGTGCGCTTGTCGGTAGCGGACTCGATGGCGGTGCGGAGCAGCCCACGAACGGAGTCGATCGCGGTGTCGAGGTAGGTGCGGTCGAGATCCCAGCGGTACACGTGCATCGAACGCCCTCCGGCTGCAACGTGCGATAACCGCTAGAGGAGGGCCGTTGCGACGCTGGGTCGGCGCTTGTCTCGTGCTGCTGCTGGGGCTGGATGTGTTGGTGGGCGCCGTGGGGGTCCCGCTGGCGGGTCTGTGGGCCTACGACCCGCAGCGCGGCTGGCTGGTGACGGGCCTGCGCGAGCTGATGTTGCTCGCGATGGCAGCGGGGGCGCCGCTGCTCGGTGGCACGCTCGTCGTCGTGGCGGCCCTGGCGCTGGCCACCCGATCCCCGGCGGCAGGCTGGCTGGCTCTGGGGGTCGGTGTCCTCCATCTGGGGGTGCCGGTGGCGGGGCTCGGCTTGTGCGTGGCTGCGGTGGGGCTGCTACGGCAGGGGGAGGAGTCCCCGTGACGACGCTGGAGCAGCTGCAACAACCCGAAGTGGCCCAAGGGCTGGCCACGTTGACCGAGCGGCTCAAGCACGACTTGGGCAAGTACGTGGGCCTCCAGGCGCGCTGGCTGCCCCCCGACGCCGGGCTGCACGAGCGGCGCGAGGCGCTGGTCCAAGACGTGCTCCAGACGCGGCGGGGGCCAGAAGGAACCGTAGGGGCTCATGAGGTGTGGAGCCCGTTCGAGGCCATCTTGCTCGGCCACTCGACACTTCCCGGAGGCGCCCGCGTGGATCTCGCCGGCGACCCCGACGTGGTGACCCTGCGCACGCGCATGGAGGCGCTGTCCGCCCTACGGAACGAGGAAGCGGTCCATGCGCTGGAAGCGGAGGCGGTCGCGAGCGCCATGGCGGCCTGCGCCGAGATCGCGACGGCCTGCCGTTCCCTCGTGCGCCGTGCGCGCGCCCATACTCTCGCCCTGTCCCCACCCGACGCGGAAGACTGACCATGGCCGAGCTGCTCCTCATCGATGATCAGGACCGCTACCTGGAGCTGCTCCGCCGCGCGCTCCCGGAGCATCGCTACCGTGGCCCGGCGCGCGACTGGGAGCAGGCGGGCGCAGAGCTCGACCGCGCCCGAGGGCGGGTCGACCTGGTGCTCCTCGACGTGCACTTCGACATTCCCGCCGAGCGGCTGGTGGGCTACCGCTCCGGGATGGCGGCGGCCGAGGTCGAGCGGCTCAAGCGGAGGCAGGGGCTGGAGATCCTCGCCAAGGTCCGGGCTCGGCATCCCGAGCTGCCCGTCATCGTCATGACCAGCCGCGAGGAGGTCGACCTCGAGTCCACCGCGGCGGCCGGGGAGGAGTACACCTACTTCCTCGACGACGAGATGGTCGATGCCCAGACTCTGAGAGCCCAGATCGAAGGCATCGTCGGAGACCGCCGGCCCGAGCGCCCCGACCACGGCCCGGTGTACTGGGGGGGCGGCCTGGTGATGCGGCGGCTCGAGCAGCGGCTGTCGGTGCTGGCTCGCGGGCGGCTGCCCGTGGTGCTCCTGGGCCCCACGGGCACCGGGAAGTCGCTGATGGCCCGGCACGTCGTGCACGCCCGCTCGGGGCGCTCGGGGCGCTTCGTGGCGGTCGACCTCGCGACGCTTCCACGGGATCTGATGGCGGCGCACCTCTTCGGCTCGGTGAAGGGGGCCTACACGGGCTCGATCGGGGATCGGGCGGGTGCCTTCGAGGAAGCCCACGGCGGCACCTTGTTCCTCGACGAGGTCGGCAACCTGTCGATGGACGCACAGAAGATGCTGTTGTCGGTCCTGCAAGACGCCACGGTCACTCGACTGGGCGACACCCGGGAGCGCGCCGTCGACGTGAAGGTAGTGGTCGCCACCAACGAAGACCTCGAGGCGCGGGTCGCCGAGGGCACCTTCCGGGCCGACCTGTACATGCGCCTGAACCCCGCGACCGCCGTGACGCTGCCGTCCCTCGTGGAGCGGGGGGTCGACTGGGCCGAGCTGCTCGTCTTCAGCATCGAGCAGGCGCTGTCCAGGCCCTACCTGCAGGAGATGGTCGACGAGCACGCGGCCTCCCTCGGGGTGCGCCGGTGGAAGGTGCGGGTGCACGCGGGCAGTGGGGTCCCGGCGAGAGAGCCCGGCGTGCTGTGGCTGTGGCTGTCGGAGCGGGTGTTGCGGCGACTGCGTGGGCATGCCTGGCCGGGGAACCTGCGGGAGTTCGCGATGGTGGTGGAGAACGTCGCGCTGTTCGCGCTGTCGGAGGCGCTGTCGGTGCCCCCAGGCGACCGCCCAGACGTGGTCGCGGTGCGGCCCAAGCTGCTCGCCGACCTGCTGCGCGGGCCGCGTAGCCCCGAGGCGGGAGAGGGGTGGCGCGTGGAGGTCGAGGTGAAGCCAGCCGACACGCTGAACCGGGTCGCGGTGGGCTGCGAGCGGCAGTACTTCGAGGCGCTCTACCTGCAGGCAGAGGGCGACTTCGGCAAGATGGCCGCTCGGCTCCTCGGCGACGATGGGCTGGGGCGCAAGGTGCAGCTGCGCTTCAACCAGCTGGGGCTGAAGGTCCGCGAGCTCAAGGAGCGCCTGTAGTGTGGTGGTGGCTGGCCTGGGGTGTGCTCGCCTGGGCTGCTCCGGAAGATGCCCTCGACGACCTGACGCGCAGCTTCTGGGAGCGGGGCCAGCGGCTGGAGGCGGCCGACGACCTCCGCGGTGCGGCGATGGCCTACCGTATGACCCACCAGCGAGCCCCTACCTGGTCGCAGGCGCTGGTGGCCGAGGGGCGTGTCCGTGCCGCGGGAGGCGACGTCGAGGGCGCTCTCGCAGCCTACGACCGTGCGCCCTACGATGCCGACGTGGTGGAGGCGCGCGGCAGGCTCCTGCTGGAGGCCTCGCCGGAGGAGGCTGCGCAGGCCTTCGAGCGGCTGAGGCGGCTGCGGCCGGAGTGGCCCGGCGTCGACCTGCTCCTCGCCGACGCCCGCTCCCGGTTCGATCCGGTCGCAGCCCTGGAGCCCCTGCAGCGCTACCTCGAACACCGCGAGGCGGATCTCGACAGCGAGGGAGGTGTCGACACGACCCTGCGGGTGTTCGAGGGGCTGCAGGAGGCCGGTCGGCGGGCCGAGGCGACGGAGCTCGCGGTGCAGGTGGCACGTCGCTTCCCCGAGGCAGGCGGCATCGAGCGGGTGCAGCAGGCCCTGGTGAGGCAAGAGGTGGAAGACGAGGCCCGGGCGCTCGCGGCGGCCGCGGGGATTCCGCTGAGCCCTGTCGGGGTCGACCGGCTGCAGCAGGCACGCTCTCTCGCCTTCGAGGGGGACTCTGCCTCAGCTCGTCGCGCGCTGGAGGCTCTGGCAGCCGACGAGCCACGCGCCGCGGTGGTGTGGTCCACCCTGGGGCGGGTGCTCGAGGGGGAGGGAGCCATTGATCAGGCGGTCGCGGCCGCCCAGCGTGCCGAGTCTCTCGACCCCTTGGAGGCCGACTACTCGGCTCAGCTCGGCGAGCTGTATGCGGCGCACTTCGGGGGGCGTCTCGATGTGCGCGCCGCGCGTGCCTATGGGCGAGCGGTCCAGCGGCGGGGCTCGGATCCCGAGCTGTGGCATCGCAAGGCAGCGATGGAGCGGCGCGTCGGCTGGACGACCGAGGCCGAGGCCAGCTACCGCCGGGTCGTGGCTCTCGATCCCGACGGGCCGCTGGCGCCTGCGGCACGTCGGCACCTGGAGGGCTTCGCGAGGCCGGTCCCAGGCCCCGTCGACGCGCCGGTAGGTCACGGGGGGCGGCCTCAGCACATCCCCCAGGTGGCCTGGGACGCCCTGCATCGGGCCTGGGCCTGGCAGCGGCGGGCCGCCGTCGACGGAGAGGGGGCACTGCAGCGCGCCCTGGAGGAGGTGGAGCGGGCCCGCACCGCAGCGCCAGACTGGGTTCGGCCCCTCAACCTGGAGGCAGCGGTGCGCCTCGACCAGGGCGACACGGAGGGGGCTCTCGCGCTGTACCGTCGGTCGCTCGAGCTCGAGCCCGACCAAGGCGCGGTCCACCGGATGGTCTCGGAGCTACTGTGGGCTACCGACCCGGGGAAGGCGGCGGAGTCGCTGGAGCGCGCGGCGGAGCTGGGAGAGCCGGCGGCGCTGCTGCGGAGGGCCGAGGCGCGGGCCGCGAGCGGCCAGCTGTGGGCCGCTCGCGCCGATCTGGCACGCTACCGTGGCCTGACCGTCGCGGGGGCCGAGCGCGCGTCGGCCCTCGATGAGCGGCTGGCGCTGCAGCAAGTGGGGCTGGTGGGCTCGGGGGTGGCGGCGGCGGCGGGCCTCGTCGCCCTGCCGCTGTGGTGGCGGCGACGCCGGCGGGCGGGCGTGGGGCTGGAGGCGCTCCTGGAGCGGTCCCCCGAGAGCTTCCCGCAGGTGGCGCGGGTGTTGGCCGCGGTTCGCCACGAGGTCCTCAAGCATCACACGACCGTGCTCGACGAGGTGGCCGACGCTCTCGAGGAGGGGCAGGGGGATCCCGCGCGCTGGGCGGCCGAGCGGCTGTTCGATGCCGATGGCGCCATCCCGCGGTTTCGTGGCTACGTCGAGGAGCTGGAGCGCATCGGCGACCGAGCGGGGGTGCGGCTCAACCTCGCGCACCGTGATCCGGTGTTCGGGCCCCTGCTTCAGGCCGTCGACGCCCTGTGCTCGCTGCAGGGGGGGCTGCGACGTGGTGACGCGGCGGTCGCTCGGCAGCTGCAGGAGCTGTCCATCGCGCTCAACCTCGACGCCTACCGGGCGCTGGGGCGCTACCTGCAGCGGCTGTGCCTGCTCGACATCGACGAGGCGCTCGTTCGCTCGGCGTGGGACGCAGCCCGTGCCGAGCCCGCGTTCCGGCAGGTGTCGGCGAGCTTCTCCTTCGAGCGCCCGGATGGCCATCTGTGGGTGCGGGCCTACCGAGGCGATGTGCACGACGTGCTGGTCAACCTGCTCCGCAACGCCCTGGAGGCCGGCGTCGAGGCGGGGGCGGCGGAGGTGGGCGTGCGCATCGACCTCGACGAAGACTGGGTCACCGGGCTGGAACGGGTGGAGATCCGGGTGCAGGACCGCTCGCCGCGCCCCCTCACCACCGCGCAGGTGCGGGGCCGCTTCGTCGGCCGAGGGCTGGGCCTCGCGGTCGATCTGGTGACGCGAGCGGGGGGGGCGGTGCACGTGGAAGACGAGCCGGGATGGGCGAAGGCGGTGGTGGTGAGGCTGGCGAGGGTGGAACGACCGGAACAGGAGGTGGCGTGATGCAGCGGGTGTTGATCATCGAAGACGGGCTGGAGTACTCGGAGACCCTGGCCCGTTTCCTCGGCGACCGGTTCACCTTCGAGCGGGCAGGGTCGGGCCCCGAGGCGCTGGCTCGGCTCGGGCAGGGGCCCCCTCCCACGGCGGTGTTTCTCGACATGCGCTTCGACCGCACCCCGGAGGAGGAGCTGTGGGGCGACCTCGACGACCTCCTCGACCGGTTCAACGGCGACCCCGCCCAAGCGCGTCGCTTCCGCGAAGACCACCAGGGCACCTTCGTGCTGGCTCGGCTCCGGCAGGAGGGCATCACGCTCCCGGTGCTGCTGTCGTATGACTTCGACGGCGAGCCGCGTCGTTGGCAGCGACTGCAACAGCGCTTCGGGCCGGTCGACTTCCTTCCCGACAACGCAAGCCCACACGATGTGGCGTCGCGGCTCGAGGCCCTTGCGAAAGGGTAGGGTGCACGCCCCTGGTTGAGGGCCCTAGCCAGCTAGTGGACGGCCCTAGTTGACGACTGGAACGTCGTCGGGCGGGGTGATGCGCACATGCAGGTGGCTGGTATGCTTGGGGGCGTGGCTGACCACACCGCGCCGCCGCCAGTCGACCGGGCCGCCGGGGAAGATGGCATCGACCTCGTCGGGCGTGAGGCCTTCCTCGACGAGCACGTGGGTGCGAAGCACGTCGATGAGGGACTGGTCGAGGAGGATGAAGTGCACGTTGCCCGTGTCGAGCAGCGCCCGGATCATCGCCCAGGTGGCGGGGAGGTCGAGCTCGTGTGGGTGGACGTCGACGAAGCCGCCCAGGGGCTGGCGGCCTCCGCGCATGTAGAGCCCCAGGTCGGCGTCGATGCCCTTGTCGTGTGTCTTGTGGCCGTGCATCCGCCCGCCGCCCTTGCGCGACAGGTCGCCGACCAGGATGGGGTCGGCCAGTGGTAGCTCCCAGGCCAGCCGCTCGGTCACATCGCGCAGGGTGGTCACGGCGAGCCACGATCCGTAGCTGCGCTCCCAGTCCCATCGCTCGTAGCTTCCCTCGCCAGACGGCAGGTAGGCCGTAGCGAACAGTGGCGCACTGGGGGTCGACGGCGGTAGCTCGTCGGCCGTCGCAGCAGCAACCAGTAGCAGGAGGGACGTGAGCAGAAGGAACTCCGAGCGAGCCTTTGTACTGCCATCTTGCCACGGTCGCAACGAGCGGGGGTCTACCCACTGCCTACGGTAGCCCTACCGAGCCATGGCGGAGGGGAGGCAGGTGGGGCCCCGGCCGAGGGCCCGCTAGCTGCCCACTTCGGTAGGGGGGCTGCGCCGAAACGTGTGAATCTGGATTCGAGCCCCAATCTCGCGGCCAAACGCCAGGGAGGGGTCGTCGGCGGCGTGGCGGTGAGTGTGCTCGAAGCCCCGCTCAATCATCTGTCGAGCGAACCGCCCGGCGTGGCCACGCCCGGCGTCGACCACGATCACCTCGGCGTCGGGCGTAGCGTGGGCATCGATGAAGCCGGCGAGGAGGGCGGCATGCTGCGCCTCGTAGAGCAGGTCGCTGCCGATGACCCGATCGAAGCGCGGCGGACCGTCTTGCGGGTCGTCCCAGTCGGACCGCTCGAAGGGGATCGGTGGGACCTCGTTGAGCTGCGTGTTGTGGGCCAGGAACCGGGCCGCTTCCGGGTGGCGGTCGCTGGCGGTGATGTCGGCGCCGCGCTTGCTGAGCACCAGGCTGGCGAGGCCGATGCCACAGCCCACCTCCAGGATGCGTCGACCGGCGATGTCGGCCCGCACCATCAGTGCCGCGAGCACGAAGGCAGAGTCCCACAGCACACCGAACAGGGGCCAGCTCGCCGGGGGAATGCCGAGGGCCTCGGCTTCCCCACCCACATCAGCGAACTCGTTGGTGTCGCGGAGGGTGCGAACGTGGATGTCGAAGTCACCGAACTCGATGGTCTGGTGTCGGTAGCGCATGGCAGGGATCCTCGGCTGCGGGAGACGCAGCGGGCTCCGGGGCAAACCACGATAGGGCACCCTATCACGACCCATCGTGGCCTCGAGAGGCACCGCCGACGCGTGAGGAAGGTGGCGGAGGGCCACCACGGACCTGGCCCCCGGCCTTTGTCTCTGCTCTTTTCGGGCAGAGCGCTGAGGCCAGGGCGTTCGTGGGCTAGGAGCCAGGAGGGAAGCGTACTCCTGTACGCGACCGACGCAGCGACGACGTCCACGGGCGTCCTGGTCCAGCGATCGAGCCCGAAAAGTGGCGGCGGGTCATGGGAATCGAACCCACCGGTCAGAGCCTCTCGACCCGACCCGACCGGTTTTGAAGACCGGGGCCGGCACCAGCCTGGCAAGACCCGCCGTGGAGCACGTAACCTCAGGCCGACGAGATAGGGGGGACCATGCCTGTCGCCCCCTACGCCGGCCCGCTCGTCGTCACGCTGCTGTACCTGCTGCTGTACTACGCCTTCCAGATCCACACCCTCCGGGTGAAGCTGCGGCTGGTGCGTGAGTACGCGGCGCGCGGGGAGAAGTTCGACCGCTACTTCGGGCAAGACCGCGAGATGCTCGCAGCCGACCGGTTCCAGCTCAACACCCTCGAGCACATGCCGCCCTTCCTGGTGTTGCTGTGGCTGCATGCCGTGTTCGTCGACACCACGAGCGCCACTGTGGCGGGGGCGGTCTACCTGCTGGCGCGGGCCTGCTACCCGCTGGCCCTCGGAGCACGGGTCGGCCGCGGGGTGCGCGCCCTGGTGCTCGCGTCGACGGTGCCTGGCTATCTGGTGCTCGCCTGGCTTGCCGGCGGCCTGATCTGGGCGCTCGTGGCCTAGCGGATCAGCGATGCATGGGCTGCATCGCCAGCCGGGTCGACCAGCCGTCGACGTACTGGACCACGAGAAAGGTGCCGCTGCTGTGGCGGACCAGCTTCAGCCGAGGATCGCGGCTGCCCTTGGATATCCACCCATGCTGCGCCATCTGCTCGAGCTCCGGCAGGCTGCGCACCCGCTTGAGCAGCTGCACCTCGTCGGGCCACTTCCCTGCGTCGATCTGACCCACCAGGGCCTCCAGGTCGGCTGCGAATCCCATCGGGTCCTCCAGATCGCATCCTGCCACGAGTGCTGTCTGACGCGACGCGCGTCGGAGGTTAGGACGGCCCATTGCCCCCGGAGGAACAGGAATGCCCCAGTTCGACAGCCTAGTGGATCTCTTCGAGAAGAGCTGTGAGAAATACGCCGGAAACCAGCTCTTTGGCACCAAGAAGGATGGGCAGTGGGACTGGATCACCTACGGCGAGTTCAAGTCGCTCGTCGACCGCTTCCGGGGGGGGTTGGCCTCCCTCGGGGTCGGCAAGGGCGATCGGGTCGGGGTGGTCGCCAACAACCGTGTGGAGTGGGCGGTCGCCGCCTACGCGACCTACGGTCTCGCGGCGCAGTTCGTCCCGATGTACGAGGCGCAGAAGGAGTCGGAGTGGGCCTTCATCCTCGGTGACAGCGAGGCCAAGGTGGTCATCGGGGCCACCAACGACATCTACGCCAAGCTCAAGGGTCTGGTCGACCAGATCGACACCCTGAGCCACGCCATCGGCCTCGAGGCGAGCCCCGACGACGACCACAGCTACCAGGCGCTGCTGGCCAAGGGCGAAGCGGAGCCCGTCGAGGCGAGCCACCCGAGCTGGGACGACCTCGCCGGCTTCATCTACACGTCGGGCACGACGGGCAAGCCGAAGGGCGTGAAGCTGTCGCACGGCAACATCTGCAGCAACGTCAACGCCATCCACGACGTGTTCACCTTCACCCCCGACGACCGCTCCCTGTCGTTCTTGCCGTGGGCCCACAGCTTCGGGCAGACGGTCGAGCTGCACGGGTTGCTGTCGATGGGCAGCTCCCTCGCGATCAACGACGAGATCCCGAGCCTCGTGGGCAACCTCGCCGAGGTGAAGCCCACCATCCTGTTCGCGGTCCCGCGGATCTTCAACCGGATCTACGACGGCGTGAACAAGCAGATGGCCGAGCGTGGCGGGATGGTCGAGTCGCTGTTCCACCAGGCGGTCGGCATCGCGGCCCGGAAGAACGCGGGCGAGGCCATTGGCTTCTTCGAGGGGCTGAAGCTGTCGCTGGCCGACAGCCTGATCTTCAGCAAGGTGCGGGCCCGGTTCGGCGGTCGTCTGAAGTACGCCATCAGCGGCTCGGCGGCGCTCAACCGCGACGTAGCCAAGTTCATCGATGCCCTCGGGATCGAGGTCTACGAGGGCTACGGGCTCACCGAGACGAGCCCCATCGCGACGGCGAACTACCCGGGCAACCGCAAGATCGGGTCGGTGGGCAAGGCGATCAACCAGGTCCGCATCGTGATCGACAAGGAGGTCACGGGCGACGAGGAGAACGGCGAGATCGTCATCTACGGGCCCAACGTCATGCAGGGCTACCACAACCGCGAAGACGAGAACGCCAAGGTGCTGATGAGCGATGGCGGCTTCCGGTCGGGCGACATGGGGCGGCTCGACAGCGAGGGCTACCTGTACATCACCGGCCGTATCAAGGAGCAGTACAAGCTCGAGAACGGCAAGTACGTGGTGCCGTCGCCCCTCGAGGAGGAGATCAAGCTGTCGCCCTTCGTGGCCAACGCGATGCTCTACGGCATGAACAAGCCCTACAACGTAGTCCTCATCGTGCCCGACATGGTGGCCTTCGAGCCGTGGTGCAAGGAGCAGGGGATCGACGTGGCCAGCGCGCCCACCAACGACAAGGTGCTGGCCATGCTGCAGGAGGAGATCCAGGGCAACAGCAAGAGCTTCAAGCGCTACGAGCTGCCGAAGAAGGTCCTCGTGTCCCTCGAGGAGTTCACCACCGACAACAACATGCTCACGCCCACGCTGAAGCTGAAGCGCCGCAACGTGCTCAAGCAGTACGGCGACGCCATCGAGGCGCTCTACGTCGGCTGACCGAGGGGTCGCGTCGGGCTGTCAGAAGCCGACGCGGCGCATCACGAAGCGGGGCAGCAGGCGGATCACCCACATGATCAGCCCCCAGATGGCCGGCGCGTAGACCATGGGCTTGCCGCGATCGATGGCGGCGAGCACGCGCTCGGCCACCGGCTCGGGCTCCCCGGCGAAGGGCGCGGGCTTCAGGCCGGCGGTCATCCCCGTCTTCACGAAGCCAGGCTTGACGCACACGGTGACCAGGCCGTCGGCCCGGTAGCGGTGGTCGAGGGACTCCAGGTAGTGCGACAGCCCAGCCTTCGACGAGCCATACAGCGCGACCGGCTTGCGGCCTCGGTCGCCGGCCACCGACGAGAACACGCACAGTGTGCCGCCGCCCTTGGCGAGCAGGCGCCGGCGCGCATGCTCGCAGAACAGCACGGTGTGGGCGTAGTTGGCCGTGAGCACGCGCCGGGTGAGCTCGAGGTCAGCCTCCAGCTGCTCCTGGGTGCCGAACAGCCCGGCCGACACCACCACGATGTCGAGGCGACCCAGCTGCTCCTCAGCCGCATCGAGGGCGGTGGCGAAGGTGTCGGGCTCCAGCAGGTCGCACGGGGCGTGCTTCACCTCGCCCTGGGCGCCACGCGCCTCGAGGTCGGCCGCCGAGCGACTCAGCTCTTCAGGCGTGCGACCGAGGAGGAACAGGCTGTCGCCCCGCGCGGCCATCTTTCGGGCCAGCGCCCGACCCATGCCCTTGGTCGCTCCCAGCAATGCGACATTCATGTGGACCTTTCTCCCGCTGCCCCAATGCCGTTGATCCGAAACACCTCGGACCCGGTACCTTGGAGGTGAGGACGGATAATTCGTTGACGCAGCCGCTCCACCATCCGCCAGACGAGGATCTCGTGGCCTATGCAGCCGCGACGGCCCCCGAGGCCGTGGCGGTCCTGGTGGCCTGCCACCTGACCTTCTGCGGCCGGTGCCGCGAGGTGGTGGGCGACCTCGACGCCCTGGCGCCCGCTCTGGCGCCATCCACCGACACGACCGAGCTCCCGCCCGTCGAGGCCCTGTTCGACCGGCTATCGTCCGACGTCGCTCCGTCGGGGCCTCCGTCGCGCATGCTCGACGACGATCCGTTGCCACGACCGCTGCGTGAGCGGGTAGGGGGCTTGGCCGACCTGGCCTGGCGTCGCCTGCCGCTCGGCGTAGCCCAGGCCTGGCTGGAGCTCGACGGGGCCCACGCGTTTCTGGTCGACTTCCCCGCGGGCATGACCCTGCCCGACCACCACCACGAAGGCGTGGAGCGGGCGATGCCTCTGGTGGGGGGCTTCACGGCCGAGGGGGTCAGCTACGGGCCTGGCGACCTGTCGGTAGCCGAAGGCGACGCAGTCCACCACGTGCAGGTCGACGAGGATGGGCGCTGCTTGTGCCTGTTCGTCAACGACGGTGAGGTGGTGCCGCAGAGCGCCACACTCCGGATCGTGGGGCGGCTGCTGGGCCTGTCGTAGGCCCAGCGAGCCTGCGAGTCAGCCCTGCTGTGCGGCGGCCAGGCGGGCCGCGGCATCACGGATGTTGGCCTGCTCGCGCAGCCGCGTGAGTGCCTCCCGCTCGATCTGGCGCACGCGCTCACGAGACAGGTTCATGCCCTTGCCGACCTGCGACAGGGTGCGGAACTGGTTGTCTTCGAGGCCGTAGCGCCGGGTGAGCACGTAGCGGTGGCGCTCGGTGAGCACGTGCTGGAAGGCCTCCAGCATGCGGCGGATCTCCTGGGCGTGGATCGCTTCGGAGTCGGGATCGGCCGCGGTCTCGTCGGACAGGAAGTGCTCGAGGCTCCGGGCGCGGGGGCCATCATCGACGGGCTGGTCGAGGCTGACCGTCTGGCCCTGCGACAGCAAGAACTCGGCGCGCTTCTTATCGATGCCTACTTCGTCGGCGAGGTCGGCAACGGTGTAGTCGACGCCCATGTCTTCGAAGCGCTTGATGGCCTTGCGGAGGTTGCGCGTCTGCTCCACCGCACAGCCAGGGAGCCGCACGGGACGCCCGGTGTGGTCGATGGCGCGCGTCATCTGCGCTCGGACCCACCAGCGGGCGTAGGTGCTGAAGCGGATGCCTCGGTCGGGGTCGAAGCGCTTGGCGGCGCGCAGCAGGCCGATGTAGCCCTCCTGCACGAGATCGGCTTCGTCCATGAAGGGGCCGGCGAGCTTACGAGCCTCACCGTGGGCAATACGCCGCCCCGACATCGCGAGCTCCCAGCGAATCGCCTCGACCTCCGCCCAGGCTTGCTTGGCAGCCCGCGCCGACATCTTGTGCTCGGCGTCGTTGCGGTGTTCCTTCCAGACAGCGTTGACGGCGGCCTCGAGTCGGTCGACCCACCCTGCACGGGTGCGTTCGGCCCGCTTGGGCTTTCGCCCGAGCTGCTCGTCGGCCACGGCCAAGCCGCGGATGGAGTCGAGGGCGCGTTGCTCGGCAGCCCGGATCCGCCGAGCCATGGCCTTTTCCTGGTCGGCGGTGAGACGTTCACCGCGCGTTTGCCGTGGCACGAAGGAGTCCATGCAACCTCCTGAAGGGCGAGAAGATGCAAATAACCCAAATTGGGACCCACGCACGCCATGAGGGTGGTGCGTGGCGAAGCGGCAGTGTGACACATTCGTGTCGTCGATGGCGACCGCGACATCGGCATTGGCCGAGGGTGTAGGTCAGCCCAGGATCTCATCGTTGCTCTACACCGTAACGTCGGCGCGCGGACGCGGGGCGCCCACCGGCGCGCTCGTCACAGGCTCCGGCTGGGCCGCACCTGCATCCACACCCTCACCGTGTCGTTGCTGAAGGCTGGGGACTCCTCGCGGTGGATGTAGCCCGCGCCCAGGTCGAAGCTCGGCAGCACCTCGCGCCACGTCGCTCCGGCGTGGAGGATCTGCACGTCGCCGAGGTTGGTGAGCTCGCGATCGTCGTCGAGGGTGGCGTAGCGGCCGGAGACCTCGAGCCCACCTTGGGTGAACGGCAGGAACACCGACAGCTGCGCGTGCCAACCCAGCCGCGTCGTCTTGCGGAGGACCTCGGGGGCCACCACGTCGGAGTTGCGCGGCTCGATGTTCGAGGTGACCAGCTCGCCGCTCACCGTGACCCACTTGTAGCGGGCGAGGAGATCCGCTTCGTTGGAGCGGGTGACGGTGGCCAGCTCACGGTCTGAGAGCAGTGAGCCACCTACACCGAGAGCGGGCTCGAGATCCTGCGACCACGTCTGGTAGGCGTCGCCCATGAGGAACTCGGCGCGCACCGAGGCCATCAGGCCCGGATCGCTGTCGCCGAACAGATCCCCGTTGCCGTTGAACAGCCCGCCGCGCACGAGCAACTGGGCCCCCGACGGGGCGTCGGAGAAGGCGATGGACTGACCGAGCACGGCGCCGGCGTCGCGCCCCGGCACCAGCCAGGCGGTGCCGACGGCGCGCTCCTGGAAGACCAACCGGGCCGACGAAGTCATCGCGTCGCGGGAGAAGGGGACACGCTGCACCCCTGCGGCGATGCTGGTGGTGCCGAAGTCGTAGACGTTGGCCCAGCGGCCGAAGGCGTCGACGATCTGCAGATCGGAGTCGCTCGTGGAGAGCACATCGTAGGGGGCCCCGAGCCCGACGCTGACAGCGTAGTCGACCTGGCCGCAGCAAGAGCGGTCGCCGAGGGGGAGGAAGCCGTCGATGCCGAAGCGAGCGCGCGCGATGGTGAACCCTGGGTCGGCCTCGGGGTCGCCATAGGTCGCTGGATCGGCCTGGACCGCCTCGTCTTGGTCCGACACGGTGGCCCATGTCTGTAGCTGCCCCCACACATGTAGGGACCCTCCTTGCTGGTCAGCCTCGTCGAGCACGGGCACGCTGCTCCAGCTCTGCAGAGCGCCGCCGACGCCCTGGTCGGGAGCCCCTTCGCCAGCGACGGCGGCAGTGGCGAGGAAGAGGCCGCTGAAAGCAAGGATTGCGCGCATGTTCTCGGTCTCCAGCAGTCGCGGGCGCTGCCCGAGACGCGGGTTAGGATATCGCCCGTGACACACCGCACCACCCCCGTCGTCCTTTCGATCCTCGCCGCCATGGCGGCTTCATCCTGTGGGAAGCCCGAAGAAGGCTACGCCAGGGGGGCGGTGATCGGCTCCCTCGCCGATGGGATCGGTGGGCCCAAGGCGATCGCGCAGCCCGGCGACTTCCTGCTGGAGAACCAGCACGGGCGGATCGCGGTCCTCGCTGCACGCCACAGCCTCGGGCCCGGCTTGCACGGGGGATCCATCGTCGACGCCGACGTGCACCGGGCCGATCCCGCCACCTCGGCGGGGCGGGGGCGCGACCAGCTGGCCGAGCTGTTCCCCACCGCCAACATGGATGTCATGCATCCGCTGGAGGGCTCGGTGGAGCTCGTCAGCGACGGCTCCGACGGAGGGCCCGCCGTCATCCGCACCGTGGCGGCCAGGCAGCCCTTCCTGACCTTGCTCGACGGGCTGTGGAGCATCGTGGGAGCCCCCCCCTACACCTTCGTCAACGAATACCGCGCGGTCCCAGGGGTCGACTGGTTCGAGCTGCACACCGAGGTGCACTACGCCGACATCGACGACGAAGACGCGGATGCCTACCTTCCGGGGCCGCTGGCACCCGAGGTCATCGCCGCACCAGGGCACGAAACCAGCTTTCCCCTGATCAACTGGGCCATCGAGAGCGGGGTGGTGCTCGGCGACTTCTACCTGCAGGGCGGATCGGTCGACGTGTTCGCGCCTGGCATCGGCTTCGACGAAGACGGCGCGGTCTTCGAGTCGATGCAGCGAGGAGAGAACACCTTCATCGAGCCCTTCCAGTTCCCGTTCATCGCGGGCGTGGCCGACGGTGTCTCCTACGGTCTGGCTCCTGCCACGGGGGATCTGTGGGTGCCGCTGTTCACCGCGTCGCAGACGGTGGCCGTGGGGGGAGCGACCGACGGCGACGGCAGCTCGGCGCGGTTTGCTGAAGGCACAGCGCTGTCCTACGACCGCTACTTCTTCCTGGGCCACGGTGATGTGGGCTCGATCCTCGACCAATACCTCGAGGCCCGCGCGATCCCCTTCGGCACCGTGTCGGGCTTCGTGGTCGAGGGAAGCACCCAGGCGGCGGCCAGCGGTGTCGACGTGTTCGTCTATGAGCCGGGGGCCGACAAGCCCTACTCGCAGTTCCGCACCGATGTGCACCCCGACGACCGCTCGGAAGACGGGTCCTTCGGCGGGCGGCTACCCGTGGGCCGCTGGGAGCTGATGGCTCACAGCCGCGGGCGCCCCGACGGCACCCGGGTCGCGGTCGACGTGCGCCGTGGGGAAGAGGTGGAGGTGCTGCTCGACATCGGGCGCACCGGGGTGCTGACCTTCCGCGTCCGCGATGAGCGAGGCCGCGCCGTGCCCTCCAAGGTGAGCATCTTCCCGGTCGGCGCCACCCAGCCCAGCCGCGATCCGGTGCTCGGCGACGGCTTCATCGGAGGCGCCCCCGAGGCGGTGCTGTTCGCCCTGTACGGGGAGGGCGAGGTCGAGCTGGCCCCCGGCACCTACCAGGCCATCGCCAGCCGTGGGCTGGAGTACGAGCTCGACATCTCTGAGCCGTTCACCATCGACGGCGCCGTCGGTGCGGAGCTCGATCTGATGGTGGAGCGCAGCGTCGACACCACGGGATGGATCAGCGCCGATCTGCACGTGCACGCGCAGCACTCCCACGACTCGGGGGTCGTGCTCGCCGACCGGGTGCGCACCATGGTGTCGGAGGGGGTCGAGTTCTTCGCGTCGACCGACCACGACTTCCTGGTCGACTACGCGCCGACCGTCGAGCTGCTGGGCATGGAGCCCTGGGTGCAGACGGCAGTGGGCAACGAGACGACCACGGTCGAGGTCGGCCACTTCCTCGGCTTCCCCCTCGCGCAAGACTTCCTGGCCGAGGCCGGCGGCGGCCGCGAAGAGGTCGACTGGACGGGCAAGACGCCGCAGGAGATCATCGACAGCCTTCGCCTGATGGGGGCCGCCGGCGGGGCGGATCCGGCCATCTTCGTAGGCCACCCCCGCGACGGCATCCTCGGCTACTTCGATCAGTTCGGCTTCGACCCCACGGCCGGTGAGCCAGGGGTCGGTGGTGCGCCGGGCATCCCCGAGGTCTCCATCCCGCTGCTGAACAGCTTCAACGAGCTGCTGCAGCCCGAGAACATGTCGTGGGACGTGCACGGCCTCGAGATGCTCAACGGCAAGCGCTTCGAGTTGCTGCGCACGCCGACACAGTCCGAGCTGGAGGCCTTCGCAGAGGGCGAGGCCGATGTGCTCGACTTCTTCGAGCGCACGATGGAGGAGCAGGCCGGGCTCGAAGACGGCACCTACGTGCTCAGCGACGAGCTCAACGGGCAGGTCGACGACTGGTTCACCCTGCTCAACCTGGGCTTCCGGTTCACGATCCTGGGCAACTCCGACACCCACGGCCTCACCTCCACCGAGAGCGGCTGCCCGCGCAACTTCGTGATGTCCGACACCGACGACCCTGCGGTCCTCGACGACCAGGCGGTCGCGGATGCCGTCAAGGAACACCGGGTGGTCGCCAGCTACGGCCCCTTCGTGCAGATGTGGGTGCAGGGCGAGCCCATCGGCTCGGAGGTGCGGGCGACCGACGGGATGGCCACCGTGGAGGTCGAGGTGCAGGCGCCCACCTGGATGGATGCCGACCGTGTCGAGATCTACCGCAACGGCACGCTCATCGATGTGTGGGACATCCCCGAAGGCCCCTCCGTGGTGCGGCTGGTGCGGCAAGAGGCCTATCCGGTCGATGGTGACAGCTGGTTTGTCGCCATCGTCACCGGCGACGAGGAGCTCGCTCCGGTGTTCACGCCGGTGGAGATCCCCTACGTCGAGCTGGAGCTGGTGGTCACCGAGGCCCTCGGCGGCGTCCCCGCGGTCTCCTTCCTGCTGTCGGAGGCCACGCCGATTCCCCGGCAGTTCCCGGTTCGTCCCTACGCCGTCACCAACCCGGTCTGGGTGGAGACGGCGGGAGATGGCTTCGATGCACCTGGCGTTCCGGGCTGGTGGTCGGGGGAGTGACCCCCACAGCAACGTCGGGTGGCGTTGCTGGCCCGGGGGGGCACCCTTAGGGGGACTCCCTGGAGGCCTACATGGCGCGCATCCTGACCGACCGCTTCGACGCTGCCCTGATCATCGAGTCCCCCCATCCCACCCTCGACGAGCGCCTCGCGCAGGCGGGGATTCGGTGCACGCGACTCGACGCCGTGCCCGACGAGGACGCGCTGATCGAAGAGATCAACCGCACGGGCGCCCAGGTGCTCTTCAAGCGCAGCAGGGTGCCCGTCACTCGTCGCCTCATCGAGAGCTGCCCGGGGCTGTATGCGGTGCAGCTGTGCTGCATCGGCACCGACTCCGTCGACCAGGCCGCCTGCGCCGAGCACGGGGTGCTGGTGTTCAACGACCCGGTCTCCAATGGCCGGTCGGTGGTCGAGCTGGCCATCGCGCACCTGATCGCGCTGTCTCGCCGCCTGTACGAGACCGACGTGGCCATGCACGACAACTCCTGGCAGAAGACGGCCTCGGGCCGCTTCGAGGTGCTGGGCAAGGAACTCGGCATCGTGGGGCTCGGCAACATCGGCCGGGCCACCGCCCGCGCTGCCGAGGGCATGGGGATGCGCATCCGCTTCTACGACAACCGCCTGGTGGCGCAGGAAGTCGGCATGGAGATGGGCTGGCAGCGCTGTGAGAGCCTGGCCGAGCTGTTCCGCACCTCCGACATGGTCAGCGTGCACACCTCGGCCCGCGACGCGTGGGACAGGAGCAACGAGGGACTCCTCGACGACGTCCTGGGCTTGATGGCGGCCGACCGCCCCGACAGCAGCCCACGGATCTACCTCAACCTCGCGCGCGGCAACCTGCACTCCAGTGAAGCGCTCAAGGCAGCGGTGGCCAGCGGAGCGATCCGGCGGGCCGCCGTCGATGTCTACCCCGAGGAGCCCGCTCCGGGGCAGCCTGCATGGGTCAACCCCTACGCCGAGGAGCCGCGCATCTCCTGCACCCCCCACATCGGGGCGGCCACCCAGGAGGCCCAGCCGCGCATCGCTCGGCGCGTCGCGACCACCATCGGGCAGTTCAGCCAGTACGGCTCGCTGCGCGACTGTGTCTTCGAGTCGCGCGCGATGATCGACCTGGGCGACCAGGTGCAGGGCGCCACGGTGCTCGCCGTCGTGCACGGCGTGAGCCGAGGTACCAAGAAGGCCGTCGACGACGCCATCTACGAGGCCGATGCGAGCAACCTCGGGTCGACCCACCGCGACTTCGCGAACGGGGTCGCCTACGACCTGTCGGTCATCGACCGGCCCCTGTCTCCGGATGCGCTGCAGCAGCTGGTGGCTCGTGCCGCCGAGCTGTCCGGCGATCCGGAAGCCATCCGCTCGATTCGCCAGGTGTCGGTGCCCGACGGCGGCTTCTGAGCCCTACTTGAAGTCGCCGGAGGCCGTCCACTGGCCCTCGGCGGCGCGCTTCATGCTGACCACCAGGGAGCTGGCCGAGCGACCGCACCGGCCGTGGGCCTCCACGCGGCGCTGCGGAGCCACGGCGAACATCATCTTCTCCACGCTGTGGGAAGCCAGGCTCACCAGGGTCTCCGGCTGCCGCGTGCCCGCGACCTCGCGGAACAGGTCGAAGTCGACGCTCGACGCGTCGCCCACCGCCACAGGTCGCTCACAGCCGCCTTCGTTCTTCATTACCGCGGGGAGGGTGACCTCGAAGGTCGCGGCCTGGATGCGCCCTTCCACCGGGCCGACCTGCTTGACCCGCTGCTCCTCGTATTCGCGCATGCGGCGCTGATACTGGTGCTCGGTCTCGCTGCCGCCCCGCATGGCAGGGATGCCCAGGGTGTCTTCGGCCTCGGTGCGGGCCTTGAAGACGCCCTCGAACCACGTGAACAACGGTGCGATGTCGCCGCTGACAACGACCGTCTCGGCGCTGGCACCGGCTCGGGCCTCGGCGGCGATGGTCTTCAGCGGCTTGGCCGACCCGTCGTAGAATAGGCCCACCTTGCCCGCGACCACCTTGATGATCGGCTCGGGGACCTCCTGGTCGATGAGCTCGTAGACATCGTTGGGCTCCCACCGCCGCGTCGATGCGTCGACCGCCGCCACCAGCTTGGCGGGGTCCCACCGGGTGGCGCCCGGCGGGGGCAAGTGGGGGTAGATGTCGGCGGTGCGGGAGATCTCGATGCCCGACGCGGGTGCGTCTTGGGCCAGGGCGAGGCCGATCAACAGCCAAACGCTCGCGAATGCCATCCGGGGTCCTCCTCGACCCGCACTGTACAGGACCGAGACGGTGGCACGGTAGGGCAGGGCCGAACGGTCGACCCCCCAGCCCTCAGTTGGCTTCCAGCCAGGCGTCGGTGCCCTCGAACACGTCTTGCAGCCCGTCGGCCAGCGAGTCGACCATGAAGTCGTCGCCGAGGCTGGGCTTCGTCTGGGCCCATGTAGCTGTCAGACGCTGGGTGCTGTTGGCGCCGTTGTCCATGAACACGTCGACCGAGAAGGACTGCAGCAGGCAGGTGCCGCCCCCGTCGTTGCAGCCCACCTCTTCGATCCAGCTGCGCCCGATGATCGACTTCGACGACTCGCCGGTGACCCAGCGGTAGTCTTTCTTGAGATCGTAGGGGATCTCGTAGATGAGCACCTGCGTGGAGACGTAGTTGTCGGTGCGGATGAGGCCAGAGCCCGACTTGAAGGTGCCGGCGTTGCCCTCGACGACCGTGCGGTCGTAGGCGTTGTAGGACTTCTCGTTGGCGAAGGTCTGGTCTTTCACGACCATGTGGCGGGCGTGATCGCTCAGGCCGAAGCCGGAGACGTTGCCCCCGGCGGCGCCGAGCTGGTCGGCGAACACCGCATCGGACGGGTAGACCACGCTGTCGCCGATGTCGTCGGGGTCGAGGGGCTCGAGCTGGTAGCCATCGACGGTCTGCTCGGCCGCGGCGTTGTCGTCGAGCCAGGGCTTGAGGTTGTCGCTGGCGGCTGCGAGGGCCTCGGGGTCTTCCCAGTTGACGAACATGTAGGTGAGGATCTCGGTCATCTCCGTCGGTGCGACGGGCTTCTCCTTCTTGCACGCGGCGGTGGGCAGAAGGGAGACGATGAGGGAACCGACGAACCATGGACGCATGAGGACTCCAGACGACAACGGCCGGCAAAGACCGGCGAATGCGCCATGATAGCCTCCCGCGCCGCGACGCGCAGCCCCGGAAGGTGAAGGGCGTTCACTCTTCGGTGTGACGCACCCAAGCTGCAGATTGGGTCGACTCGTAGAAGGTCTCGCCGTCTTGCTCGAACCGAAAGCGGTAGTCGAGGAACCAGGTGCCCCGGAAGCACCGGTGGCGCGTGCACTCGGCGAACGACACGATCGGGGGGCCGATCTCGCCCATCCGGCGGAACTTCGCCGCCTTGAGGTGGGTGCCGTACCCGATCCACCCCTGGGAGGGGCGCAGGTCGAGCAGGTAGGCGGCGTGCAGGTTGCCGAGGGTGCCGGTCATCTGCACGGCTACCGCGCCCGGCACGTGCTTGGGGTGGCCAGGCCACGGCTGCTGGGCCTCCACGAGGGCCCCCAGCTGCTGCGTGTCGGTCCAGGCTACGACCCGCTGGGCCTCGCGGTCGAGCTCGAGCAGGTCGTGCACGAACCAGTGGGACCTGGCATACAGCGACTCGGACGCGAAGTCGTCGGGCAGTCCGATCACGAAGCGGCTCCCACGACCGGCTCCACCGCCGCCAGCCGCTCGCGTCGCTCGGGGGTGGGGACGCGGTCGACGAGGCGCCCCAGCGCGTCGGTGTCGATCCCTTCCCGGTGGGTGCGCACCAGCCCCGGCCCTGCGGGCTTCTGCACGGTCGGCTGGGACGCTGCGTGGCGGAGCAGGGCGTCGACGACCGGTGCCAGGGCATCGTCGTCGAGATCGTGGGCGGCCGACAGTGCCGGCTCGGGATCGCCGTGCGCCTCGATCTGCCGCGCCATGGCGGGCCCCAGGCCGGGCAGGGATGGCCGCCCGGCCGCGAGGCGCGCCACGAAGCCGGCATCCCACGGCAGCTCGCGGATCAGCGCCTCTTCGAGCTGCGACAGGATCGGCTCGTGTCGGCCCTCCAGGACCAGCAACCCCGCGGCGTTCCAGGCCTCCAGCCGGGTCGCTTCGTCGTCGCTCAGCAGCCCGTCGAGGCGGCGGCGCAGGACCTCGGCCGCGTCGTCGTCGAGCCCCCAGCTGTCGAAGGTCTCCGAGCCCAGGGCGAACCGGTCGACCCAGCGCGCGAGGGGCCATCCTTCGATGGGGGGACGCTGCCTGAGCACCTCGGCGACCCGGGCGCCGATCCCTGGCGGAGCAGGGTGGTCTGCCTCGAGCCACTGCAGCAAGCCCGGTCGGGCGTCGGCATCATCGATGGCCTGGTAGGCCACCGCCCACGGCAGCCGCTCCCGCAGCGAGGCCGCTACCCGCGGCGCCGCCTCCGACTCCCAGCCCGCCAGCAGGCCCAGCAGCAGCATGGCCTGGTCGGCATCGGGGACCAACCAGCCTTCCTCCAGCCCTTCCTCGATCGCCTCGACGGTGCCGTGGTGCGCTCCGTTGTGGTTGAGGAGCTCCTGGACGGTGCGGGCGTGCCACGGGCGCAGGGCGTGCCGGGTGAGCACATCGCGCCCGTCAGGGCTCGCTGCGGCCACGATGGCGAGCAGCGGCACGTCGGCGGCCTGCAGCGGCGGCACGAGGGCGTCGAGGGCGGCTACCTCGTCGACCCAGCGGGTCTCCGAGGCCCACCTTGCGGCCGCTTCCTGCAGCCGACGGCAGGAGGGGTGCCGCTGCAGCGCCTCGGCAAGGGCGCCCCATGCGTCGCGGGGCAGGCCTGCGCGGTCGATCCGCGCTACCGCTTCATCGCCCACCGTGCGGGTCTCCTTGACGGCCTCTCCTTGGAAGAAGGCGGTAAAGGGATCGTCGCTGTCGACCTCTTTTGCGGGCGCGTCGTCGGCGCACAGGTCGAGCAGGCGCCCGAGGGTGTCGGGCTGCTTGAGGTGTACGAAGCGAAGCGCCTCGATGGCTGCCACCCGCGCCTGCGGCGTGGCGGCGCTCAGACCGTCGGCCATGGCTCCTCCGGCTGGGGTTGTACCTCGCGGGCGTGGGGAGGGGGTAGGGTGCGGTCATGACGTACCTGCTGTCGATCCTGTTGGTGGGCGTGACCACCGCCCACGCCGAGGTGCCGCCCGAGCCGCTGGCGCCCATTCCTGCCAACCGCACCTTCGAGGTCCTCGAGCCCGATGAAGACGCACGCGTCGTCTTGCGCCAGGCCGGGGAGAAGCTCGGTGACTGGGTCATCCAGGTGGCGGGGGTCGATCTGGATGGCCCCGCCCTGGTGGCGCTGGCCGACACCGACCCGGAGGAGCCGATCCTTCGGGCGGTGCGGGAGCAGTGGCGCCGGCCCTTCGATCTGACCGACCTGCTGTACCTGCTCGACGACGTGCTGGTGGCGGGGGAGGCCGGCCGCCGCGGAGAGGCGTTCTTCGTGGGGGCCGGGCGCGCCCGCTCGGCGGGGGTGCTGATCCATCCCGACGACGTGTTCAAGAACAAGCCCAGGGTGTACCCCCGGGGCAAGACGCTGTCGGTCGACGAGCCCCAGCCCCAGGAGAGCTACCCCCCGGCGACGGATGGAGCGCCCCCGGGGCCCGAGTGGACGATGCGCTTCCGCAATCCGACCGAGGCTGCGGAGATGTACGAGACCCTGGCCGCGAAGCGCCCGTCTTCTGGGTTCGCCAGCCGGATCGCCGCCCTGGTGTGGCAGCTCGAGCAGCAGGGGGCGGAGGTCTACCTGACGAGCTTCTTGCGCTGGCCGCAGCGGGGCTACCTGATGTGGGGTGCTGCCGAGCTTCGTGGCTGTGACGACGAGCCCTGCGTGAACGCGGTGGTGGCGAAGATGGACGACCGCAACCGGGCGTGGAAGCTCGACGTGCCGATCGCGTGGTCCCATCCCGACGGCTGGGAGGCCACCCGCGAAGCGGGCCGGCGGATGGCCGACGCCTACGATGTGGTGTACGCGACCGAGAACGGCGCGCGGTACTCCAACCACTACGATGGGGTGGCGGCCGACTTCGTGGCCATCGGCCTACCGCGCGAGCTGGAGCTGTACGCCCCCGACGGCGCCCATCGGGTGTTCGATCTGTCCGACCCCCAGCAGACCCGGGACCTGTCGCTGTCGCCGGAGCTCATCGATTGGGTGGAGGCTCACTTCGGGCTGTCGAAGCTGCACAGCGACTACCCGCACTGGAACGACGCGAACAAGTAGTCTAGGGCTGCCTCACCAGCTCGACGGCGTAGACGGGCTCGCCCTTGAGTCGGAACTTCGACTGGTAGTTGGTCTCGATGTCGTCGGGCCACGGCGCGGGGCCGGTGATGACGTCGTCGGAGCGGCCGGTGACCTCGAGGGGGAGGCGCTCGGCGGGCTGACCGTCGGCGCCCCGGTCGAGGAGCTCGACGGCGCGGTCGACGTTGGGGGCGAAGTCGCTCTTGAGCCGGAACCAGCCGCCAGGCTGCAGCAGCGACACCACGTCTTCGAGGAACCAGCGGCTGATCAGCCGGTTCTTGTCGTGGCGGGTCTTGGGCCATGGGTCGGGGTGGTTGACGTAGAGGCCAGCGAGCGAGCCAGGCTCGAACAGGTCGTCGAGGAAGGCGGCGTGGTAGCGCGCGATGCGGGCGTTGGTGACGCCGACCTTGCGGATCTTGCGGGCGCAAAGCACCACCCGCTTGTAGCGGATCTCGATGCCCAACACGTTCCAGTCGGGATGGCGCCGAGCGAGCTCGGCGAGGAAGAAGCCGTTGCCGCTGCCGATCTCCACGTGCAGAGGCGCCTCGCGACCAAACACCTCGGCCCAGCTTCCCCGATGCTTCCATGCCGCGGAGGCGGGGAGGAGCTCCGGACCGAACGTGCGGTGCTCGACGAGGAAGGGGTTGATGTCGGGCCGCTTGAAGTCTTCGTCGGTGCGGTCACGGAAGCGCGGACGCTCGGTCGAGCGACTCTCACGTTGGGGCGTTGGCCTTCCACTCGCTGCCATCTTCGGTGATCTCCTTCTTCCACACGGGCAGGCGCTGCTTGACCTGCTCGAGGACGTACCGGCTCGCCTCGTAGCACTCCGGACGGTGGGGCGTGCCCACCGCGATCACCAGGCTGGCCTCCCCAATGCCCACCCGCCCCGTGCGGTGGACCATGCTCACCGCAGCGCCGAAGGACTGCTCTGCCTCCGTGGCGATCGCCTCCATCACCGGCACCGCCAGCTCCGCGTAGGCTTCGTAGGCGAGCAGCTCGACCCTGGGGCCTGCGAGGTTGTCGCGGGCCACTCCCTCGAACACGAGGATGGCGCCGTGGCCGGGGTGACTGACCGTCGCCCGCACCTGGGCGACGTCGATGGGGCCGTCGGTCAGCTGGTGCATCATCCGCCCCCGACCGGTGGCAGGAACACGACCTCATCGCCGTCGCACAGCGCATGATCGGCGGGGACCTGGCAGTGGGCGACGGCAAATCCCACCGGCACGGCCGGGGAGGGGAACAGGGAGCGGTACAGCTCGGACACGGTGGTGCCTGACGGGACCTCGACGACCTCTTGGTCGAGGCCGCGTCGCTCGCGGAGCATGGCCACATAGCGGCAGGTGATGTGCATGGGGCGTCGTATTCGGCCCAGGCGCCGCTTTCCAGGCCTGGTGTCCCACGGCCTGCGACGGTCCGGGGGTTAGGGGACGCTGTCGAGGTTCGCGTGCTGCCGTCAGTCCTCCTCATCGCCATGGCCTGCCAGGAGTTCGGATTCAACGGGCTCGGCACCGGGGATCCTCCGGATCGCCGCGTGGTGGTGGAGGAGCGCTTCGTGCAGGCCCCTCTCGAGGGGGTCGACGTGTTGTTCGTCATCGACGAGACGCCGTCCATGGAGCAGGAGTTCGACGCGCTCGCCGACTCGGTCGGTGCGCTGATGGCCGGTCTCGACAGCTCGGGCCTCAACTGGCAGCTGGGCGTGGTGGGGGCCGACATGCTCGGCGAGGATCGGGGCCTGCTGTGGGGCGCGCCCTGGGTGCTCACCGCCGACACCCCCGACCGCGAAGAGCTGTTCGCACAGATGCTCGTCACGCCGCCGGTGCCGACGCAGTCCGAGGCCGGTCTGGCTGCCGCGATCCTGGCGCTGGAGCTGGCCACTGACGGGGGTGCCAATGAGGGCTTTCGCCGCCCGGATGCCGGCCTGCAAGTGGTGTTCGTGTCCGACGGTGACGACAGCTCGGCCACCCTGTACGACGACCCGGTGGCGGCGTTTCTGGCGCGCATCGCCGTCGAGGAGGCGTCGGGGAGCTGGGCTCGCGCCTCGGCGCTGGTGGGCGATGTGCCATCGGGCTGCGCCTCTCCGAGGGGCACGGCCCAGCCCGGCACGGCCTACGTAGAGGTCGCGGAGGCGACCGGTGGGGTGGTGGCGTCGATCTGCCACGCCGACTTCGCCGCCGTGCTGGAGGCCTTGAGCGCTGATAGCGTGGTTCTCCCCGCTCGCTTCGAGCTCGCGGAGGTGCCCGTGGGCGACGAGGTGCAGGTGAGTGTCGACGGGGTGCAGGCCACGGGCTGGGAGCTGGCGATCGACTCGCCGGCCGTCGTCTTCGACACCCCCCCCGCAGGCTGGGGCGTCGATCCTGGTGTCCTACACGGTGGCCACGCAGTGATCGCGGCACTGTTGGCCGCCGCGGCAGCAGCTCCGCTTCAGGTGTGGGACCTCACCCTCGACGATGCGGGGCTCGTCGCGACGGGCGACACCCTGCAGTGGGCTTGGTCTGTCGCTCCCGCAGCGGGGCCGGGTGGGCCATCGTGGGGCACCAACCCCGACGGCCCCTACCTGCACGACACCGACGACTCCTTGCTCATCGACCTGCCGCCCCTGGGCGGAGCGACGCAGGCCACCCTGCTGATGGAGCACGGCTACGACATCGTCTCGGGCGACAGCGCTCGGCTGGAGGTCGATGCCGGAGCTGGCTGGGTCGTCGTAGATCCCATCGGGGGCTACCCGACGGCCGAGGGCTTCACAGGAGACTCCCAGGGTTGGGTCGACGCCGCCTTCGATCTGTCGGGCCTCGGAGACGACCTGCAGGCGCGCCTGCGGCTGGTGGCCGACCCGAGCCAAGCTGCCGACGGGTGGTATGTGCGCCGGCTCGAGCTGCACGATGCCGACGTCGTCGCGCCGAGGATCACGCCGCTTGTGTTGCCCAGCGACAACCAAGACCTCGTCGGCCCGTACCGGGTGCAGCTGTCCATGGTCGACACGGTGGCGCTGGTCGAGCCCACGGTGTGGTGGTCCACAGGCGGTGTCCCCGCAGCGCTTCCGATGCAAGACGTCGGCAACGGCGTGTACGAGGCCGAGGTGCCGGGGCAGCCCCCCGACACCGTGGTCACCTGGTTTGCCACCGTCTCGGACACGACGCAGGAGGCGAGGTACCCCGAAGAGGGCGAGGCGACGTTCCGGGTGTTTCTCGCAGCGCCGACCGGCTTGTCGGCCGATCTCGACGGTGCGCGGGTCGCTACGGAGGTCGACCTGTCCTGGACGCCCCCGGTCACGCCCCATGCGGTGGTCGGGTACGAGCTGACGGAGGAAGGGGGGCAGGTCGTCGCTGTCGACGATGCGGCGACGCAGTGGCCGCTGGCCCCCGGGGGGAGCCGCAGGTTCTCGGTGCGTGCCGACTACGGTGCCCTCGGGCAGGGCGATGCGTCCCCGACGGTCCAGGTCTCAGTGGAGGTTCCGGATCTCGAGGGGCTGACGCCGTCGAGGGTGGCACGGGGGGAGCGTCGCTACGTGCTGGTACAGGGCGAGGGGCTGTACCTGCTGCAGGGGCGGTCCACCTTCACACTGGGTGCGGGTGTGGAGGTAGAGGAAGCCGATGTGGTCGATGTCGGCACCGCCACCCTGCGGATCGCGGTGGATGAAGCAGCGGTTGCTGGCCCCCGGGCGTTGGTGATCGATGGCCCACAGGGAGTCGCCACCTTCCCTGACGCGTTGGAGGTGCTCGAGCAGGGTGACACCCCGGCCATCGTCTCTGTGGCCCCCGATGAGGTCGTTCAGGGGCGGGAGGTAGAGGTCGTGGCGATGGCCAGTGAAGCCTTCGCTGGCCCGGTGGTGGTCGAGGCCGGCGATGGGCTGGTGCTCACCCAGCCGGCCGTGGTCTCGGGGGCGGAGGTGCGCTTCGGCCTGGCGGCTCGCGCCGACGCCGCTCCGGGCCCTCGCACGGTCGTGCTCGATGACGGCATACGCCTGTGGGGCGTCGACATCACGGTGGAGGCCTACCGAGCCCCCCCGCAGCGTAGCTGCAGTGCCGCCCCCGGCCTCGCGGGAGCGTGGGGTTGGCTGGGGCTGGCGTGGGTGCTCGGCCTGCGACAGCGCGGGCGGTCGCGGCTGCGTTAGACGGGCCCGCAATCGGAGGCCTCTCATGTCGCAGCGCCAGTTCGAGGAGGGCACGACCCTCGACCGCTTCCTCGTCGAGACCCTGATGCGCTACCCGGGGGCCACTGGCACCTTCGTCAACCTGTGCCAGTCGATCGCGCTGGCTGGCAAGATGATCAGCAGCCGGGTGAACCGTGCAGGGCTGGCGGGCATGATCGGCGGCACCGGCGAGGTGAACATCCAGGGTGAGTTCGTCCAGCTGCTCGACCGCTACGCCGACGACACCTTCCAGCGGTCCCTGGAGCACCGAGGCCACACCTGCATGGTGGTGAGTGAAGAGCAGGATGAGCCCGCGCTCGTGCCCGAGCAGTGGCACTCGGGTCGCTACGTAGTCACCGTCGACCCCCTCGACGGCAGCTCCAACATCGACGTGAACGCGACCATCGGAACCATCTTCGGCATCTTCCGACGCAAGAGCGACGAGGGCGAGGTCGCACAGATCAGTGATGCCTTGCGACCCGGAACCGACCTGATGGCTGCCGGCTACATCGTGTATGGGAGCGGCACGGTGCTGGTGCTGGCGAGCGACGCAGGGGTGCACGGCTTCACCCTCGACCCGACCATCGGCGAGTTCTTCTTGTCCCACCCCAACATCCGCGTGCCCGAAGGCAAGCTGTACAGCTGCAACGAGGCCTACGCGCTGCAGTGGCAGGATGGCGTGCAGGCCTTCCTCGCCAGTGCGAAGGGGCGAGGGTTCAAGGCCCGCTACATCGGGTCGCTGGTGGCAGACTTCCACCGCAACCTGCTGAAGGGCGGCGTGTTCCTCTACCCGGCGACGGCCGCGTCGCCGGAGGGCAAGCTGCGGCTGCTCTACGAGGGGTTCCCGCTGGCCTACATCATCGAGAAGGCGGGGGGGGCTGCCACCGACGGTCGTCAGCGCATCCTCGACAAGGTGCCCGAGACACTTCACGCGCGCACGCCCCTCGTCATCGGCAGCTCCTCGCTGGTGGAGGAGCTGACCGAGCGGATGCTGGCCGACGAGCCCTTCTGAGGAGCGCGACGGGCGGCGGGTTACAGCGCGAGCTTCGCTGGAGCCTCCCATGAGCCAGTCCGCTGTCGCGCGCGCCCTTGCCTTCGGTCCCATGCCCTTCGCAGAGCCAGGTGTTCCCCGGCACTATGCGCCAGACCGCACGGTGCGGATCGAGCACATCGACCTTCGCCTGTCGGTCGATCCCGTCGACCGCACCTTCTCGGGCACGGCACGCCTGCGGGTGCGCCCACTCGCCTCCTACGAGGGGCGGCTTGCCTTCGACCTCGACGAGGTGCAGCTGGGCACGGTGACCGACGGCGACGGGGTGCCTCTCGAGCATCGGTTTGGCGATGGGCAGCTGGAGATCATGGCCACGAAGGCGCCGAGCGAGGTGGTGGTCACCTGGTCGGGCGCTCAGCCCCAGCGTGGGCTGTACTTCACCGGCCCCACCGAGGCTGATCCCGAGCGTCAGCACATGGCGTGGACTCAGTGCCAAGACGAAGACGGGCACTTCGTGTTCCCGTGCCACGACCACCCTGGGGTGAAGCACAGCTGGTCGCTCACCCTCGACGCCCCCGCTGGCTACACGGTGCTGTGCTCCGGGGGGCGCGCGTCGGTGGAAGAAGCCGATGGCCGCGTGGTGGGCCGCTTCGAGGTGGTCAAGCCGATGCCGGCCTACCTGGTGAGCTTCGTCGCCGCGCGGCTCAGCGAGGTAAGGGCCCGCGACGTGGGTGACGTGTCGATCCGCTATTTCGTGCCCGAGGGCCAGGAAGAGCCCGTCGAGCGCACCTTCGGTCGCACCCCCGACATGATCGAGCACTTCTCGTCGGTCACCGGGGTGCCCTACCCATGGCCTCGCTACGATCAGGTCGTGGTGCACGACTTCATCTTCGGGGGCATGGAGAACGTCGGGTGCACGACGATGGCCGAGATCCTGCTGGTCGACGAGAAGGCCAGCCTCGACTGGCCGCCTGACTCCCTCGTTTCTCACGAGCTGGCCCACCAGTGGTTTGGCGACCTGGTCACCTGCCAAGACTGGTCGCAGGGGTGGCTCAACGAGTCGTGGGCCACCTACATGGAGGCGGTGTGGTGGGAGCATGCCTTCTCCGCGGAGGAGACGACGTGGTACCGCCACGAGACGGCAAGTGGCTACCTGAGTGAGGCCGCTGGGCGCTACCGGCGCCCCATCGTGAGCTACGACTTCCGCGAGCCCATCGACGTGTTCGACCGTCACCTCTACAACAAGGGCAGCTGCGTGTTGTGGACCCTGCGCCATGAGCTGGGCGACGAGGCCTTCTGGGGGGCCACGAAGGCCTACCTCGAAGCGCACGCACACGGCGTGGTCCACACCCGAGACTTCCAGCGTGCCTTCGAGGGTCACACCGGCCGCAACCTCGACGGATTCTTCCACCAGTGGCTCCACTGCGCGGGCCACCCCGTCCTGGAGGTCAAGCTCGCCCGGGAGAACGGGCTGGCGCTGGTCACCGTGAAGCAGACGCAGTCGGGCGACGACGTGCCCGAGGCCTTCTCGCTGCAGCTGCGTCTCGAGCTGGTGGGCACCGACGGCGCGGTCAGCCCGGTCACCCTGCCTGTCGAGGAGCGCGAGCGCACCTGGGCCCTTCCCGTCGACGCGGTCAGCCACGTGCGGGTCGATCCCGGCTACCGGGTGCTAGCTGAGATCACGTTGAAGGGCCCAGAATCGTGGTTGACACCACTACTGTCCGACGCCTGCCCGGTCCTCGCCGTGAGGGCCGCCAAGGCGTTGCTCGACGAAGGGTCGCTCACGGCGGTTGCCGCGGTGCGTGAGGCGGCACGGGCCCACCCCTTCGACAAGGTCCGTGGGGCGCTGTACGGTCAGCTCGCCGAGCGCGGGGGAACGGCAGACCGCGGCGTCCTCGTAGCAGCGGTCATCGACGACCCCAGCCCGCGGGCCCGCAAGGCAGCCGCCACCGGGCTCGGCGCGTTCCGCGACGAGGTGGCAGCCGACGCGCTGCTGGCGGCCCTCGACGATGGCCCGGCCACCTGGCAGCTGCACGCGGCGTTGTTGCATGCCCTCGGAAAGACCCGCGACCCACGGGCGAAGGCTGCACTTTCGTCGCACCTGGGCGTGGACAGCTGGGGTGACAGCGTCCGGCAGCGCGCGCTGCTCGGCCTTGCCGCCACCCAGGATGCCGACGTGTTCGATGCGTTGATCCAGGCCACTACGACCGGCTCCGGGCGGAGTCGGGTGGCAGCGTCGCAGGCCCTCGCCACCCTCACCGAGCGGCATCACACCCTGCGCGGTGCGGCGGTCGAGAGGCTGGTCGCCATGCTCAAGGAGCCAGGCTTCCGGGCGCAGCTCGGCGCCATCTCGGCCCTGGGAACCCTCGCGGATCCCCGGGCTGAGGGCCCGCTGGGCAGGGTCCATCGCACGGCCCCCGACGGTCGCACGCGCCGGATGGCCTACGAGGCGTTGGTCAAGGTGCGGCGTGGCAAGGAGCCAGCGGCGGGTATCGAGGCCCTGCAGCGTCGTCTGGAAGAGCTCGCGGAGGCGAACCGCGAGCTGCGCGAGCGCCTCGACAAGCTGGAGCGACCCAGCGTGTGAGAGGATGCGCGGTGTGAGCCGCGCCCCCATCGAGCTGGGTCCCTTCGAGCTGCACGCCCCCATCGGGCGTGGCGGCATGGGGATGGTGTTCCAAGGCGTCCACATCGAGCAGAAGGTGCCCGTGGCCGTCAAGGTCATCGAGCACTCCGAGGGCGACGCGGCCCGCACCTTCCGCAACGAGATCCGCACGATGGCTCGCCTGGAGCACCCCGGCGTCGTGTGGGTCTTCGATGTGGGGGAGGTGACGGAAGGGGCCCACGAGGCGTCGGCAGGTGTGCTTCCGGTGGGCGCGCCCTACATCGCGATGGAGTTCGCTTCCCGGGGCACGCTGCACGACCTGATCGGCAAGGTGTCGTGGGTGGAGCTGCTGCCCATCGTGCTGCAGCTGCTCGATGCCCTCGCCCATGCCCACGCGAGGGGGGTGGTCCACCGAGACCTCAAGCCGGGCAATGTGCTCATCTGCGGCCCCGAAGACCTCCGCCCAGGCCTCAAGCTGGCCGACTTCGGGATTGCCCATGCGGCCGAGAAGACGGAGTTCTTCAGCGTGTCGCACGGGGTGGGGGCCATCGGCACCCTCAGCTACATGGCCCCCGAGCAGATTCGGGCCGACATGGCCGACTACGGGCCCCACACCGACCTGTATGCCCTGGGCAACGTGGTGTTTCATCTGCTGGCGGGCCACGTGCCCTTCCAGGGGCGGTCGGGGATGGCGCTGGTGCGGGCGCAGCTCGACCTGGTGTTGCCCGACCTGGTGGGGCCGTCGATCCCGCCGGGGCTGATGGCCTGGCTGCGTCGGTGCACCCACAAAGACCCAGCCCAGCGCTTTCAGCGCGCCTCTGACGCAGCGGCCGCGCTCCTCGAGCTGGGCGCACCCGACCAGTCGGCGCCCACCCTGCCCGAGCGCCTCGCCGAGGCCCTCCCCACGGTCCGGATGACCCGTGGCTCGGGCCGTGCCGATGCCCACCACACCCAGCCGATCCATGGCACGGTGCCCATCGAGGACGCGACCGGCCCCATCACGGCGGAGATCGCCACCTTCACCCGGTCATTGCACACCCTTTCCCTGGGCAGTCCTCCAGAGGCCACGCCGCTTCCTGCCTTGCCCCGCGACTTCGATGTGGAGCCCGTTGGGTTCCCCGACTGGCGGGCACGAAGCACGCCCCGACGCACGCTGCAGCTGCTGGGGGCGGGGCTGGGGCTGTGGGGAGTCCGCAGGCTCCCGATGGTAGGTCGCCTCGAGGAGCGTGACCTGGTGTGGGCGGCGCTTCGTGATGTCTACACTGAGGGGCGCGCGCAGGCGGTGGTGGTCTCGGGCCCGGCGGGAACCGGCAAGACGCGGCTGGGCATCTGGATGGGCGAGCGGGCCCACGAGCTGGGGCTGGCCGAGCCCCTGCGCTCGGACGCCTGGCGTCGCAGTGAAGGGCGTGACGTGCTGCAGCAGCTGTGGGGGCGCTACTTCGGCATCGGGCAAGACCCCCGCCACGCCACGGAGCCGGCGGCCCGTGCCGAGCGCGTGGCGAGGGTGGTCGAGCGCCTCGGCGTCGCGGAGCCCGAGCGCTTCGCGGTGTTGCTCGAGCCGGGCCACGCCGCCGAGCGCCGCGCCCTGACCACGGAGCTGCTGCGACGCATCGGTCGTGACCGCCCGGCCCTGCTGTTCCTCGACGACGCCGGTGGAGACTCCCTCGGCCTCGCGCTGCACCTGCTCGAGCACCAAGACGACGTGGGGCCGCTGCCCGTGGTGGTGGTGGTCACGGTGAGCGACGAGACGGTGGCTAGCGACGACGCCGTGGCCGAGGAGGTCTCGGCCTTGCGGGCGCGGTCTGACGCGCGACCGCTGAAGCTGGGCCCGCTGCAGCCGCGCTACCGGGGCGCGCTGGTCGAGGAGATGCTCGGGCTGGCCCCCGAGCTCGCCGCGCAGGTGGTCGAGCGCACCGAGGGCAACCCGCTGTTCACCGTGCAGCTGATCTCGGACTGGGTAGAGCGTGGCCTGCTGGAGCTGGGTCCCACGGGCTTTCGCATTCGAGAAGGTCACGATCTGCGCATGCCCAGCAGCCTGGCCCAGGTGTGGGACGAGCGCGTGCGGCAGGTGCTCCATGGGTCGCCTCGGCGCTCGGGAACCCTCCTCGAGCGCGCCGCGGTGCTGGGGATGGAGGTCGACCTGCAGGAGTGGAGGCAGGTCTGCGACGATGCGGATGGAGCGAGGGCTCGGCAAGGGGAGCACCATGTGTCGGCCGACAACGAGCGGGTCCGTCAGCACCTGGTCGACACGCTCGTAGGGCTGCGCCTGGCCGAGCGCACCGAGATCGGCTTCCGCTTCGCGCACGGGATGTTGAGGGAGGCCCTGCTGGAGCGTGGGCAAGCGGCCCGTCGTCTGGCATCGCATCATCGCAGCTGTGCGGCCATGCTACGGGCCTCGGCATCCCCCGACCCCGAGCGGCTGGGCCGGCATCTGCTGGGTGCGGGGGAGCTGGAGGAGGCCATCACGCCTTTGCTGGCGGGCGTGGAGCAGCGGCAGAACACCTCGGGATACCGCTCCGCCTTGGCACTGCTGGCCCGTGCGGAAGATGCCCTGCGCGATCTGGCGCTCCCCGCCACCGACGTGCGTTGGGCCGAGGTGTGGAACCAGCGGGCCACCCTCTACACCGAGCTGGGCCAGCTCGACCAGGCCGAGCGCTGGGCGCTGAGGGTCCTGGCCCACGGCGACCGGGAGGGCTGGGCGCACCCCGCGGTGCAGTCTCGGCTCTGCCTGGGCAGGGTCCACCTGTCGAGGGGGGAGTGGCGCGAGGCGGAGCACGAGTTCCAGCGGGTCAACGAGCTGGCGTCCGACCCCATCCAGGCGGGCTGGGCGATGGCGTATCGCGCGCTGCTGGCGGGTCGCAGCGGGCAGGCAGCACGGCGCAAACAGTTCACCGCCGAGGCGGTGAGGCGCCTGCGGCGCGCAGGGAGCAGTCGGGCACTCGGAGCCTGTTGGCAGGTCGTGGGCACCAGCTGCCGGATGGAGGGGCAGCTCGCCCAGGCGGAGGAGTCGCTGTCGCGAAGCCTCAAGCTGTACCGCAAGCTCGGGCATCTGTTCGGGATGGCCGAGGCCCTCGCCGAGCTCGGCGAGGTGGCGCGGGCGCGGGGCGAGCACGCGCAGGCGACCCAGCACTACGTCGACGCGATCCACTACTACGAGCTCACGGGGAGTACGCGGGTGGTCTACCCCCGCGTGCACCTCGCGCTGGTGCGCATGGAGGCCGGGCGCTACCGCGAGGCTCACGACCTGCTCGCTACGGTGAGGCTGCAGCTGGGGCGCCAGGGGCGGGAGCTCGCCGTCGACGGGCTGTCGGTCTTTCAGCTGGCGGCCGCGGCGGGTATGGCCGATTGGGAAGAGTTCGACCACCAGCTCAGGCAGACCGAGGCACGCCGAGGGGAAGTCTTCGGCGAAGACGCCGTGCGATTCGCCGAGCTGGCCGGCGAGCGCGCCGAGCGGGCCGGCAAACGAAGTCGGGTGGCGCGGGTGAGCCGGCTGCTGGAACGTCGCCGCTAGCCGAACGTGCGGCCGTCGCGGCAAGAGCGGATAGGAGGCGGCTCGCCTCGGGGAAGTCCATGCACCACGCTGCGGAAGAAGTGCTCCTGCTGTTGCTGATCGGCTGCCTGGTGGGCGTCGCCGCCCGCCGGATGCGACTGCCGTACACGCTGGCCCTGGTGGTGGCAGGCATCGCGTTGGGCTTCGTGGGCCCCGAGCAGCTCCAAGCGTTCGAGCTGTCTGCCGACCTGCTCTTCACGTTCCTGCTGCCCCCGTTGTTGTTCGAGGCGGCGCTCCACGTCAATCTCTCCGAGTTCCGTCGCGACCTTCCGATGATCGCCACCCTGGCTGTCGTCGGCGTGGCGATTGCGGCGGCGATCACCGCAGGCCTGGCCTGGCTGATGATCGGGTCCACCGGGCTGCGCCCGGCCTTCGGGGTGGGGGAGGCCCTGCTGTTCGGGTCGGTCATCGCGGCCACCGATCCGATCTCGGTGCTGGCGCTGTTCCGAGAGCTGGGCGTGGGGCGGCGCCTGTATCTGCTCGTGGAAGGGGAGAGTCTGCTCAACGACGGTGTGGCGGTGGTGCTGTTCATCATCGTCGCGGCGGTTCTGGGGGTCGACCTCGGCCACGGCGGCGGGCACGCCCCCCACCTGGAGACGGCGAGCGAGATCACCATCTACGCATTGCGCACGTTCATGTGGATGGCGGGTGCTGGCGTCGCCGTGGGGGCCGTGTGTGGCGGCGCCGCGAGCGTGTTCACCCGCGCCTTTGACGACCATTTGGTGGAGATCACCGTGACCACGGTGGTCGCCTACGGCGCGTTTTTGCTCGCCGAAGACATCCACGCCTCCGGGGTTCTGTCTGCGGTGACGGCGGGCATCGTCACGGGCACCTTCGGCACCCACTACGGCATGTCGACGCGCACCCGCCTCGCCGTGGAAGACTTCTGGGAGTACGCCGCTTTCGTGGCGAACACCCTCGTGTTCCTCCTCGTGGGCGTCGAGCTGCGCATCGATCAGCTCATCGCCGATGGCCTGCCGGTGCTGCTCGCCTTCGCCGCTACGTTGATGGGCCGCGCCCTGGTGGTCTACCCGCTGGTGATGGCGTCGCAGCGGCTGACCCGCCCCATTCCCAGCTCTTGGAGCCACGTGCTGTGGTGGGGTGGGCTGCGGGGCAGCCTGTCGATGGTGTTGGTGCTGGGGCTGCCGTCTGACTTCGCGGGGCGCGAGCTGCTGGTGCACATCGTGTTCGGGGTGGTGTCGGCGTCGCTGTTCCTGCAGGGCCTCACCGTGTCGCCCTTGCTCACGCGCCTGGGGCTGGCGCCCCGGCGATCGGCGGAGGCCAAGGCCGTCGACCGCTACCGCGTGCGGCAGATCGCGTCGGGCCGCGCGCTGCACGAGGTCCGCTCCCTGCAGCTCGAGGGGCGATTGGGAGCACCGGCTGCGGAGCGGCTTCATCACTGGTTCCAGCGGCGCCACGACGAAGCGGCGGAGGGCGTAGCGGTCGCGCTGGGAGAGGGCGACGAGGTGCTGCTCCAGGAAGTAGCGGAGGGCCTGCTGCACATCATCGATGCGGAGCGCGAGGCGATCCGGACCGCGCGCCACAGCGGCGCAGTGGGAGACCAGTCGGCCATGGAGCTCGTCGCCGAGCTCGACGAGCGCGCGTCGGCCTTGCGCGAAGCGATGCACGGCGGCCACGGGCTCCACGAAGCCGTCGACGCCATCCTGAGCTTGCCGCCGCCGGTGGCAGACTGAGGCTGTCTGCTGGCCCCGCGCCCCATGTGGGATAGGGGTGGGCGCGGAGTTCCGAACTGTCCGGTTCCCGCGCCCGCCTGTCATTCCCCGGCGCGGGCTCCACGTCTTCCTTCGGCCACCATGGCCCATGTAAAGGGATCAACCCCGCGACGACCGCTGGAGACCCTGCACTCCCCCCCTCATCGTGCATCAACACCGTGAAAAAGGGGCGTGCGAACGCCGCTCGACAGGAGAACATCCACGCGACATCTCGCGGAGAGACTCTTGGAAGAGACCAACCTCGCTGTACTCATTGACTTCGAAAACATCGCTGCCGGAACGGAAAAAGAAGGCCTCGGCCGCTTCGACGTGAACTCACTCATGGCCCGGGTGAAAGACAAGGGCCGCATCCTCGTGGCACGCAGCTACGCAGACTGGGGGCGCTTCTCCCGGTTCAAGCAGGCGCTGCTGACGGCCAACGTCACGATGATGGAGCTCACGTCCCACGGCATGCAAGACAAGAACCGTGCCGACATCGCTATGGTCGTCGACGCTCTGGAGTTGGCGTTCACTCGCGACTACGTCGACACCTACGTCATCGTGTCCGGCGACTCCGACTTCACGCCGATGGTGCTGAAGATGCGCGAGCTCAACAAGCGCATCATCGGCATTGGCACGCGTAAGAGCACCAGCCGGCTGCTCATCCAAGCGTGCGACGAGTTCATCTTCTACGACAACATCGTGCAGCCCAAGCAGCAGCGCACCCGGCGCAAGCCGAGCGCCGGCAAGGGCAACGCCAATGTGTCGAAGGCGATCGACCTGCTGGATGACACCCTGCTGGGCCTGCAGCGAGAGAACCCCGACCCGGTGCACGCCTCGGTGGTCAAGTCGGCCATGCTCCGCAAGAGCCCCGACTTCAACGAGAACGACCTGGGCTTCTCCTCCTTCGCGCGGTTCCTGGAGCAGGCGTCGAAGACCGGCGTGATCCGCCTCGAGCGCGACCGCAAGTCGGGTGGCTACCGCGTGCTGCCCTCCGAGGAGTCCGACAACGGCGATGCCGTGGTCGACGAGGGTGACGATGGGGTCGAGCCGTGGCGCGACGCCTACCTGCCCAAGGGCAGCGAGCGGGCTCTCGCCGTGCTCGAGCAGGCCAAGCTGCCTGTGCTGTCGGCCAGTGTGCGCAAAGACGTTCTCGCGGCCCTCGAAGAGACCGTCGACGAGCGCAAGAAGAAGCGCCGCAAGGTGACCATCGGGCTGGTTCGCGACGACATGGTGAAGAACCGCCTCCGCCGCACCCACCCTGAGCTCCCGGGCGCGCTCCTCAAGAGCGTCTTCGACGGGCTGCTCACGTCCGGCGAGTTCATCCACCGCGACGGAACCGCCATCCGCAGTGCCACGGCTTCCTTCCACCTGGAGAAAGACGCCGACGGCCTGAACCAGGCACTGGTTCAGCTCTACCTGGCTCACCTCGTCGACGCCGGCGCCGAGGTGAACAACACCTCGATGCTCGCCGAGCTGTTCTACGGCGATGCCGATCGCCGCCGCGACATCGAAGAGACGGTGGCGTGGCTGCACACGGCCGCTGCCTCGGTGGGCGACGGAGACGACGACGACGACAGCGGTGAGGAAGTCGTCGAGGCGGCCGAGCAGGAGCTCGACCTCGACGACTTGCTGCAGGTCGACGACGACGCGAAGGCCCCCGTCGAAGCGAAGGTAGAGGAAGAGGTGCCGAAGAAGCGCTCGCGCTCACGGAAGAAGAAGGTCGAGGAGTCGACCGACGACGCGGCCGCCGAGGAGCCGAAGAAGCCGGCACGCAAGCGCACGCGGAAGAAGAAGGCCGACGAGACCGAAGCGGCAGCCGAGGAGGCGACGGAAGACAAGCCGAAGCGCCGCCGCTCCCGCAAGAAGAAGGAAGAGCCTGCGGCGGAAGCCGGCGGCGACGACCTCGACTCGCTGCTCGAGATCGGCTGACAACGGCTGTCGAGGCGCCTGCTGATGCGCAGGCGCCTCCGGCGATCGCGCCCCGACGGAAGGGGATAGGAGAGGGGGCCACCGCAAGGGAGCCCCCTCATGTCGTTCGATCGCTTCTCAGGCAGCGACAGCTACATCGCCGCTGGCGACCTGATGTCGGTCGTCAACGCGGCGGTCGCGCTGCAGCGCCCCCTGTTGGTGAAAGGGGAGCCCGGCACCGGCAAGACCCTGCTCGCCCACGCCGTGGCCGACGCACTGAAGCGGCCGCTCGTGTCGTGGCACGTGAAGTCCACCACCAAGGCAGCTGACGGGCTGTACCACTACGACGTGGTGCAGCGGCTCAATGACTCGCGGTTCGGCGACCGCGACGTGTCCGACATCTCCCAGTACATCCGGCTGGGGCCGATGGGGGTGGCCTTCGAGTCAGAAGTGCCCACGGTTCTGCTCATCGACGAGATCGACAAGGCCGACATCGAGTTCCCCAACGACCTGCTCCGCGAGCTCGACGAGATGGCGTTCCACATTCCGGAGATCGACCGAACGGTGCGCTCCCGGCACCGCCCGGTGACGATCATCACCAGCAACGCCGAGAAGGAGCTTCCCGACGCGTTCCTTCGTCGTTGCGTGTTCCACTACATCGCCTTTCCCGACCGCGAGCAGATGGAGCGGATCGTTCGGGTGCACCACCCACAGCTCGACCAGGCCCTCCTCGACGCGGCCTTCGACCGCTTCTTCGCCTTCCGCAAGACCGATCACCTGCGCAAGCCGCCTTCGACCTCCGAGCTGGTCGACTGGCTGACGGTGCTGGTTGCCGCGGGCCTCGACCCGGATCAGGTGCGGTCCGACGACCCCTTCCTCGGGGTGCTCCTCAAGCAGGAGGCCGACGTAGCAGCTGTCGCCAAGAAGCGGGCTCGTCGATGAGGCGGGCGGTGCGGGCCACCTACGACGAGGAACGGGTCCTCGTGTGGCAGGCGCACCGAGCCGACATCGCCGATGAGGCGCTGCAGCATGGGCGATTTGGTGGCGCATCGTGGAGCCTCCGGCGGCACACGGTGGTCCGGCTGTCGCTGCCTTCGCTGCTCCACCGCGTCGACTTCGGGCGCCGCAAGGGTCGCGAGCGGGTGCTCGGCTTGTGGCTTCGGCGCGACGTGTTCGACGCGTTGCTGCAGCAGGCCGTCCATCGTGTCTACGAGGCGGCCGTCTATGGCTCGATCCGTACCTGGCGGCTGGCCACACGCTGGGCGCAAGTGTCGGTGGAGTGGCACGACGATCTGGGCCTCGATGGTCACCCCGACGGCACCGAGACGCTGCGCATCGGGCTGCGCCAGGAGGCCCTGCGGCGGTTCAACGAGGAGGGGATCGTGTCGGTCTTCGACCTCACCTCGAAGCTGCAGGATGCCGATGCGCTCGCCGCCTACCGCCTGGAGCCCTATCCATTGCCCGAGGCGACGGCGCAGCGCCTCGCGGGGGAGGCCTGATGTTCGTCGAGCTGCTGTACGAGCTGCGTGCCCAGGGCATCCCGGTGGGAACCGGCGAGTGGATGGGCTTTCTCGACGCCCTCGAGCGCGGGGTCGCGACCGATGTGCCCTCGCTGTACACCCTCGGCCGTGCCCTGCTGTGCCGCACAGAAGGCGACTACGACGCATGGGACCTCGCCTGGATGGAAGTGTTCGGCGACGCGCAGCTCCCCGCCGACCTCGCCGACAAGCTCCGCGAGTGGCTGCAGGCGCGCGACAAGACCGCCGAAGGCGAGTTCGTGGAGCATGAGCTCACCCCGGCGCAGCTGTGGGAGCAGTTCCTGGAGCGGCTTCGCGAGCAGCGCGAGCGCCACGAGGGCGGCAACCGGTGGATCGGCACGGGCGGCACCTCTCCCTTTGGCCACAGTGGGCGCGCCGCCAACGGCCTCAGCATGGGAGGGCCGAGCGGGGGCCGGCAGGGCATGGCTGCGATGGACCGTCCGTGGGCCAACTACCGCACCGACCGCACCCTCGACGTCCGAGACCTGCAGGTGGCCCTTCGTGCGCTCCGCAACCTCACGCGGGAAGGCCGATGGCAGCTCGACCTGCCAGGAACGATCCGTCGCACCTGCGACAACGCAGGCGACATCGAGTTCGTCGAGGAGCGCGAGCGCCAGAACCAGGTGCACGTGGTGCTGCTGATGGATGCTGGTGGCTCCATGGCCCCTCACTTCGACAAGGTGAGCCAGCTGTTCAGTGCCGCGAGCAAGCTCAAGACCTTCAAGAGCTTCACCCACTACAGCTTCCACAACTGCGTGTACGGCTGGCTCTACAACGACATCGAAGAGCTCGACCGGGTGCGCACTGAGGAGGTCCTCGCCGGGCTCACCCCACGCCACCGGTTGATCTTCGTGGGCGACGCCTCGATGGCCCCCTACGAGCTGTTCACCCCCTTCCACTGGCCAGGGGAGGGGGGGATCGCCGGCCTGGAGTGGTTGCGGCGTTTCCGAGCCCGGTGCCAGGCCTCGGTGTGGATCAACCCCGACCCGGTTCGGTATTGGGACCACCCCACCGTCCGAGCCATCGGGCGAGTGTTCCCGATGCATCAGCTCACTCTCGATGGCATCCGCGACGCGGTGAAGGTGCTGCGCGCCCCGGTCTGAGCCGCTGTCGCGCGCAGCTCCCACAGCCGTTACGTGCCCCCGCAGATGGGGCGTCGCCAAGTGGTAAGGCTCCGGGTTTTGATTCCGGCATACGCAGGTTCGATCCCTGCCGCCCCAACTCATTCGCACGCACGGAAGTGTCCCATGCAGGCTGAGATGGTCGTCTTTTCCGGCGGGTCGAACCCGCAAGTCACCCGGAAGATCTGTCAGCGGCTGGGCCAGCCCGTGGCGGATTGCATGGTCGGCCGGTTCTCCGATGGGGAGGTCCGGGTCGAGGTCAACGCCAACGTGCGTGGCCGCGATGTGTTCCTGGTGCAGTCCACCTGCGCTCCGGCCAACGACAACCTCATGGAGCTCTTGATCATGGCCGAGGCGGTGCGACGCGCCTCAGCTGGCCGGATCACGGCGGTCATGCCTTACTTCGGCTACGCCCGGCAAGATCGAAAGGTGCAGCCCCGCGCCCCGATCACCGCCAAGCTGGTGGCCTCGCTGATCGAGCGGGCGGGCATCGATCGTGTGCTCACGATGGATCTGCACGCAGGCCAGATCCAGGGCTTCTTCGACGTGCCGGTCGACAACCTGTACGCACAGCCCACGCTCTACCAGTACCTGCGTGACAACCTGCTCACGACCGACCCCTCCCAGACGGTCATCGTGTCTCCCGACGCGGGCGGGGTGGAGCGGGCGCGGTCGTATGCGAAGCGCCTGAACACCGGGCTCGCAATCATCGACAAGCGCAGGTCGGGTCCCAACGAATCCGAAGTGATGCACATCGTCGGCGACGTGAAGGATAAGGTCGCGATCGTCATCGACGACATGATCGACACGGGCGGCACCCTCACCAAGGGTGGGCAAGCGGTGCGAGAGGCGGGGGCCAGCCGCATCTACGCGATGGCCACCCACGCCGTGTTGTCGGGGCCCGCGGTCGGCCGCATCTCCGAGTCCGCCTTCGAGCGGGTCGTGGTCACCGACACGATCCCGCTGTCGAAAGAGGCGCACGCCTGCGAGAAGATCGAGGTGCTCACCGTGGCCGCGCTGTTCGCGGAGGCCATCCGGGCCATCCACTTCAACGACAGCATCTCGCGGTTGTTCCTGCCTGGCCTCGACGACCGCTAGTCGGTGGGGCCTCGTCGCGTTGCGCGGCGGGGGGAACGCGATAAGCGCGCGGGGTCAATTCACACCATGCTGTCCCGGCTCCGCCTCTCGCAGTGAGTCCGCCCCAGTCCGAGGGTCAGCCTGCGGACAACTGCGTCTCGGGCTGGCATCGGACAGGAGTGGGCCACTTCGGCGCGGCGTCGCGACGTCTCCGAGGTGACTCCATGGAAACGACGCTCGAAGTGAACGCCCGAGCGAACACCGGCAAGGGGTGGGCCCGCAAGGTCCGCGCCGAGGGCCAGGTGCCCGCCGTGATGTACGGCCCCGCGACCGAAGCCAAGCCGCTCACGGTCGACCCCCACAAGCTGCTCGACCTGTTCAAGCACACGCAGAACCGCAACACGGTCGTGCACGTGCAGGTCGACGGCGAGTCGACGCCGTGCCTGGTCCGCGAGGTCCAGCGCCACCCGGTGTCGCGCGACCTGCTGCACGTCGATTTCTACGCGGTACCCCGCGAAGCCGAGATCGAGGTGATGGTTCCCCTCAAGCCCGTGGGCAAGCCGGCAGGCGCGCTGCTGGGCGGGCGCGTGCGGCTCATCCGTCGCAGTGTCGTGGCCAAGTGCCGGTGGGACCTCATCCCCGAGACCTTCGACGTCGACGTGTCGCCGCTTCAGATCGGCGACATGATCCAGGCCTCCGAGATTCCGATGCCCGATGGCGTGTCGCTCGTCTACGACAACGACTACAACGTCATCACGCTGTACGGAAAGAAGGCCAAGGCCGTGAAGCAGGAGGAGTAGTCCACCGTGTTCCTCGTCCTCGGCCTGGGCAACCCCGGTGCGCGCTACGCACGCACACGGCACAACATCGGCTTCCTCGTGGCGGATCGCCTCGCGGAGCGGGATGGAGCTGTGTGCGAGCGCAAGCAGCTCGGGGCCCTCGTCGAGCGGGTGAACATCGGAGGCGAGGCCGCGATCGTGGCCAAGCCGCAGGGCTACATGAACGAGTCCGGGCAGCCTGCCGCGTCGCTGCGCGGCTACTACAAGCTCGGCAATGGCGACCTGGTCGCCGTGCACGACGACCTGGAGCTGCCATTCGGCGTCATCCAGGTGCGCAAGGGCGGTGGGCACGCCGGCCACAATGGCCTCCGCGATCTGCAGCGTCGCCTCGGTGGCAACGACTTCCTCCGGGTGCGGGTGGGCATTGGTCGCCCCCCAGCCGGATGGGATGTCGCCGACTTCGTGCTGGCGTCGTTCTCCAACGACGAGCAGCGACAGCTCGACGAGATCGTCGAGCGGGCCGCGGATGCGGTCGAGTGGGTGTTGGTCGATGGCCTGGCGGCTGCGACCGAGCGCCTGGAGATCAAGCAAGGGGCCGCCTCGGGCGGCGCCCGCGCGCGGAGGGTTGCCCGATGAGCCCCACGCGTCCAACCCTGGGCTCGCACATGGCGAGTCCCCCTCCCCTCCGGTCGATGGATGACAGCTCGGTTGCTGCATCGGCCTACGCCTCCCTGCCGCACGATGCGTTCGCGCGGGCGGGGTCTCACATCTCTTCTCACTGACGCGGAGTTTCCCGTGCACCACGAATACGAGACCATCGTCATCGCCCGGCCCGATGCCGACGACGCCACCATCGACACCCTGATCACCAAGCTGGAGACCATCGTCTCCGATGGCGGGGGCAAGGTCCTCGACCGCGACGACTGGGGCAAGCGCAAGCTCGCCTACACCATCGACAAGCAGCAGAAGGGCCACTACGTGCGCATGCACCTCGCTGCGCCGGCGGATGTCATCGCCAAGCTCGAGCGCCGCATCCGGCTCGAAGACCAGCTGGTTCGCTTCATGACCATCCAGCTGGCCAAGGCCATCGATGTCGACGAGCGTGCCGAGGCTGCGGCCGTGGTGCGCGCTGCCCGCGAGGAAGAGGCTCGCAAGCGCGCCGAGGCCGAGGCCGCCGCCGCTGCGGCAGCCGCCGAGTACGAGGCGCAGCAGCGCGAGGCCATGGCGGCCCGTGCCGAGCAGGCGGCGGCGAACGCTGCTGCCACTGCCACCACCACCGAACCGACGGCCTGAGGAGTTCCCAATGCGCGTCATTCTGAAGTCCGAGGTCAACCACCTCGGTGATGCAGGCGACATCGTCAAGGTGTCCGACGGCTACGGCCGGAACTTCCTGATCCCCCGCGGCCTCGCCATTCCCGCCCTCGAGGGCAGCGTGCGCGAGATCGAGCACCAGCAGCGCATGGCCGAGGCCATCCGCCGCAAGAAGCTCGTGGCTGCCCAGACCCTCGCCAAGCAGCTGGAGGGCACGGCTGTGTCCATCCGCCGCGAGACGGGCGACGACGACAAGCTGTTCGGCTCCGTCACCAACCGCGACATCGCCCAGGCGCTGGCCGACGAGGGCATCGAGCTCGATCGTCGCTCGATCCAGGTCGACGAGCCTATTCGCAGCATCGGCCTGTTCAACATCCCCGTGCGCCTGCACAGCGATGTGACGGCTCAGGTGCGCGTGTACGTCATCCGGGCCTGATCTCGGCTCGAGGTCATGCCAGGCGTCGACCCTTCGCGGGTCGGCGCCCTTGTTGCTGAGAGGGGTGCCATGGAGACCAGTCGCGGGTTTCCCAGCGCGGTGGAGGCCGAACGAGCCTTGCTCGGTGGGCTGATCACCGACCCCACGCGGTTGCCCGACGTGCAGGAGATCCTCCACGCCGACGACTTCTACCGCCGCGAGCACGGCGCGCTGTTCGCGCTGCTCGAGGAGATGCAGCGAGGCGGGCAACACATCGACCTGGTCACCGTGCCGGAGCGCATGGCTCGTGGCGGGCTGTCCGAGCGGTTCGGCGGGATCGGCTACGTCGTCGAGCTACCTGAGGCGGTGCCGTCGACGGCCAACCTGAGCCACTACGCCGAGGTGATCAAGGAAAAGGCGCTCCTGCGGGGCCTCATCGAGAAGGCCACCGATCTGGCCAGCAAGGCCTACGACGAGCCGGCCGATGTGGGGGAGCTCCTCGACGAGGCGGCCCGCGAGGTGACCACGCTGGGGCAAGGGAGGGGGCGCAAGGGGTGGCATCGCATCAGCCTGGTCCTCGATGAAGAGCTGGTGCGCATCCAGTCCCTCGAAGACAAGAAGGGCACCACCACCGGCCACACGACGGGCTTCCTCGACCTCGACGAGAAGCTGGCCGGGCTGCAGCCGAGCGACCTCATCGTGCTCGCCGCGCGACCAGCGATGGGCAAGACCGCACTGGCGCTGAACATCGCCCAGAACGTCGCGCTCATGGAGGAGAAGACGGTCGGCATCTTCTCCTTGGAGATGGGGCGTGGTCAGCTCGTGACGCGGATGCTGTGCTGCCACGGCATGGTCGATGCGGGCAAGGTGCGCACAGGCATGCTCGACACCGACGACTGGACACGATTTCTCGACGCCAGCGAATACCTCCGGAAGTCTTCGGTGCACATCGACGACACGCCGGGCCTGTCGATCGGTGAGCTGCGCACGAGGGCACGTCGCCTCAAGGCAGAGCACGACGACCTCGCGCTGATCGTGATCGACTACCTGCAGCTGATGAAGGGGGAAGACCCACGCTCCAGCCGCGAGCAACAGATCAGCAGCATTTCCCGTGGCCTGAAGGGGCTCGCGAAAGACGTAGAGGCGCCGGTGATCGCCCTGTCGCAGCTCAACCGGGGGGTGGAGAGCCGGCAGGAGAAGCGGCCGCTGGTGAGCGACCTGCGTGAGTCAGGGGCGATCGAGCAAGACGCCGACGTGATCATGTTCATCTACCGCGACGAGTACTACAACCCCGACAGCCTCGACAAGGGGCTGGCAGAGGTCATCATCGCCAAGCAACGGAACGGTCCGACAGGCACGGTGAAGCTGGTCTTTCAGGGGCAGTACACGCGCTTCGACAACTACATCGACGATGACCTGCTCTAGCCCCCGGTTTGGCTCCTCGATGGCCGTCTGCGCCGGCAGGGCCGCGTCCGCCCCCCGGAGGGGTCTTCCGATCACGCAGGGTCATCCCCAGGCAACCGGCCTTTCCGCCGGGAACGCTTGGCTCGGGGCGCTGCCGATCTATATTCCGTCGCCACGCCTTGACCGCCCGGGTTCGCCTCGGTAGTCAAGCAACCCTCTGCGCACCTCGGAGCGCCGATCAGTCGGCCGACCAGTGAGGAACGAATCGATGGACAAGGCTCAACTGCTGTCCACCTTCAACGAGCGAGTCGACGAGTTCGACCGCTTCCAGGGCTTCATCGACAAGGCCAAAGACCAAGTCGGTAAGTTCGCGGCAGCCGTCGTTCAGAAGGTGATTGAAGACAACGAGCAGAAGTGTCTGGAGCTCGTGAGCGAGATCATTCCGCTCATGACCGACATGGAGCAGGTGCTCGAAGATCTGAAGGAGCAGAAGTCGAGCGCTCTCGACTCCGCCCGAGACTCTCAGTTCAAGCTGGAAGAGCTCGAGCTCCGGCGCGCCATCGGCGACCTGTCGGAGGAAGACTTCAATGCCGAGGCGGCGGAGTTCAAGGCGGTCGTCGACAGCACCGATGCCAAGGTGGCTGAATACGACGAAGAGTCGGAGCAGTTCCAAGAAGCGGTCGACCGCTGGGTGGAGCTAGGCAGCCGTGCCGGCGTCGTCGGTGAGAGCAGCAAGGCCGCCAAGGAGCCCGAGCCCGAGCCCGAGGCCGAGCCCGAGCCCGAGCCGGCGATCGACGAGCCCGAGATCGAGTTCGACGACGCACCCGAAGAGGAAGACCCGGTGCTCGATGAGCAAGACCCGGTCGACCTCGAGGTCGACAACCTCTCCGATGGCGGAGAGGTGGAGTTCGACGATGGCGGCGACGACGGCTTCATGGTCAACGATCTCGACCTGCTCAACCCCGACGACGACCTGCAGATCGACGAGGGCGGCGCCGAGGCCGACGACGACAAGCCGCGTCGTGCGGTCCTCCTGTACCAGGAGGGCACCGCCGAGGAGCAGATCTACCCGTTCACCAACGAGGTGATGAGCCTCGGGCGCGGTCGTGACAACGACGTGCAGGTGAAGAACGACTCCAAGGTGAGCCGCTACCACTGCAAGCTCTACCGGCGTGGTCCCAACTTCTACATCGAAGACAACAAGTCCGCGAACGGCACGCTGGTCAACGGCGAGCTGATCACCGAGCGGCGTCTCTTCGGCGGGGAAGAGGTCATCATCGGCGAGACCTTCTTCCGGTTCCGGATCCTCGACTGAGGTGGCGGAGCAAGCGGGCCAGCTGCCGTCGATCCGTCGACGGCTTCGGCACGACTTGAACAACCCGCTCGCTGTGATCGTGGGCCGCTGCGACATGTTGCTGCAGGGGGCCCACGGCGTGCTTCAGGCCGACCAGCAGCGTGCGCTGGAGTCGGTATTGCGCAGCGCGGAACGCCTCCAATCCGAGATCCATCAACTCGCGGTGGACTACGATGTCGTTCATCCTGCCGAGCCCTGAGCCAGGGAGGCGGGCACGCTCGCGCGCCTCGTTCGGTACAATCGTGGCGGAGGGTAGCTCTTGGCGCGCAGAAAGGCCCAGTACGACGGGCCCGTGTACTACACGACCCATCAAGTCGCCCAGTTCCTCGGGGTGTCTCTCCCGACGGTGGTGAACTGGGTGAAGTCTGGGCTGCTGGCTGCCCACAAGACCCCAGGCGGCCACCGGCGCATCGCGCACAACGACGTCATCGCGTTTGCGCGGTCCAACGACTACCCGCTGTCCCGTGAGCTGTTGGCGCAGGGCGGAGGCCCCTGCAAGGTGCTGGTGGTCGACGACGAGAAAGACTTCTCGGAGATGGTGCGCGACTACCTGCAGATCAAGGGCGGCTTCGAGGTGGAGGTAGCAGACTCCGGGTTTCAGGCCGGCTTCACCGTGGCGCGCTTCAAGCCCGATCTCATCTTGATGGACATCATGATGCCCGGCATGGATGGGTTCGATGTGCACCGGATGCTGCGGGCCGATCCCGACACCAAGCACATCCCCGTCATCGCCTGCACCGCCTTCCGCGACCCCGACATCGACCAGCGCATCCGCGCCGAACGGTTCGACGGCTTCGTCGAGAAGCCTCTGAAGCTCGACTCGCTGCTCGACCTCATGCGCCAGCAGCTCGGGCTGTCGGCAGCCGCCAGCTAGCGTTCGCCGTCGAGTGCGGGAGCGCGGGCCTTTCCGTCGCCACCGCGCGCCTCCAGGGGCACCTCAGACAGCGGCTGGGGGACTCGGTTGGTGCCGCGTCGCACGCGCACGAGCTCGGCCGCGATGCTCACCGCGATCTCGGCGGGCGTCTCGGCGCCGATGTCGAGCCCCACCGGCGCACACAGCTTGCGGAACAGGGCGGGGTCGAGACCCGCGGCGCGGAACCGAACCAGGAACCGAGCCACCTTCGCCTTGGAGCCGATCATGCCCAGCCACGCGCAGGAGCGCGGGAGCAGCGACTCCACGATGCGTTGGTCGAGGGCATGGTCGTGGGTGACGACGAGCCAGAAGGCATGAGGATCGGCGTCGAGGCTCTCGGCGTACTCAGCGGCATCGGCATGCACCACGCGGGCTCCCGCGAAGCGCTCTTCGGTGGCGAGGTCGTCGCGGTCATCGACGATGGTGACGTCGAAGTCGAGGGCGCGAAGCAGGGGCATGAGGGCGTGGGCCACATGGCCCGCGCCGAACACGACCATCGGGGCTTTGGTGCGGAGCGGTTCGATGAAGACCTCCGTGCGACCGCCACAGCACATGCCGAGGTCGCGGACGAGGTGGGCGGCAAACCTACGCGGTGCCCCGACGGCGATGGCCTCGAGGGCTTCGGCGTGCACGCGGTGCTCGAGGGCTCCGCCGCCGATGGTGCCGAGGGTGGTGCCGTCGGCGTAGACGAGCATCCGTGCGCCTGCCGAGCGTGGCGTCGAGCCCCCCGCCTCGATCACCGTGGCTAGGGCTGCAGGCGTTCCTTGTTGCCAGGCAGCGGCTGCGGCTGCGAACACGTTCATGCCACCGGCTAACCCACGCCTCGGCTCTCCGCGGCGGCGGACTCCCGGCTCCGGACGCGCCCTCCCGGGCTCACCTCACCTCGCGAGGCGATGGGCTGGTAGAGTACGCCTCCGTGTCTTGCTCCTCGCCATGGCTGGCCGTCCTGAGCCTCTGGCTCGCCTGTACGGCGGCCGCACAGCCCGCCCCTCCGGAGACCCCTCCGTTCGATCCGTCCCAGGCCACACCCTTGGGGCTCACGGGCGCGTTGCCGGTGCCCGTGGCGCCCATCGCCCTTGATCGCCGCACGAGGTGGGTTCAGGTAGGTCCGCCGAGGGAAGGGGCGTTCGTCGATGTCACGATCCATCCGACGCGCCCCGAGATCTGGGCTGCCGTCCGCGACCATGGTGGGGTCTGGGTGACCACCGACGGCGGCGGTCAGTGGGTTCAGGCGCTGCGAGGCGATGCGGCCCGTCTCGGGCGGGTCTCCGACGACGAGCAGGTGCTGCTCGACGTGCAGGCACGCATCGACGAGATCGTTTCTGACCTGCCGGCGGTCGACGATCTGTCGGGCGACGATCTCAGTGAAGACGACCTCGATGCCCTCGAGGAAGTCGAGGAGGCCACCAGTGCCGCCGCCGCCGCCGCCGCCGACGTGCTCGGAGGCGTGCAGACCGAGGTCGATGCGGGCCAGTGGCTCGGCGACCTACCGGGCGCAGCGGGTGTAGGCGCCGTGGCGCGGGTGCGGTTCACCTCCACCGGCATGCTGTTGGTCGCACGCGACGATGGGCTGCGGGTGAGCGCAGACCTCGGCACCAGCTGGATCGACGTGCTGCCCTACGCGGTGTCCGATGTCGCCGAGGTCGGTCCAGGCGAGGTGCTTGCGGTAGGGCCCGAGGGGGCCTGGTTCACTGTCGATCTGGTGCAGTGGACTCCCCAGCCGCTCCCCATGGCCACCCCTCCGTACAACCTCGTGGTCGACGGAGGCACCTTCGCGTCCGGCCCCGATGGGCTGTGGTTCGCCACCGGAGGGGTGTGGGAGCGGCTGACCGGCGCGGCGGGGTTCTCGCCCATCACGGTCCGGCCCACCCGGAGCACCTACGACCGCTCGCTGATGATCGCGACCGCCCGCGACGTGTTGCGGAGCGAATCCGTCGATGCGCTGGCGCAGCCGGTCCTCGGTGGTCCGATGCCTGGCGTACGCGACATCGAGCGCATCGCCGAAGACCAGCTGCTGGCTGCGACGGGGCTCGGCCCGATGGAGTCGATGGACGGCGGAAAGACCTGGTCGGCCCTCGACCGGGGCCTCGACGACCCCCGCTCCGCCGCCATCGCAGTGGCGGGAGACGTGGTGGTGCTGGTGGGCGCAGGTGGGGTCTACCGGCTGGAGCCCCTTCCGGAGGTCGTGCCCGAGGAGGTAGCGCCACCGCCTCGGCTGGCCCCCTTCGTGCCCCTCGGCGTTCTCATCGACACGGCGACCACCCGCGACGAGCTGCGGCAGCGGATCGGGCGGCGGATGGTGGCGGCGCTCACGCCCCAGGTCACCACCGAGTTCCTGACCCGGCGCAGGGTGGGTCCCGACTGGGAGAACAACGATCCCGATGGCACCGCGCTCGACCTCGATGGCTACTGGCAGCTTCGCACCGTCCTGAAGTGGACTCCGAATCGCCAGCGCACCGGCACCAGCTTCGATGCGGAGCGCGACGCAGACGACCTGCCCGTCGTGGTGGTCGGCCGCGAGGTGGTCGTCGACGACGGGGAAGCTCCCCAGGTGCTGTACAGCAAGGTCACCCGCGGTGCCACGGGCTACCGCAGCGTGCTGGCCGGGCGCATCACCGAGGCCTACCGCCTGCGAGCCCGCCTGCTGCTGGAAGGAGAGCCACGCGACCTGCTGCGGGCCGTTCAGCGCCAGCTTCGTGTCGATGAGATCGAAGCCTCCCTGGATGCGTTCACCGACGGCGCCGTCACGCGCTGGAAGCTCGACGCGAACAATCTGCCGTAGACTGACCCCCCACGGTCCCCCCTGGAGCCCGGATGTCCCTGTTCACCACCTTGTGCCTCACCCTCGCCCTCATGGGCCCAGCACGCGCCGACGAGGCCCGCCTGATGCTCAACGAGGCGACGGCGGAGGAGCTCGCCGCCATCGATGGTATCGATGACGACGGGGCCGCCGCAATCGTGGGCCTGCGTGCCGAGCGTGGTCGCCTGGGCAGTGTCGAGGAGCTGCGCGTCTTGCCTCTGAGCGACCACGCGCTGTCGAACCTGCGGTCACGGGCCTCGGTGGCCATCACCGTCGAGTCGAGTCCCCCGGTCGACGCAGCGCTCACATCAGCGGGCGACGTGCTCGCGCAGTTCAACGCCGAGCCCACGGTGCGGCAGGTGCAGCAGTGGTCTGCCAACTACGCCAACATCGACCCCGAGCGTGTGAAGCGCTGGCTGACTCAGTCCAGCACGTTCGCCACGCTCCCGCAGCTGCAGCTGGAGTTCCGACTCCGCAACGACTTCGATCAGGGCTTCGACTACTTCGACGAGGTCGGGCTCGACCCGCGTGATCCTCAGGGAAACTACTTCCCCGTGATCCAGGATGCCGACCAGGGGCAGACGCAGGAGATGAAGGTCAAGCTGGTGTTCGACCTCGACAAGCTCGTGATGTCATCGGAACGGATCCGGGTCATCAACGAGGCCCAAGACATCGTGAAGCTGCGCGATCAGGTGTTGGGCGAGGTGACGCGCCTGTACTTCGAGCGCCGGCGACTGCAGGCAGAGCGACTGCTCGCACCGAAGTCCGATCCTCTGGCGCTGGTCAAGGAGGAGCTCCGGCTGATGGAGCTGACGGCCAACATCGATGCGTTGACCGGCGGGGCGTTCTCGGCCGCCGTCGCACGGGGGAGCGCCGTCGCGCCCTGATCCGGTTAGGCGATGGGCCGCCCCGGAGCCGACGTGTCGCACCAGACCTTGTGGATTCTCGACTTCGGGTCCCAGTACACCCAGCTGATCGCGCGAAGAGTGCGTGAGCTAGGCGTGTACTGCGAGATCCGTCCCTGCACCGATCCTGCCCCAGAGGCATTCCCCGACGAGCTGGTCGGGGTGATCCTGTCAGGGGGGCCAGCCAGCGTGCTGGGCGACGACGCCCCCGCCTTCGACACCCGCTGGCTGGAGAGCGGTCGCCCGCTGCTGGGGGTCTGCTACGGCATGCAGCTGTTGGCCCAGCATGGGGGTGGCCGGATCGGTCGGGGTGCGTCGCGGGAGTATGGGCTCGCTCGCATCGAGCTCGAGGCCGATCCCGGGCCGCTGTTCGGCGCGCACCAGCCCGGCGACGTGGTGTGGATGAGCCACGGCGACCACGTCGACGAGGTGCCGAAAGGGTGGCGGGTGGCCGCGAGGTCCAAGGGGGTCATCGCGGCGATGGTCTCCGACGACGGGCTCCGCTTTGGGCTGCAGTTCCACCCCGAGGTCACCCACTCCGTTCGAGGCAAGGAGCTGCTCAGTGCGTTCGTGCGCGACGTGTGCGGCGCGTCGGGCGACTGGAGTGCGGGCTCGTTCGTCGAGGAGACGGTCGCCGCGCTGCGCGCCTCCCTCGGCGACGATCACGTGATCTGCGGCCTGTCGGGGGGTGTCGACAGCTCGGTCGTGGCCGCGCTGCTCCACGAAGCGATCGGAGACCGTCTGCACTGCATCTTCGTCGACAACGGTCTGCTCCGTGAGGGAGAGGCCGAGGCCGTCCGTCAGGAGTTCTCCGACTACGATCTGCACGTGATCGACGCCAGCGACCGGTTCCTGGACGCGTTGGCGGGGGTCACCGACCCAGAGGAGAAGCGCAAGCGCATCGGCGAGCTCTTCGTTCGGGTGTTCGAGGGGGAGGCCGAGCGGCTGTCGGGCGCCACGTGGCTCGCACAGGGCACGCTGTACCCCGACGTGATCGAGTCGGTGTCGGTGCGGGGCCCCTCGGCCACGATCAAGAGCCACCACAACGTGGGGGGGCTGCCAGAGCGGATGAACCTCAAGCTCGTCGAGCCGTTGCGGGAGCTCTTCAAAGATGAAGCCCGCGCCGCAGGCGAGGCCTTGGGCTTGTCCGAAGAGCGTGTGTGGCGCCAGCCCTTCCCGGGGCCGGGCCTGGCGGTTCGGTGCCTCGGGGAGATCACCCGTGAGCGCCTGAAGACCCTGCGACGGGCCGACGCCATCGTCCGCGAGGAGATCAAGGCCGCCGGGCTGGAGCGGAGCATCTGGCAGAGCTTCGTGGCCCTGTTGCCGGTTCGCTCGGTCGGCGTGATGGGTGACGAGCGCACCTACGAAGAAGCAGCGGTCATCCGGGCGGTGCACAGCCACGACGGCATGACGGCCGACTGGGTGCATCTGCCCTACGAGCTGCTGGGGAAGATGAGCAACCGGGTGATCAACGAGGTGCCCGGCATCAACCGGGTGGCCTACGACATCAGCTCGAAGCCGCCGGCGACCATCGAGTGGGAATGAGGCGGCCGGCCTCGTAGGCGTCGCCGTCGCAGGCCCGATGGGTCGAGGCGCCGGCCTGGGCCACGGTGGCTACGGCGCGCTCGGGATCGACGTGCGGGTACAGGTGGGTGAGCCACACCGCTTCGGGTTGGGCGGCGGCCACGAGATCTGCCACGGCGGAGGGCCACATGTGGCCTGGGATGCGCTCGTCGTCGCTTCCGGCGCACTCGCACACCAGCAGATCGCAACCTCGCGCCAGGTGCACGAGGGCCTCGGAGGGTGCTGTGTCGCCCGAGAACACCACCCGGCGCCCGTCCGCCTCGAAGCTCAGGTGTAGCGCACCCGCGCTATGTCGCGCAGGGGCCGTACGGAGCGTCAGGCCCCCCGGCAGCTCCCGCACGCTCTGCTGGTCGACCGGCAGCTCGTCGAGGCGCACCTGGCCGCTTCCGGGCTCGATCCAGTGGCCGTAGACGCCCTGCAGCCCAGCCAGCAAGCGGCCGAAGCCCTTCCCCGCGAACAGGGGGTAGTCGGCCGTGCGGGGAGGGGGGCCGACACGCATGGCGAACAGCAGCGGCACGAGGTCGGCGCAGTGATCCGGGTGATGGTGGCTGTAGATGCCGCCAGAGAGCTGCCGCGGGTCGATGCCTGCTCGGGCGCAGCGCTGCAATGTGCCGGAGCCGCCGTCGACCAGCCAGCAGTGGCCGCCGTGCTGCACCACGAAGCCAGCAGGACCGCGGAGAGGGTCGGGGACGGCGGTGCCCGTGCCGAGGGCCGTGAACCTCACGCCTCGGGCTCGACACCCAGCCAGTCGGCCGTCTCGATCAGCAGTGCGTGGGTGAGTGCGACGACCAGATCGTCGAAGGTGGGCTGGCGCGACAGCACGCGGGTGAACACGCGCAGGCCATCAGGGGCTAGCGGCACCTCGCCCTCGCCAGGGTCGCCGTCGAGCAGCGCGGCCACCGACGGTGGGAGGGGAGGGGTGTGCGACCTCAACTCTTCGAGGGAAGGCTGGTCGTGCAGGTCGACCCGCACGCCCTGCAACACCCCCTGGAGGGTGGGCGGGAGCTGCGCCACGCTCTCGCGGAGCGCAGCGCTCCATTCCACTGGCTCGAGCTGCATCGGGGCAGGGTAGATCTCGGGGGCGAGGAGCTGTGCCGCCTGGAAGGCGGCAGCGGCGTCGCTGTCGTTCCCTGCGGCTTCGAGGGCCAGACCCAGGGAGAAGTGACCCTCCGCATGGTCAGGGACCTGGCGGACGACTTCGCGCAGCGACTCCACGGCACGGCCGAGGTCGCACAGCTCGTAGCAGGCGAGCCCGAGCCCCAGGAGGACCTCGGGGTCGTCGTCGCCGTGGCGGGCCCGCTGCTCGAAGGCCTTGGCCGCCACCTCGGGCTGGCCGAGCTCGAGCATGGCCTCGCCGAGCAGGAACAGCGCCTCGGGGTGCTCGGGCGCCTCGTCGAGAAGCTCCTCGGCCTCGAGGGCGACCTCGTCCCACGACTCGGTCTGTGCGGCCAGGCGAATGCGATCGAGCCGAAGGCTGGCGCGCACGTCGGGGTCGATGGACCAACCGTTGACGGGGATGTCGTCGTCCACGGGCGGGTCAGCTGCCCCCGAACATGGCCATGATCTTGCCCATGCAGCCGGGGTTCTCCTCGAGCTGGGCAGAGTCGACGATCTCCTGGTTCGCCGTAGCTGCCTTCGCTCCGGCCGCTGCCTCGGCGCTGCTCGGCAGCCCGCCACGCAGGGCGATGGCAAAGTGGGCGAACTCAGCGATGTCGCGGCACAGGTCGATGTCGGAGATCATCCAGTGCTCGAAGTTGACCTCTTCTGCCGGGTTGGCCATGCCGCCTGACTCGTACAGGGGAAGCGGGGCGCGGTCGAGGACCGGCTGCTCCGGCGCCACCTCGAACGGGACGTTCTGCTCGTCGCGGAGCCAGCGCTTCACGGCGTAGCGTGCCTTGAGGATACCCAGCGGGTTGCCGCCCAGCTCCGACGCGAGGCTCTCGACCTTGGCGGGGTCGCCGCCTCCGTAGGCCGCCTCGAGCAGCTCCACTTCCTTGGGGAGGACCTCACGGGACCGGCAGAGCAGCAGTTTGGGGGACTGGTTGCCGGTGTAGGCGTTGGGCTCGTCGCCATCTTCCGCACGCTGCCCGGCGCTCGCCAGCAGCTTCGCGATGATGTCGTGGGCCCACGGGACCAAAGCGCGAGACTCGGTGATCTCGACCACGCCCTCGCCGAAGGCCGTGCATGCCTGCTCGCACGGAACCCGCCCCCCTTCCTCTCCGAGGCGGGAGGTGGCGATGGCGTAGTACCAGTCGGCGAAGCGCTGGGCCATGATCTGGCCCGCTTGGCTGTCTCCCGCTCGCCACTCGCGGAAGAGCTCCTTGGTGGACCGGGTGTCCTGCTCGCTCATGTTTGGATCTCGCTCATGAAGGGGGCGGAGCACGCCGAGGGCGCGCGTAGGCCGGGATGGTAATGGTGGCGCCACCTCGGAGGCAAGCGCGACGCGACACCGAGCGGTGTCAGGGAGGGGGCTGGATGCGCACGGAGGTGACCAGTCGGCCGTGCAGCCACGCGTAGCGCGCATCGACGACGAACGGGCCCTCGCCTCGAGCCAGGAACAGGTCGACGTCTGCGCCGCCCTGCAGGTCGGGGCGCACGCGGGCCTCGTGGAAGCCCACGTAGCGACCCACATAGGGGTCGAGGGCCTTGTAGATGGACTCCTTGATCGAGAACCGCATCAGCAGGGCGATCCACCGGCGGTCTTCGTCGAGGCTGTGGAGCTCCTCGCGCTCTTCGGGGCGCAGGATGTGCTCCTCGATGGTCGGTCGCGCAGGGGCGTACTCCTCCAGGTCGACGCCGAGGGTGCCCAGGGAGGGCTTGGCGACCATCCCCACGGCGAGGGTGCGCTTGTGCGACACGCTTCCGACGAGCCGGTCACCGAGGTCGGGAGCGCCCCGTGGGGTGCTCAGGATCTGGGCCGGTTGTTCTCCCAGCTGCTCGCAAGCCCGGCGCAGAGCTAGGCGCCCTCCCACGAACTGCCCTTGGCGGTAGCCCTTCAGTGTGCGCGCCAGCTCGGCTTCTGCCTTGGGCAAGCGCTCCAGCACGTCTGGGGGGACCGGATCGGGGGAGTCTGGGATGTGAAAGGCTGCGAGCACGCCGTGCGGGCCGGCGTGGAGATATGCGAAGCGAAAGCGGTTCAAGACGGCGCCACTCTAACCCGAGTGTCATGCATGCGGGCTTGACCGGATCGATCGCAGGCCCTAAGACCTGCGGCCGTGGGGGATGCGTTGGGCAAGCAGCTGGTCATCACAGAGAAGCCGTCGGTGGCACGAGACATCGCCGAAGCACTCGGCGGCTTCGTCGAGGAAGACGAGTACTTCGAGAGCGAAGACTACGTGGTCACCTGGGCCGTGGGGCACCTGCTGGGGCTCGCGCCCCCCAAGGCCTACAAGAAAGAGTGGAGCTCGTGGGCCATCAAGAACCTGCCCATGGTCCCCGATCACTGGGAGCTCGTGCCGCGCACGGGCCAGAAGACGCGCCTCAACAAGATCAAGAAGCTGGGCAACCGCAAGGATGTCGA
>CBDUIC010000034.1:0-65335 GCA_965367245.1 uncultured bacterium | reverse complement strand
CGTTGGTCGTGCCATTGGTCGTGCCATTGGTCGTGCCGTTGGTGGTACCGTTGGTGGTGCCGGTGTAGTAGCCGGAGCCGCCGTAGGTGGTGTAGCCGGTGTAGTAGCCGGAGCCGCCGTAGGTGGTGTAGCCGGTGTAGTAGCCGGAGCCGCCGTAGGTGGTGTAGCTACCGCCAGAGTTCGCGAAGGCGGGGCTGGACGCGAGCATGGCCGCGAGAATCATCAGGGGGGTGCGCATGGTGTCTCCTCCAAAGCATCCGCAGTGTAGCGGCTCTCATCGGCACGCGCAGGCAGATTTGTCGCGCGTGGCCCTGTCTGGCTCGGGAACCCGCCGTATTTTCGGCGCCGAACCTGGAACGTAGGGCTTGGTTACAGGGTGTAGCGTCGCCGTGCGGCGATCAGCCCGAAGAGCGCCAGGGCGCCGGCAGGCGCCGTAGAGCCCGATCCGTTGCAGCCGCAGCCACCCTTGGCCTCCTCGCCGCCGCCCTCGGTGGTGGTGGGGGCGCCGTCGCCGTTGGTGCCGTCGGTGTTGGTGCCCGACACGTCGCCGTTGGTGGTGCCGCCACCATTGGTGGTGCCTCCGCCGTTGGTGCCGTTCGACGCGGTGCTGTGACCGCTGCCGCCCGTCTCGCCGCCGCCGTTGCTGTTGCCGTTGCCGTTGCCGTTGCCGCCGTTGCCGCCGCCACCGCCACTGCCGCCGAGGCCACCCGTTCCGCCACCGAAGCCGCCGGTGCCGCCACCGAACAGGCCGCCGGTGCCGCCGCCGAAGCCGCCGGTGCCGCCGCCGAACAGGCCGCCGGTGCCGCCGCCGAAGCCGCCGGTGCCGCCGCCGAAGCCGCCGGTGCCGCCGCCGAAGCCGCCGGTGCCACCGCCGAAGCCGCCGGTGCCACCGAATCCGGTGCCGCCCTGGCCGCCGTTGTTGTTGCCGCCGTTGCCCCCGTTGTTGTTTCCGCCGTTGTTGTTTCCGCCGTTGGTCGGCGTCGTCGTGGTGCTTCCCGTGTCGACGACCCAGGCCGTGTCAGCCGTCTGGGCCATGGCCGCGGAAGGAGCGAGAAGCAGAGCGAGCAGCAGGGACGAGGTGCGCATGGGGCCTCCAATCCGCGCCCCATAGGCCGATCCATCCGGCTCGGCAAGCCAAGGAATCGCTGAACCGGGCGGGACAATGCCGGCGGTTCGTATAAGATAGCGCCGTCCCGAACAGCCCTTCCGAGCCGATAGGCGGCTCATGCGCCAGCGTTCCAATGTGAAAAGCTGGCGTTCAAGCGGGGGAAGGGGCCGAACAGAGGAGACAGAGATGACGGAATGGGTTGGGTCGAAGGCGCGGCGCTTGCTGCTCGCTGGAGCCGTGGCGTTCACGATGGGTGCTCCGACGATCGCCTGCATGGGTGGCGACACCAGTGGCGGTGACGACGATGGCACCGAGGAAGATGGCGGCGGCGACGAGGGCGGCGACGAGAAGGGCGGCGACGGCATCGAGTCCGGCATGATCGGCTCGTTCAAGGTGCAGCCCAGCGAGGATGCGCTCCGCGAGCTGCAGATCATCAACGCGGCGATCAACGGCAAGCCGCCTCCGAAGAAGCTCCAGCCGCTCAAGGCGCCGGAGAAGGATCTCTACCAGAGCGCCAAGAAGGCCTCCGGTGGGGAGAAGGAGTACATGAAGAGCCAGATCAAGCTCATGAAGGGCGCCCGCGTCACCTTCTCCAAGGGTGGCAGTGGCAAGTACGACTTCGACGGTGGCTCGAACTCCTTCGACTGGACGACCTCCAACGTGAAGGGCGACAGCGCCTCCATCACGATGAAGTACGACCATGGCGTGGTCGAGAAGGCCGATCTCACCCTCAAGGGCAAGGATCTGCACGCGCACTTCACGTCGCCCCGCGCGACCGACATCGTCTTCAAGAAGTAGCCTCCGGGCTACGCGGGCCCACGAGGTCCACCAACACCCGCAGCTCCTGCTGCGGGTGTTTCTCTTTGTGGGGGGACCGTTCTTCCCCCGTCGTCAGGCCTCGGCGCGGAGCGCCCGGGTGACGATGCGCACGCCCCGTCGCTCCACCGTCTGCTGCCACTGCGGGTCGTCGGGCGCGAAGATCTGACGGAGGCGCTGCCGGGTGGCGAGGGCACGCGGGCCGTGGCGTGCCCCGTGCTGCCACGAGCGATTCTCGTGATGCAGCCCGGCGATCACCTGCAGCACCGGCACGGTGCCGAACTCGGCGGCGAGCACTTCGTAGTCGCGGTCGGCGAACCGCTCGTGGCACCAGGTGCCGAGGCCGCCGCGGATCGTGTAGGACAGGCCCTCCTTGGGCTCCCACGGCTCCACGTGCTCGGCCCCATGGGCGGCGGCCAGCTGCTGGTAGCGCTCGTCACCCCACGGATGGTCGACGAACAGCTTGAAGTCGCCGCGGGTGCCCAGGCCCGAGTGGAAGTCGATGTGCCGCACCCAGGTGGCCGAGCCGACCCACTCTGGCAGCGCGCGGGCCAGGATGCGATGGGACTCCGTGGGGCCGCTGCCTCCGAAGAACAGGCCCTTGGGGTAGTCGTACTGCCCTGCGGCCACGGCCTGCTTGAGGGCGGCCATACCGTGCTGGGCGATGGCCAGCCCCGCGCGCGGGAGGAACAGGCTGATTCGCCTCGAGGGCGTGATGGGGTTGAGCAGGCCGTCGAGGGCCGCGTAGCCGTCGGGGGACCCCTCGTACGCCTCGCCCTCCCGCAAGAAGTTGCGGTTCTGATCGACGTTGTCTTCGTTGACCCGGCGGTCCCAGGCCATGCCGAAGGGGTTGATGGCATGGATCAGCAGCAGCCGCGTGTCGGCTGGCAGGGGCTCCGGCTCCTCCAGCAGAGCAGCCTGCACCGCGGAGCCCAACAGCCCCTCGACGCCGTGGGTTCCCGACGACACCACTACGAGGCGCGAAGCGTCGGCTGGGCCGATGGAGGCGGCGTCGATGGTGAGCGTGGTGCCCCCAGGGCCTCGCGCCGACAAGGTGCGGCTGTCGACGGTGGCGCCCAGCGCCTGCGCGCCGGCACGGAACCGCGCCCGGGCGGTGGGGTAGTCGGGGCTGAAGTGGGTCATGGCGTCTCCAGCAGGCCCTCGTAGGCATGGGCCTCGCGGATCCATGCACGGTGTAGGGCGTCGATGGTGTCGGGGTCGTCGGTGTGAGCGCGCCAGGCACGGAGCAGGTCGTCGGCCGTGATGTGCCCCCCACGGTGCCGCGCCACGAGCCCTCGCATGGCCTCTCGGAAGGCATCGGGGCCAAGGTGCTGCCGCACTCGGTCCACGAACATGGGGGCACGCCCGTACACGATGACGCTGTAGCGCCACAGGTCGTAGGCCTCGGACGGCAGGTCGGCCGGCAGATCGGCAAGCCCCTCCTCCTGCAGCCGTAGGGTGGGGAGGACGACCTCTTCGTGGTGGCGAGCCCGAACGGCCTGTGGCCCGCGCTCGGCCTCCAGCACCAGGTCGGCTCCGTGGGAGGCCAGCGCCTCGTCGATCCAGGGAGCATCGCGGGCATCGGAGCCCACCTCGGCCGACCACCACTGGTGTGCCAGCTCGTGGGAGACCGTCACGGCATGGACCTTGTCGCGTAGGTAGGAGCCGGACTTGTGGTGCAGGTCGACCAGCGCCATGCCGTGGAACTCGAGGCCCATGGCCACGTGGAGGGGGGCCTCCACCAGATCGACCTCGGCCATCGACAGCGGCCCGTAGGTGTCGATGAGCACCGGCAGGGCACGCTTGACCCAGCGGCTGAGGTGACGCCCCATCAGCGCTTCACTGGCTGGGTGCAGGATTCGCACCTTGAGGCCATCGACATCCACCTCTCGCACATCGAGGTCGCGACCGCTGGCTGCCGAGAAGTCTCGGTGGGCGGCGGCTGCGAACACATGCGTGGAGCGCTCCTCGTCGTCGGCGTGGGCCGCGCGCACCCCCGAGGCTGCGACCGTCTGGTCGGCCGGCAGGTCGAGCACTACGTGGAAGTGCGCCGGGTCGAGGCTGGACGCCTCCCCCGAGGGCGGCAGCTCCCGCTCGTCGAAGCTGCCGTCGTCGCGTAGCCGGGTGGCGACGGCCACGAAGCTGCCCAGGTGCACGCGGTCTTCGGTGAAGCCCTGGCCGCCTACGGCCTCGGCGGGGAGGGCGTCGGGGTCGGCGAGGTCGGCGGTGGCGTCGATGGGGGGCAGATCCTGCAGCAGCTCGAGCATCACCCGGGTGTGCTGCCCGGGCTTGAGGGGCTCGGGCAGCTCGAGGGTGAGCAGGGTGCCGCGCAGCTCGTGGGGGATCGGTCGGGTCTCCACGCGTGCATCGAGGACCCGCGCCGAGCGCGGGTGCACGTGGTAGCCGGCGCCTGCGAGGCGGAAGGTGAGCCGGGTGAGGGGCACCTTGGCGCGGTTGGTGTAGATCACCGCCTGGCGCACGTGCACCAGCCTTCGGCTGGGGCCGGGCAGCGCGTCGATCAGCTCCGCCTCGACGGCATACAGGGGGACCCCTCGCTCGCCCATGCGGCCGCGGAAGCCCTCCGCCAGGGAGCGCGCCAGCGGGCCCTGACGGTCGCTGCGCAGGGCCTTGAGGTAGGCCTTCACCTGTTGGTCCGAGGCGGCCCAGCCGAGCTGGTCGACCAGGCTCACGTGAGCAGCCCAGTCTTCATCGGTGGGGAGCGGGCCCACGGGCCGCGCCAGGGCGAAGCCCACCACCCAGGACCACACGGTCAGCTACCCGTCGTGAGGTCGGCCTCGGCTCGCAGAGCGAGCCCGGCGACGCCGAGGGATGCGTCGGCCACGCCACATCGTGCGCGTAGGCCGGAGGTGAGCTCGCCGTCCTTGAAGGCGGCGTTGATGGCTTCGACGACCGCCAGCAGCCGCTGCCTGGCAGCCTCGAGGTGCGCTCCCGGCAGGCCGACGAGGTAGTCGCCCACCATCAGCTCTCCGACGACATCGGTGGCTCGCAAGGCGGCGAGGGTGACGTCGGCCACGACGCGGCGGGAGGCTCGCTCCTGAGCAGGGAGGCGCAGCGGGTCGGTGCGGTCGAGGCCGTCGACGGTGACGAGGGCGCCGCTGAGGGGGGTTCGCTCCCGCTGGGCGTCGCGCAGGAGCCGGTCGAAGGACTGCAGCACGCCGAGGCGGTTGTGGAAGTGGAAGGTGGGGTGATCTCGCCACGGCAGCGCCATGAACCGATGCACGCGGTCGCGGATGCGCTGCGCCACATGGTGTGGGTCGGCAGAGGCGCGCATGACATCGTCGATGCCAGCGGCTCTCAGGGCGGCGGGGCGCTTGGGGCGGCCGATGACCATCAGCGGCAGGTGGCCGCAGCGGGGGTGACCGCGGACCATCGCGGCGAGGGTGGCGCAAGGCACACCCTGTACCTCGGGCCCCAGCACCGCAGCGTCGAGCCCTCCGTGGGCCAGGGCACGACCCATCTCCTCGGGGTCGTCGCTGGCCGTTGTGGCAAGCGATGCCGCCTCGAAGGCTGCCTTGATGGCAGCGCGGTGCTCGTCGTCGGGCATGAGGAGGAAGACGTGGAGCATGTCGGGCCGAGCGAGGGCCCTCCAGCGGGCCTGCCGGCACAGGCTGTCGAGTTCGAGAGGCCTGGACACGTAGCCGGCGGCGCCGGCCGACATGGACCGGGCCACCGCCTCGAAGTCGTTGTCGGCGGCATGCACGATCACCGGGAAGCTCTCGTACTCGACGAGCTGACGCACCGCCTCGTGGGCCTCGGCGGGGAGGCAGACGGCGCAGGGCTCGTCGACGTGCAGGGCGGTGGTGAAGTCGGCCAGGGTGGGGAACAACCGGATGGGCTCGGTGCACGTGGCCGCGGCCTCCGCGAGCCCACGGGTAGCGACCTTGTCGCCGACGACCAGGAGCGGTCCCAGTCGTCGCTGCCCGGTCGTGCGCCGGAGGGCCTGCGCGACCAGCCGGAGGCTGTCGACCGGGCGCTCACCCTTCACCCCCCGACTGGCTCGCCGCGCGGCGCGCGCGAGCTGACCCATCGACAGGGCCTCGGCCGTGTCGGCCAGACGATCGAGGTCGGCGGCGATGGTGTCGACCATCGCCTCGTCGCGCTCGGACACCAGAGAGACCAACTCGGTGAGCTGATCGCCTGCTTGGATCAGGAAGGCCTCTCGGATGCGTTCCTGCGCGTCGCCCCGCCGACGCTTGTTCCCACGTGCCGCCATGGCACTCTTCTACCAAGAACGTTTCCTCCCTGGGCGACATTCCTGGTCCGCCGGGGACCGCCCGTGGTTCCGAGGAGGGGCTGGGCGTGGTACCAGGGGCGCGGTGGGCGAGCAGGATGAGGTCGGAGGTGGTGTTGCAGCTGCTGGCAGACATGGGGTGGGAGGCGTGGCTCACCCTCGTCGTGGTGGCAGGTGTCACGGTGACGATGGCGCTCGAGCGGCTCGGCCCCGACCTGATCATGTTCGCGGCGCTGTGCGTGCTCGTGGTCGCTGGGGTGGTGGAGCCACGGCGAGCGCTCAGCGGGTTCTCGCAACCTGCCGTGGCGACGATCGCGGTGCTGCTCATCGTGGCCGGTGCCGTGCGCGACACCGGTGCGCTGAAGCTGCTGTCGGGAACGATCCTCGGGAAGTCCACCGACAAGAGGGTCGCGCTGCTCCGCCTGGTGGTGCCGACCGCGTTCATGTCGGCCTTCCTGAACAACACCCCAATCGTGGCGATGTTCATCCCGATGGTGCGTGCCCATGCCCGCAAGATCGGCGAGAACCCGTCTCGCATGCTGATCCCGCTGTCCTACGCGGCGATGTTCGGCGGCACCTGCACCCTGATGGGCACGTCGGCCAACCTGGTGGTGTCGGGCATGCTCGCCGAGAACGGCTTCGAGCCGATGGGCATCGTCGAGATCGGCAAGATCGGGCTGCCGACCAGCATCCTGGGCATCGCCTACCTCGCGACGGTCGGGCGCCGGCTGATCCCTGACCGAGAAGACCCGATCGTCACCGCGCAGAGCGAGGCCCGCGACTACCTGGTGGAGCTGGCGGTGGCGAGTGACTCGCCGCTGGTGGGGTCCACCGTAGAAGACGCTGGGCTGCGCGCACTCCCGGAGCTGTTCCTGGTGGAGCTGCGCCGGGAGGATGGGCGGGTGTTCAACCCCGTGGCGCCCGAGATGGTGCTGATGAAGCGGGATCACCTGGTGCTCACGGGGCTGGCCGACTCGGTGGAAGACCTGATCTCGCACTTCCCCGGGCTGCGTGCGGCCCACGGCGACGAGGTGGAGGAGGTCCTCGAGGAGCGGCAGCTGTTCGAGGTGGTGATCAGCCATCGCTCGCCCCTGGTGGGGCGCACGGTGAAGGAGTCCGACTTCCGACGCCGCTTCGATGCGGCCATCCTGGCGCTCCATCGGTCGGGAGAGCGCATCCAGGAGAAGATCGGCGACATCGTGTTTCAGCCGGGCGACACCCTGATCTTGTCGGCCTCACCGGGCTTCCGGCGGTCGTGGCAGAACTCGGTGGCCTTCTACCTGGTGTCGGAGATGCGGGCGGAGCCGCCTCGGCAGTATCGACGAGCTAGGATCGTGCTGCTCACGGCGGTGGGCATGGTGTTGGTGCCGGCGCTCACGGGAGCCCCGCTGCTGGTGGCTGCGATGGGGGCGCTGGTGCTGCTGCTGGGCACCGACTGCATCACCCTGCGCACGGCGAGGGCGTCGGTGAACTGGACCGTGATCGTGCTCATCGGCAGCGCCTTCGGCGTGGCGGCAGCGATGGATGCCAGCGGTGCGGCGAGCGCGGTGGCGGCGCTGCTGATGCAGGCGACCGAGCCCTTCGGCCCGTACGCCACGCTCGCGGCGGTCTACGTGCTGGGGGTGGCCATGGCTTCGTTCATCTCCAACGCCGCCGCCGCCGCGCTGCTGTTTCCTGTCGCCATCACCGCCGCCGAGCTGGGCGGGCACGACGCCAAGCCCTTCGCCATCGCCCTCGCGATGGCGGCCTCGGCGGGGTTCTCGACCCCCATCGGCTGCGCGCCGAACCTGCTCATCTACGGCCCGGGGGGCTACCGCTACCTCGACTTCACCCGAGTCGGCCTGCCCCTCAACTTCCTGTTCGCCATCGTGGCGGTGATCGGCATCCCGCTGATCTGGCCGTTCACGGGCTGATCAGCACCTCGCGCGCGCGAGGCCGCAGGTTGTAGTCGGAGCTCATCGACGCGCCGTAGGCTCCAGCGGTCGCGAACAGCAGCACGTCTCCCTCTCGGGGCTCAGGGAGCCGCCGGTCGCGGGCGAGCACGTCGCCCGACTCGCAGATCGGACCGACCACGGTGACCGGAGGCCCTGGGGGCTCGCCGAGGCGCGACAGGTTGACCACGTGGTGGCGCGAGCCATAGAGAGCGGGCCGGATCAGGGTGTGCATGCCTGCGTCGACGCCGACGTAGCGCAGGCTTCCCTTGCCCTTGAGCTGGGTGACGGTGCACAGCAACACGCCGGCCTCGGCCACCAGGAAGCGCCCGGGCTCGAGCTGTAGCTGTAGGTGCGGCCGAAGCGCCTTGGCCTCGGCGAGGCAGGCGTCGAGGGCCGACAGATCGAGGGGGGCTTGCCCCGGATGAGTGGGAACCCCCAGCCCGCCACCGAGGTCGAGGGTGGTGACGGAGGGCAGGTCATCGGCCAGCTCCCCGAGGAGCAGGGCGAGCTCCTGCCAGGCGGTGGGGTCGAGCACGCCGCTGCCGGAGTGCGCATGCAGGCCGACGATGCGGCATCCGGCGGCGTCGGCCAGCGAGACCAGCTGCGCCAGCTGCTCCTGTGGAACCCCGAACTTCGACGCGTGGCCGGCGGTGCGCACCTTGGCGTGGTGGCCCCGGCCGGTGCCGGGATCCATGCGCACGAACACGTCGCGGCCTCGGAACACGTCGGGCCAGGCCTCGAGGGGGTGGAGGTTGTCGAGGGTGACGGCTACCCCTGGGGTGGCGAAGGCGTCGACATACTCCTGGCGACCCGCGAAGTTGGGCGTGAACAGGATCGGCGCGTCTCGATGGTGCTCCCGGACCCGCGCGATCTCGCCCGGTGACACGGTCTCGAAGCCGACCCCTTCGTCGCGCAGCACCCGGAGGACCTCGGGGTGCGGGTTGGCCTTGATGGCGTACAGCACGTGGTCGACGCTGTGCATCCCGACCAGGCCTCGGGCCTGGGACCGCAGCGTGGCTTCGTCGTAGACGTAGGCGGGCCCGCCCACAGCGAGGGCGAGCAGCTCGTCTCGGCGCTGCTCCCACCATGGGACCGTGCTGGTGGGCGTAGGGAGGCCTCCGGTGCCGGCGGGGGCAAACAGCTGCTCCCATGTGGGCCCGAGGACGTCGTCGGCTTCGCGGTGCGCGAACAGCAGGGCGTGTAGCTTCTGCACCAGCCTGGGAGCTTGGTCCTCATCCACCACCACCGTGAGGTTGAGGTCGGAGGCGGCCTGGCTGACCATGTGCACGCGGTGCTCCTCGAACAGCTCGAGCACCGAGGCCAGCTTGTGCAGGATGGTGCGGATGCCACGGCCCACGAGGCTGACGCTCGCACACCCCTCGCGCACGCTGGGGGAGCAGGGGGGCAGGCGGTTCAGGACGCGCTGCAGGGCGGCGCGGTCGACCTCGGTGGCGCCGGTGTCGAGGGTGACGGTCACGCTCGTCTCGGAGGTCGACACGCTGTCGATCGACAGGCCCTCGTCGGCGAAGGCGGCGAAGGCGCGGGCGAGGAAGCCCACCTCCTGCCACATGCCGAGGGTCTCCATGGTGACCATCACGATGCCCTTGCGGGAGCTGATGGCCTTGACCTGGGCGGCCTCGTCGCTTGCGGGCCCGACCACCGTGCCTGGCATCTGCGGGGCCTGGGTGCAGCGCACGTGCAGCTCGATGCGGCTCGCTCTCACCGGGGCGATGGCGCGGGGATGGAGGACCTTGGCCCCCATGGTCGCGATCTCCTGGGCTTCGGCGTAGCCGAGCTGCCGCAGCAGCCGCGCCGCCCCGACCTGGCGTGGGTCGGCGGTGAACATGCCGGGCACGTCGGTCCAGATCTCGCAGCGCACCGCATCGACACGGCTCGCCAGCAGGGCCGCCGAGGTGTCGGAGCCGCCGCGCCCGAGCAGCACGGTGTGCCCGTCGGGGCTTCGAGCGATGAAGCCCTGGGTGAGGACTGCGCCTTCGCCGAGCAGGGCCTTCGCGTCGTCGCGGGGGCCGGGCTCGACATGGGCTTGTAGCCAGCCGCGGGCACCCGGCTGGGCCACCGAGGTGAGCAGCTCGCGCGCATCGACCCAGCGCACATCGAGGCCTTGCTGCTGCAGCCACGCGGCGCCGAGGCGGGTGGACAGCAGCTCCCCACGGGCGAGGATCCGGGCGCGCACCGCGTCGGTGAGCTCCTCCAGCAGCGCAGCCCCCGTGGCGAGTCGGCGCACCATCGCCAGCTCGTCAGCGAGCACCTCGCGGGACACCCCCATGGCGTCGGCCAGGTGGTGATGCAGCGCCTCGAGGGCGTCGAGCAGGGGCTCGTGCTCGTGACGGGGCGCGGCCTCGCACAAGGCCACGAGCTGATCGGACACACCCGCCACGGCAGAGCAGACCACGATGGGCTGCTCTCCCGCCTCGAGCCGGGCTCGAATCTGCTCCGCGATGGCCTGCCACCGCGACAAGGATGCGACGGACGTGCCGCCGAACTTCAGCACCACCGGGGGCATCGGTACCTCGCAGACGGGGGGAGGCGCGGGCGCCTCAGTGGTGGTGGCCGCCGGGGCCGTGGGGGTGGCCGTGCTGCTTCTCTTCGTCGGTGGCGTCGCGGATCTCCACGATCTCCACGGCGAAGTTCAGCGTCACGCCGGCCAGCGGGTGGTTGTGGTCGACGTAGACGGTGTCGTCTTCGACCCGGTCGATGAACAGCATCATCATCTGGCCGTCGGGGGCCTGGGCCTGCAGCGGCGTGCCCTTGTCGAGGGGCATGTCGGCGGGGAAGGCCGTGCGCGGCACCGCCTGCGGCTCGGGGCCGCCGCGCTCGCCGTAGCCTTCGGCAGCCGGGACGACGGCGTCGAGCTTGTCGCCCACGGCCTTGCCCACCAGCTGCTTCTCGAGCCCGGGAACGATGTTGCTGGCGCCGTGCAGGTAGGGGAGGGGACCCCGGCCATTGGAGGAGTCGAGCACCTCACCTGCGTCGTTGGTGAGGGTGTAGTGAAAGGAGACGACCTTGCCGTCGGTGATCGTGCTCATGGGAGCTCCCGTGGGGCGGGGTTCGAGCGAGGAGGGCCGCGCTTCGGCCTCCTTCGCCGCCCCGCCTATTGGGACTTCGAGTTGGGCGCGAGCACGAGCAGGGAATCCCGGTCGAAGTCGAAGGCCTTGTCGGGGTGGGGAAGGAGCCTGAGGTCGTCGTCGTGCACGCCCATGAGGATGTGCCCCTGCTGGGCCGCCGCCTTGCGCGCCTGAGCATACGAAGCGGAGCCAGCGAGGCCGTAGGCCCGCCCGGGCCGGAGCATCAGGCTGGGGCCGCCTGCCGACAGCAGGGTCTTGTAGACGGACAGCAGCTGGCCGCGGAGGGTCACGTGGGCCAGCAGGGCGCTCACCACCCGGGGCCGCACGACGACATCGACGAAGGCACCCGTGACCAGCGCCTCGTTGCCGGTGTCGAGGAGCTCGACCAGCACGGGGGTGGCGTCGTCACCGAGCACGTTGCGGGCGGTGAGCCACGCGACGATGGTGCGTGCGTCGGTCTCCTCGACGGTCTCGGTCTGCGTGCTGCCCAGCACCAGGATGCGGTCGTAGTGCGACGGGTCGAGGCGGCGCACGTGGTCGGGCTGCGTGATGTCGCCGACGAGGTGCTCGAAGCGGGCGTTGGTGGCCCTCGGGGCTCGCTCGGCGACGGAGCGCTCGCGTTGGTCCACTGGCACCGATGACAACACGGTGAACACCATGTCGGTGCCCTCGTGGGCCCGCAGCTCGTGGGCTACGGCCGGCAGCTCGTCGCTCCAGCCCAGGCACAGCACGCGGAGCTCGGCGTCGACGGCAGGCACCACGACGGGCTCGACGGCGGGCTCGACCTCCCGGGGAGGGCCGGGCTCGGTGTGGTCGAGATCGTCGGCGACGAGGACGAGGTGGTCCCCCTCCTCGACAACCAGGCCCGGACAGGGACCCAGAAGCGCGACCTGCTGGGCGCCTTCCCCACGCACGATGCCGATGACCGCGGCATGGGCGAAGCAGGCCGCCGCCTGGTGGAGGGACTGACCATTGAGGTCGGGGTAGCGACGGGCGAAGATGGCGGCGCCGAAGCCGTAGTCGAGCAGGTCGCTGTAGACCTCGGACAGGCCTGGGTGCAGCAGGTTCTGGGCCAGGATGCGGCCGAGGAAGCGGTCGGTGGGCACCACGTCGAGCTGCCCGGGGTAGGCGAAGTTGGCGAGCTCTGCCATCCGGCGGTCGGTGAGCTCGGCGACGATGCGGGGAGGCTGCTCGTCGGCCCGCAGGGCGCGGTGGCTGGCGATGCTCATCAGGGTCTTGATGGTGGCCACATCGGCGCTGCCGATGACGCCCTGGTGGTTGCCCGGCAGCACGATGGCGGCGGCCTGGGTGAAGTTCACGCGCTCGAGGTGGTCGAGGCGGAGCCGGGAGCCGGCGCGGAGGATGACCGCGTGGGCGTCCCACACGTCGCCGATGCGGGCGGCGACGGCTGCGTGCAGGTCGGCGTCGACCTCCTCCACCATCAGCACGACCCGGATGGCCCGGCGGCCCTCACGGCGGGCGAGGAAGTGCTGCACCCGCTTGCGGCTGCGGAGGAACTCTTCGACCAGGCTGGCGGTGCGTTCCCCCCAGCCGACGATGAGCAGGTGCTCCTCGAGGGCAATGGGCGTCTCGCCGCGCTCCAGCCAGGCCAGGGTCTCGTCGAGCCACTGGGTCATGATGGCGATGAGCGCGCCCATGAACAGCACGTAGCCAAGCACGGTGATGACCACGGCGATGATGCGCTTGACCGCGCCCTCGTCGTCGCCGAGGTAGCCCGGATCGGTGAGGCGCAGGAAGGCCCACCACACCCCGTCGAACCAGTAGGGGAAGTCGGTGGGGGCCACCAGCTCGACGGCCAGGCCGCCACACAGCGAGACGGCGACGATCACGAAGGCGATGAGGCCCAGGCGGTACCAGGTGCCGCGAACGAGCGCTCGCTCGAGGAGGTAGCGAAGCCGCGTCACCGCGGCGCCTCGGGGCAGGCCGGGAATCCGTGCTCGGCACAGTAGGTGTCGATGGCCACCCGCTCGGTGGACTCGTAGCCCTCGGTGAGCCAGATGTCGCCTTGGACCGTTCGGTAGTAGACCCGCCAGCCGTGGTAGCCCCGGTAGGCCAGCGGGTCGTCGGCGATCACCGACGCGATGGTGAGCACGCTGTTGACGTAGCCGTCGTGGTGGTTGTAGTGCCACACGGCCTTGCGCTGGTCTTTCGCAAAGCGCATCTTCGCCAGGTAGTTGCCAGCCGCCCAGATGGCGTCGGCATGCGAGTCGATGTCGCCCTTGCCGTAGGCGTCCCAGGTGGCTGGCATGAACTGCATGGGGCCTCGTGCTCCGGCGTAGGAGGTGCCGCGGAGCCGGCCCATCCGCGTCTCGGACAGGTGGATGGCGGCGAGCACCTCCCAGTCGACGCCGTGCTCGGCCTCGGCGGCCTGGTAGAGCGCCATGAGCTCGTCGGCCGGCGGCGGAGCGACGATACGCCAGTCGGGGAGGTCTTCCCGCGGCTTGCGCACGGTGCGGGCGATCTCGGCGGTGGCCTTGGTGTTGCGCTCGGCGACGGAGCGCAGGTCTTCGGGGAGCCCCGCGATGACCTCGGCGGCGAGGGCGGGGTCTTTGCCCATGGCCCGGTAGATGCGCTGCTGGGCGTGGGCGTAGTCGAGGGTGCGGTCGGCCGGGGTGTCGGGGTCGCGGATCGCTCGCTCGGCGGCCACCAGGGCCTCGACGATGGCAGGGGTGGTGTCAGGGACGACGATGTCGACGGGCTCGGGCTCGGGAGGGGGGGGCTCGGGGGGGGCGGGGGCGGAGCAGGCGAGGACGACGAGGGTGAGCAGCGACATGCGGGGTCCCAGGGAGGAGGAAGCTCCCGAGTAGTCTCCTGGGGTGGACCTGGCGACACGCCGTGGCATGCTGGGCGCATGGAGGCAGCATGCGACGGATCGGGTGGCTGGGACTGGGAATCGTGGTGCTGGGCTGTGGAGGGGTCGGCGACCTGGTCGAGCAGGTCGAGAGCGGCGTCGAGGAAGTGGTAGCCAACGAGGTCGAGAAGGGAGTCGCCAAGGGGCTGGGCGTGCCGCAAGACGAGGTCGACATCCACAAGGAGGGCGACCTGTGGATTGTCGATGTGCCCCACGGCGAAGGGGAGTGTGCCCTTGGGGCCGATGCCGACGGTGACGGGCTTCCCGTGAAGATGGACGACCTGCTCGCGCGCTGCGACGTGACCGTGGATGCTCAGGAGCTGCTGGGCAACGACGTGCCGGCGGGCGTGGGGCGGCGCTTCGACATCGCTGCGCGGCGGCCCACGGGTTCGATCGACGCGCAGATCAAGGCGCGCCGCTCGGAGCTGGAGTCCGACGGCCTTCAGGTGTCGGAGCTCACCCACGAAGGCTTCACCGTGCTGGTCGGCCTCGACGGCAAGAAGCCCGTGGTCGTGGCGGCCATCGGCGATGGCGGCGGCGGGCCGGTGGAGTTCGTCGCCGTGCCCAAGGATGCAGGCGGTGGCGACGGCGCCCGTGACGGCCGGGGCGGTGGCGGTGGCGGCGACAAGGGCCGCAAGGGCAAGAGCAAGGGCGGCAAGGGGCGGTAGCCCCGGCCCGGATCAGCTCGCGTACTTCGCGTCGCGGCGATGCTCGGGGTGCTCGGGGAGCGGCTCGCTGGGCCCGAACAGGTCGAACACGTCGGGCGTGTCGCGCGTGGCCTCCCGGTGGGAGGGGCGCACGGGGGGCGGGCGATCGGTGATGACCTTGGACCAGTCGATGGGCTCGTGATGGCTCATGGCGTCTCCCTGTGCCTACCTTGTCGGGGCTAGGAGGGGGCAGGATGAGCGGCGTGTAACCCCGGGGAGACCCTTCGGGCTGCGCGCGGGCCTCTGTCGGGGGGCTCCGTTGGACTCCCCGTCCCCGTCCGGTGTATGGGGTGCCCCTGCTGGAGAGACGATGCCTGACACCGATCCGCGCACTTCCTTGACCTCCGACGCCCTCGAGCGCGCCGTGTTCGAGCACCTCCGGTTCACGCTGGCGAAAGACCTGGCTTCGGCCACGACCCACGACCTGTATGTGGCGGTGTCGCACGCGGTGCGCGACCGGCTCATCGACCGGTGGATGCGCACCCAGCGCACCTACGCCGACCGTGACGTGAAGCGCGTCTACTACCTGTCGGCGGAGTACCTGCTCGGTCGCCAGCTGGAGGCCAACCTGCTCAACCTCGGCGTGTTCGACGCGATGCAGTCGGCGCTGGCAGCACGGGGGGTCGCCCTGTCCGACGTGCTGGCCGAGGAAGAGGATCCGGGGCTCGGCAACGGCGGGCTGGGGCGGCTGGCCGCCTGCTTCATGGACTCCCTCGCCACCCTCGATCTGCCCGCCGTCGGCTACGGCATCCGCTACGAGTTCGGCATCTTCCGGCAGGAGATCCGCCGCGGCTGGCAGGTGGAGCATCCCGACGAGTGGCTCCGCAACGGCAACCCGTGGGAGATCGCGCGGCCCGAGCGCTGCGTCACCGTGGGCTTCGGTGGGGTGGTGGAGCACGGGCAGGCCCTCGATGGCCAGTACGAGCCGCGCTGGTTCCCGGCGGAGACGGTGATCGGGCTGCCCCACGACACGCCGGTGGCCGGCTTCTCACGCCACAGCGTCATCAACCTGCGCCTGTGGTCGGCGGTGGCCTCCGAAGCCTTCGATCTCGCCGTGTTCAACGACGGCGACTACCGCCGCGCGGTGGAGGGCAAGGCTGACTCCGAGAGCATCAGCAAGGTGCTCTACCCCAACGACAACTCCTACGAAGGCAAGCAGCTGCGGCTCAAGCAGCAGTACTTCTTCGTGGCGTGCTCCATCCACGACCTCATCGCTCGCTTCCTCAAGGACCACGACGACTGGGACGCCTTCCCCGACAAGGTGGCCATTCAGCTCAACGATACCCACCCGGCCATCGCCGTGGCAGAGCTGATGCGGGTGCTCCTCGACCTGCACCGGGTTCCATGGGACCGCGCCTGGCGCCTCACCCGCGCGGCGACGGCCTACACCAACCACACGCTGCTCCCCGAGGCGCTGGAGATGTGGTCCATCGAGCTGTTCGGTGCGTTGCTGCCTCGGCACCTGCAGATCATCGTCGAGATCGACCGGCGCTTCCTGCGCGAGGTGCAGATCCGCCATCCCAGCGACGAGGCGCTGCGCGACCGGGTCGCCATCGTGGGAGACGGCCACGTGCGCATGGCTCACCTCGCGACGGTGGGGGCGCACAAGGTCAACGGCGTGGCCGAGCTGCACAGCCAGCTGCTGCGTGAGCGGGTGTTGGTCGACTTCGCCGAGCTGTGGCCCGAGCGGTTCACCAACGTCACCAATGGCGTCACGCCCCGTCGGTGGCTCGTGCAGTGCAACCGGCGGCTCTCCGACGCCATCGTGGGGCACATCGGCGAGGGCTGGGTCACCGACCTCGACCAGCTCGAACAGCTGAAGGGGCTCGTCGGTGATCCGGCGTGGCTGGAGCAGCTGGCGAGCATCAAGCACAGCAACAAGGTGCAGCTCGCGGAGATCATCGCCGAGCGCACGGGGGTGCGGCTCGATCCGTCGATGATGTTCGACGTGCAGATCAAGCGCATCCACGAGTACAAGCGGCAGCTGATGCTGTGCTTGTACGTGGTCCACCTGTACGTGCGGGCCAAGTTCCACGACGAGCTGCCGGCCCCGCGTGCGGTGATCTTCGGTGGCAAGGCGGCCCCTGGCTACGCGGTGGCCAAGCAGCACATCAAGCTCATCCACGACGTGGCGTCGACGATCAACCGCGACAAGGCCCTGCAGGGCCGGCTGAAGATGGTGTTCCTGCCCAACTACAACGTGTCGTTTGCCGAGCGCATCGTGCCCGGCACCGACCTGTCCGAGCAGATCAGCATGGCGGGTAAGGAAGCCAGCGGTACGGGCAACATGAAGTTCCAGATGAACGGCGCACTGACGATGGGCACCCTCGACGGTGCGAACATCGAGATCCGGGAGGCGGTCGGGGCCGACAACTTCTTCGCGTTCGGGCTCGACGCCGCACAGGTGCGTCAGACGAAGGCCGCCGGCTACGACCCCGAAGACGCCATTGCCGACGACCCGGCGCTGGAGGAGGCCCTCGATCTCATCGCCTCGGGCTTCTTCGAACCCACGGCGGCCGACGTGCATGCGGAGATCGTCGACTACCTCCGCGAGCACGACCCCTACCTGGTGTGTGCCGACTTCGCCGACTACCGGCGGGCGCAGGCGCAGGCAGCCGACGAGTTCGCTCGGCCCGACCTGTGGTGGCCGAAGGTCGCGGCGAACATCGCGGCCTCGGGGCGGTTCTCGTCGGACCGGTCGATCCGCGACTATGCACGGAAGATCTGGGGTCTGACGCCCTGCGAGATCTCTTCCAAGGGCTAGGAACGGGATTGTACGGGGAGCCGCAAGTTGCAGCTGCCCGTACATGCCGGCCGGGGCGTGTAGGGCCGCACCGTGGCCCGTGGAGGATCAGGCAACAAGACGGTAGGAACAGGCAGGACGCTGCGCCCGGTGGTCCCCATGATGGCTGTGCAACCACCCATCCTCAAGGAGATGACCCATGGCGGAAGGCACCCTGCACCTCGACGAGGTTCTCACCCACCACACCCGCGACATGACCGGCCGGGTCGCAGCGGTCACCGGCACCACCAGTGGGACCGGCTACGTCTGCGCCCGGGAGCTGGCCCGCAAGGGCGCCACCGTGTTGCTGCTCAACCGGGCCAGCGAGCGGTCGGTCTCCTCACTCCGCCGCCTGCAGGAGGAGGTGCCCAACGGGCGCTTCGAGGCCATCGAGTGCGATCTACAGAGCTTCGCGAGTGTGAGGTCGGCCATCGAGGCCATCCGGTCGCGCTTCGACCGCCTCGACGTGCTGTGCAACAACGCGGGTGTGATGGCCCTCGAAGACCGGGCGACCGGCGACGGCTACGACGTGCAGATGCAGACCAACTGCCTGTCGCACTTCTTGCTGACCAAGGGGCTGTTCGATCTGCTTGGTGTCAGTGACGACGCGCGCATCGTCAACCACTCCTCGGGAGCGCGGCTCGGTCCGCCGCTCGAGAGCCGCTACTTCGGGCCCCACGGCGGCGATCTGGGGGGCGACGGAACGCCGGAGGAAAACGCGAGCTTCTCGGGCCCCCGCTGGGCCCGCTACCACCAGACCAAGCTCGCCAACGCGGCCTTCACCTACGGCCTGCAGCAGCGCCTCGAGGGAGCGGGCCTGTCGCAGGTCAAGGCGCTCCTCGCCCACCCGGGCCTCGCGCGGACCAACCTGCAGGTGACCACGGCGCGCACGGGAGGGATGGACGCCGACAGCCCGATCATGGCGCAGGCGCAGTCCCCCGAGGACGGAGCCCTGGGCATCCTCCGCGCCTGCATGGACCCCACCGCCGCCTCCGGTGACTTCTTCGGGCCCGAGGGCTGGGTGGGCTTCCCGGTGAGGCTCCCTCCGGAAGACCTCCTGCTCGACCCCCACAACGTCGAGACGAACTGGTCGGGCTGCGAGGCGGCCGTCGGCACGTTCTCGATCTAGGAGCCAAGGTGGATCTTCCGACCCTCGCCGCCCGCGCAGCGGACACCCTCGACGGACTTCCTGCAGGAAGCAGGGTGGGCTCGCCTGTGCCCCGGCTGTCCGTGTTTCGGAGCACCGCCCCCACGGCGCTCACGCCCGATCTGTACGAGCCGGTCGTGTGCCTGATCCTCCAGGGGCACAAGGAGACGACCTTCGGGGGCACCACGCTGCCCGTCGGCCCGATGCCCGAAGACGACGTGGAGCGCCGCGTCATGGGGCCGCTGCTGCTTCGCGAGACCCACTTCCGGCTGCTGATGGCCCCCCACAGCGGCATGCTCCGGCGGCTGCTGCGCCCCGAGCACTCCGTGACGAACGTGGCGTACGACGTGGGCTACGCCAGCCCCAATCAGTTCAGCCGTGAGTATGCGCGGCGCTTCGGCGTGCCCCCCCGCGAGCACCTGCCGTCGACGGCTACGGGATGATCAGCACCTTGCCGCGGATGCGGCCCGTCTCACCGTAGGCGTGGGCCTCGGCGAGCTCGGCCAGGGGGAAGGTGCGGTCGATGACGGGCTTCAGCGCACCCTGGTCGACCAGGGCGGCCATGGCCTGCAGCTGGTCGGCGCGGGTCTGCTTGACCACGGTGGCGGCGTCGCGGCAGCGCAGCTTGCCCTTGACCCAGAAGGCGGCGATGCCCAGCCCGGTGGCGACGGCCCCCAGGTTGGGCCCGTAGGCCTCGGTGTTGTGGGGCAGGCCGCTGACGATGGAGGCGACGCGGCCGCCCTTCTTGACCGCAGCAAGGGCCCGGTCGCGCTCCTCGTAGCCCAGGGCGTCGAGGACCAGATCGAGGTCGCTCAGCTCCTCCCACCAGTTCGTGGTGCGGTAGTCGATGACCTCGTCGGCGCCGAGCTCCCGCACCAGCTCGTGGTTGCGCTCGCTGCAGGTGGTCGCCACCCAGGCACCATGGTGCTTGGCGATCTGGATGGCCATCGAGCCGACGCCTCCGCTGCCGGCCTGCACGAACACGCGCTGCCCGGTGGACTCCGCCAGCCGCGGAAGCAGGCACTGCCAGGCAGTGAGCCCCACCAGGGGAAGCGCGGCGGCCTCTTCCAGGGGGATCGAGGCCGGTGCCTTCGCCAGCAGGCTCTCCTCCATGACGACCTGCTCGGCATAGGCGCCGGGCCGGCGCCAGTCGGGGCAGCCGTAGACGAGGTCGCCAGGCGCGAACCGGGCCACCTCGGGCCCGACCTCCAGCACCTCCCCCGCTACGTCGAGCCCCCAGGTCCACGGGAGGGTGAGGCGGATGACCCCTCGCTGCAGCCCGGCCCGGACCTTCCAGTCGATGGGGTTGATGGTCGTGGCCGCCACCCGCACCCGCACGTCGCGCGGGCGCTCGAGGCGCGGGGTCGGGACATCGTGGATCTGGAGGACCTCGGGAGGGCCATAGGCAGCGAAGCGTGCAGCGTTCATACCGGGCCTTAGCCCTGCAGCGACATACGGTACAGGCGGTCTTGCTGTAGCAGGCCGAGCTGGTGCCCCAGGCCCACGAGGCGGCCCTCCGTCAGGGCGGGGTCTTCCACGGCGCGGAGCCCGTCGTCGTGGGGGTTCGCGCGGAACAGCTCGAGGCGGCCGTCGACCTGCAGGGCCGCCAGCCCCCGTGGGGTGACCACGAGCTCGAGGTCTGCGGTGGCCACGTCGGCGGTGTGGCGGACCTCGATGCCGCCGGTGCCTACGCGGAGCACGTAGCGGTCGAGCTGCCCCCCTCGCTCGGCGACCAGGGCCACCACGCCGCGATGGTGTGCCGCGTGGAGCACGGACCATCCGTCGAGGGCGGGGAAGGGGCGGCGGTCGCAGCGGCCGAGGCCCAGCAGGCCGAGGTGGGTGCGACCCAGCAGCCGCTCGACGAACAGGCCGGGGAACAGCTGGGTGGCTTCGGGGGCCACGGTGGCCAGCAGACGAGGCAGGGGAACGGGGCCGTGGGGCCCGTCGTGGAGCGTCAGCTCGACCAGGCGCGCGCCGCTGAGCACGACGAAGCCGGTGTGGGTGGACTGTACGGATCGCGCCCGCAGCGACAGGGGGAGGTCGACGTCTCGGTCGAGGTCGTGCAGGACGAGGGAGCCGCCCTGGCAGCGGGCGCCGACGGGGCTGCCGCCGACGCTGATGGCGACGGCGTCGACGGGCCATGGAGGGCTTCCGTCGTGGGGGGCTCCGAGGGGAGTCCACCCGAGGGTGCGGGCGCCGACCTCCACGACCCCTGCCAGGGGACCCTGGGCATGGAGGAGCTCGGTGAGGGCGAGGCGACGGGTGGTGAGCACGGCCTGCGGCGCCCACGAGGTGGCATCGGGGGCCTCGGTAGGAGGCGGGCCGCGATGGTCACTGTCGAGGACGGCCTGAAGCCAGGACCGCCAGCGTGGCGGGACCAGGTCGCGGGGTGGGCAGACCGCGGGAAGGCGCACCTCGGGCCGGAACACGGACAGCCGAGCCACCATCCGGGCATCGACCCCCTTCACGGAGGGGTGGGTGCCCCGGTAGGGGTGGATGCCGAGGAGCAGCTGGGTGGCGACCACGGCGAAGGCGAACCAGTCGGTTCCCTCGTCGAAGGTGGTGGCGTGGCGGTCGCGCACGAGGTCTTGGATGGCGGTGGCCGGAAAGCCCGGGAGCTGCCAGCTGCTGGTGTCGATGAGGACGGGGTGGGCGTGGCCCGCGTCGAGGAGCAGGTTGCCGGCGTGCAGGTCGACGATCTGGGCCCCGGCACGGTGCACGGCTCGCACCCGCTGGCTGAGGGTGTGGACCAGGCGCAGCGCGTGGTCGTCGTCGACGCCGTGCCGATCGCGGTAGCTACGCGACAGCAGCTTGGCCCAGGGCACGGCGGACGGCAGGTAGCGCATGCTGTGGCCGACCGTGGTGCCCTGCTCGTCGACGAGGATCTGCTGGGGGAGCAGGGCGTGGGGGACTCGGAGGCGCTGCAGGGCACCGAGGCGTGCCGGGTCGACGGGCTGGTGGAACACCTTGTAGGCGGTGTCGCCGACGGCGAAGACCCGCGCCTCCCCGCCGTCGGCGACAAAGGCGTCGTCGGCGAGGAGGACGGGCCGACCGGCGACGAACACCCGCATCAGAAGCTCAGGCTCGCGACCGGGGCGCCGGTGCCTAGCGCGGTGCTGGACAGCGCGATGGACCGGGTGGCGAACCGGGCCAGCCGCTGGAGGGTGGCGGCGTCGGCGGTGGCGATGGCGACGTAGTCATCGAAGCCGGCCTCGGCGGAGAACCGCATCAGCTCCTGGCTCGTGCTGGCCCCCACGTCGACGCCCACCAAGATGGCGCGTAGCGACTCGAGCTGCTCGGAGGCGACGGCATCGGCGAGGGCCTGGCGAACGGCCGTGGCATCGACGCTGGACTGGTTGTCGCCGCCGTCGGTGAGCACGAAGACGACGCCGTTGACGGCGAAGTCGCCGCGCCCCAGCGTGTCGCCGTAGGAGACCACCGACGCGACCGCGTTGTGGGCGGCGTCGTACAGGGCGGTGCAGCCGCCGATGTGCAGGCAGCCGGCGTAGCGGGCGGGGTCGAGGGTGGGCAGCGGCTGAAAGCCGTGCACCTCGTGCAGGCCACCGTCGAAGGCGACGAGCCGCAGCATGAGTTGGTCGGCGCGGGGCGAGGCGCCGCAGGCACGCACGATCTCGCCGAGGCATGCCTCGATGTCGGTCTGGAAGCTGCTGACGCTGCCGGACTGGTCGGCGGCGATGGCGACGAGGGTGTACTCGCTGCTGCCCAGGGCATCGAGGCGGGTGGCGGAGAATCCGTAGTCGGAGCCCGACAGCGCCAGGCGCTGCATGGGCGTGGTGGGGTCGAAGGTCGGCATGGTGGCTCCCGTGGGTGGGGTGGTTCAGGCGGCGCGGAGGAACTGGTCGGTGGTGGTGGTGCGCATGCCCAGCGCGGTCATGTCGCGGAGGAAGTCGTCGGCGAAGGCCTCGAAGCCGGGCACGGGGCTGGTGGCGTCTTCGAGGAGGACGAGCTTGCGGACCCAGCTGGGGTCGGCGAACTGCGCGGCGATGTCGCGCACGGTGTGGGCGAGGCAGTGGCTGCTGGCCTCGCCGGCGAGGAGCACGACATCGGCTTCCTGCAGGGTCTTCACCAGGCCGGTGTTCACCTGGGTGCCGGGGTCTTCGGGGTCGGGCACCTCGGCCTGCACCGCCGAGAAGTGCTCGGTCCACGGGTTGCTGCCCTTGGTGACGAAGTCGACCAGGGCGAAGCGGGCCTCCCACTCGGCGAGGGCCTCCATGAGCACGGGATGGACCGCGTGGCCTTCGGTGCCGATCAGGCAGTGCTCGGGCCACAGGGTGTGCGGGTAGCGGCCGCCATCGGCGAGGGCCTGAAGGTAGCTGACGGTTCGGTCCCACGCGCCGGGATGGGTGGTGCTCCACAGGCCCTGGCGCAGGTCGTCGGCGCTCACCTGCGTGAACGGCGAGGGGTGGGCGCCGTCGCCGTCGCGAAACCACAGCGGGTGACTGATGTCGACCCGCCGATGGCTGTCGAGGGTGACGTGGACGTCGCTCAACCGATCGCGAAGCCGGTGCACCAGAGCGGCGAGCCGGTGCATGTCGGCCTCCGCGCCAGGGACGGCGAGGGCCCCTCCTGGGTCGCAGAAGTCGTTCTGGGGATCGATGACCAACAGCTGGATGTTCGACACGGTGCACCTCCTGTTCGATGCATCATACATATATGCGCGACGTATCTTATAGTCAAGTCCCATCGAAGGCGGAGCCTCGTCGGGCGCGATAGGCTGGCCGCTCGCGAGCCCCCGTGAGGGGGCTGGAGGTGACTGTGCGTGCCCTTCGACCCTCGATCCTGGCCCGGCTCGTGGCCCGACCTCTGGTGCTGGCCCTGCTGTGTGGGGCGCCCGTCGTAGGGATCGGCGAGGCGCTGGCGGCCGACGTGTTCGAGGAGGGTCCTCTCGTCGAGGTGCTCCCGACGGGCACGCTGCGTGGCGGCGAGACCCGTGAGCTGCGCGTGTTGGCCCTCGGTGTCGACGGCGCGGCTCTCGACGATCTCGATCTGGAGGTGTCGGTCGACAAGGGCTCGGTAGGGGAGCTGGTGTCGGCGGGCGACGGGCTGTACGCGGTGCCGTTCACGGCTCCGGCGGATGCGGGCTCGGTGTCGCTCACGCTGAAGGGAAAGACGGCCGACAAGCAGTCGGTGCGCGTCGACGCCACGCTGAAGGTCGTGGCCGCCCTGGGGCCGATCGAGGCGTCGGCCGATCCGCCCAAGGTGGTGCTGGGGCGGGATGCCGCGACGACGCTCAAGGCCGACACAGGCTCGGAGCAGGGCGTGCGGGTGCGGGCTTCGGCGGGCACGGTGGGCAAGCCCGTGCGGCGGGGCACGAGCTACACAGCCCAGCTCACGCTTCCCAAGGTGAACTTCCCCCAGGTGTCGATCGTCACCTGGGCCGACGCTGCGGAGCCGCATCGGCGCACCGGCTACCAGGTGATCCCGCTGTCGGGCGCGGTGGCCTTCCCGGTCAAGGGGCCGGCGGGGGCCAGCGTGCTGCTGCAGGTCGACGGTCGCGAGTTCGGGCCGGTGGAGCTCGACGACGCGGGCAAGGGAAAGGTGCCCATCGAGGTCCCACCGGGGATCAACGAGGCGACCCAGATCGTCATCGACGGAGACGAGACGACAGAGTCGACCCTCGCGCTGGGCATCCCTCCCACGCGCAGGCTCTCGCTGATGCCGGTGGCCGCTGCCTGGCCGGCCGACGGCACGCAGACGGTGCCGGTGCGGGTGGTGGTGGTCACCGCGACCGGGGAGCCCGACGAGGGGGCAGCCCCGGAGCTCACGGCGTCGGCAGGGTCGCTGGGCGCCGTGAAGGGCCTGGGCGATGGGGTCTACGAGGCGTTGCTCACCCTGCCCGACACGGCGGGGCCGCTCACCCTCACGGCCGCGCTGCCCGACAGCGAGCCGGATCGTGACGAGCTGGTAGCCGAGGTCGTCGCCGGGCTGGGGCCCGCGCTGCGTCTCACGTCGGATCCGGCCGACCTGTCCGAGGGCGACGGGGTGGTGATGCTAGACGGCGACGCAGATGCCACCGTCGTGATCGAGGGTGCGACCCGCGGCGAGCGCTCGGTGGAGGGAAGCCAGGTTCGGGTCGAGGTCACGGGGGCCAAGGGCGATGGGTTTGTGGCGCGAGGGGTGCCAGCAGTGGCTGCGTCGCCCAATCCAGCCCACACGGTCGTGCTGCTCCCCGCTGCGTCGAGGGTGCGCCTCGGCGGCATGGTCGGGATGCTGGTGGCAGCCGTGGATGCCTACGGTCTGCCGGTGCCCGGCACCCGGGTGGCCCTCGACTATGACGGGGGCGGGACGGGCCCAGAAGCGGTCACCACCGGCGACGACGGCACGGCCTGGGTCTTGGTGGGCGGCACCTCGACGGGGCTCCTGAAGTTGTCGGCGTCGGCCGGCGCTGCCGAGGGGCAGGGGGCGGTGGTGGTGGCGACGGAGGGCGCCGCTGTGCCTGCCCTGTGGGGCAGCCACCCCGTGGTGAGCCGCTGGGCTGCTACCCACCCGGTGCTCGGGGGCGCCCCGGCACCGGCGGTCGATGCGCCCGTCGCGAAGCCTTCCCGTCGCTTCGTCATGGTGGAGGCCGACGGCGAGGCGGTCGCGGGCGAAGAGCTCACCGTGACCGTGCTGGTCATCGACGAGCAGGGGGCTCCGGTGCCCGATCTGGTGCCGCAGCTCACGAGCAGCGCGGGCACGGTCTCCCCTCCGTCAGAGCCCGACGATGAGGGGCGCGTGATGTTCGTGGTCGCCGTGCCGCGCAAGCACAAGGGAGGCGTCACCCTCACGGCCGAGGAGCCTGGGGGTGTCGAAGAGGTGCTGGAGCTCGGCGGCGGCGAAGCGGTAGAGCCCGCGGAGCTCACGTTCCCCGCGCCCGACCACCCCTGGCTTCGGGTGCGCGCGTCGGGGGTGGTCTCCAGCTACCGCTACGAGCAGGCTCCCTCCGACGACCCAGGCGGCTTGTTGCCGGCCACGATGTCGGTCGGTGGAGAGTCGGGTTCGGCGGCGAGCCCGGCCGGGCTCGAGCTCGACGGGCGCCTCTACCTCGACGATCTCGAGCTGCCCTACCTGGGCTTCCACGGCAGCGTGCGGGCCACGTGGTACGCCATCGAGGCCGACCTGTTCGCGGTGCCGGCCACCGACCAGCTGCTCGATGTCGAGGCCGACCTGCTGCTGCGCTATCCCTTCGACTCGGGCAGCGATCGCTTCTGGGTCGGCGGGCGAGCGGGCTTCCGCTACGACGACTTCATCCTGTTCGAGGGGTGCCTGGAGCCCTCCTGCGTGCTGGAGTACTCGGCGGTCGGCGTGCCCGGGCTGGGGCTGGGTCCCGAGCTGGGCGCCGAGGTGGGGCGCCTGTTCCTGGTCGGGGGCTACAGCTTCGGGCTGGCGAACTTCAGCCAGCCCTACAGCCACTCGGTCGACCTCGAGGTGGGCGTGCACGTCGTCAAGACCGTCTACGTCGACCTGGGCTTCACGTCGCTGAGCCGGCGGGTCGAGCTGCGGGGGGCCGAGACCGACCTGCTGCGGGGCGAGGTCTCCGACAGCCAGATGATCGGAAAGCTCGGCGTGGGCTTCGCGCTGTAGGCCAGAGGCGCGGCCCCCACGTCGAACCGGCCGCTGAGTACGGCGGGGCGCGGGTCGAGTCCGCCCAAGGGGATTGTACGGGAAGCCGCAAGTTGCGCCTGCCCGTACAAGGGGGTCCCAGGGAATCTCGAGCCGTCTCGTTGCGGTCTGGGCAGGGCGACGGTAAGCCTCACCCCGATGGGATTCCTCACCAACCACCTCTGTCTGTGCGCCGACTGTTGTTGTCGGGCCGGCGGGGTGCGCTGAGCGGAGAGTCCATCTTTCCTCGAGCCATGCCCCGCCTACGTTGGCGGGCACGGTGGTCGTGCGCGTCTTCCTTGGGGCCAGGAGACCGTGATGACTGCGATCCATGTGCTGTACGAGAACGACGAGTGGCTGCCACCCTTGCGCCAGGCCCTCGACGAAGCGGGGCTCCCCTTCGAGGAGCACTTCACTGCTGGGGGGGTCCTCGACCTGGCCCAGGCCCCGCCCGAGGGGGTGTTCCTCAACCGGATGAGCCCGTCGTCGCACACGCGCGGGCACCAGAGCGGGGTCACCTACACCCGTGAGCTGCTCGGCGTGCTCGAGGCAGCGGGCCGGCGGGTGATCAACGGGTCGCGCGCCTTCGCGCTGGAGCTGTCGAAGGTGCAGCAAGACGCCGCTCTTCGCGCTGCGGGCATCCTCACGCCGCACACGGTGGGCGTCGTCGAGGCCGATGCCAAGGCCGCGGCACGGCGCTTCGAGGGGCCGTTCATCACCAAGCACAACCAAGGGGGGAAGGGGCTCGGCGTGCAGCTGTTCCGCGACCTGGCGTCGTTCGATGCCTACGTCGACGAGGGGGGCCTCGAGGATGGCTCCCCCGACGGGGTCGTCGTTCTGCAGCAATACATCCAGCCCGCTCAGCCGTTCATCACCCGGGTGGAGATCGTCGACGGCGTGTTCCAGTACGCCATCCGCTCGAGCACCGAGGGGGGCTTCGAGCTGTGCCCCGCGGAGGCCTGCGCCCCCGGCGATGCGTTCTGCCCGGTAGGGGACAGTGGCAGGTTCTCCCTCGCCGACGACGTGACCGCCGGCGACCCGCTGGTGCAGCAGTACGTGGCCTTCCTGGCTGCCAACCGGATCGATCTGGCCGGGATCGAGTTCGTGACCGACGCCGAGGGCCGCCGATGGACCTACGATGTCAACGGAACGACCAACTACAACGCTACGGTCGAAGCGGCGCATGGGCTGCACGGCATGCGGTCCATCGCTGCGCTCGCGGCCCGAGAGCTGGGGCGTGCTCCGTTGGCCGCCAAGTAGCGCCTCGGTGACTGGCCCCGTGGTAGAACGCGGGGCGGGGAGGCGCAGTGGGCGGCGGCGATGACGCAGGCGAGTTCTTCATCGAGGAGCTCGAGGAGCTCGAGCTCGACGATCCCACGGCCACCGACGCGGCGCGGCAGGAGCACGCGCGCCGCTTCGCCCAGGAGCGAGCGAAGGCCGCACCGTCACGGCTGGCAGAGCGTGCGCCCCAGCCGATGACGGCCAAGGAAGCGCTGCAGGCTGCCATGCAGCAGGAGCGCGCCGACAAGGAGCGCAAGGAAGCGGAGGCGCGTCGCGCCGAAGAAGAGGTGCTCGAGGCGAAGAGGCGCGTGGCCGCCGAGGCGAAGGCGAAGGCGGATGCGGTTCGACAGCGCGCAGCGCGGGAGGCGCGGGAGGCCGAGGAAGCCAAGGAACGGGAAGCGGCGGACCGTGCCGCCTTCGCGCGCTTGGCTGCCCCCCGGGCTCCTGCCAGCCGGCCCCCGCCGCGTCCGCGAGCGGTGCGTCGTGGCCCCATGCCCAGGTCGTCGCCGACCGACCCGATGGGCCTGATGTTGGCGGAGGGGCGCATCGAGGCGCTCCTGAAGCGCATGGGTGTGAAGGGCTCCGTCGCCGACGTGTTCGCTGACATCACCCCGGCGGTGGTCGGGCCGCTGTGGGAGGCGAACGTCGTGCGGGCGGTCCACGACGGCGACCTGGCGACCGCGACGGCGGCCGATCAGGTTCGGTCGGTGATCAAGGCTCGGCCGACCGATCTGGTCGCTGCGCGGGTCGTGTTCGGCGACGAGGAGTGGGCCGCGTGGATCGATCTCGACGATGATCGCATCCTGGCGATGCTTCAGCCTGCGGCGGTCTACCTCGTCGGGCTCTAATTGCAGCTGTAGTGCAACAACAGGTGTGAGGCGATAGGCCGGGTGATGATCTCGCTTCTCGCCGTCACGCTACCGGTGCTGCTCGCCGGAGGGGTCCTGTGGACCTCCCGTGCCGCGTGGGGCCTGGCCCTGGCTCGGTCGGTGGCCCTCGGAGCCGCTGCGGTCGTGGTGGTCGCCGACCTACTGCCGGCCGCCTTCGAGGCGCTGGGCGTCGCGGCGCTGGCGGTGGCTGCCGCGAGCTTCGGGGTGGTGTGGTGGGCGGAAGACCGCGCCCACGCGCGCGGCGCTGGGCTGGCGGGCGCCACGGTGGCGGTGGCGGTACATCAGGTGGTGCACAGCGGTGAGGTGGTGGTGCTGGCCGAGGTGCTGGGCCCCGCCGGTATGGTCGCGATGGGGGCGCATGCGCTCCCGCTGGTCGCCGTCGCGCTGCTGGGGGTGGCTGCCCGTGGGCAGCGGGCTGCCTTGGGCGCGTGGGCGGGGCTGCTGGCGGCGAGTCTGGCGGGGGCCTGGGCGGGGTCCCTGGTGCCCCACGAGCTGGTGCACGAGGGCGAGCCGTGGCTGCAGGCATCGCTGGTGGGTGTGCTGCTACATGTGCTGATGCACGTCGACGTGGGGGCGCCGGCCCGTCGCAGCGCCGACCTGGTGGGCTGGCTGGGGGGCGGCGGGGCCGTGTGGTGGCTGCTCGGTGGCATGCCCGAGGCTGAGCCTGCGCTCTCTTCGGCGCGGCTGACCTTCGCCGACGCGCTGGTGGAAGTGACCGCAGAGGCAGCCCCGATGCTGCTGCTGGGGCTGCTCCTGGCCGCCGGCGTGCAAGGCCTCGCATGGCATCTACCCGAGGGCTGGCTGGCGTCGCGATCCAGAGTGGTGCGAGCGTTTCGTGGCGCTGTGCTGGCTGCTCCTCTGCCGCTGTGTGCCTGTGGTGTGCTCCCCCTGGCGCGCAGCCTCTCCCAGCGCTCGGCGGCCCCGGCGCTGGTCACCGCGTTCGTGCTGGCCACCCCCGAGCTGGGCCTGGAGACGCTGCTGGTGTCGGCACGGTTCCTGGGCTGGCCCCTCGCCTTGCTGCGACTCGGAGGGGTCGTCGTCGGAGCGACCGTCGCGGGGGTAGTGGTGGGCGCGTTGGTGGGCGCTACGTCTGACGGCGCCTCGCATCTGCACCAGGAAGCTCCGCGGGGCACCTTCCTGCGCCGCGCGGCCCACGCCCTCGACGAGCTGCTTCTCCACATGGGGCCGTTCGTGGCGGCTGGCCTGGTCATCGCTGCCCTGGCGGAGGGCTTCGTCCACGTAGTGCCACCGCAGCCCGTAGTGGGGGAGGTCGTCGCTGCCACGCTGGTCGCAGTCCCGGCGCTGGCCAGCGGCGCGGGGGCGATGCCCCTGGCCGGGGTGCTGTGGGCCAAGGGTATGTCCGCGGCGGCCGTCGTCGCCGCATTGGTGGTGGGCCCGTCCACGAACCTGGCGGCCATCGGCTTCCTCCAGGCACGCTTCGGGCCTCTGGCGGCGGGAGCCGCGGTCGCGACCTTGCTGGTCAGCTCTTGGGGCGTCGCGCTGTGTGTCTGGGGGCTGGGCCTGGAGCCAGCGCTGCGCGTCTCGGCAGCCTCGAGCCACGGGCACGGGGCAGCGGCCTGGGCGGGTGCTGCGGTGCTGGGGGCCGCCCTGCTCGGTTCGCTGGTGCACCACGGGAGCGCCGCGTGGCTGGGGCAGCTCGGCGGAGGGGCGGGGCACGAAGAAGGGCACGCCCACCACCACGTCGAGGCCTGCGACCACGAGCATGCGCCGGTGTGAGCCGCTCGGGCTCCGTCGGCGCGGTCGTGCGGTGGGGCTTGGGGCCTGATAGCCTCGCCCGCAATCGGAGGGCCCCGTGGACGATACCGAGCTGGTTCGAGAGCTGCACTTCCTCGGGGTCGACGAGCACACCTGGCCGGTGCTGGCCCTGCTGCCCTTGATTCAGGTGGCGTGGGCCGACGGGGAAGTCCAAGAAGCCGAGCGCACGCTGATCCTCGACGTCGCTGAGCGCGAGTATGCCCTCGATGGCCGTGGAAAGCAGGCCCTCGCCAACTGGCTGGCCCACGCCCCCTCCGAGCAATACCTGCGGCGCGGCCGCGACGCGGCCCGCCTGCTGGCCGAGCGCAACCCCGACATCGTCGACGGCGCGACCCTGATGGAGACGTGCCATGCGGTGGCGAAGGCCGCGGGCGGGCTGTTCGGCTTCCGCGCGGTCGATGCGCGGGAGCAGGCGGTCCTCGACGAGCTGTCGGAGGCGCTCACCCTGCCGGTGGCCGAGCGGTGGGACTGGGCCGGCGACCTGGGAGAGCTCGACGACGACGACGACACCGACGAGGTGCTGGTGCTGGAGATGGAGGAGGCCGACTTCGGTAGCGAGCACCTCACGGCGCCGACCATCCAGTGCACCTTTCAGCCCGCCGAGGCCCCGGAAGAGGGGGCCCCAGAGCTGGTTCGGATCGACTCCGAGGATGTCTTCCCCCTCCCGCCCGGTGGGCTGTCGATCGGTCGCGCGCGCACCAGCGACCTGTGGGTGCGCGACGACGGCAAGGTGAGCCGTCGACACTGCTACCTGTTGGAAGAGGCGGGGGCGGCGTACATCGAAGACAACGGCTCGACGACCGGCACCTTCGTCAACGGCGAGCGGGTGCTGCGCCGGCCCCTGTTCGGGGGGGAGCTGGTGGCTCTGGGCGACCTGGAGTTCCGCTTCGTCTGGGACAGGTGAACACCGCGCGACGATGGGCCACCGTGGCTAGGGGGGGCTGATGTTCGACGCCGCTCGTACGGGGCGCTCGTGGTGGTGGATGGGAGCGGGCGGTGCCCTCGTGGTGGGGGCGGCGGTGCTGTGGGCTCGTCCCGAGCTGGGCCAACGTGCACTGCAGCAGCTCGATCTGGCCTCGTCGGGGGTGCCGGTGGGCGCGACGTTGTGGCCTGCCACCCGCAACGCCACGCCCTACGCAGACAGCCCCCTGCAGCTCGCCATGGTCATCGAAGGGGCGTGGGTGCCGGTCGATGTCGACGCCGCGGTGGGGGTGGCGGACGGCCTCGCTACGTCGCTGTCGCGCTGGATGCTGCAGCAGACGGGCGCCTCGAGCCCGCAGGCGGCCGAGGCGGCGCTGTGGGAGGCCGGCCGCATCGACGACCTGCTGGTCCACCTCGCCACGCTCCTGCGGGAAGCTCAGGTGCACGCCCGCGCCTCGCATCGGCTGTCGCAGCCCGAGCCCGAGGGGCAGCCCGTCTACGTGCACCCCGACGACCTGGCCTGGTTGGTGGCCCATGTGGCCTGGCGGCTCGACCTGCATGCCGAGCTGGTGCGGAGTCCCATTCATCACTACCTCGTGTTTCGCAGCCCCGATGGGGAGCGGTCTCGGGCGTTCGAGGCGACCTGCTTCCGCCGGGTGGATGCTCTGGGCGTGGTGGTGCCCCATGATCAGCCCTCGGTCGGGCGGCGCCTGGTGCTGCCGGAAGACCACTACCCCCGGGGCGTGGGCGGCATCCGCAATCCCACGCCCCTGCCACCTGGGGCCTACGCCACCCTCGACGACGTCACCCTGTTCGGAGCGCTGGTGGAGCGCCTCACCGCACGCCACGGCACGGTCGACGAGGAGGCACTGTGCGAGGTGTCGGCGGCCGCTGGGGTACGCTACGCGCCGTGTGAGGTGGAGGCGCCGTGAGCGTGTGGATCGAGACCCCGTTCGTGCCGTCGGAGCCCCTGGCGCGTGCGGCGGGTCGACCGGTGTGGTTGAAGCTCGAGAACACCCAGCCGAGCGGCTCGTTCAAGCTGCGTGGCATGGGGCATGCTTGCGAGCGGGCCGTGCAGCGCGGTGCGACCCAGCTGGTGAGCTCGTCCGGAGGCAACGCAGGCTACGCGGTGGCCTGGGCAGGGAGGCGCCTGGGGGTGTCGGTGACGGTGGTGGTGCCGCGCCGCACCTCACCGACGATGCGCGCTCGGATCGAGGCAGAGGGTGCCGCCGTGGTCGTGCATGGGGAGGTGTGGGACGACGCCCACGCGCACGCACAGACCCTGCCTGGGGTGCTGGTGCATCCCTTCGACCACCCTGACTGCTGGGAGGGTCACGCCAGCCTGGTGCACGAGATGGCGCGGCAGGGGCCTCGACCCGGGTTGATCGTGGTGGCGGTGGGGGGCGGAGGGCTGCTCGCCGGGGTGCTGAGGGGCATGGATGCCGTAGGCTGGGGCGCCGTTCCGGTGCTGGCCATGGAGACCCACGGCACGGCGTCGCTGGGGGCTGCGATGAAGGCGGGGCGGCCGGTGACGCTGCCCGGCATCGAGGGCGTGGCTCTTACCCTCGGGGCGCGGCAGGTGTGCGACGAGGCCTTCGAGGCCGCAGGGCGGCACACGGTCGCGGTGCGGTCGGTCAGCGATGCGGCCGCGGTCGACGCGGTGGGCCGGTTCTTGGATGACCACCGGATGCTGGTCGAGCCCGCCTGTGGGGCGGCGCTGGCGCCGGTGTATGCCGGAGAGGTGAAGGAGGAGGGGCCGGTGGCGGTCATCGTGTGCGGGGGCGCAGGGGCGACCCGTGAGGCGCTCGCGGGCTGGCAGGCGGCGGTGGCCCCATGAGGCCGTCACGACGCGAGGTGGCGATGGTGGCGGTGGTGGCCGCGGTGATGTCGGTGGTGCTCGTCGGCTTCGGGCAGCCGCTGTGGTGTGCCTGCGGGCGCGCCGTGCCGTGGTCGTTCGAGGTGTGGTCCTCCCACAACAGCCAGCATGTGCTCGACCCCTATGCGCTGTCGCACGTGCTCCACGGCGTGGTGCTGTTCCCGGTGCTCGCCCTGTTGCTGCGGGGAGAGCGTGCCCGATGGCGGCTGCCGGTCGCGGCACTGCTGGAGGCGGCGTGGGAGGTCTTCGAGAACACGCCGATGGTGATCGAGCGCTACCGTGCCAACACAGCCTCCCTCGACTACGCCGGCGACTCGGTGGCCAACAGCCTCGCCGATCTCGTGGCCTGCCTGGTGGGCTTCGTCGCCACGGCGTCGATGCCGTGGTGGGGGGGCGTGGGGCTGTTCGTGGCGCTGGAGGCCATCAGCGTGTGGTGGATCCGCGACAGCTTGCTGCTCAACGTGCTGATGCTGACCTTCCCCATCGATGCCGTGCGGGAGTGGCAGACGCCACCCGCCGTCATCGAATCCCACAGCCCTCCGGAGCCAGGGGCAGCACCGACGCCGCGTCAGGGCCGGTGACCACACAGGCGGGCTCTCGGCCCTCCGCGGTGAGCTCCCACACCCAGGTGGCGGTGTCGCAGCCGGCGACCGTGCCCTGAGTGTCGGCCATGTGGAACACCGGGTCGGGGCCCAGCTCGTCGAGGGGGACCTCGAGGGTGACCCGGGCCGCGCCATCGCGCCAGGCGGTGGCCGTCAGCTGATCGGCCTCGCCGAGGAACTCGGCGGTGACCCAGGCTTCGTCGCCTTCGCACAGCGCGGCCTGGCCGAGGAATACCAAGCGGGTCGTCGCAGCGGTGAGCGCGGTGGGGTTGATGCGCACGGGGCCATCGAACGGGTCGCCCCCGCCGGTGGGGTCGGGCAGCGTGGGGGCGAGCGTCGGCGCCGTGGGCTGAGGGGCCTCGCCGTGTGCGGGCGCCTCGGCCTGGGGTGTTCCGCAGGCCAACAGCAGCAGCAGGGTGGTCATGGACACCTCTTGTCTTCGATGTTGAACCAGCGGAAGTTGGGGGTACGGGACAGCCAGATCTCGTTGGTGCCGCCGACCCTGCGGGTGTGGTAGGCGCCGTAGCGCGACGAGCTGCCGGAGGTCGTCATGTCGACATGACGCACTTCGACCCCGTCGTCTTTCAGGTTCTGGTAGTCGTCGGCGATCTCGGTCCAGGTGGTGAGATCGCTGCTGCTGAAGCCGCCGACCGACTGGTTCTCGAGGGTGGGGTAGGGGTCGAAGTCGCGACCACCGGCGTACAGCTTGTAGGACGTCGACGATTCGCACAGGATGCTGGGGCTGAACAGCTCGTCGTCTTCCCAGCCCGAGGCGCTGGTGCCGGCCGTGATCACCGGCGTGGTCGGCGCCGTGAAGAACGTGGTGAACGGGCTGCTGACGATGTAGACATCGGGGTTCTGGGCGAAGGCCATGTGGTACTCGCCGTCGGCGTACATGAGGCTCGGGTAGCCCATGTCTTGGGCGACGCCCTGCATGACCGGCTCCGCCGCGACCGGGGTGATGGTGTAGGAGAAGGCGCCTGGCCCGGTGGAGCCCGCGTACTGGAGGACGAGGCGACCGATCCCGGTGTAGCGGTCGCAGCCCCACGGCGTGCTGGTGCAGCCGGTGGTGTCTTGCTCGGCCTTGAACAGGATGGCCCAGTCGGTGCCGGTGCCGAGGGACACGGCGGTGGGGTGGGCGGCGACGCAGGTGTAGTACGAAGATCCGGGCGGGACGACCGGGCCCGCGTCGGCCCAGGTGGAGCCGTTGAAGCTGTAGGCGAGCCCGACGCCCCATTCGCCCACGGGACAGCCAGGAGACTCCGCGGCGGTCTGGGTCTCGTAGAGCATGAAGAGGATGTCGTAGGTGTTGCCGATCGTGTCGGTGGCCTCGTCGCGGAACACGGCCGGCGAGCCGATGGTCGTCTGCAGACCCCAGCCCAGGTCGGTGGGCTCCAACAGGGGGCCGGTGTGAATCGTGAAGGCGCCATTCGACTGCGCCAGCGCGACGGTCGACAGGAACAAGGTGAGCATGGGTACTCCGCGTCGGCATCTAACGCATGGCGACCCCAGGATGGTCTACGACCGGTTGCTTTGCCGGTGGAGCCACGCGTCGAATCCCTCGTCGGGCGCCAGCTCAGCGACGCGACGCCAGTAGACGGCCTCCGTCGCTGGGGTGAACCACGGCGCCCAGGACCTCGACGTGCCGCCTCGGAAGAACGCGGCGGGATCGCGCCACAGGTCGGCAGAGGCGTTGGGGGCGAGCTCGGTGGCCCGGGAGCGCATGGCGTCGAGGGCGGCGGCCTCCGCGAGCTCGGCGAGGCGCTGCTGGGAGCGCTCGATCCCGAGGAACGACGCGATCTGCCCCAGGACGGCGGGCAGGTCTCGCATCATGTCAGCGTAGTGCAGCAGCAAGACATTGGGCTGGTGGCGCCGGCGCCAGCCGGTGAGCAGGTGATGCACGACCTGCGCGAGGTGGGCATTGGTGTGGTTGGACCCCACCGGGCGGTCGAGCATCGCGCGGAACCGCTCCCCGGGCTCGTCGGGCAGGTCGGGCCAGGGCTCGGGGTCGCCCGCGCCGTCGTCGCATCGCTGGGCGAGGGCCTTGGGCACATCGAGGTTGTCGAGGTGGTGCTCCATGGAGACCCAGGCATCCCGTGGGTCTCGGCCCACGACGATGTAGGAGACGTCGGGCTGAAGGGGCAGGCCGTCGAGGGGCACGTGGGTCTTGAAGAAGCGCCGGTGCGCCTGGGCCTCGATGCGCTCGCGCAGCGCGTCGATGGGCTCGGTGCGCATGTCGATCCACGGCGACAGCTCGCTGAGGGGCGCGGGCAGGTCGGCCGTGTCGAAGATCAGCAGCGCGACCAGCATCTGGGTCCAGGTCGTGCCGCACTTCGACGGCACCGACAGCACGATGTCGCCCGGGCGATGGTCGATCTGTCGCCAGCGCCCGCTGTAGGCGATGTGCGCCAGGTAGTCGCGCATGCCGCCCCTCCCTACAGGCGGATCCGCCACTCGGAGCCGCCCTCGGCGGTGTCCATCACGGCGATGCGCGCCTGCTCGAGCTCGTCGCGGATCGCATCGGCCTTGGCCCAGTCGCGGTCGATGCGGGCCTCGGCACGCTCCCGCAGCTTGGCAGCCACCTCGTCTTCGGTGAGCCCGAGCTTGGGAAGCCACTTGGCCCGCACCTCGCGGTGGAAGTCTTCGGTGGACTGCTGCATCAGCCCCAGGGCCTCGGCGAGCAGCGCGAAGCCCTCGAGGGCAGGCGCTACGACAGGGCCCGCCCGACGCTTGGCCTTCTTGTAGTTGGACACGCGGTTGACGGCCCGGGCGAGCTCGAAGGCGTGGCCCAGGGCGGCGGCGGTGTTGAAGTCGTCGTCGAGGGCGGCGTAGAGCGCGTCGCGGAAGCCGCGGCCGAGCTCCAGGCACTGCATGGCATCGGCGCCGAGGCTCCTCGCCACGTTGTCGGGCTCCTCGTCGCCCCCCATGGCCTCGGCGGCCTCGCGGGCCTCGTACAGGCGGGCGAGCATGCCGAGGGCCTCGGGCAGGGCGGTGTCGGGGTCCCACGGGAGAGGGGAGCGGTAGTGGCACTGCAGGTAGTACAGCCGCAAGGCCTCGGCGGGGTATTGCTCGAGGATCGCCTCGATGCCGATGGCATTGCCGAGGCTCTTGCCCATCTTCTGGCCGCTCGCCATGTTGAGCAGGCCGTTGTGCATCCAGTAGCGGGCGAAGGTCTTTCCGTGGGCGCACTCCGACTGCGCGACCTCGTTCTCGTGGTGGGGGAACACCAGGTCGAGGCCGCCTCCGTGGATGTCGATCGTCTCGCCGAGCGTCTCCCAGCACATGGCCGAGCACTCGATGTGCCAGCCTGGACGACCCGGCCCCCAGGGGCTCTCCCAGCTGGGCTCTCCCGGCTTGTGGGCCTTCCACAGGGCGAAGTCGGCGCTGTGCTGCTTGCCGTGGTCGGCGTCGGGGCTGCGCAGCTCATCGACCTTCTGGCCCGACAGGCGGCCGTAGTCGGCGTGGCTGGGCACGCTGAACCACACCGAGCCTTCGGCGGCGTAGGCGTGGCCCTTGTCGACCAGGCGTTGGATGACTCCGAGGATGGACTCGATGCTCGTCGACACCCGCGGCTCGTGATCGGGGCGGAGCAGACCGAGGGCGTCGGTGTCGCGGTGGAAGTGCTCGATGTAGCGCTCGGCGAGGGCGGCAGGATCCTCGCCGCGCTCTTCGGCGCGCCGGATGATCTTGTCGTCGACATCCGTGAAGTTGCGCACGTAGCGAACCACCCACCCACGGTGCCGCAGGTAGCGGACGAAGGCATCGGTGACGGTGAACACCTTGGCGTGACCGATGTGGGCGTCGTCGTAGACGGTCATGCCGCACACGTAGAGCGACAGCTCCCCGGGGCGCAGGGGCTCGACCGCTTCGACGGTGCGGGTGAGCGTGCTGTACAGGCGCAGCTCACTCGGGCGGCTGCTCGACATGGGGACTCCAGGGGGGCTCAGCTGTTGAAGATCGCCTCGAGCTCGGCCTCGATGACGGACCCATCGACGTCACGCGCAATCGCGACCTCTTCGACGATGAGGGAATGGGTGAGCTCGTACATGTTGCGCTCTCCGAAGGACAGCGTCTTCTCGGTCTTGAGGCGGCACAGGTCGCGGAGGACGGCGGCGACCTCGAGGGGGTCGCCGGTGTTCACCTTGTTGGTGTATTCACGGTAGCGGCGGTTCCACGTCTGCTTGTCGGCGGGGGTGTCTTTGTCGCGGAGCACGTCGTAGATGCGCTCGACGGCGTCGGCCGGAATGACGTTGCGCACGCCCTTGGCGCCGGCGTTGGCCACGGGGAGGCGGATGCACAGAGGGGTGCCCCGCACCGTCATCTCGATGACGTACATCTGGTAGCTGTCGCCATCGACATCGAAGTCTTCGATGGACGTGACTTCGCCGACACCCTGACCTGGGAAGACGGCCCTGTCTCCCACCTTGAACTGCATCGACCAGCCCTCCAGGCGCTGCTCGGAGCGCGAGCCGAGCGGGGTGCGACTAATCGTTTTGCAAGCGCTGGTCAAACGACGTGAGCTACGGAGAAACCTTGCATATCTCCTGTATGGTGGACTTGGCCTTTGGCGGGCTCGGGGGCGTTGGGCGCAGCATTGGCCGCGTCAGCCCAAGGGAACCGCGCGACGTGCCTGTGGGGGGCTCTGGAACGAGGCGCCTTGCCGCGCTTTCGCAAAGGTTGCTACAGTGCGCCGCTCACGGGGGTGTCCGATGCTGTGGATGTGGTTGCTGTCCGGTTGCTCGCTTCTCGGAGGCGGCGACGCGGGCTCGAACTGCGACCTGACCCTGGAGGGGCTCCCCGGAAGCTCCTGGGTGATGCTCGCTGCGCAGGGCGGGATCGAGAAGAAAGACCACATCGCCCGGCTCCGCTTCGACCAGAAGGGTGAGGAGATCGTGGCCAAGTACACGGTCGCCAGCCCGAGCGATGTCTACGAGTATCCGTGCGTCATCCGCGAGGCCGATGCCGAAGAAGAAGGCGCGAAGAACGAGCTGTACTGCTCGCAGCCGCAGCGCACGGTGGCCTGGTGCCAGGCCCTGCTGGTGGCCGATGAGGTGTGCTCGAAGAAGAAGCTGCGCCGGATTGGTGCGGAGGGCACCGACGAAGAGCTGAACAAGGCGATCATCGAGGCCAAGGCCAACGTGCGTGAGATGCGCGACAAGGGTGGCCAGGACTGGATGAAGTTCAAGTTCCTGAACAACAACCTCGCCAACAAGCTCCAGGGTCGGCTGTACGTCAGCATCGACGAGAAGCAGTGCCGGCTGTCGGTGGGCGACTTCTACTGGACGATCTTCAACGGCCGCGACCTCGAAGACACCAACCCGGTGGGCCAGAACCCCTTCGTGAAGGGCGACGGCGAGTACCTGTGGGAGCACTGCAACGACGGCAACTCCATCGCCATGACGGAGGGAGCCGAGGTCAGCCTCGACGACTACCGCCGCCCCGCCACCCTCGAGATGGGCAAGGAGATGTTCTACACCTACCTCGGCAAGGAAGGGCAGAAGGCCGAAGAGGGGTGCAGCTACAGCTACGACAGCTACGCGTCGTGGCGCCCGGTCGACAAGGGCGTCGCGGTGTCGACCGACGACGACGGCAACGTGTCGTGGCAGGCCAAGCACACCTGGACCGCGAGCAACGTGCACGAGATCCAGGGCAAGCAGGTGGGCGTGTTCACCATGGTGCGCCACAAGACCTGCGGCGGTGACAAAGAGAAGATCAACACGGTGTGCGACGTGGTGTTGGTCGAGTAGCTCTCCCCTCGACAGCAGCGCTTGCTGAACGTATGTTCAGGTCATGGGCTATGCCGAGCTGACTGCGCGCACGTGCTTCTCCCTCCTCGAGGGGGCGTCGCAGCCCCACGAGCTGGTGCAGGCGGCAGCGCGGGTGGGGTGCACTCACCTCGCGATCACCGATCGCGACGCGGTCTACGGTGTGGTCCAGGCCCACAAGGAGGCCGCTGACCGCGACGTGCACGTGATCTTCGGCGCGGTGATCACGGTTCGTGACCGGCCCTCGGTCACGGCGCTGGTGGAGGATGCCCGGGGCTGGGCCTCGCTGTGTCGGCTGCTGACGACGGGGCGCTGGGAAGAGCCGAAGGGGCGGGGGAGGGTGCCCCTCGACGCACTGCTCGAGGCCCCTGAGGGGCTGCGTCTCGTGCTCCGCCGGGGATGGAGTGCGGCGACGGCGGAGCCTCTGCGGCAAGCCTATGGCGACCGTCTCGGCGTGGGGGTGTCGCTGTCGCTGTCGCCGGCCGACCGGGTGCGTCTGCGCGAGGCCGATGCGCTGTCGCGCGCCTTGTCGAGTCCCCAGCTCGCTACCAACGACGTGTGCTTCCACGAGCCACAGCGCCAGATGCTCTCCGACGTGCTCACCTGCATCCGCCGCCGCACCACGCTCCAGGCAGCCGGCCGTGCCCTGGCAGCGAACGGCGAGCGCTGCCTGCTGTCAGAGGCGATGTTCCGGCAGCGGTATGGCGCGGTGCCGGGGGCCGTCGAGGCCAGCATCGACTGGGCCGAGCGGTGCACCTTCTCCCTCGACGAGCTGCGCTACAGCTACCCCCGAGAGGTGGTCCCCGACGGCCGCACCCCCATGAGCTGGCTGGTGGAGCTCACCGAGCAGGGCCTGGCCTGGCGCTACCCCGAGGGTGTGCCCGCGGCGGTGCGGGCTCAGGTGGCCCACGAGCTGGAGATCATCGAAGAGCTCGACTTCCCCAGCTACTTCCTCACCGTCTACGACGTCGTTCGGTTCGCCCGCAGCCAGGGGATCTTGTGCCAGGGGCGTGGCTCGGCAGCGAACTCTGCGGTCTGCTACGCGCTGGGCGTCACCTCGGTCGACCCCTCCCGCACGCAGCTGCTGTTCGAGCGGTTCATCAGTCGCGAGCGGGGCGAGCCACCCGACATCGACGTCGACTTCGAGCACGAGCGGCGCGAAGAGGTGATCCAGTACGTCTACGAGCGCTACGGGCGGATGCGCGCCGGCATGGTCAACGAGTTCATCTGCTACCGGCAGCGCTCGGCCATTCGCGACGTGGGCAAGGTGTTCGGGTTGTCCCTCGACCAGGTCGACCGGCTGGCGAAGGGGCTCGACCGGTGGGCAGCTGGGCTCACCCCCACGGGCCATGACGCGGCGGAGCCCGAGGGCCGCACCCTGCAGAAGTGGTCGCAGCCTCACGAGGGGGGGCGACTGCCCACCGTCGCGCCGTCCATCGCCCGGCCGGAGGTGGCGCAGCTCGTAGCAGATGCGGGGCTCGACCCCGAGGCGGCGGAGGTGCGCGCCACACTGGCCGTGAGCGCGCAGCTCGCTGGCTTTCCCCGGCATCTGTCGATCCACGTGGGAGGCTTCGTCATCGCAGCCGACCAGCTCGTCGATCTGGTGCCCATCGAGCCGGCGTCCATGGCCGACCGCACCGTGATCCAGTGGGACAAATACGATGTCGATGCCCTGCGCTTCGTGAAGGTCGACGTGCTTGCGCTGGGCATGCTCACAGCCATCCGCAAGGCCTTCGAGCTGGTCGAGGGCTTCGGTGGCCCCCGCTACGAGCTGGCGACGGTCCCAGCGGAAGACCCGGCCGTCTACGACATGTTCTGCCGCGCCGATACCGTGGGGGTCTTCCAGATCGAGAGCCGTGCGCAGATGTCGATGCTGCCTCGCCTCAAGCCGCGCTGCTTCTACGACCTGGTCATCGAGGTGGCCATCGTCCGGCCGGGGCCGATCCAGGGAGGCATGGTGCACCCCTACCTGCGCCGCCGCAGCGGGGAGGAGCCGGTCACCTACGCCCACGACGCCCTGGTTCCCATCCTGGAGCGCACCTTGGGAGTCCCCCTGTTCCAGGAGCAGGTGATGGCGATGGCGGTGGCCGTCGGAGGCTTCTCGGCGGGCAAGGCCGACCGGCTGAGGCGGGCGATGGGGGCGTGGCGCAAGCGAGGCAACCTGCACGAGATGGGCGCCGAGCTCGTGAAGGGGATGGTGGAGCGGGGCATCGAGCGGTCGTATGCCGAGGCGGTCTTCGCTCAGATCCTCGGCTTCGGGGAGTACGGCTTTCCGGAGTCCCACGCCGCGAGCTTCGCGCTGCTGGTCTACGTGTCGGGGTGGCTGAAGTGCCACCATCCGGCTGCCTTCGCCGGGGCGCTGATCAACAGCCAGCCGATGGGCTTCTACAGTGCCCGTGCCCTGGTGGCCGATGCCCAGCGGCACGGGGTCGAGGTGCGGCCCGTGTGCATCCGCGCCTCGGGCTACGACTGCACGCTGGAGCCCACGGGCACGGGAGCACCGGCCCTTCGCCTCGGCCTGCGGCTGCTCCAGGGCTTCGGGGAGGCGGATGGAGAGGCGGTCGTCGCCGCGCGCGAGGCGGGGGCGTTTCGGTCTCTGGCCGACATCGCGCACCGCACCAAGCTCAGCCGTCGCAAGCTGCAGGTGCTGGCCGAGGCGGGCGCCTTCGACGCGGTCGCCAGGGGGCGGCGCCCCGCGGCGTGGTCTCTACAGGGATTGTGGACCGATCTTCCGCTGTTCGCGACGTTGGAGCCTACGGAGCCCGCACCGGCACTCCCCGAGCTCACGGTCGTCGAGCGGCTCCAGGCCGACTACCGAGCCGTCGGGCTGTCGGTGGATCTCCATCCGGTCCAGCTGATTCGCGAGCCGCTGCAGGCCCTCGGCTGCCTGCGGCTGTCAGAGCTGGTGCGGCGACGGCCGGGGGATCGGGTGCGGATCGCCGGGCTGGTGTCGAGCCGCCAGCGTCCGGGCACCGCGTCGGGCGTGGTCTTCATGACCTTCGAAGACGAGACGGCGATGGCCAACCTGGTGGTGTGGCCGTCGGTGTGGGCTCGCTACCAGCGGATGGCTCGCCATCGGTCGCTGCTGGGCTGCGATGGCACGCTGCAGCGGCAAGATGACGCGATCAGCGTGCTGGTCGAGCGTTTCTGGGAGGTGCCCGAGCCCCCCGCGTCGCTGTCACCCGAGGGGCTGGAAGCTGCGGCCACCCTTGGAGATCTGCCAGTGCGAAGCCACGACTTCCACTGAGGTCGTGGTTTACATGGGGCCGACCCCTGCCACGATCTGCCATGACCGTATATAGTGCCGCTCGCCGTGCCCCCTGTCGCGCGGGCTCGGTCTCCGGAGGATTCGAATGGTTCGCTCGTTCATCGTCATCGCTGCACTCGTTGCGGTCGGCTGCGCAGAAGACGAGGCCGCTACGTCAGAGACGACGGCCACCTCCGAGCCGCTGACCCAGGTGCTTCCGACGACCATCTCGACTGGCTTTCCGTGCCCGCCGATCGACGGGGCCACGGCCTCGGAGACGAGCGCGGTGACCGACTCCGATGGCGACCTGCTGACCGACTGTCAGGAGCTCTACCACGGGTTGGATCCCAACAACGCCGACACCGACGGTGACGGCGTCAACGACTTCGTCGAGGTCGACGACGTGACGGATCCTCGCGACACCGACAACGACGGCGTGATCGACGCCAACGACGACGACGACGACGACGACGGCATCCTCTCCATCGACGAAGATCTCGACGGCGACGGGAGCCCGGCGACCGACGACACCGACGGCGACGGCCTTCCGAACTACCGCGACAGCGACGACGACGGCGACTTTCAGTTCACGGCCGACGAGCTCGACGGCGGCGCGCCGCGCGACACGGATGGTGACGGCCTCGACGACCATGTCGACGACGACGATGACGGCGACAGCTTCCCCACCCTCAGCGAGTACGGTAGCGAGGCCGACAACGACGACATCGACGAAGACGGCATTCCCAACCACCTCGACGACGACGACGACGGTGACGGCGTGCTCTCCATCGACGAAGACGTGACGGGCGATGGCCTCATCTCCTTCGCCGACGACACCGATGGCGACGATATCCTCGACATCTACGACGACGATGACGACGACGACGGCTGCCCCACCATCGACGATGGCACCGACGACCCCAACGGCAACGGCATCCCCGCCTACCTCGACGAAGACGAAGACGGCTGCACGGCGTAGCCAGCCCTCGCGGAGTGCCCTCGAGCCCCAGCCCCGGCTGGGGCTCTGTCGTTCCTTGCTTCCTTCCTCCGGTGAGTGCGCCGCGCGCGCCGAATGCGCCTGTGGGCCCTCTGAGGACCGCGCTCGTGCGTCCGCGCCGCTTGGTGTCGGATTGTCTCCAGCAAAGGCGATGTTTCAAACTTTTTTCCTGTGTCCACAGCTTCTCCACAGCCGGTCTTGTGCATAGACGATGCAATCCGACGAATCGATCCATTCGGGGCGGGCTGGGCTTTCGCGATCCACAGGTTCGACGGATCGAGAGCGCGCCTTCGATCTCGTTTCCCGGGAGACGGGGTCGCTTTTCCCCAGCTGCGAGGGGGCGCGGGGAGGAGCCCGAACGGCGAATGTTCGGCCTTGACCCGCAAGGATCGTAGCGGTACATCCTGAACGCCGCGACGCGCGCCTTCCCATCCGGTGCGCGCCGCGGCTCCCCGCGTCTGCGCGATCCGCGCGGCCCAGCGCCCTCTCCGTCTCTCCTCTCCCCACCCCATCGGCGCTCGGTCTTCTTCCCCCCCTTGTGGCTGGGCGCCGCCTCTCTGCCTGGCGGCAGCTACGAGCTGGCCGGTCGTGCTATGCCGCTGGGCATGGACAGTGGGCGGCGCAAGGGCTGGATGATCGGGGGAGCGCTGGTCACGGGCGCCGTGCTGGCGTTCGCAGGGGCGCTGTGGCGCTACGACGACCTCGTGCGCGACCTTTGGTGGCCCTTGGTGGCTGCGCGGCCCCTCAGCGAGGCGCAGCTCGACACGCTGGAGGCCTGTGAGCCCCTCGGGTGGTGGGGATGGCTGCGCGTGCTCGAACACGACCAGGAACACGCCTGCGGCGAGCTGTGGGGGCGCGACGGGTTGGCGGCGGTCCTTGGGCCGTCAGGTCGCCGGCAGTGGCTCCAGGAGCGCCTGAGGGCAGCACAGGGCCCGGTGCGCAGTCGATGGCGGGCGGCGGTGGCCTTGGAAGCAGCGGGGGAGCCACCGGACGTGGAGCCGGCGTGGCTCGTTCTCGAGCCCGCGATGCCTGCGACCACCCTGGCCGCCCTCCTCGACGAGGAAGGCTGGGAGCAGCAGCTCGGCCCCCGCTACGAGGCCGTGGCCTCCGCCCGGCGCGTGCTGGTCGGCGGCGACCTGACCGGCGCGGGCCTCACCGCCTGGCGCCTGCTGGCGTGGGCGGAGGGGGCCGAGGCGGCGCTGGTGCACGATGCGGCGCGGTCGTGGGTGGGCGTCGATCCGTCGTCGCTGCCGGGCATCGACCGGCCACCGCACGAGCTACCGGTGGCGTGGTCCGACGCGCTGCACGCGGCGGCCACCTGTGAGCGGCGGTGTGTGCGGTCCACCCTCGATCTCCTGGAGGTACTGCTGAACGACCCCGACGGGCTGGGGCAGCCGGCCGACATCGAGGCGTCGGCAGGGCGAGGGGAGCTGGGGCTGGTGGAGGGCCTCGTCGTGTCCGCGTCGGAGCGGGAGGTGCTGCGGTGGCTGATGCAACGCGATGTTCGCTGGGCGGGGCAGGGCCTCTCCCCGGCCGCACGGCTCCGGAGCGTGGTGCAGCAGCCGGGTCCCGTCGCCGATTCGTTGGTGGCCCAGGCCTACTTCGGCCGGCATCCGCCACTGCAAGAAGCGCTGTGGCTCGTCGAGCTCGCAGGCCGTGCCGCCCTACCGCACGCTGTGTACACGGATGGTCAGGCTCTGTGGTCGCAGGTGGGTGAGGTGGAGGTGGCCCACTGTGGGGTGCCTGCCTCTGGGGAGGCGGTGCCGGTGGAGCACCTGATGGCCTGGGTGCTGGAGGCGCGCGGCGAGCCCGAGCGCGCCGCACGGGTGGGTGGATGGGCGCCTGCCACCCCGGCCACGGGCGCGGTGAGCATCGGTCGGGCGCTGTGGTCGGAGCGCGGAGCTCGGGTGCCGCCCCCATGCGGAGGGTGACGGCCGCCTAGCGCGGGCGCAGGCAGACCTGCTGGTAGCCCTGCGCGTAGCCGGTGCGCTTCTGGCCGACCGCGAGCTGGGTGGTGTGCAGGGCCCAGCCACGCTCGTCGAGCTCTTGGATCCAGGCGCCGATGGGGTGGTTGGGATCGGCCGAGTCCCACGCGTCTCCCGTGAGGGGGACCTCGAACACGCGGCACAGCATGCGCGGCTGGGAGGGCGCATCGACCGCAGTCGAGCGGGTGGGTGTCAGGACGATCAGGGCGAGCAGACACAGGGCCAGCACGGTGGACGTGGTGCGCATGGAGCCTCCGGGCCCACGGTGTATCCGGTGCGTGGGATCCGTCCCAAAGGACCAAAAGATGTCCGGAGGACAATTTCTGGTCTTGCGTAGTGGGTCGGGTGTTCAGTATGTTCAGGGTGTCAGGAGGTTCCATGTCCACCACGCCACTGCTTCGCTCTGTGCTCGACGCGCCCGCTTCGGTTCGCGAGCTGCTTCCGACGCTCCCTGCGGGTGTCGATGCGTTCGTGGTCGTCCGCGAGGGCGCCTTCGCGGGGCGGGTGTTCGGGGCCGGCGAGGTCCTCGTGTGCCGGGGCGAGGCGGCCCACGGCGACGACACGGTGCTGGTGGCCGTGGGGCACGGTCGCCCGCGCTGCGGCACGGTGTGGGGCGGGCGCCTGGTGGGCGATGCCGGAGAGCCTTGCCATCCCGCTCGGTGGCGGTCGGCGGGCCGCTTGGTGGCGAGCTACCGGCTGCACGCAGAGGGCTGGGTCATCTCCCTCGTGGGCGGCGATCTGGTCGCTGCGCCCACGTCTTCCCCCTCGGCGCCGGCTCGGCAGGTCGAGCAGCTGTCGCTGTTCGCAGCCTGAGCCGGGGCTGGCTCAGAGGAGGAACACGAGGGTGACGAGCACGAAGACGGGGCCGAGGAACAGGGCCGCGTAGCCGCAGTAGCCAAAGAAGCTCGGCATCTTGTAGCCAGACTGCTCGGCGATGGCGCGCACCATGAAGTTCGGCCCGTTCCCGATGTATGACCCGGCTCCCATGAACACGGAGCCCAGGGAGATGGCCACCAACACCGGGATCGACTCGGCGTGGGTCGATAGGGGGCCGAGGTTGTCGGCCGTCTCGCAGAACTCGTAGCCACCGCACGCCATGGCGGCGAAGGTGACGTAGGTGGGCGCGTTGTCGAGGAAGGCCGACAGGCTGCCTGTGGCCCAGAAGTACTGCCATGGCTCGGTGACGCCCAGGCCCGCCCCGTGCTCCTGGAGCAGGGTCGTGGCGGGGATCATCGCGACGAAGATGCCCACGAACAGCGCGGCCACCTCGAGGATGGGGCCGAAGTCGAAGTTGTTGGCCTCGCGCAGCGCGCGGGGCGTAGCGAACAGCGATCCGGCCGTGAGCAGCGCCATCGCCATCTCACGGACGTAGTACTGGCGGAAGTCGGGATGCTCGGCGTCGGGCGACAGCACGAGCACCGCCGCGATGACGCCGGCCAGCAGGAGGAAGTTGAGGTTGCCCTGCACCGACAGGGGCTCGAGCTGAGCGCGGTCGAGCTGCACCTGGGCGGCGGACTCCTTGCGGTATTGCATGGTGTCGAGGGCGAAGAACATGACCAGGAGCAGCAGCACGGTGGGCAGCCACATCGTCCACAGGCTGGTGAGGGTCCAGAAGAAGTCGATGCCCCGCAGGTAGCCGAGGAACAGCGGGGGGTCGCCGATGGGCGTCAGCGCACCGCCGATGTTCGACACCAGGAAGATGAAGAACAGCGGGATGTGCCAGGTGTGGTCGCGCTCCTTGTTGGTGCGCAGCATGGGCCGGATCAACAACATGGAGGCACCGGTCGTGCCGATGATGTTGGCGATGACCGCTCCGATGGCGAGGAACGCGGTGTTGGTGAGCGGCTTGCCCTCGAGGTCGCCTCGCAGCAGGATCCCGCCGCTGATGACATACAGCGAGCCGAGCAGGGCGATGAACGACAGGTATTCCTCGAAGGCATGCTTGAGGCCGTGGATGGCGTCGTGGCCCAGGGTGCCGTCGTCGGTGACGGCGAGGTAGCCCAGGTAGAGGAACACGGGGGTCGCCCAGCCAACAGCGACCAGCAGCTGGTTGCGGTTGTGGTGCCACCAGTGCTCGGCCACCATGGGCAGCAGCGCGATCGACAGCAGCAGGCCCGCGAACGGCACCACCGACCAGAAGGGAAGCACCTCACCGAGGCTGGGGCCGTGGTGAGCGATGTCTTCTCCGTGGCCGCCACCACCACCGGCGGCGAGCGCCAGGTCGGGGCCTGCGAGGAGGAAGAGGATGGCGGCCGCTATCAGCGCCATGAGAGCCCATCGTCCGCTGCCTCTACCCGCCACGATCACCTCGACTTGCTGTGCGTCAGCGGGTCTATCACGCTGGGGCCCGCTCGCGCTGTATCGGCCACGGCACCCCGCCGTTGTAGCGGATCAGGGGTCGGCGCGCGGGAGCGGCTCGTTGTCGATGGCATACAGGAACAGCCGCCGCACCTCGTGGTGGCCCCGCCCATTGGGGTGGATGCAGTCGCTGGCGAGCCACAGGGTGGGGTCGTCGGGGTGGTAGTACTCGATCTCCGGCTCGTCGTAGTTCATGCCGTGGCCCAGGAAGTGGCCATACAGGTCGATCCAGGCCCAGTTGTCACGCTGTGCGGCCTCCCGGGTGCGGGCGTTGATGTCGAGGAAGGCGGGCTGGAGGAAGGCGACGTCGATGCCGTAGAAGCACTCGTCGGCCTGGGCCTGGTCGTCGGTCGGCTCGTAGATGTTGGTGAGGTAGGTGTAGGTGGGGTCGGGGAAGCGGGTGGGGTCGCCGAACCAGTTCGCGATCGCTGCGACGTTGTCGCTGATGCGGGTGACCTCAGCCTCCACGTCGCCGAACCCGAAGAGCAGGTCGCCGATGTCGTTGCCGCCTACGGTGCCGACGACGAGGGTGGTGCCGCTGACGACAGGGCCGAGCTGGTCCTCGATGGCAGGCAGCTGAGTGGCGAGGACGTCTTCGGTAGTGGCGCCGCTGCGCGACACGTCGATGACCTCGAGGCCGGGGAAGCGCGCCTCGAGGTCGGCCTCAGCGTGGTCGGGCCAGTTGTCGTCGTCGTTGTCGACGAGGAGCGACGCGTAGTCGCTGCGCGGGTTGAACACGCCCTGGCCTGCGGTGATGGAGTCGCCGAGGAACACGACGCGCACGACGTCTTGTGGGGACCACTCGGGAGGCACCCATGTCATGACGTGGGGGTCGAGATGCTCGGCTCGCCCGGTGTCGGTGAGGGGGCCGGTGTCGGAGGGGCTCGCGGTGTCGAGCGCGGTGGCGGTGTCGGTCGCCAGCGTGGTTGGACCGGTCGATGACGAGCTGTCGGTCGTCGGGTCGGCATCGACCGCGTCTGCGGCGTCGGGCGATGGCGCACAGCCGAGCGCGAGCAGGAGTGGGGTCCACCAGAGTCGAGCGAGCATGCGACCTCCCAGCCTCGGTGGACTAACGAGGCGGGCCCTACGCGGTACGTGACACCGCGTGAAGCGATGGTCAGGGCTGCCAGGGCAGCAGGAACAGGGTGACCATCTCGTAGTCGCCATCCTGAAGGACCATGTCGTCGGCCTCCTCCAAGCCGGCAAGCTGGGCCTCGGTGGCTGCCACGCCCGCCAGCCAGATCTGACCGTCGCTGCCCTCGGTGTAGAGCGCCAGCGGCCGCGCGCCGTCGAGGCCCAGGGCGGCGCGTGCGGGGTCGAGGCGGCTGTCGTAGGTGCCGACGCCGAAGACGAAGGTGCTCTGAAGCGGGAGGGTGGTGGGGCAGGGTGCCTCGGCCACCGGCTCGACCAACGCGGCCTCCCACCAGGCGAGGATCGGCTCGTCTTGAGGCAGGTCGAGGGGCACGAGGGGCTCGGCCAGCCAGCTGACCTCACAGAGGAGCTGCTGCTGGTCGTCGAAGAAGGTGTGGCTGATCTCCAGCAGCGTGCCTTCCCCACCGTTGATGGACAGGGTCGCGTCGACGCCGAACCACGCAGGAGGTGGCTCTGCTTCGGGGGGCGACGTGGACGTAGCCGCAGAGTCCATCGAGGTCGTGGCCGACGCATCGGCCCCGCCGCTGGCTACCGAGGGCGCGCTCTCGGCGCCGCTCTTGTCGCCAGCCGCGCACCCCGACGTGAGGGCGAGCCATCCGGTCGCAGCAATGAGGAAGAACGTCGAGCGCATGGTGCCTGCCTTGGTGGACCGTATCCTGGAGAACGCCCCCAGAGCTACTGCAGAAGGCGTGCCACACGGGTGGAGGGCGTGCTGACGCGGATCGTGCCTCAGGGCTCGACCTGGGGGCATGACATCGGTGTCAGGGTCAGAGCATCAACAGCAGGGTGAGCAGCCCGAAGGTGACCACCCCGAAGGCCATGACCAGGGCGAGCACCGCCAGCCACCAGGGCCACGAGAACACGGGGCCGGGCGTGGCCACCTCGTGGCCGGTGGACCGTGGGGGCTTGGGCTGGGCGGGCGACGCCTCGGCGGGGGCCTCGGCGACGGCAGGGGGCTGCGTGGGCTCGTTGTCGGCGAGGTTGGCCCACTCCTCCTCGCGGTATTCGCCCTGCGCGGCGGCGGCCCGCGCGTCGGCCTCCGTGTCGAGCGTGAGGCCCTTGCTCGTCGTCTCGGTGTGCTGCTCCTCGATCTCCTTGCGGGTGACCACCACGACGCTGTCGTCTTCGGACTCCGGGATCTGGTAGTCGAGGTCGCTGTCGACCTCGACGTCCATCCCCATCTCCCGGCGGAAGTCTGCCAGGTTGAAGGAGCTGTCGACCTGGCCCTTGGTGCCGTGCACGGCTTCGTCGGACGACACGGGCTCCAGGGCACCGGCCTTGTGGACGACCCGCATGATCTGGGTGTCTTCCGCGGCCTCGGTGGGGTCGCGCTCCTCACGGCCCAGCTCGGCGAGCTGCTGCATCTCGGCCAGGGAGCTGACGGCGGTGACCTCGCCCTCGTCGACGGGCTGGTCGGCGTCGGTGGGCTCGAGATGGCGGAACAGGGCGGGGAACCGGTCGTCGTTGTTGTCGCGCTCGATCTGCAGGGGCATGGCGCCGAGATCGGCGGACTCTGTGTGATCGCCCTCGTCGGACAGCTCCGCGAGGGTGGCGAGGTCGGGGGCGCATCGCTCGACCACCTGGTGCAGCGGCTCCTCGAGAGCGTACTCGCCCTCGAGGGCCCACAGCAGGTCGCCGGCGCGCCCATGGGCGGGGTCGTCTCGGCGCACGCGCTCCAGGAGCGAGGCGGCCCGCACGAAGGCGCCCTGGGCCATGAAGTGCTCGGCCACCTCGACGAGAAGATCATGGTCGGCGTCGGGGTCGTCGGCTCGCGAGCTGTCGAAGGGCTCCGGCTCTTCGCTCGCTTCTTCCCACAGGGCCTGCAGGGCATCGTCGTCGGGCTCGACCTCGAGACCCATCTGAACGATCTTGCGTGCCTTGCTGGGCCAGCCTCGGTCGAGGAAGACGCGGGCCGAGAGCCGATGGGGCTTCGCGCCCGCCTCGCGGCGCTCGATGAGGGCCTTCAGGCGCACCCAGGCTTTGTCCATCATGCGCAGGCGGAGGAAGGCCTCGGCCTGGGCGAGGCGCGCCGCCGCAGTGGGCTCACCGAACTCGCCCCACTGGTCGACGAGACCGACCACAGAGCGTAGGTCGCCATCGGCCAGGAGCCTCTGGGCCGTGGACTCGAGCCGCGAAGGCGTGGGCTTGGCGTTGGACTGGCTTGGCGTGAGGATGCGGGTCTCCAGCCGACGGCGCGAGCATACAGCAGCCCTTGCAGTCGTCGCAAAGGGAGAGCGCGCGCGGGGGCGATGCCGCGTCGACACCGTGTGGCGGCTGCAGGTAGGCGCCCCCCGCTCGTGGGGAAGCGCCTACCGCAGGCGGCCTAGGAACGCAGCTCTTCGGCCAGGGCGGGCACGACCTCGAACAGGTCGTTGACGATGCCGTAGGAGGCATGCTCGAAGATCGGGGCGTCGGGGTCTTTGTTGATCGCCACGATGACCTTGGAGGTGCGCATCCCAGCGAGATGCTGGATGGCGCCGGAGATGCCCACGGCCAGGTAGAGGCTGGGGCTCACCGTCTGACCCGTCTGGCCAATCTGCTCGGCGTGGGGTGCGTAGCCCGCGTCGGTCGCGGCGCGAGAGGCGCCCACGCCTGCACCCATCACCTCACCGAGGTTGCGGATGAGGGCGTCGAACTTCTCCTGGGAGCCGAGGCTGCGGCCGCCGGCGACCACCTTGTCGGCCGTGCCGAGGTCGATTCCCTTGGTGTCGGGTGCGAGGGTCTCCAGGACCGTGACCGACGGCGTCTTCTTGTCGAAGGACACCGCGACCACCTCGGCCGAGCCGCCGTTGTTGGCGACCTTGGGGAAGCTGTTGCCGCGCACGGTCACGAAGGCCGGGCGGGCGGTGAGGGTGAGATCGGCCTCGATGCTGCCCGCGAAGGTGGGGCGACGGGCCACCAGGTGACCCGACTCGACCCGCAGGCCCATCGCGTCGGAGGCCATCGCGCCGTCGAAGCGCGCGGTGAGGCGCGGCAGGGCATCGCGGTAGGCGTAGGCGGCCGGCGCGAGCACCATGTCGGCATCGCTGGCGCGGAGGATGGCCTCGAGGGCGTCGATGGTGGCGCCGGCATCGTAGGTCGAGAAGTCGCCAGCGGCCTGGTAGACCTTGGTGGCGCCGAGGCCGCCGAGGGGGGCAGCGTCGATGTCACCGAGGACAGCGGCGCTCACGGTCGTGCCGAGGACGGCGGCCAGCTCAGTGGCCTTGCCGAGCAGCTCGGATGCAGTAGGGCTGAACGCACCACCGGCGTGCTCAGCGACAACGAGAATTCCACTCATGTTCGTGTCTCCGGGGGTGGGGTTCAAAGGACCTTGGCTTCTTCGCGGAGCAGGCGGACCAGCTCCTTCGCCGCGGTCGCGGCGTCGCCATCGATGATCTTCCCGGCGGGGCGGGGAGGCGGCGGGGCCATGTTGCCCACGGCGAGGCGGCCCTCACCAGCGGCTGCCTCGAGGTCGGCCGCGCTGACCTTCTCGAACGGCTTCTTCTTGGCCTTCATGATGGCCGGCAGCTTCGCGTAGCGAACGGTGTTGAGACCGTCTTCGCACGTGATCACCGCAGGAAGCTTGCCCTGCACCTTCTGACGCACACCGGCGTCGAGGTTGCGGGTGGCCACGAAGGTGTCGCCCTCGAACGACAGCTCGGTGACCTGGGTGACATGAGCCCAACCCAGGAGCTCGGCGATCATCACGCCGACCTGGAAGTTCTGCTCGTCGGTGGTGCTCTTGCCGGTGAACAGCACGTCGCAGCCTTCGCGCTTCGCGCCGGCAGCCAGCAGCTTGGCCGTGCCCAGCGGGTCGGTGGGGGACTCCGTGATGAGCAGGGCCTTGTCGACGCCGAGAGCCAGCGCCCCGCCGCGAACGAGCTTCTCGGCTCCGTTGTTCCCGACGGTGAGGACGACGATCTCGCCGCCGTGGGCTTCCTTCGTGCGGATGGCCTCTTCGATCGCATACTCGTCGTAGTCGGCGAGCTTCGTCTTGATCCCATCCATCACGATGGCCGTGCCGTCGCTGGCGACTTTCAGGCGCGCATTGGGGTCGGGCGCGACCTTGGCGCAAACACCAATCTTCACGGTACCTCCTAAGGTTCTTTCGTAGGGGCGGCGGCGTCGGCGGGGCCGACACTCATGCCGCGGATGAACACGTCGGCCACCTGATCGGCGGCAGCTTGCAGCGGAAAGCGGTCTTGCTTGCGAGACAGCACCCACTGCATGGCGAGCTCGTCGAGGGCCCCGAAGAAGGACCACATGCCGACGAAGGGGTCGATGTCGTCGCGGAACACGCCCCGCGCCTGACCCTCGCGGACGATCTGGCCGAACACCCCGAGGTAGGCCCACAGCTTCTCGGGCCGGTACTCCTTGAGGAACTTGTTCGACAGCCGCAGCTCGACCTGCAGCACCTCCGCGGCGGCACGGTTGTCGCGCACCTGCTGGAAGTGGAACCGCGCGAAGCGGCGAATGCGCTCGACGGGGTCGTCGCTGTCGGCGAGGGCCTCGCCGAGGCCGTCGAGCAGCAGGTCCATCTTCTCCTCGAAGATGGACAGCAGCAGGTCTTCCTTGTTCTTGAAGTACAGGTAGATGGTGCCATCTGCGACCCCGGCGCGACGGGCGATGTCGCTCACCCGGGCCTGATGGAAGCCCTTGGCCGCAAACACGTCGACCGCAGCCTCGGTGATGAGGCTGCGCTTGTCGGCGCGGCGGGGGGCTCCCTGAGACACGTAGACCTGCCACTGAATGAGGGTTCAGTCAGTGGAGCTAACCAACGCAGTGGCCGGCGGCCATGCGGCTGGATCGTTCAGCTGCGCTTGGCCAGCCAGCGCTCGACCTGCGCGGTGATGTCGCGGTCGGGCACGGTCTCCCAGTCTTTCAGGAAGCGCTCGTTGCCCGAGTCGGTCAGCGGGTGCTTGAGGGCCTTCTTGAGCACGGCGTAGGGCACGGTCGCCACATCCGCGCCGGCCAGCGCGCACTCGACGAGGTGCATCGGGTGGCGGATCGAGGCGGCGAGCACCTCGGTGTGGATGGACGACGACTGGCTGTAGATCTCGGCGATCTGGGCAATCAGCTCGTTGCCGTTCCAGGAGATGTCGTCGACGCGGCCGACGAAGGGGCTGATGTAGGTCGCGCCGGCGAGGCCTGCGAGGAGCGCCTGGCTGGCCTGGAAGCACAGGGTGACGTTCACGCGAGTGCCCTCGTCGGACAGCGTGCGCGTGGCCTGCAGCCCGGCAGCCGTGAGGGGGACCTTGACCACGACGTGCTCGTGCACCTGAGCCAGCAGCCGGCCCTCGCGGATCATGCCCTCGGGATCCTGCGCGACCACCTCGGCGGAGACGGGGCCCTGCACGAGCTCACAGATCTCGTGGATCGTCTCGAGGAAGTCGCGGCCTTCCTTGGCGATGAGGGAGGGGTTGGTGGTGACCCCCGCCAGCACGCCCCAGGCGTGGACTTCACGGATCTCGTCGAGGTTTGCGGTGTCGATGAACAGCTTCACGGGTGCCCCCAGGGTGGCGCTACAGGTACCCGAGCCGCCGACGCGGGGCCACCCGGCCGACCACCACCGGGGTCGGGCCTCCGGGCGGGTCGACGTCGGCCCACGCGCGCTGCTCGACGGGGTCGTAGGCGTCGGGCCACACTTCCACGAGGGGGTGCAGGACGAACGGACGCTCGGCGATGGCAGGGTGGGGGAGGGTGAGCTGAGGGCTGTGCACGATCCGGTTGTCGAACAGCAGCAGGTCGAGGTCGAGGGTGCGGTCTGCCCAGCGCCGCGCCCTTCGTCGGCCCGCTGCGTCTTCGAGGGCGATGCACAGCGTGAGCAGCTCCTCGGGGGACAGCTCGGTGTCGAACAGCGCGACGGCGTTGACGAAGGCGCCGCGGGCCACCCCGCCCTTCAGCGGTGGCGTGAGCACGAGGGAGGAGGTGCGCAGCCAGGTGAGCCCCGGCGTCGCGTCGAGGCGGTGCAGGGTGTGCGCGATGCGAGCGCGCCGGTCTCCGAGGCTGCAGCCCAGCCCGATGGCGACGAGGCTCATCGGCCGCGGGCCTCGTCGAGCCACGCTCGCGCTGCCTCGAGCTCACCTTGGTCGAGATGGGCGACGCCGAGGGCAGCGGGAAACCAGGTCTGGGAGGGGAAGTGCTCGGCGGCTTGCGACAGCAGCGGGATGGCGGCTGGGCCGTCTCCCTGGGTCTGAAGCATCAGCCCCGCGTAGATCCACGGGCCCTCCCAGGCGGGGTCGAGCCGGTAGATGGCCTCCAGGGCGTCGAGGGTGACGGCGGGATCGAGGCGGCCGTCGGCGACCCAGTGGGTGGCGGTAGACGCCCACAGCAGCGTGGCAGCACGCGCCGGCTCCCCCGCTGCGAGCAGCTCGGCGACGACAGGGGTGAGGGGGGACCCGACCTGCGGCAACGGCACTGAGGCACGCGACAGCGTCGCCAGGCACCACATCCCCAAGCACAGGATGTGCGGCTGCGGCCTCATGCGGACAACGTCAGTAGACGTTGTCGGCGGAGGTGGCCTTGGCCTCGGCCTCGAGGGTGGCTTCGTAGGTGGCGCGGGCGCCGTCGCCATCCACGTCGCAGGCTCCGGTGACGGTGAAGCCCTTGCGGCTGGTGGCCACCGAGTAGGAGCCGAGGACCTCTTCGGTCTCGGGGGACCACGACAGGCGCTTGAACCCGCGGCTCGGCACCCACGGCACCGGGTTGGCGTCGACGGCGTGGGGCGCACGCGGCGCGGGGTCGGCGCTGATGTAGTCGCCGAAGGCATCGTGGTATTGGATTTCCGCCGTGCGGATCGCGTTGACGTTGAGCGGCACCTCGTCGCGCTGGCCGTCTTTGTTGCCCGAGAGCAGCAGCGGCACGGCGACGAGGATGAGCACTGCGATCACAGCGACGACGATCAGGATTTCGTTGCGGCCGAAGTTCATGCGGGTCCGTCCTGTGGCTCGACAGCCTGGCAGCTACCCTACCGGGTCGGGGCTCACTCGTCGAACCCGACGAGCACCACGAGGTGAACCCGGCCCTCTTCCTCCGCCGCCGCGACGCCGATCTGGCCGGATGGCGCGAGCAACGCGGCGCGGGCCGCCGGCTCCCAGATCACCTGGTCGAGGGCGCCGAGCAGCGTCGCCGCGTGGACGTCCCAGCGGGCCAGGCGGGCTTCAGGCCACCCGAGGCGGCCCGCGAGGGTCGGGGTGTCGAGGGAGGGATCTCCCAGCAGCTTCGCCGCGGCGGACTGGAACAGCAGATCGGCCTCGAGGCTGTCGCGGTCGTAGCCCTCTCGAAGCTGGTCGATCAGGGCATCCGCTTGTTGTGCGAGGGTTCCCTCGGGCACGTCGAGGGCGAGGACGGGCGCGGTGGGAGGTGTCTGCTGCACGTAGATGGGGAATCGTGCGACGGTGCCTTGTGCGTCGCTGACCTTGACCAGCCACTCCCCCGCCACGTCGACGGTGAAGGTCTGCGCGAGGTCGAGGCGACCGGTGCGTACCGAGCCGACGCCGTCGGCGACCTCGAAGGTGGCCCCAGCGAGCACCGGTAGGGTGAAGGCGGCCTCGAGGGGCAGCTGGCGTGGCTGCACGCCGATGGAGCCGCGCGGCTGCGCCGTGAGGGCGACCCACACGTCGTGGCTCTGGCTGCGGGCTCGCACGAGACCGATGTCGGCCTCGGCGGGCCGGGCCTCGAGCCAGGCCGTCAGATCGGGGGGAGGCGGCGCGCCCACCGGCGTCTTCCACACCGTGAGGGTGTCGACCGGGTAGGGGTAGCCGGCCCGCCACAGGTCGTGACGCACCAGCCAGGTGGGGGTGGCCTCGCCCTCGGCGAGCTGCAGGGCAGCGGCGCTGGCCGCACCCGCCAGCGAGGCATCCCAGGTGTGGCCCGCCATCAGCGGCACGAGGGGTGGGTCGGTGGGCTGGGCGGGGGCCCGGGCGTAGGTGCCGGCGCTGGGGGAGGGCAACCTCGGCACGACCTCCCACGACGCAGCTGCCTCGGGTGGACCCTTCTTGCAGCCTGCACCCGCCAGCAGCGCGAGGCAGGCCACACCTGCCCACGCACCGCTCCTGCCCAACGCCAGGAGCCGCGGCATCAGACGCTCGGGAGCTCGGGCAGCCGGTCGCCCTCTTCGGCGACGTTGTCGGTGCGGATGGCGTGCGCCTCCCCGACCTCGACCAGCTGCAGGGCCTGCCCACGGGCCCCCCCCCGCACAGGAACGAGGCTGTGGCCGTCGCGCATCCAGGCCAGCGCCGTGTCGCGGTCGATGATCCGCTCTCCGAGGCCGTGCAGCTCCACCGCCAGCTTGTCGACCTTGCCCTCGGCCAGGGTCGCGCGCTTCACCAACACATCCGCCATCGGTCGTTCCTCCGTCGCCTTGGTATCCGACCTGCCGCCGCCGACCAGCGCCGGGCGACAGGTCGTGATCAGTTTCCGGCCCGCGTGCGCCGGGTGCGCAGCAGGGTGAGCACCACCAGGCCCCCGAGGATGGCGGTGAGCACCAGCACCAGCAGGGGGAAGGGTATGCCCATGTCGTCGGCCTGCCCACTGCTCTTGAAGCCCAGGTTGTACAGCACCCCCGACAGGGGCCTCGCGACCCGCTCGCGCTGGCCACCCATCAGGGGCTCGGTCAGCCGGTCGCCGGTCTTGATGATCGCCTCGAAGCTGTACCGCACGATCATCAGGTAGGACATCGCCTTGGCGATCAGCCCCATCTCCTTGACCTTCACGATGAGCCCGCTGAACGTGATCTGCGGGATCAGCACCAGCGGCAGGGTGCCCACGGCGGCCTCACTCGACGAGGTGGAGGCGCTGATCAGCAGCCCCAGGGCCATGCCGATCCACCCGGTGAGGGAGGTGACCAGGCTCAGCCAGAACCAGCTGAAGCCGTACTCGCCGTACATCGGCAGCAGCACGAAGCACATGGTCGACAGCGTGACGCACTGCACCCCGGTGATGAAGCCGAGCACGACGAGCTTCGACAGCACGTAAGGCGTGGTCCCCAATCCCACCCGAGCCTCACGGCGCCAGATGGTGCGGTCGGCGATGAGCTCTCGCACCGACCCCGAGGCGCCGAACCACAGCGACGACAACGCCAGCATGAACATCGCGGGCGGGTCGGGCGCAGGGAACACGATCCACATGAACAGGCCCAGGATCGGGGCCTGGATCATCAGCACCAGCATGCCCATGACGTCGCGGCGCTTCACCCGCACGTAGCGGGCGGTGAGGGTCAGGAAGTTGCGCAGGCTGGAGCGACGAAACGGGCGTGGCTTGGCGGACTTCGCGTCGTGGGCGGCCCCCATTCCGAGCAGGTGCTCTCGGGTGGCGACGAACTTTCGGGAGGCGGCGCTGCGCCGGTAGGCCTCGCCCCAGTGCTCTGGGGTCTGCTCGGCCAGCTTGGCGAAGATGGCGTCGGGGTGCTCCACGCCGAAGTAGCGGCTGGCGTCGGCGGGAGGGCCGAACCAGGCGAGGCGACCCCCGGGGGCCAGCACCATCAGGTGGTCGATCATCGACAGGATGGCGGGGGTGACATCGTGGGTGACCAGGAACACCATGCGCCCGCCGTCGGCGAGCTGTCGGATGAGCGACACGATGTCTTGGGCGGTCTGCGGGTCGAGGCCAGAGGTGGGCTCGTCGAGGAACAGCACCCGGGTGGACCTCGTGAGCAGCTCCTGGCCGAGGTTGACGCGCTTGCGCTGCCCGCCCGACACGCCCCGGCGCACAGCGTCGCCGATGCGGTTGTGGCGGATGTGCTCGATGTCGAGCTCCTGCAGCACCCGGTCGACCTCGCCCCGCACGTCGCGGCGGCGCACGTCGGAGGGGAAGCGCAGGCGGCCGGAGTAGTACAGGGCTTCCTCGACGGTGAGCTCGGCGTGCACCACATCGTCTTGGGGGACGATGCCCACGGCGGAGCGGTCGGCGGCGAGGAGCCGGTGAAAGCTCTGCCCGTCGAGGACCACGTCGCCCTGGTCGGCGGGGGCGATGCCCGCGATGGCGTTGAGCAGGGTGGTCTTGCCGGCGCCGGAGGGGCCGACGACCGCGACCACCTCGCCGGAGAACACGGTGAAGTTCACCTGATCGAGCAGCGACACCTTGCCGATGCGGCGGCTGAGGTTGCGCACCGACAGGGCCGAGAAGCTCGACGTGCCGAAGGCCTGCAGCGAGGCGCCCTCGGGGCCCAGGGTGAGCACATACGACCCCACCCGCAGCTGGTCGCCGGGGCGCAGCGGGGAGGTGGACACCGCGTTGCCGTTGACCAGGGTGGGGCGGCCGCTGCGCAGGTCGCGCACCCGCCAGCCCTGGTCGGTGCGCACCAGCTCGGCGTGGCGCGGGGCGACCTGGGGGTCGGGCAGCACCACCTCGACCTGCTTGGAGCTGCCGATGACGTAGCGGGCGTCGGTGAGATCGAAGGCGAAGTCGCCGCTCGCGTGCCGCACGTCGTGCTTTCGGAACAGCGCCGACACCAGCATGGGGTCGATGCCCAGCTCGTCGGCGGCCGTCTGCAGGCGGCCGATCTCGTCGCGGTCGATCTGCCCGTCGACGGCGCACACGTTGAACAGCGCGTCGAGCAGCAGCAGGGCCTCGGCCTCGCCGTATTCCTTGGCGAAGGCGCCCAGGTCGACCTCTTCGTCGACGGCGGCGCGCAGGGCCTCTTCCTCGGCGACGCCGAAGCGAGCGCCGAAGGCCCGCAGGTCGTCGTCGTTGATGGCGACCCGGTTCTCGGGGGCGAGGGCGAGATCGAGGAGCAGGCCGATCTCGATGCGGTTGAGGTCGGTGCGCGCGCCGATCGACAGGAACATCGCGTCGCGGGCGCTGCCGGTGATCTCGTGGGCCTCGAGGATGCGCGCCAGCAAGCGCGTGAAGGCCACCGCGAACTGGATGGACTCTTCCCGGCCCGTGCCGGCGGCCTCGCCGATGGCGGCCCGGAAGCTCTCCTCCAGCTGCGCTGTGAGCATGGTGTGTCCTCGAGGGGGACCGAGCGAGCCGCCCGGCCACAGGGGCTAGCGGTAGACCACCGCCATCGCGGCCCCGGCCTTGTCGGCGCCCTCGACGGGCTCCCGCAGGTAGAGGACCACGTAGTAGGTGCCCGTCGCCGGCGGCTTGAACTCGATGAACGGCTCGCGATCGGTCGTCTCGTCGCGCATGACGATGTTGCCCTTGGTGTCGTAGAGCAGCACGTCGAGGTTCTTGACCGACGCGTCACCACAGGTGGCGATGCGGTATTCGTTGTCGGCGTACAGCGACACCAGGTAGGAGCGCGTCTTGCCGCTGGTGAGCTCGGTCGAGGTCATCGTACGGATGGCCCAGCCGTCGCTGTAGCCATCCCACACCTTGGTGCGCAGGCACGAGGAAGCCTCGGCTTCGTCGGCGATGGCGGGGGGACTCGACAGCAGGGAGGCCAGAAAGGCGGTGGTCAGCATGATCGGCGCTCCTACAGCAGGGCCAGGACGGCGTTGGTGACCTGCTCGACCTTCTCGAGGTCGGCGTCGTCGAGGGGCTCCGTCTTCGAGGCCACGGCCTTGAGCTCGAGCAGCGACTCTTCCAGCTTCTTGGTGACCGCTTCGGGCGCCTTGTCGGCACCGTCGGTCTTCACATACTCGATGAAGTAGTCGACCACCGTGGGCGCCTTGAGGAGCGTCTCGGCGGCCTTCTTGTTGTCGGAGTCTTTCACGGCCCGGGCGACCAGGTTGGCGCCCTCGAGCCAGCTGCCAGCCTCGATGAGGGGCACGACGCGCTCCTGCCCGTTGAACTCGAGCTCGGGAATGACCACGCCCGACAGCTCGTCGAACTCCTTGAGCAGGTCGTCGCGGGTGACCGCGTCGGCCTGCAGGCGCTCCTTGATGTCGTCGAGGGTGAGGCGGATGTCTTTGCCGCCGTTGAGCTGATCCATGCCCTTCTGCACGGCGTCGATGCGCTTGATGAGCACGGGCGTCTTGGCGCTCTTCACCGTGAGCAGCACGTCGGCCAGGAGCACGCCGGTGCGGACCGCCGCGTGGTCGAGGCTGTCGGCGTCGAGGTCGAACTTGTGCTTGGGGATCAGGTCGGACAGCTTGGTGTCGATCCCCGCGGCCTCGAGCGCCTTCTGGGTCTCCACGGGCGACGGCACCAGCGCCACCTCCTCGGAGTCGGCCTCGAGCTGGGCCACATCGAGCTCGGGTGTCTCGGGGTGGGCCTGCTCGGCAGGCGCCTCGGTGGGTGCGGGCTCGGGGGGCGCTTCGGTAGAGCACCCTCCCATGAGCAGCGACAGCAGTGACAGCATGAACATCCAGTTCCCCCGTGCGGAGCGGCCGCCGATGTTAGTGCGGGCCGGCCCTCGGAGCAAGGAGGTCACGCGGGTCGTGGCCGGATCTCCGTCTCCATGTCGGGCTTGAGCATCGTGTCGTCCTCCATCCCGGCGACCGCGAGGAGGGCCGGGGGCTCTGGGGAGTCGAGGTCGATGACCGACAGCTGGGCGGCGGTGAACAGGTCGCGGGTCTCCTGCTCGGTGCGACGGATGGTGGGCCAGCGCAGCAGGCGGTCGACGAAGCGCCGATCTGGCGAGGGGGTGAGGGAAGCGGTGACCACCACGCCGTCGGGGGCGAGCCAGGTGCGGGCCTCGCGGAGCATCGACACGGCGATGCGCTCGGGCATGTACTCGAGCAGGCCGTGGAGCACGACGGCATCGAAGGGGGGCAGGTCGTTGCGGGCACGCCCGATGGCGAGGCCGGCGAGGTTCTCCTGGACCGTCTCCAGCGCGACGCCCTCGCGGCGCTGCACCATGCCCGCATCGAGGAAGGACAGCGCGTCGCGGGACTGGTCGATCACGGTGATGATGGTGGGGCGCTCGACCACCGCGTCGGACATCCGCGCGACCAGGGAGCCGGTGCCCGCGTTGACGATGAGGACCCTGCGGTTGCGGTGTCGGGGAAGGAAGCTGGCGACGCGCTCCACGAGTGGGTCACGGAGGAACCTCAGGGCGCGGAACGAGGGCCGGTCGAGGAGCCACCGGTCGAGGTGGTCGCCCAGGGGCCCGTCGCCCCCGGACCGGTCGAGGAGCAGGTGGGCGAGGATCTCCGCCGAGCCCGAGGCACCGTGGGGCCTCGCCAGGCAGCGCTCCGCCAGAAAGGAACGGGAGAGCCAGGGGTGCATCTCCCGCCCGAGGAGCTCGGCGCAGAAGGCGGCGGCGCGTCGATCTTCGAGGGCGTCGAACAGCACCTGCACGTGCTCCTGCAGGCCCTCCAGCAGCTCGATGAGCCGGCCGATGGCGAGGGGGTCGTCGGCGTCGCGCTTGAGGGCTTTCTCCAGCCCGGGCAGCTCGCGCTTGAGCGGCTCCACCAGCTCGGCGACGCGGCCCCTGAGCAGGTCGGCGTCGGCCGCCACCTCGTCGCGGCCGCTGGCGCTGGCCACGGCCCCGTCGGACAGGCTGCGGATGCGGTGGGCGGCGACGCGACTGATCGTCTCGTAGAACTGCGCGGCGAAGTCGGGGTGACGCTGCAGCAAGCTCCGCAGGTCGTCGCGGGCCCAGCGCACCACCCGGCAGTCGCCGCCGGCGCGCACGTCGGCCGAGCGGGGGCTGTCGTCGATGAACGCGAGCTCGCCCACCACCGACCCTTCCTCGACCACGGCGAGCACGACCTCGGGGGTGGCTCGGCGGTCGACGACCTCGAGCTGACCGCTGCGGATCAGGTAGACGTCGCCACCGGGATCGCCGCGGCGGAGCAGGTAGCGCCCCTTGGCCAGCGCGACTTCTTCGCCGGCTCCTAGGAACAGCTCCTGGTGGGCGGTCGTGAACGATTCCATGAACATGGTCGCAGGCTACCCCGTACCGGGGCGACAGGGCATTGGCGGGGCCCTCGGAGGTGATTACGCCTCACCCCTGGAGGGCACGTGGAGAGCCTGGAGTCGCTGATCGCACAGCTCAAGGATGCGTCGTTCGCCGAGCGCGAGGCGCTGAAGGCGCAGCTGGTGGAGGCCGCCAACGCCGTGGGCGACGCCACCCGCGCCATCGACTTCCTGGAGAACGCCAAGCGTTCGCTGCCCTCGCTGGAGCTGCGGTGGGAGGTCGACGAGGTGATCGAGGCGGTCACGCCCGAGCCCGAGCCCGAGCCCGAGGAGCCCGAAGAGGAAGAGGAGGCGCCGGCCGATCCCAACGCGCCGCTGTCGTCTGCCGACCTCGACCTGGTCTACGACGACCCCCGGGGCCTGCTGCTGCACAAGGCCAAGAAGGCCGACCGGTGGTTCGCCACCCAGCGCAACCCCCAGACGGGTCAGCCGCAGACCTTCGAGCTGCACCCCGATGAGGTCACCCAGCTCAAGCAGCAGCTGTCGGGCAGCCCCTACTGGGTGCTCGGCGCCGGGGGGGCGGCGTAGTCCCCGTCGTCCTGGGCTGGCTGCTCGCAGCCTGCGGTGGCGGTGCGGCGGCGGTGACGTGCACGTCGGCCGAGCAGGTGCTCGCCGGAGAGGGCGATGAGGCCCTCACCTGTGCCCACGCGGCCGAGGTCGAGGCCTGGATCGAGCTGCTGGCGGGTCGCTCGCTGCAGCACAACGGGGGAAGCCGGCTGCCGGCGTTGCTGCAGCAGCGCTACGCGTCCGACCCGGCGGGCACGCGAGCGCTGCTGAAGGGCATCCGGGAGCGCGGGGCGAAGCTGGAGTCCACCACCCGCATGAAAGGGGGCTGGGCCCGCTCCCAGGCGGCGTGGGAGGCACACAATGGCACCTCGCTCATCGTCGAGGGCGACCCGCTGTGGAACCTGCAGCGCGACGCGCTGTCGGTGTGGGCATGGAACGACGACGAGCAGCTGGCGCTGACGGAAGCCGATGTAGAGGGGTGGATCACCTACAGCTCGCTGTGCCGGCAGGTGCAGGGGGCGGGGGTGCTGCGCATCTCGGTGGCCGACCGGGTGACGGCCTACCGGATCCTGATCGACCGCTTCGAGCAGGGCGATCGCAACGACAAGCTGGCGTTGGTGTCGATCGGGCCGTTCTGGCCGCAGATCCGCGACCGCTGGCAGGCGAGCCCCTACGAGCGCCAGCAGAAGTGGATCGGCGCTGCCCCGCTGCCCCCACCGATGACGTCGTCGTCGCTGGGCTACCTGGAGGCGATCGTGCAGGGAGAGGTGGCGTCGCACGCCGCGACCCTTCACGATGTGTTGGGGCCTTTCTCCCTCAACCAGGGGCCTCGGGTGTTCGAGACGGGGGAGTAGGCTCGGGAGGCCAGGTGAGCGCGGTGGGCCCGTGGGACACACCCGTCGACGACGGCCAGACCAGCTCGCATCGCTGGCTGGCGGTGCTGGGCTCCTGGGGCATGGCCGGTGCGAGTGCGGGCTCCGCCGTGGGCGGGGTGATGCAGGCGGTGCAGGGGGTCGAGGGGGCGTCGTCGGCCTTCGGCACGGCGGGCATCGCGGTCGGTGCTGGGCTCGGGGCGCTGGCGCTGATCGCAGAGCGCAAGGCGTCGGAGGCGCGGCCGGTGCTGATGGATGCGCGGGGGCAGCCCTCGCGGCCGCTGCATGGCGCGCTGTTCGCGGTGCCGGTGGGGGTGGCCCTGCCGTCGCTGCTGGTGCTGGGGCTGGTGGCCAGCTTGAGCCTGGGCTCGCTGGTGCCGCTGGCGGCCTTCGGCGCGACGGCCTTCGCGGTGGCGTGGGCTGGGCTGAGAGTGTGGTCCACCCATCGGTTCACGACGGCCCTGGAGGCGGTGGAGGAGGGGGACCACACCCTCGCCCACGACCGGCTGGCGTCGCTGGCCGACAGCTGGGTGGCGTCACGCTCGGCGCGAGGGGCGGCGCGGCTCAACCTGGGCATGATCGCGCTGCAGGAGGGGCGGGGCGCCGACGCCCTGGCCTGGATCGAGGGGATGTCGGGCACACCGCCGGCCTGGGCCCACGCGGGGCGGGCTCTGGCCCTATTGCTGCAGCAGCGCCCCGAGGAGGCCGAGGCGGCGCTGGGAGCCGGGCTGGCCAGCGACGGCGCGCGGCTGGTGCAGGAGCAGCTCGACGCCGTGCGGGTGCTGTTGATCTGGCGCACGGAGGGGCCCGAGGCAGCGCGGCTGCTGGGGGAGCGCCTGGGAGGACCAGCGGCGACGCCACTGCACCGGGCGATGCTGGCGGCCCTGCGGCCCGAGCCGGGGTCCCTCGACGACGAAGTGCAGGCGCTGGTGGCGAGTGGGCTGGGGCGGGCGCTGCCCGAGCTCGAGCGGCTGGGGCGTCCTACTGGGTAGGTGGCGATCTCGGGGCACAG
>CBDUIC010000033.1:0-65600 GCA_965367245.1 uncultured bacterium | reverse complement strand
GCATGGGCCTGCCACGCCCCTGCACCCCCTGGATCGAGGCCCGCGACGACTCCGATCTGCTCGACGGGCCCAGCTCTGCCCACGGCCGCGGCCGCCTCGACGACGGCGCTCTGGCCCACCTGCGCATGCGGCGTCGCCTGCAGCCCCGCCGCGCCAAGGCCGGCCGCCGGGTCACCCAGATGCACTACGCCAAGAAGGGGATCATCACCCCCGAGATGGAGTACATCGCCATCCGCGAGAACCAGCGGCGCGCCGAGATCATCGAGCAGATCCGCACCCAGCACCCCGGCGACAGCTTCGGCGCGAGCATCCCCCAGATGGTCACCCCCGCGTTCGTGCGCGACGAGGTCGCCCGCGGCCGCGCCATCATCCCGGCCAACATCAACCACCCCGAGCTCGAGCCGATGATCATCGGCCGGAACTTCCTGGTGAAGATCAACGCCAACCTGGGGAACTCCGCGGTCACCTCCACCATCGAGGAGGAGGTCGAGAAGCTCGTGTGGGCCATCCGCTGGGGTGCCGACACGGTGATGGACCTGTCGACCGGCGACAACATCCACGAGACGCGGGAGTGGATCCTGCGCAACAGCCCCGTGCCCATCGGCACCGTGCCCATCTACCAGGCACTGGAGAAGGTCAACGGCAAGGCCGAAGACCTCACCTGGGAGATCTTCCGCGACACCCTCATCGAGCAGTGCGAGCAGGGCGTCGACTACATGACCATCCACGCCGGCGTGCTGCTGCGCTTCGTGCCGATGACGGCCAAGCGCCTCACCGGCATCGTCAGCCGCGGCGGCTCGATCATGGCCAAGTGGTGCCTCGCCCACCACGAGGAGAGCTTCCTCTACACGAACTGGGACGAGATCTGCGAGATCCTCGCCGCCTACGGCGTGAGCTTCTCCATCGGCGACGGCCTGCGGCCCGGCTGCATCGCCGACGCCAACGACGAGGCGCAGTTCGCCGAGCTGAAGATCCAGGGCGAGCTGACCCAGCGCGCCTGGGCCCACGACGTGCAGGTGATGAACGAGGGCCCCGGCCACGTCCCCATGCACATGATCCGCGAGAACATGCACAAGCAGCTCGAGTGGTGCGACGAGGCGCCGTTCTACACCCTCGGGCCGCTCACGACCGACATCGCCCCCGGCTACGACCACATCACCTCGGGCATCGGGGCGGCGATGATCGGCTGGTTCGGCACCGCAATGCTCTGCTACGTCACCCCCAAGGAGCACCTGGGCCTGCCCGACCGCGACGACGTGCGCGTCGGCGTGGTCACCTACAAGCTCGCGGCCCACGCGGCCGACCTGGCCAAGGGGCACCCAGGGTCCCAATACCGCGACGACGCCTTGAGCAAGGCACGGTTCGAGTTCCGCTGGGAAGACCAGTTCAACCTGTCCCTCGACCCCGACAAGGCCAAAGACTTCCACGACCAGACGCTGCCCGCGGAAGGGGCCAAGATCGCCCACTTCTGCTCGATGTGTGGTCCCAAGTTCTGCTCGATGAAGATCAGCCAGGAGGTGCGCGACTACGCCGCCGCCAAGGGGCTCAGCGAAGAGCAGGCCGTCACCGAGGGCATGGCCGAGCAGGCCGAGGTCTTCACCGAGCAGGGCAGCCAGCTCTACCCACGGGCCTAGGGCCGAGCGAGGTGCCTCGCCTGTAGCGGCACCTCGTAGCAGCCCACATCCCCCGGAGCCTTGCGCAGCTCCTCCAGCGCGTGCCCGATCCGGCGCACCGCCGGGTGCTCGTCGGCCAGCGCTGCATGGGCTTGCACGGCCGCGACCCGCTGCAGCAGCATCGCGACCAGCTCGTCACGGGGCCCCACCGCCGTCCGGGTGACGACGTGGGTGCTCGCCGCCCGTGCCGGCAGCGTCGACGGTGTCAGCCCGGCCGCACGACACAGGCCCCACAGGGCCCCATCGAGGGCCGGCACCGGGCCCCCCAGCGTCACCCGGGGCGGCCCAGCGCTCACCACCCACACCTGCCCCTCGCTCCCCACCACCCGCCAGGCCTCAGCCACCTCGTCGGGGGTGGGCGCATGCAGCACGAACCACGCCACATCCGCCGTGGCCGCGCTCAGGGGAAGCGCATGGGGCGACGACGGCAGCACCGACGCGCGGTCGACGTCGTGCCGTTCGAAGGCCTCCTGCACCCGATCTGCGACATCCTCGTCGACCGAGAAGCCCAGGTAGGTCAGCCGCGGGCGGCTCTCCAGCAGCGCGACGGCTACCGCCCCCTCCCCTGCCACCGGCTCCACCACCGTGCGCACACCGTCGGGCATCAGGCCGCTCATCCAGGCGCCTGCCGCCTCATCGAGCCATCGACGCGACAGCAGGGGGTGCGAGGGCCCCAGCAACACCGGCTTCGCGGACGCCGGCGGCGGGGGCGTGAGCGTCACCCCGTGCACCTGCGCCCGCAGCTTGAGCCGGCCCAGGGCCATCTGCGGGTCGAGCCCGAGCCGACGGGCTGTGTCGTACAGGAAGTCGAGCTCCTCCTCGTTGACCGCACCATCGGCGAGCACCCCGTCGACGCCGATGTCGAGGAGCGGTAGCTGCGCCAGGGCCCGCCGGCGCTCCAGGGCCGCGAGGTAGTCCCCCGGCTGCTCCAGCACCCGCTGCAGCGACCGGTACTTCTGGATGACCAGGCGGGCCACGTGGCGATGCTTCGCGCTTCCCTGCAGCGACTGCAGCTTGCGGCGGCGGGCGTGCAGGGCCTCCACCGCGCGCGCTCCATCGACGTCGTCGGGCAGGTCGAGCCACGCGAGCAGCGACGTCGCCCCCACCAGCTCGCAGACCTCGTCTGCCACGACGTGCTCGTCCATGATCTCTCCGCGTTGGGACTACGCCCCGGCCGGGTCGGATGTTGCCTGCGTCGACCAGGTGTCGGGCACCGCCAGCGGCATCGCCCCGAGCAACGCCGCCGCCCGCTTCGCGAGGGCGCCTCCCTCGGGGGACCTCGCGGCGTGCTGGGCCACCAGCTGCAGCGCCACCGACTGCTCCGGATCGACCGCCGGATGCCGAGCTGCGAGCCCCTCATAGGCGGCGAGGGCGTCGGCGGCCGGCCCGAAGGCACCGGCCTGGGCATAGCAGGCAGCCACATGGGCCACCCGGCAGGTGTCGAGCACCCTCGACCCCGCGACGGCCCCGCGACGACCGAGGGCGGTGAGCAGGTGCAGCGCGTCGGCCGGCCGCCCGGCCATCCCCAGGCAGGCGCCGAGGTTGACCGCCGAGGCCGTCCACGCGAACAGCCCCGCGTCGAGGTAGCCGCGAGCCGACCGCACGTACATCGGCAGGGCGTCGTCGGCTCGCCCCGAGAGGCGCAGCGCCTCGGCCAGCATGTTGGTGGCGGCGGGGGCCCAGTCGGTGCCGTCGGCGCCCAGGTACAGCGACATCAGATCGACCGCATCCGCAGGTCGGCCCTTGGCGATCATCGCCTGCGCGAGCCGAACGTTGAGCCAGGCCCGCGGCCCCTCCAGGCCCGGATCGAGCTGGTCGCGCTGGTCGAGCAACAGGTCGGTGGGGTCGTGCCCCTGAGCCACCACGATGGCCGCCAGCAGGCCCACGTGGTCGACGAAGGCCGATGGGTCGTGCCACGTGTCCAGCAGCGCCTCGCGCAAGACCAGCTCGGCAGCAGCGAGGTCTTCATAGCCAAGCAGATGGGCCCTCATCCGTGCGTAGCCAGAGTCGATGGCCGACACCGACTGCAGCAACGAAGCGTGCGCCGCCAGCACGCCCTGCACCTCCCCCCATGCCATCTGCCCCCCCTCCGCCCGCTGCTGCAGCCGCCGCACCAAGCAGCGGGCTTGCAGGTCGGGGGACAGGCGCACGCCGCCATCGGCCAGCTCCGACAAGCCCCGCTCGAACCGATGCTGGCTCCAGACCTGCCCGGCGATGCCCAGCTCGTCGAGGCGACGCGCCAGCAGGCGGACGGCGCTGTCGGACACCCTGGCCGCCAGGAACCGTCGGGCGGCCGCCAGCGGATGCCCTCGCACCACCTCCACATCGCCCCACATGCCGAGGAGCTCGGGGGGGGACTCCCCCTGACAGCGGAGGCACAGCAAGGGATCGGTCCACCACACCTGCTCCCCGTGACGCCACACGACCCCGTGATCGACGAGCCGCGCCAGCAGGGCCGCTGGCTCGGCCACCCCACGCAGGGCACACAGGCTGGCGAGGTCACGCACTCGGAAGCGAGGCGGGCTGGCCGCGAGCACCGCCAGCTGACCCTGCGCCGCGGTGCTCGACTCGTCGCGAAGGGCGTCGAGGTGCTGCATCCCCGCCTCGGTCCACGCGTCGGGGCACCGGATCGCCCCCACATGGTGGGTGCGAAAGTCTCGCTGCACCAACGCCCCCTGGTCGTCGAGATGCCGGAGGACCCGCACCAGCGCCCGCGGCGAGCCACTCACCACCGGCACCAGCGCGTCGATGGACTCGGACTCCATCGACAGCAGCCCGATCAGCAACCGCCGAACCGCTGAGTCGGCAAGGGGTGGCACCGGCACCACGTCGTGAGCGACCTCTGGCGCGTCGCCATCGCTCTGCACCACCAGCACGGGGCACCCCGCCCACCGCGCGACCTGCAGGTCGCGCACCGAGATCGGCCCGTCCGACACCCACAGCAGCGGCCGCTCCGCCGTCGCCTCGAACAGCGCCCGCTCCAGGCTGCGCGCGTCGTCGGCCGCCATCGACAGCCCCAGGGCCACCCGCAGGGTGCCCTCGGCGCGCACCACCGTCGCGACATCGGCCTCCGCCGCCACCTCCGCCAGCCAGCGCGCCAGCCGGCTTCGGCCCGCCCCCGGAGGGCCGTCGAGCCACAGCACCTCGCAGCCACCACAGCGTATGAGGCGGTCCCACAGGGTGGCGCACACATCGTCGCGCCCGGTGAGCACCGGCACGTCGGCGAGGGTCTGCAGCGCCACCGTCGGGCTCCGGCTCGCCATCAGCGGGCGGCGGTGACGCACCAGCGCGTAGGGCTCGGGGGACGGCGACGGCGGTGGCCGCCCCAGTGCCCGCTCCAGCGACTGCAGCGCGGCCATGGCACTCCGTGGCCGATCGGCCGCTGCCAGCGCCAGCAGCCCGTCGACCCAGCCGCGAATCGCTTCGGGCACCGTGAAGCGCGGCACCCAGGTGCGCGGCGCCCCCTCCCGGTGCAGGGCCAGCAGCCCCTCGAGGCTGTCGGCGTCGTAGGGCGCCGAGCCCGTGAGGAGCTCCCAGGCCGTGGCCCCCACCGCATACAGGTCGGCTGCGGGACCCAGCCCGTGCCCGTGCTGCTGCTCGGGGGCCATGTACCGCGGCGTGCCCGCCCGCATCGACAGGCCGTCATCGATGTGCCGGGCAATCCCGAAGTCCACCAATCGCCAGTCGGGCGGCACCGACGCGCACAGGATGTTGTCGGGCTTCACGTCGAGGTGCAGCAGCCCCCGGCCGTGGGCATGGGCCAGGCCCGCGAGCACCGCGCGGAGCACATCGAACACCTCGTCGAGCCCCATCGACGGCGCCCGGTCGGCCAGGGTGCCCCCCGCCATCCACTCCAGCACCACGAACCGATGCGAGCCCGTCGAGCCCTCGTCGAGGATGTCGACCACGTGGGGATGCGACAGCATCGCCGTGTGGCGGATCTCCCGGGCGAGCAGGCGATCGAGGCGTGGGTGGTTCGCGCTGCGGAGGAACTTGACCGCCACCGGCATGCCGGTGGCACCGCGGGCCCGCCACACCTCCCCGGTTCCCCCCGCGCCCACGCGGCGCACCAGCTCGTACGAGGCCCCCACCACCAAGCCGGGGCGAGGCTCCGTCGATTCGCCCACGCACGACCTCCGCGCCCTCAGCGTAGCACCCCCGAGCCCTGACCCACCTTGACCCAACGGGACCCATCGCACCGCCCCAAGGTGAAGCAGCGTGCTGCGATCGACGTGCCTCCGCCACTCTCAGGGTGGCCCTGCCCTTGCAGTTCCATGGGGTCCACGACGGAGGACTCCATGACCCGCACCGCACCGCTGCTCGCCCTCGCCACCGTGCTCGTCGCCCCCTCGATGGGGCTGGCCAAGAAGCCTGCCCCCGCCGCCTGGGATGCCGACGACCCCTCGACCCTGCAGATGACCGAAGACATCCAGGTGCTGTTCCACGCCACCCAAGACGCGTGGAAGATGGGCACCCCCAAGACCCTGTTCTACGTCGACCGCCTCGTGAACCAGGCCTACCCCGACAAGCTCGGCGTGCCCGCCGACCAGCTCGACTTCAAGATCGTCGCCCACGATGCCCCGGTGTACTGGTTCCTCGACGACGCTGGGTGGAAGGCCTCGTCGCACAAGCACCACGCCGCAGCCCGCGACGCCAACCCGTTCAAGGAGCTCATCGCAGGGCTCATCGAGGCCGGGGTCGACATCGAGGTGTGCGCCGTGACGATGAAGAGCCACGGCTACACCGAGGACATGCTGCTCCCCGGGGTGCAGATCACCCCCGCCGGGCTCCCGCGGGTCATCGATCTGCAGCGGATGGGCTTTCAGCGCCTGGCCCTGGAGTAGCGTCGGTCGCTACAGCGCCACGGGCCCGACCTTGTCGGGCAGGGCGAGCACCGCGAAGCCCGGCACCCGCATCCCCCAGCCGAGCTGCGCCACCCCGCCGCGCTGGATGCTGTGGGTGAGCACGCCTCGCGGACCACGGTGCGCAGCCACAGCTCGAAGGGGCGGGCCGGGTTCACCGACGGCAGCTCCTTGAGGACCTCGTCTCGAGCCGCGCCCACCGCAGGGTCCCACCTCCGAGTGGCGCTTCGAGGCTCGCTTTGGAGGAGCCTGAAAACCCTGCGATAGTTACCGATCTTCGTTGCATACCGTCGCTCTCGATCAGGATAGAATCCGAGCATGGAACCACAGGAGGTCCCATGATCTGGCATGTCGTCCCGAAGTCTGTCGACACCGGAGAGCTCGGGCTCAGGCTCGAGGCAGAGTCTGCCGAGGCCGCCGCCGCCCTCGCCGTCGCTGGGCCCTATGCCGCGCACGCGGGCGAGCGCATGGTCGTGCGCTGGAACCCCAGCTTCGACCGGCACGGCGAGCTGCTGTGCGCCCGGGTCACCGAGGTGAGCTCGACGGCTCCGGCAGTGGCGCCTGCACCCGAAGCAGCCGCACCGCCCGCACCCGAGGTCGTGGCCCACGAGGCGCTGGTCACCACCACGCCCGCCATCGCGTAGCCCGTGCCCTGGCGGGCGGGCTTCAGGTTCCGGGAAGCCCGCCCTCCAGCAGCACCTGCTCCAGCGCCCGCACCCGGTCGCGCAGCTCGGCGGCTCGCTCGAACTCGAGCTTGCCCGCCGCCTGCTTCATCTCCTTGCGCAGGCGCAGCACCAGGTTGGGGATCTTCCGCGGGTCGTCGGGGAGGGGCACATCGGAGCCCTTGCCCGTCGGGCGCTCCAGGCCCACCTCGACGAAGTCGCCGGAGATCAGCCCCGCCAGCGGGCTGTCGATGTCGCGGAGGATCGTCTTGGGGGTGATGCCGTGCTCGAGGTTGTAGGCCTGCTGCACCTCGCGACGACGCCGCGTCTCGTCGATGGCCGCCTGCATGTTGTCGCTGATCCGGTCGGCGAACAGGATGACGTGGCCGTTCTGGTTGCGGGCCGCGCGCCCGATGGTCTGGATCAGTGAGCGGGCGTTGCGTAGGAAGCCCTCCTTGTCGGCATCCATGATGCAGACCAGGCTCACCTCCGGCAGATCGAGCCCCTCACGCAGCAGGTTGATCCCCACCAGCACGTCGAACTCGCCCAGGCGCAGGTCGCGCAGGATCTCCATGCGCTCCAGCGTGTCGATGTCGGAGTGCAGGTAGCGCACGCGAACGCCCAGCTCGGCGTAGTAGTCGGTGAGCTCCTGGGCCATGCGCTTGGTGAGCACCGTGACCAGCACCCGCTCCGAGCGCTCGACGCGGGCTCGGATCTCCGCGAGGGCGTCGTCGACCTGGATCTGCGCGGGCCGGATCTCGACCGTGGGGTCGAGCAAGCCCGTGGGACGGATGATCTGCTCGACGAGATGCTCTTCGCCGGCCTTCTCCTTCTCCCAGTCGGCGGGGGTGGCCGACACGTAGATGGCCTGGTTGACGTGGCCCATGAACTCCTCGAACTTCAGGGGCCGGTTGTCGAGGGCCGAGGGCATCCGGAAGCCGTGGTCGACCAGGGTCTCTTTTCGGGCTCGATCGCCGCGGTACATCCCGCCCACCTGGGGGACTGCGATGTGGGACTCGTCGACCACCAGCAGCCAGTCCTTCGGGAAGTACTCGATGAGGGTGGGCGGCGGCTCGCCAGGGGCCCGGCCCGACAGGTGGCGGCTGTAGTTCTCGATGCCCTTGCACCGGCCGATCTCCTCGATCATCTCGAGATCGAACAGGGTGCGCTGCTCGAGGCGCTGGGCCTCGAGCAGCTTGTCGCGGCTGCGGAGGAACTCGAGGTGGCCGATGAGCTCGGTGCGGATGCTCTCCACGGCCATCGCCAGCTTTTCCTTGGGCGTGACGTAGTGGCTGGCCGGGTAGACCGCGATCTTGTCGAGCCGATCGAGCTTCTTGCCGCGCAGCGGGTCGAACAGCCACAGCTCCTCGACCTCGTCGCCGAACAGCTCGATGCGGATGGCCCGGTCTTCCTCGTAGGCGGGGAAGATGTCGATGACGTCGCCGCGAGCCCGGAAGGTGCCTCGGTGGAAGTCTTGCTGGTTGCGCTCGTACTGGATCTCGACGAGCTTGCGCAGGATGTCTTGCCGGCGCACCTCCTGGCCCGTCTCGAGGTGCAGCAGCATGCCCTCGTAGGCCTCGGCAGAGCCCAGCCCGTAGATGCAGCTCACGCTGGCGACGATGATCACGTCGTTGCGCTCGAGGAGCGACTTGGTGGCGGCGTGGCGCAGCCGGTCGATCGCCTCGTTGATGAGGCTGTCTTTCTCGATGTAGGTGTCGCTGCTCGGGACGTAGGCTTCCGGCTGGAAGTAGTCGTAGTAGCTGACGAAGTACTGCACCGCGTTGTCGGGGAACAGCTTGCGCATCTCGCCGAACAGCTGCGCGGCGAGCGTCTTGTTGGGGGCGAGGATCAGGGTGGGGCGCTGGGTGCGCTCGATGACGTTGGCGATGGTGAACGTCTTGCCCGACCCGGTGATGCCGAGGAGCACCTGGTGGGGCACCCCCTCGTGTAGGCCCGAGACGAGCTTGTCGATGGCCGCCGGCTGATCCCCGGTGGGCTGGTGCTCACTGACCAGACGAAAGCGCGTGCCTGCCTGGATGGACCCTGCTTCCTGCTGGGTCGGGGGCCACTGAGCCATGGTCGTCCTCCGGAGGACCCCACGTATCGCCCGACCCGGTCAGGCGATGACCGACCCCCAGCCCGAGGGCTCAGTTCACCTCGCCGACCCCGCGGATGTGCACGTTGCCGCTGCGCCGCATGGCCCGAGCAGGCGTGGCATCTCCCAGATGGTGGGTGTCGGCATCGAAGGCCTCAGCATCCTCGGCCACCTCTTCCGGCGTAGCGGCGACCAGGATCTCCGATCCCTCCTCCGTCTTCATCTCGACCGGATCCTCCACGGCCAGCATCCGGCGATCCAGCTCGGCCTGTTCCTTCTTCGTGGTCATGGGACCTCCCACCCGCTGATCCAGCAAGACCCGGGCCAGCCCCCGATGCCGTCCCGACGGGGTTGTCGGCGTTGTCTCGTGCCAACACGAACACGTGGGGTGGGTCATTCCACACGATCGGCACCATGGCGTAGGCTGGGCCGTGCCCCCGACCCGCCGCGCCCTGCTGTCTGCCGGCCTCGCCCTGCCGACCCTCGCTTGGCCCGCCCCCGAGCGGGTCATCGCCCGTCGCCGCACCCCCTGGGGCCGCATCGAGGTGGTCGAGCTGCCCGATGGCCGCCGCCTGCTTCGGGAAGACGGCCAGTCCCACAGCCTGTACGACCCGGCCGACCCCACCGCGCTAGCCTACGACTACCTGCAGCTGCTCGCCGCTGGCCTTTCGGTGTGGGACCACCCCACCGCGCGCGTCGCCGTCATCGGCCTCGGCGGTGGCTCGCTGTGCCGATGGATCGGCGCCCACCGCCCCGGCTGGCAGCGCACCGCCGTGGAGCTATCCCGCGACGTCGTCCGCCTCGCCCGCCGCCACTTCGACCTCGACCCCGCCGTGGAGGTGCACGTCGCCGACGGCCGGGCCTTCCTCGACGGTGCCGAGGCCTTCGACATCGTCGTGCTCGACGCGTCGTCCGAAGACTACGTTCCCGCGCACCTCGCCACCGTCGAGTTCTTCCGCAGCATCGAGGCCCCCCTCGTGCTCATGAACAGCTGGCGAGGCGCTCCCCGGGCCGACGACGAGCTCGCCACCTGGTGCGCCGCCTTCGACCGACCCTGGGTGCTCACCCACGGCGCCCCCACCCAAGACAACCGGGTGCTCCTCGCGGCGCCGAGGGGGCGCGACGTGCCGGAGCTCGTCGCGCGCCAGGCCGAGCACCTCGGCGTTCCCGTCGCGGTGCATGCTGCGCACTCGACAGGTAGAGTGCAGCATGATCCCACCTGATCGCGAGGTCCCCATGCGAATCGTGCTCTCCATCCTCCTCCTCACCGCATGCGGCGACAAGGGCAGCTCCGACACGCCAGACGCGACCAGCACCGACACCGACACAGACACCGACACCGACTCGGACACCGACACCGACACAGACTCGGACACCGACACCGACTCGGACACCGACACCGACACCGACTCGGACACCGACACCGACACCGACACCGACACAGACTCGGACACCGACACCGACACCGACACCGACATGACCGCCGCGACCGGCCATACCGGTCTCAGCACCACGCCAACGGCCGACACCGGGCCCGTCGTCCGCGACGGCATCTACACCGGCACCATGCACGTCGACGCCGAAGAGAGCGGCATCGTGGTGAACACCGACAGCTGCACCGACTCCAACTTCGAGATCACCGTCGACAGCGCGGGCACCCCTTCGATCACCGGGGAAGGGGGATGCCAGTTCCCCAACCTGGGCAACAACCTGATCGTGATCACCTTCACCGGCGAGCCGCTGATCGACCCACAGGTGGCCGGGCAGTCCCGCACCGCCTACCCCGCCTTCGGCCCGAGCGGCCCCCAGAGCGCAGACTGGACGGGGCAGTACACCGGGCCCGACACCCTGGTGGGCACCGTGACCGGCAGCTGGCAGCAGGGAAGTGCCGGCTTCGACTGGACGGCCACCTTCGAGGTCACCCGCTGAAACGCTTGGCAGTGGCCACCTCTCACCGGCATGGGTACGCTGCCGCACTTGGAGGTCTCATGCGCGCTCTGTGGCTTCTCTGCCCCCTGCTCATCGCCTGCTCCGGCGACAAAGACGACACCGACGGTGCCGGCGACACCCCTGCCGACACCGACACCGACACCGATGCCGACACCGACACCGACACGGATGCCGATGCCGACACCGACACGGATGCCGACACCGACACCGACACCGACACCGACCCCACGGGGGTCACCGGCCTCACCGGAGCCACCGGCGACACCGGGCCCATCGACTACGACGGGCTGTACACCGGCGAGCTGGTCATCGAGGTGATCGAGACGGTGGGCCCCACCCAGAAAGACAGCTGCACCATCAAGGGCTTCACGGTGATGGTCAACCAGAACAACGTGCCCGACGTGATGGGCACGGGCACGTGCACCGTGTTCGGGGGCAACAACATCCAGGTGTGGTTCGCGGGCACCTCCGACTACGCGCCCGTGGTCAGCGGCGATGCGCGCACCGACTACTCGCTGTTCAACACCACCCAGCAGACGGCCTTCGACGCCACCTTCATCGACGCCAACACGCTGACCGGAGGCACCTCGGGCAGCTGGGCCGACCTCACCGGCACCACCAGCGTCGACTGGACAGCCACCTTCGAGGTCAGCCGATAGCATGCGCCCTGGAGGCCGATGCGCCGCGCTCTGATCATCGCCGCGTGCCTGTGGCCAGCATGTGCCTACCGGCTCGGCCCACCGCGGGTGCACTATGCCGACGACGTGGCCACCCTGCCCCTGGTGCAGCCCACCACCGATCCGCGGCGCTGGTACGTGCCGGTCACCAGCGAGGTGGCCGGCGACCACCTGCTGTTCGTCGACACCGGCTACACCTTCACCACCTGCGACGACGACTTCGTGGCCGCCCTCGGGCTGGCCACCCGAGGCAGCGTCCCGGTCCGGGGGGAGCTGGGCAAGCTGCCCACCACCAAGGCCAACCTCCCGCCGCTGCTGATCGGAGGGCATCGCATCGAGGGCGTCACCTGTCAGGTCCGCGACCTGGGGTCCACCTCCTCCCTCGACGACCCTGACGAGGTGCCTATCGCCGGGGTGCTGGGCATGGATGTGCTCCGCCGCTTCCGCGTGGCCTTCGATCCCGCCGAAGGCACCGTCGAGCTCGCCCCCCCCGACCACGCGCCCCTGCCGAAGGAGGGCGAGGGCATCGTCAAGCTCAAGCGAGAGCTGCGCGTCGGCATCCGGGTGGTCCTCCCCGTGGGCTTCGACGACCTCGAGCAATGGCCCATCCTCGACACCGGCGCCACCGACACCTACATCGACGGCCAGCGCCTGGGCCTGGAGCCCTCCGAGATCGTCAGCGGCGCCACCCTGCGCGGCACCGGAGGGTCGGGCACCGAGCGACGGGATCTCATCCACTACGACATCGGCCGTGTGCAGCTCGGGTCGCTGCACCTCGGCCCCGTAGAGCTCACCGACCGGCCGCGGCGAGGGGGCACCGACGGGCTGCTCGGCCTCGACGTGCTGGGGCAGCTGCGGGCCGAATACGACTGGTCGGGGCGCCGGGCGCGCTTTGTGGTCGTGGAGCCCGTAGAGCTGCCTCTGTGGCTCAGCTGGCGCGACGAGCCCACCACGTCGGTGGTCGTGCTTCCGTAGCGCTACAGCTCGAGCAGCTTGGCCACCGTCTTCTGGTCGGCGCCGGGGAACGGGTAGTCGCCGAAGGCATCGGGGCTCACCCACGCGACCGACTGCACCGTGGCGGCGTAGGGCGACTCCTCGCCGATGGAGCAGCGGTAGACCACCATCACCACGTCGTAGTCGGGGTAGCTGTGCTTGACCTCGAGCACCTTGCCCTCGACCGACAGCGCCACCCCGACGCGGTAGCGCACGGAGCGAATCAGGGCGTCTTCGTCGGACTCCCCCTCCCGCACGCGCCCCCCTGGGAACTCCCACAGCAGCGGCAGCACCGCCTTCGCCGCGCGCTGGGTGAGCAGGTAGCGCCCGTCGCGCTGGATCTCGGCACTGACCACTCGAATCACGGGCATGACAGCTCCTCGCCGCGCCCACTAATCGAGGGGCCGCGCCTCACGCCAGCCTCAGGCCCCGCTCCCAGGCAGACGCCAGCTCTCGGCGCAGCCGCTCGGCGCTCCATCCCAGCGCCTCGCGCAGCGCCGCCTCGTCGCGGCGGCCATCGAGGAGCGGCAGCAGGGTGTGGTCTGCCTCGTCGAGCCTGCGCCCACGGTGGTGCTGGTCGGCTGCCCACGCCGCCCCCTCCGCCGCCAGCACCCGCACATCGGCAGGCACCTCCGGACGCTCGCCTGGCTGGGGCGCCACCCCGGGGCGGCAGCGCGGGTGGACCAGGTTGCTGCCCACCAGCACCGACAGAATGGGGACTGCGTGGTCGCCCAGCTCAGCGCCGACCGCCTCGAACGACACCGCCACCGGCCACGCATCCGCCAAGGTGCCCAGCAGGCGCTTCACCGCCGGGTCGGCGATGGTGGTGCGCACCCCCCAGGCCGACGCGAACGACGTGGGCCCGGGCTGGTCGAGCGGCGCTCCGTCGACCCGCCGCAGCTCGGTGGTCAGCCACAGCCCCACCGGGCCCCGCCAGGCCAGCGCGCCCGCCCGGGTGACGACCGTGCTCCGGAAGGCCCGCCCCTGCTGCAGGTCGAGCCACGCCCCCTGGGCCACCGGGTCGTCGCCCACCGCCGCCTGGGCCGCGCGGCGGTCGGGCAGCCAGGGGCCCCCCACCTCGGGGCTCGCACCGTTGGCATCACACCGCGGTGCCAGCCCGTGGCGGCTGAGGCGCTCGGCGAGCGCGTCGTAGCGGAAGGCTTCGTTGAAGGTCGCGAGGTAGTCCTGGCTCAGGTAGGCGTCGGACTCCCCCTCGACGGTGACGGCGATCTCGGCGAGGTCGGGGGGCGGCTCGGCCAGCAGCGCCCGGGCCTGTGCCACCCGCTCCTCCTCGCTGCCACCCTGCACCTGAGCCAGCAACCAGCGGCGCAGCTCGCCCCGCGCCGCCCAGCCTGCCTGCACGTTGTACGACAGGTAGGCGACCCCATCCGGCGCCAGGGCGGCCCCCATCCACGCGAGCATCGCCTCCGCCACCGACACCGGGACCCACGACAGCAGCCCGTGCGCCATGATCACGTCGAAGCGACCGAGCTCGCCCAGGGCGCCCACGTCGCCCACGTGCAGGGAGAGGTTCGACGCGCCCGCTGCCGCCGCCAGGCGCCGGCCCCGCTCGATCTCGTGGGCCGCGAGGTCGATGCCCACCACCTCCCAGTGCGGCTGGCGCACCGCCATCGGCAGCACGTTGCCCCCCGCAGCACACCCCAGCTCCAGCACCCGCAGCGACCGCGACGGGTCGGGGGCCATCAACCCCAGCCACCGCCCCAGGGCCAGCAGGTGGTCGGGGTGGGTCGCGTGGTGGGGGAACAGCGGGTAGGGCAGCGCCACGTGCAGCCGACCGTCAAGTAGGGGGCGAGTAGGCCAGGACCGCTTCCTCGTCTTCGTCGGCCATGTCGGCACGGCGATCCGCGAACTCGACCGTCGACGCGAGGTCTTCCACCAGCGAGTCGATGCGCAGCTGCCGCTTGGGCTCCGGCGCCGCCTCCTTGAGCCGCTTCGCCTCCGCCTTCATCTCTTTCAGCTCGTCGATGAGCTTCTTGGACTGGGCCGCGAGCTTGCGCGACAGCGCCTTCTGCTTCTCTACGTCGGCGAGCGCGCCCCGAAGGCGTCGCGCTGCCGTGAGCTCCCCCTCGACGCACGCCACGATGGCCACCCGCTCCTCATCGTTGAGGAGACGCCACATCGACTCTCGGATGAAGCTCGGGGGCTTGGAAGCGTCGGGCACAGCACTCTCCGCATCGACGTAAGCATACGGATGGCGCCTGCCACCAGCAAGCCCACTGCCGTCGCATCGTAGATACACGCACCCCGTCGTCACTCGCTCGTGCGCGCCTCCGCGTCCCAGGTCTCCACGAAGAAGTCGACGCGACGGTTCTTCGCATAGGCTTCGCTCGTCTTTGCTTCATCGAGGGGCCGCTCCTCGCCGTACCCGATACTCGACAGGCGCTCCGCGGCGATCCCCTTGCCCTCGAGGTAGGCGCGCACCGACGCCGCGCGGCGCTCGGACAGGTCTTTGTTGAAGCTGTCGGAGCCGCGGCTGTCGGTGTGGCCCTCGATCCTGAGCTTCACGATCTCGGGGTACTCCTGCAGCACCCCGACCGTGTCGTCGAGCAGAGCGTGAGACCGCGCCTGGATCGTCGCCTTGCCGGTATCGAAGTAGATCTTCTCCTTGAGGTCGATGCGGTCGCGGGTCACCACCACGCGGGTCGGCACGGCGGTCATCACCACGGTGTGCTCCACCGCGGTGTCCGCGACGCTCAGCGTGCCCTGCACTGGCTCGTAGCCGGGAGCGGTCGCCTGCACGGCGTAGTCGCCGGGGAGCAGGCCGCCCTCGTAGCGACCCGTGAACCGCACCGGCTCGCCGGAGGCCGTGAGCGTGACCCGAGCCACGTCCAAGGCATCGCCCTCCTCGGATGCCACCGTCAGCAGCGCCGGCACCTCGAGCTCGGGGCAGCCATCGTCGTCGGCCCACCCGTCGCGATCCTCTGCCTCGTCGGGGCAGGCGTCGGCGGTGTCGACCAGGCCGTCGCCGTCGTTGTCGTCCTCCGCGCAGCCGTCGCCGTCATCGAACCCATCGAGGTCCTCCGGATCCATGGGGCAGTCGTCTGCCGTGTCGACCACGCCGTCTTGATCGTTGTCGAGGTCGGGGCAGCCGTCGAGGTCTTCGAAGCCGTCGAGGTCTTCGGGCTCCGCCACGCACGCATCGTCACGGTCGACGATGCCGTCGTCATCACGGTCGCCGTCGATACGCGGCTCCCAGCCGATGCCCACCAACAGCCGATACTCGGGTGTGCCCACGCCGCTGGTCAGGCCTGTCCCGCCGCCCGCCCTGAGCACGGCCGGGCTGCCCGCGATGCGGCCATGGCCCCCCAGCAGCCACTCCACCGCCGTCGCCGCTCCTGGGTCGGAGCCACCTCCCAGTGCTCCCTTGGTGAACAGCTCCAGCGACGCGCCGAGCTCGGAGACCGGGTCGATGAGCACGTGGGGGCCCGCGCGAAGCACCAGGTAGTCGTCGACGGTGAGGTTCTCCAGCGCTTGCTGAGGCCCTCCCTCGAAGGCGAGGTTGGCCGCCACCAGCACGCGCTCCCCCAGATCGGCGTCGGCCACCGCCGCCACACTCCACCCGACCGTGGGGTCACCCAGCGGAGCCTCCACCGTCGCCGTCGGCAGCTCCAGCCGGCCCTGCAGCGCCAGCCCGATCGGCACCTCGCCAGGGTCGAGCAGGGTGACCTTGGCATCGAGCCCGACATCGCCGAGCCCCGTCTCGTTGCCCGCCTGACCCGCAGACAGCAGGTACACGGGCAGCGCCGCGCCCACCCGCAGCCGGTCGTAGCTGTAGCCCACGAGCAGGTCGGCCTGGGTCACCGACGACACCAGCGCATCCTTGGTGCCGTCGTCGCGCAGGTAGGCGAGGGGCTCACTGGTGTAGTGCCCCAGCAGTCGCAGCGTCGGCTCACCGTCTGCCCCCCGCCGCGCCATGTCGGTCAGCAGCAGCCCCTGCGCGTCGACCGTCGGGCGGAACAGCTGGGCGTTCAGGTCGGGCGCCGCTCCCGCCGCCACGGTCTGCGCTGCGGCGGTCGCCATCATCGTCATCACCCACGACATCTCACACCCCCTTCGGCGCGCGACGGCGCATCAGTCCACACAGACCCACCAACCACCATCCGAGACCCGCACCGCCCGAGGTGCTGCTGCAGCCGTCGGCGCACCCACCCACGTAGCGGCCACCGAGGGCCGGCTCGTCCGTCGTAGAGCTCGTCGTCGAGCCCGTCGGCGGGTCGGTGGTGGGGTCGGTGGTGGGGTCGGTCGTCGGCTCCGTCGTGGGCCCGGTCGTGGGCCCCGTCGTCGAGGGCAGGTCGTCCGAGCCATCGAGGGGGTCGGTCCCCGCCGCCACCTCGTCGCCGTCGCTCACCCCGCCACCGTCGGTGTCGGCCCCCAGCGGGTCGGTGTCGAAGACGCGCACCTCCTCCCCGTCGGTGAGCCCGTCGCCGTCGGTGTCGGCGATGCCCGGCTCGGTGCCGAACACGTGGGCCTCCTCCCCGTCCGTCAGCCCGTCGCCGTCGGTGTCGCGCAGGTGGGGATCGGTGCCTGCGGCGTCCTCCTCCCCATCCGACAGCCCATCGAGATCACTGTCGGGGTGGGTCGGCTCGGTGCCTGCCGCGGCCTCGTCGCCGTCCGACAGCCCATCGCCGTCGGTGTCGGCCAGCAGTGGGTCGGTGGACCACGCCAGGACCTCCTCGCCGTCGGTCAGCCCGTCTCCGTCGGTGTCGGCCACCGCGGGATCCGTGCCCAGCACCGCCTCCTGCGCGTCGTCGAGCCCGTCGCCGTCGGTGTCGGGGCTGGCCACATCGTCAGCCGGGTCCGACGGGTCGGTGCCCGCCGCGACCTCGGCGCCGTCGGTCACGCCGCCCTCGTCGCTGTCGGGATCGGTGGGGTCGGTGCCGTGGGTATCGAGCTCCTCGCCGTCGCCCAGCCCATCGCCATCGCTGTCGAAGGCAGCGGGGTCGGTGCCGGTGGTGACCACCTCGTCGCCGTCCGACAGCCCGTCGCCATCGGTGTCGGCCACCAGCGGGTCGGTGCCGAACAGGCGCTCCTCCCCGTCGGTCAGCCCGTCGTCGTCACTGTCGGCGTCGGTGCCGTCGGTGCCCGCGAAGGCCTCTTCCCCGTCGAGCAGCCCGTCGCCATCGGTGTCGGGATGCACGGGTGAGGTGGACCCCGCCAGCTCTTCGCCGTCACTCAGGCCGTCGCCGTCGGTGTCGTAGGCCTGCGGATCCGTGCCCGCGTCGACCTCCTCGCCGTCGAGCAGCCCATCGCCGTCGTGGTCGGCCACCAGCGGATCGGTGCCAAAGGCCGCCTCCTCGGCGTCGCTCAGCCCGTCGCCATCCGCGTCGTTGCCGTCCGGCACGTCATCGGCCCCATCGGTGGGATCGGTGCCGTCGACCAGCACCTCCTGCCCGTCGAGGACCCCGCCACCATCGGTGTCGGCGACCAGCGGGTCGGTGTCGATCTCCTCGCCGTCCAGCAGCGCGTCGTCGTCGGTGTCGGCGTCGGTGGGCGAGGTGCCGAGGTCGACCTCCTCGCCGTCCGACAGCCCATCGGCATCGGAGTCGGCGATGGTCGGGAAGGTGCCCAGAGCCAGCTCCTCTCCGTCGAGCAGCCCATCGCCGTCGGTGTCGGCCACCAGCGGGTCGGAGCCCATCGCGCCCTCGAAGCCGTCACCCAGGCCATCGCCGTCGGTGTCGGCGACGTTCGGGTCGGTGCCCCCGTCGAGCTCCGCACCGTCGAGCAACCCGTCGTGATCGGTGTCGGGGTCGTTGGGATCGGTGGGCTCTGCCGCCAGCACCTCCTCGCCATCGAGCAGCCCGTCGTTGTCGGAGTCGGCATCGAAGGGATCAGTGCCGTACAGAGCCTCCTCGTCGTCGTCGAGGCCGTCTCCGTCGGAGTCCACCCCCACCGGAGGCAGGTCGTCGCTGGGATCGTTGGGGTCGGTGCCGTTCACCACCTCGTCGCCGTCGGAGACGCTGCCGCCGTCGGTGTCGGCGAGGGTCGGGTCGGTGCCGTGGGTGAACACCTCCGCCCCGTCGGTGAGCCCGTCGTCGTCGGTGTCGTCGTCGCCCGGGTCGGTGCCGTACACGTTGAGCTCGGCGTAGTCCGACAGCCCATCGCCGTCGGTGTCGACCTGATCGTCGCTGGGGTCGAGGGGGTCGGTGAGGTCGACGACCACCTCGGCGCCGTCCTGTGCGCCGCCGTCGTCGGTGTCGGTGTCGAGGGGGCTGGTGCCCAGCACGTCGAGCTCCTCCCCGTCGGACAAGCCGTCTCCGTCGGTGTCGGCTACCGAGGCGTCGGTCTCCCCGGAGCCCGCGGTGCCCGTGCCGCCGACCACGGCGTGGGCGGCTCCGTCGCCGTCGATGTCTTCCTCGCCGTCGAGCAGACCGTCGCCGTCGGAGTCTTGCGCGTTGGGATCGGTGGTGGTGCTCGGATCGAGGTCGGGCTGGAACACGCCCGGATCCGTGCCCTCCGTGTCGACGCCGCCCGCCGAGGTGCCCGGAGGCTGGGCGGTGGTGATCCCGAGCTCGGTGCCGTCCTGCACGCCGTCACCGTCGGTGTCGGCCAGGTCGGGGTCCGTCTCGTCGCCGGTGCCCGCCACGCCGTCGAGGCCCAGGAGCTCCTGGCCGTCGCTCAGGCCGTCGTCGTCGCCATCGCTGTCGAGGGGATCGGTCTCGTCACCCGTGCCCGGCACCCCGTCCTCGCCGGCCAGCTCTTCGCCGTCGGTGAGGCCGTCTCCGTCGGTGTCGGCCTCGGTGGGGTCGGTCCCCGCGGCGGCCTCGTCTTCGTCGGAGACGCCATCGCCGTCGGCGTCGCGCATCACCTCGAGCTCGCCCGATGTGCCGTCGACCGAGGCGTGGCCTGCGGCGTCGACCGCCCGCGCCTCTACGTCGTAGGTGCCGGTGCTCATCGGCGCCGCCAGGCCCGTCAGGTCGAGGACCCAGCCCCCCGTGCCGTCGAGCATCAGCTCGGCGTCGACCCCCGCCGTGTAGGTCACCCCGTCGACGGTGACCTGCAGGCTGCCGAAGTCGCTCGCGTCGTAGGTGCCGCTGAGGGTGGGCAGGCCATCGGCCGACACCGCTGGATCGACCGTCGGGGCCGCAGGGGGCGTCCCATCGATCTGCAGCTCGTCGACGGTGCCATCGCTCGCCGAGCCCAGCCCGTTGGTCTGGGTGACCGCCACGTCGTAGGTGCCATCGGCGAGGGTCTGGCCGCTCCCCGTGAGGTCGAGGGACCACCCCCCGGTGCCGTCGAGCACGAGCTCGGGGTCGGTCAGGGTGTAGGTCACCCCATCGACCGTGACCTCGAGGGAGTCCACCGCAGCGCCGTCATCGTAGGTGCCGGTGAGGACCGGCTGGGGGCTGCTCGCCAGCTGCTCGTCGACGGTGACCAGCAGGGCGTCGGGGGCCACCCCCTCTGCGGCACAGGTGTCGTCGCAGCCATCGCCAGTCGTCAGGTTGCCGTCGTCGCAGGCCTCGTCGGAGGCCTCGACCCCATCGCCGCACACCGAGGCACAGGTGGAGGCGCTGCCCAGGGGCGCGGTCCACTGAAAGCTCGCGTCGGGCTGACTGAAGGCGTACAGCCCGACCTTTCCCTGGGGGAAGGCGGCCATGCCCACGTCGGCGGGGGTCAGGTCGAACTGCAGCACGCCGTCGACGAACACCCGCAGCCGGTTGGCCGAGTAGTCGACCTCCCAGGTGTGCGGAGAGCTCGAGCTCCAGCCCGTGCTGCCCAGGGTCGCGGCCCGACCCAGCTCCGTCACCGCACCCGAGTGCTCCCACAGCTGCTGGGTGGTGAGGGGGCCGCCGCTGACGTGGCTGAGAGCGAGGCCCTCCTGTGCCTCGCCGCCGAACTGCGTCTGGGTGTCCTGCTTCCAGTCGAGCAACAGGAAGTCGGCGCTGCTGCCCGACAGCTCGCCGTCTTCGATGCCCAGCGCCAGGCCGAAGAAGTCGTCGTCGTTGTCGTCGGTCTCGGTGACCACCTCGAACGGGCCGGCGAAGCCGTCGTAGTTCGTCACGAGCACGGTCGGGTCGGAGTTGTCGTCGACGAAAGCCCGGGTGTCGGACACCACCACCCAGTCCCCGCCGTCTTCGACGTTGTCGAGGGGCCCCTGGGTGAACTCCGAGCCCGTCGTGCACACGAAGCCGGTCTCGACCTCGCACTGATCGCTGCAGCCGTCGCCGTCGAGGAGGTTGCCGTCGTCGCAGGCCTCCGTGCCGAACACGATGCCGTCGCCGCAGTCCTCGGTGGGCAGCGACACGTCGACCTCGAAGCCCACGACCGCCGTCGCCGAGGGCATGTCGATGACCAGCGTGCGCACCGCCCCCACCGAGTCGAGGAACTGGTGCTGCGAGTCGCTGTTGCCGGGGGTGCCCGACCCCGAGGTGGCATCGCAGGTGACCGTGCCCGAGTCGGCCTGGCAGTTGTCGAAGCCAAAGTCGACGGCGTAGGTGTCGTCCCACGTGCCGCTGTCGACATCGTGCAGCACCAACGAGTTGACCACCACAGGGGTGGAGAAGGTGTACACCACCTGCGCCGGCGCATTGAGGACCGAGTAGTCCCAGTCCCCATCGCTGTTGGCGCCCGGCGCGTGCACCTCCTGCAGCACGCCCTGGGTCGACACCTGCACCGACACCGTCCCCCCGGGGAAGCTGCCGGTCAGCTGCTCGGGGTTGTCGCAGGTCGGCAGCAGCAGCAGGAAGGGATCGCAGTCGAACGCATCCATCACCACCGGTGCCGCCTCGGCCCTCGGAGCCGCCAGCAGCGCCAGCCCGGCCACCCCCAGAAGCAGCCCCTTGGCCGGCGACATAGTACCGTTTGAACGCACAAATACACTCGCGAAGCTCTGCTTCGACGTCATGGGTACCCCCCTGTGGCAGAAGAGTAACGGCCCCGACGAGAGTGAAATCCTGATGTAGGGTTCGGGTAGGAGAACAAGGCCCCAGCTGCGGCCCCAGCTGGTTCCCCATTTCCCTAGGACATCGTTACATACGGCGTCACGGAGAGCCTTTCTCTGCGTCAATCACGCGGCGCAGCCACGCCGGCGGCCCTCGCGACAGCATCCGGAACGGGTACTGCTGCGATCCTTGCTCTCAGAAGAGGCCCCGCCACGAAAGGCGGGGGGGCTCCGTCACATCATCCCGTATTCGGGCCCGTTGCCGCCCTCGGGGGGCACCCAGGTGATGATCTGGTAGGGATCGCGGATGTCGCACGTCTTGCAGTGCACGCAGTTCGAGAAGTCGACCTGCATCTCGGCCCGACCGCTCTCCTCGTTGTCGACCATGTTGTAGACCTGGGCAGGGCAGAACACGGTGCAGGGGTTGCCGTACTCTTCCTTGCACGTGGTGGCGCACACCTCGGTGTCGATGATCTTGAGGTGGGCGGGCTGCTGCTCTTCGTGCGTGGTGCCCGAGTGGTAGACATCGGTGAGCTTGTCGATGAGGTATTCCCCGTCGTACTCGAGCTTCTCCGGCAGCCACGCGGGCCGCTCGTAGGCGCCCTTCTTCTGCATGTGGGTGTAGTCGGCGTGGTAGCTCGTCTGCTTGCCGGGGCCGAAGGCGTACTGCAGGCCCGTCTTGATCAGGCCCTGGATGAAGCCACCCTCGAAGTTGCTGTGCATGTTGCGCGCGGGCTCCATGTCTTCGCGGATCCAGCTGTTGTGCACCTTGTGCTCGTAGCCCTCGAGCACGTGCGCGCTGGCGTCGCCCTTCAGCATCGCCTCGAAGGCGGCCTCGGCGGCGAGCATGCCCGACTTCATCGACAGGTGGATGCCCTTGACCCGCATGGGGTTGAGGAAGCTCGCGGAGTCGCCCACGATCATCGCGCCGTCGGTGTAGAGCTGCGGGATGGAGCCCCAGCCACCGATGGTGACGGCCTTGGCGCCATACTTCACCACCTTGCCGGTGCCGATCTTGCTCTTGATGTAGGGGTGGGTCTTGAGCACCTGCAGCAGGTGGTGCGCATCCATCTGCGGGTCGGGGGCGTCGGTCGCGACCAGCAGGCCGATACACACCTTGTCGCCACCCATATGGTAGAGGAACGACCCGCCGAAGGTGTTCATGTCGAGGGGGTAGCCCAGGGTGTGGCAGACGAAGCCATCCTCGATGGTGCCCTCGGGCAGCTCGAGCACTTCCTTGACCCCGACCTCGTAGATCATCGGGTTCTTGCCTTCGTCGAGGCCGCGACGCTGGATCAGCTTGCGGGTGAGGTGCCCTCGTGGACCTTCCCCGAGGATGGTCACCGGCGACTGCAGATCCATCCCCGGCTCGAACTCGTCGCGAGGGGCGCCATCCTTGCCGATGCCACGGTCGCCAGTGCGCACGCCCACGCAGGCGTCGCCCTCCCACAGCAGGTCGACCCCGGCGAAGCCCGGGATGATGTTGACCTCCTTCTCCTCGGCGATCTCGGCCAGCCACTTGCAGAACTTGCCGAGGCTGATGATCGGCTTGCCGTGGTTGGTGAGCTCGGGCGGGATCCAGGGCGCCACGATCTCGCCGCCGTCGGGCTGCAGGAACACCATCTCCTCACGCTCGACGAAGCGCTCGACAGGGAAGTCGTCGCGCTCGCGCCAGTCGGGGATGAGCTCGGACAGTGCGCGAGGGTCCATCACGGCGCCGGAGAGCTGGTGCTGGCCGACCTCGGAGCCCTTCTCGACCACCACGATCATGGGCTCGTCGAGGGCCTCGCCCTCCTTGGTGCCTGCCGCGACCGCGGCGTTGTGAGCCTCCACCAGGTTCATCAGGTGGATGGCGCCAGCCAGGTTGGCCGGGCCTGCGCCCACGAAGAGCACGTCGCACGGCATCTCTTCACGTTCCAAGGGTCCCTCCGGATCGGACCGTGGAGGTAACCCGTGCGGGGCGTCCGCTGCAGGGGGCTCCGCGATATGCTGACAACGGAGGGGTGATGCAGGCCACAGCGGAGCGGATGACGCTGGAAGACTACCTGGCCAACGGCCCCGAGTGGCCCGACGGCCAGCGCGTGGAGTGGATCAACGACCAGGCCTGCGCGATGTCGGGCGGGAGTGCGCTGCACGCGGCCGTCGCCATGAACGTGGGCGCCGCGCTCCACAGCCGGTTGCGTGGCTCGGGCTGCCGCGCGACCACCGCCGACCAGCGGGTGTGGATCCCCACCACCGGCGCCTGGCTCTACCCCGACGTCACGGTGATCTGCGGCCCCTACGAGGTCGCCGACGAAGACCGCCACTCGGTCACCAACCCCACCGTGGTGGTCGAGGTGCTCTCGCCGTCCACCCGAAGCTACGATCTGGGCGCCAAGGGGGAACACTACCGCAGCCTCCCCACGCTCCAGCACCTGCTGTTCGTCGACCCCATCGAGCGCCGGGTCGCGCTGTACACCCGCACCGCCGAGGGCTGGCTGCTGCGCGACCTGCACGAGGGCGAGGTCCCCCTCGAGGGGGTCGGCGTCTCCCTCCCCCTCGCCGAGCTGTTCGCCGACCTCGCCCAGGTGCCCACCACCCCCTGAGGCTTGCCCCGACCGGGCCACACGGCTACCCGAGCCCTTCGCTGCGGAGCCCTCGTGAACCGACGCAACATCATCTTCGCCGTCGTCTGCGTCCTGGGCGTGCTGGTCGACCAGGCCACCAAGTGGTGGGTCGTGCAGAACATCGCGCTGGGCACCGGCGAGATCGTGGTCATCGACGGCTTTCTGTCCATCGTGCACGCGCAGAACCCCGGCGCCGCCTTCGGCATGTTCCGCGACTTCGAGTATCGGCACCTGGTGTTCCTCGCGTTCACCCTGGTCGCCGTCGGCGTCATCCTCGACCTGTTCCGCAAGCTCCCCCGCGACGACTGGTTCATGTCGACCACGATGGGGCTCATCCTGTCGGGGGCCATCGGCAACGCCATCGACCGCACCCGCATGCGCTACGTCACCGACTTCATCCGGGTCTACACCGACCAGCCCGAGCTCAAGCAGTGGCTCATCGAGACGGTCGGCACCTACGAGTGGCCGAGCTTCAACATCGCGGATGCCAACCTCGTCGTCGGCGTGCTGTTCTTCATGATCTACCAGTTCTTCTTCGACAACAGCGGCGAAGTGAACGACGAGGCCCTCGAGGAAGCACCGGCGCCCGCCGAGCCCGTCGAGCCCGCGCAGTAGCGGCGTGCATCCGGTCCTGCTGCACACCGACTGGGTGAGGCTGCCGACCTACTTCACGTGCCTGATGATCGGCTTCTCTCTGGCGAGCTTCGTGCTCCGCCGCGAGGCCCTCCGCCGCGGCCTGCCCGCCCGCGAAGTCATCGATCTCGCCCTGTGGGTGGTCCCCCTCGCCCTCATCGGGTCGCGGGTCGCCCACATCCTGTGGGTCGACTCCACCACCTGGCGCACCCATCCCCTCACCCTGGTGACCGGCGGTGGCTTCGTGTTCTACGGCGGCGCCATCGGCGGGCTGGTGGCCATCGCCGGGTGGTCGTGGCGCACCGGCCGCAGCCCGTGGATCTACGGCGACTGCCTGGCCCCCGCCACCGCCTTCGGCCTCGCCTGGGGGCGGCTGGGATGCCTCGGCGGCGGCTGCTGCTTCGGCAAGCCCATCGCCTGGCCCTTCGGCGTCGAGCTGCCGTGGGGCATCCGCTACACCCGGCCCGGCCCCGTGCCCGACGCGCTCCTCGGAGTCCCCCTCCATCCCGCGCCCCTGTATGCCTCGCTGTGTGCGCTGGGCCTGTTCGTGGTGCTGTCGCGGCTCGCACAGCGCCAGCGCTTCGATGGCCAGATCACCGCCGCCTTCCTCGTGCTCTACGGCCTCGTGCGCATCGGCCTCGAGGCGCTGCGCAACGATGTGACGCGCGGGATGTACTTCGGCGGGTGGGTGAGCACGTCGCAGCTCGTCTCGGTGGTGGCCATCGCCGCGGGGATCGGCCTGTGGCGGTGGCGGAGGGTGCCCACGGCCGGCTAGCTTGCGCCCATGGGATGGGCCTGGCTCCTCGCTGCGTGTTCGGTGGCCTTCGGGCAGTCGCCCACGTGGCACGCGACCGAGGTGAGCGGGGGCACCGGTGGCCCCTTCGCGGTGGGCACCTCTGTGCGGGTGTGGGGCCCCACCGGCGAGGTGTTCCTGCTCCGCCACGACCATCAGCTGCTGCCCCTCAGCAACGGCACCGAGCTGCTGATGCAGTCCGCCACCCTCGAGCAGTGGCGCTGCCTCGATGGGCCGGATGGCTACTGCGCCGACGCCACCCACCAGGGTCGGTGGATGGTCGGCAGCACCGACGAGGGCAACCACATGCTCCACCCGTCGATGGCCGTGCACGACCTCGGCGACGTGCGGCGCGTCTCCATCGTGCGCGCCACCAAGGGCTACCGCTACACCTGCCCCCAGCAGCCCGACGGAAAGACCCAGTGGGACCTCGCTGCCTTCGAGTTCCACAGCGGGCGCGGGGTCGTGAGCATGGTCCCCCTCGAGTTCGCCCGGAACGCCAGCGAGTGCACCGACTGGGGCCGCCTCGAGGTGCAGGTCGACGACGACGGCGTGCCCTGGGCCTGCTACACCCACGCCGACGAGGCCGTGGGCGACGCGGTGCGCTGCCGCAAGCAGACCAGCCCCCTGCGGTGGGGCGAGGTGATCGACCTGCCCCGCCTGTGGGAGGCCGACCACCCCAGCTTCGTGCTCCACGACGGCCAGCCCGTCGTCGCCGTGCACGAGGCCCAGGGCAGCGATCATCGCCTGCGTCTGCACCTGCCCGACCCCACCCTGTCGCCCATCGACTTCGATGGCGAGGCCGAAGATCAGGTCCGCAAGAACTACCCCTCCCTGAACGGCAGCGACGGCATCTACCGCCTCGCCTACGAGGCCGGGCCCGGCAGCAAGCCCGTGGCCTACCTGCGCAGCTGCGATGCCGCCGCGGGCGACTGCAGCGACTACGAGCCGGGCTCCCCCAACGACGGCTGGGCCGAGGAGGTGTTCGCTGGGGCCGAGGGCATCGCCGGCCACCCCGAGTTCGCCGTCGACGCCGCCGCCCGTCGCGAGTTCCTCGCCTACGAGACCAACGTGGCCGCCGCCCCCGCCGTGCACAACCGGGTGCGGGTCGCGACGCGCTGCATCGGCGACACCGACTGGCTCGAGCTGGCGCCCCGAGAGCCCGACGCGCAGATCAACGACCAGGTGCTCGGCTTCGGCCGCCCGGCCTTCGTCCTCGACACGGTGCACCAGCTGATGCACCTGTCGGTGATCGAAGCCACCGCATGGGAGGGCAAGCTGCCCGACCTGCACGATCCCGCCACCGACGCCCGCCTGTTCTGGCTCCGCGCGTCGTACGCCGACCTGCCCGCCTGCCCCGTGGCAGGATGAGCCATGCTGCCTTCCGCCCTGTCCGACGCTGACCTCCACCGAGCCCTCGGGCGCCTCGGGATCGACCAGCACACCGTGCGGGCCGTGGTGCTGCTGCCTCTGGTGCAGGTGGCCTGGGCCGACGGGCGGGTGCAGCCGGCGGAGCGAGGGCTGATCCTCGAGGTGGCCCAGCGCTACGGGCTCGAGGCCCACGAGACCGACGTGCTGAAGCAGTGGCTGGCGCGCCGCCCCACCCCCGAGAGCTTCCGCATGGCACGCGAGGTGCTGATGGCCCTGTGGGCCCGCGACCGGCAGCGCGGGGCGGCCCCTGAGTCCCTCGACGGCGTGCTGCGCATGTGCGGCTGCGTGGCCAGGGTCGCCGGCGGCCTGTTCGGGCTGGCCTTCACTCTCGATCGTCGGGAGAAGGAGCTGCTCGACGAGCTCAGCGCCTCGCTGAAGCTGGGCCCGGCGCTCTCCGACGCCGCCAAGGAAGCCCTGCCCGACGCCGAGACGATGATCTTCCACGCTCAGGATCTGAAGGGCATCGTCGACACACCCACGCCCACCCAGACCCACCCCACCCTCACCCCACCTCCCGAGCGCATCGACGCGGCAACCGTGCCGCTCACCAGCCTCAGGCCCGTCATCGACGAGAACGCCGACACCGAGCTCGACCTGCCCGTGCTGCCCCACCCCTACGACGCCATCCTGGACGAAGACCGATGAGGCTCCCCCTGCTCGTGCTCGCCCTGCTCGTCGCCTGCACCGGCCCTGGTGGGAGCGGCACCGGCACCACCGAGGCCACTGTGCCCGCCTTGTGCAGCGGCTGGGGCGACCCGCAGACCATCCAGGAGGTCGTCGACCGGGTCGACCAGCTGCCGGAGCGGTCGATCCCGTGCATGGTCGCCAGCCTGCAGCGGCCGGTGAAGGTCATGGCCGTCGCCAGCTTGTTCAGCGCGCAGCCGGGCAGCTGGTGGAGTCCACGGTTCTTCCTGTTCACCGATGGGCTGGTGATGAGCGTGGTCCCCGAAGGAGAAGGGGCGCACCTGCTCGAGCTCGGCGAGTGGACCGACCCCGGGCTGCGCAGCGTGAAGGCCGAGCTGGTCTACCCGCTGGCCGACGGCCCGCCCGACCCCTACACCCACCTCATCGCCGGCGACGGCAGCACCTGCGGGGCGTGCCACAACCTCGAGGAGGCCCAGGGCGTGCCCGGCATGTTCGCCTCCGACTCGCTCGAGCCGACCATCGGCAGCCGGGTGCCTCTCGACGATGTGCAGGCCGAGGCCGATGCGTGCGACGAAGAGGCCGAGCCCGAGCGGTGCGGGATCTTGCGCGCCGTGATGGGGCGCGGGGATGTGGTCGACGCGCTGTGGCCCGACTGACCGGCGCGACCCGTCCTGTCGGTCGGGGGGGGGGGCCAGCCTAGAAGGCCACTGTCTGGAGAGGTCGGCACCAGCGCCGCCCGCAGCGGGGCCGGATTTGACGGCAGGATGCCATGCGGCCGACCTCGCGGCGACAACCGGAAGGCATGCTCCGACCAAGCCCCCGTGACGTCCGCCCCCCGCCGACCAAGCCCTCTCGACGTCCGGTCTCGCGCCCCTTCTCGACGCCCACCGCCCCAAAGCTCGCGTTCCTTCGTGGCGCGCCTGCCCGAACCGCCGCCAACCCGGACGTCCAAGGCACATGGTCTCGCGCCACCGGACATCGGGCCCACATGCTTCGACCAAGCCGCCCCACGGTCCGCCGGGCCCCCCGTAGAGCCAGCCCGCTACCGCTCCACCGGCCCCGACACCAGCACGTAGCTGCTCCACCGCGCCACCCCATCCTGCCGCTCCACCCACGGCACCACTCCACCCGCCAGCGCCACATCCACCGGCCCGACCCGCACCGTGGGCGCCAGCCCCAGCCCCACCGCGGTCCCACCCCCCTGTGGCCCGTCGAAGGCCGCCACGTCGGTGAACAGCAGCACGTCCACCGTCGGTGTGTGGACCTCCCCTCCGGCCCGCACCGCGACGTAGTCCTCCACCCACCACTCGGCCCACGCCGCCCCGGCCACCGGCACCACGTAGGGGTTGAGCCCCCCCACCCGGCTCAGGGTGACCACGTCTTGGCCCTCCCCCCACCCCGCCCGCAGCTCCACCCGCGGCGCCACGACCCAGCCCGGCGCCCACACCGCCTGCCCGCGGCTGTGGGGGGCCACCGACGCCACCGCACCATCCGGCCGCCCCTGCACGTCGACCCCCACCACCGCCCACGCGTGCAGCGGCTCCGACCACCAGCCGAGCACCCCCTGAGGCGCCGCGTGCAGCCGGGCCAGCGGCAGCGGCTCGGCCCGGTCGCCATAGAAGCCGTGCCACCGGGCGAAGCCCATCACCCCCGCGTAGGCCCCCCGCGGCAGGTAGCGGATCCACCCCGCCTCGACCCCGCCGTAGGCCCCCATCATGGCCAGCTGAGGCGCCGGAGCCCCGTCGACCCAGGGCGTGATCACCATCCCCGCGGCGAAGGTCGCGGCCCGCAGCCCGACCCAGGCCCGCCCCTGCTCCCCCTCCGGCGCGTAGCGCACGTCGAGGGTGTCGGTGATCCACTGCAGCTTCCAGGGGCCACGCACCGCCGCGACGTTGGCGATGCCGTGCGAGTCGTCGACGTGGATCTCCGCACCCAGCTCCCCCGACACCTGCCAGGGCTCCGCAGCGAGGGCGACAACAGCGACGAACAGCAGCATCCCGCCAGGTAACCCGAGCCCGTGACAACATGAGACGAGACGTTCCGTCTCATTGGAGCGCCACCTGCGCTACAATCTTTCGGAACGAGACGTATCGTCTCACGGAGTCTCCCCCATGCGCTTCCTCTCCACCCTGCTCGGCGTCGACAAGCCGAGCCTCGGTGCCTCCCTGCTGCCTGCTCTCGTCGTGTTCCTCGTCGCCCTGCCCCTGTCCCTCGGGGTGGCCATGGCGAGCGGAGCGCCTCCGGCCGCCGGGCTGTGGTCGGCGATCATCGGCGGGCTCGTCGTCGGGCGGCTGGCGGGGTCCCCCCTGCAGGTGAGTGGCCCTGCGGCCGGCCTCGCCGTGCTGGTCTACGAGATCATCGCCACCCATGGCCTCGCCGGCCTCGGCGTCGTGGTGTTCCTCGCCGGCGCCCTGCAGCTCGTCGCCGGCCTCCTCGGCACCGGTCGCCTGTTCCGTGCCGTCAGCCCTGCCGTCGTGCGCGGCATGCTCGCCGGCATCGGCCTGCTCATCTTCGCCAGCCAGCTGCACGTGGTGCTCGGCAGCGTCCCCACCGGCTCGGGCCTCGACGACTGGCTCACCCTGCCCGCCGCCCTCGCCAGCATGTCGGGGTGGACTCCCCTCGTCGGCGCGCTCACCATCGCAGCCATCGTCACGTGGGACCGGCTGCGGCCGTCCCGCTGGCGCAGCGTGCCCGGCGCCCTGGTCGGCGTCGCCCTGGCCATCGCCGTCACCGCGATCTTCGGCCTGCCCGTCGCCACCGTCACCCTCCCCGACAGCCTCGTCGGCAGCATCGACTGGCTCACCCCGGGCGAGGTCGGCGCCGCGCTGGGCAGCACCGCCGTGTGGGTCTCCGCCGCCACCCTGGCCGCCGTCGCCTCCGCCGAGGCCATGCTGTCGGCCACCGCCACCGACCGGCTGCACGACGGCCCACGCTCCGACTACGACAAGGAGCTCCGCGCCCAGGGCATCGGCAACCTCGCCGCCGGCCTGTTCGGCGCCTTGCCCGTCACCGGCGTCATCGTGCGCAGCTCGGCCAACGTCGCCGCCGGCGCCCGCGACCGCCTCCCCGGCATGCTCCACGCCTCGCTGATCCTCGCCACGGTGCTCTTCGCCCCCACCCTGCTGCAGGCCATCCCCCTCACCGCCCTCGCCGCGGTGCTGGTGGTCACGGGGGTTCGCCTGGTCGCGGCGCGCCAGATCGTCGCCCTGGCCCGCATCGACCGCGCCGAGGCGTCGATCCTCGTGGCCACCGCCGCCACCATCGTCGCCGTCGACCTGCTCTCCGGCGTCGCCGTGGGCATCGGCTTGTCGATGCTGCGGGTGGCCATCCACGCGGTGAAGCTCGAGCTCGACATGGTCATCCACCACGAGCGGCGCGAGGTCGTCGTCACCCTCGCCGGCGCCGCCACCTTCCTGGGCGTGCCCGACCTGGTCGATGCCCTGGAGCGGGTGCCTGTCGGCTACGCCGTGCACCTCGACCACCAGGCCCTGCACCACGTCGACCATGCCATCGTGGATACACTGGAGGCGTGGTCCACTCGACGCGCGGTCCCCCATCAGGGGCTCGACAGCCTGCGCGAGCGGGTGAAGGGGGCCGCATGAGGGGTGATGCCATGGCGTCGAAGCGAAGCGCGGCCTGTCGAGACGGCATCTTGTGCGCCGCCGCCGAGCTCCTCGAGGAGCACGGCTACCTCGACCTCACCATCGAGCAGGTCGCGGCCCGGGCCCACGCCGGCAAGCAGACGATCTACCGCAACTGGGGCGGCAAGCCGCGCCTCGCCCTCGACGCCATGGCCTACAAGGCCTCGACGATCGACGCCCCCGACACCGGCTCCTTCGCCGGCGACCTGCGGGCCGTGCTCGCGGGCCTGGTCGCCAAGATGGGCAGCCCCGGCAAGGCCGCGATGCTCGGCGGCCTGCTCGCCGAGGCACAGACCGACCCCGCCTTCGGTCAGGCCTTCCGCGAGGCGATGGTGCAGTCGCGCTGTCGGCTGCTCACCGCCGCCGTCGAGCGCGCGGTCGGTCGAGGCGAGATCGCCGCCGACATCGACCGGCCTGTGCTGCTCGACCTGATCTACGGCCCGGTGTGGTACCGCCTGTTGGTGAGCGGCGAGCCCCTCGACGAGGGCTTCGTCGACGTGCTGACGAAGCAGGTGCTGGCCGCAGCAGCGCCCTAGGAGCCTGTGGCAGACTGCGGGCCTCCGATGGAGTCCCCATGCTGCCCTGGCTGTTCGTAGCCGCCCTCGCCGGCCCCCTCGCCGACCGCCTCGAGGCCCTCGAGCCGGAGCTGCCGGTGGCCGAGGCACTCGCCGCCCGCGTCGCCATCGACCAGGAGGCCCGCCGCGCCTTCCACCACGGCCTGCCCCCCGAGGAGGAGGCGCGCATCGTGGAGGAGATGGCCGCGGTCGACGCCGCCAACGTCGCCTTCCTCGAGCAGCTCCTCGCCGAGGGCTGGGTGCGACGTAGCGATCACGGCGCCCAGGCCAGCCGGGATGCCTGGCTGCTCGCTCAGCACGCCGACGCCCATCCCGACCTGCAGCGCCAGATCCTCACCACTATGCGCACCCTGCTCGACGAGGACGAGGTCGCCCCGAAGCACGTCGCCTACCTGCACGACCGCGTCGCGGTGAACGCCGGCAAGCCCCAGCGCTACGGCACCCAGGGGATGTGCGGCGACACCGAGTGGTCCCCCCGGGAGCTGGAAGACCCCGAGGCCGTCGACAGCCTGCGCGCCGAGCTCGGCCTCCAGCCCCTGGCAGACTACGCCGCTGGCTTCGACTGCGACGGGCGCAAGGCCGCCGCCTGGGCGGCCTACCAGGCCGGGGAGCACACCACCTGCGCCGAGCGCTACGCCGCGCTGGGGGCCGACCGAGGCGACCACGGCTCCTGGTACAACGCCGCCTGCTGCGCCGCGCTCGCAGGGTCCTCCGACGACGCCTTCGCGCACCTCGAGGCCGCGTGGCTCGCTGGCTACGACGACCTCGCCCACGTGCAGGTCGACACCGACCTGGCCTCCCTGCACGACGACCCCCGCTGGCCACGCTTCGTGGCCGACCACCAGCCCCCGGTGATCGTCGCCCTCGATCCGCGCATCGAGCTGCTCCACATCCTGGGTCGCCTCGCCGGCTTCGCGGAGTACCAGTCGGCCCCCGCCGACCACGAGGCACTCGTCGCCATCGACGCGTGGTTCGCAGAGCACGCCGAGCACGACGCCGTGAAGGCCCTCGCAGAGCTCCGGCGCCGCCGCGGCCTCGGATACAACGCCCTGTCCGCGGTGGGCTTCCTCCTCGACGACGCCGACAGCCCCACCCTGCGCGTTCCCCTCGACCCATTCCCCGAGGAGGTCGACGCCCGCCTCGACCACGCGCTGGTCGAGTCCTTCCCCGAGGTGCTCGACGCCTTCGTCCACGACGCCGACTGGGCCGGCTGGCGCGAGGCCTCCGCCGACCGCCGGCACGCCATGGAGCGGTCGGCCCGTGCCCTGTTCGACGAGGAAGACCCCCAGTCATGGTTCGACGCCACCTTCCCCGAGACCGACCCCGGCCGCCTGTACGTCGTGCCGGAGATCATCGCTTGGCAGAACAACTACGCAGGGCGCCTCGGGGCCGAGCGCTACATCGTGCTGGGCTCTGTCGACTGGGCCGACGACGGCAGCGTCGCCAGCCTGGGCATGGTGGGCATCGTCGTGCACGAGATGGCCCACAGCTACGCCGGGGCCTTCCTCGACGCGGGGGCGGGCAAGCGGCTGTACAAGACCTCCCGCCGGCTGTTCAAGCGCGTGCGCAAGCCCATGAGCCAGCTCGCCTACCCCTCGCCGTCCATCATGCTCGACGAGTCCCTCACCCGCGCCATCACGCAGCTCTACCTGCGCGACCGCCGCCCCGACGAGGTCGAGGCCGACGTCGACTTCAACGACGCCCAGTCGTTCTACTGGGCCGCAGAGCTTGCCGATGCCCTCGCTCCCCACCGCGATGCCGACGGGGTGCTCGACCTCGATGCCGCCGAGGCCGACATCGAGGCGGTCCTGTCGCGCTGGGCCGACGCCCCCGACGAGGCCTTCCGAGCCAGCCGCCTCACCGTGAACACCGTCACGTCCGCCCCTGCCATCGTCGTGCGCCCCGAGTCCCTCGCGTCTCACCTCGACCCGCTCATCGGGCGGTTCTGGGCCGATGCCGAGGTGCGCACGCCGCAGCAGGGCCCCGGAGCCGACGGGCCCGTTGTGGTCTACGGCAGCCCCGCCGACAGCGAGCTCGTCGCCAGCTTGTTCGCCGCGCGAGGCCTGACCCTCGACGCCGAAGGCCTGACGATCTCCGACGCCGTCGGGGTGGAGGGCGATGACGTGCGCGTCATCTTCGCGGTCGAGCACGAGGGCCGCGCCTGGGTCGTATACAGCGCCCTCGACCCGGCGCGGATCGAGGGCATCCACGCCCTGATGCACGGGCCCCATGGCCTGACGGTGGGGCGGGGCGAAGAGGTCGTGCTGCAGCGCTGATCCGTGTCAGTGCCCCGACAGCACGTAGCCGGTGCCTGCGCCTGCGAGCCCGTAGCCGGGGCTGTCGGCGATGTGCACCAGCACGTCGCCGCAGCCATCCCCGTCGAGGTCGCCCGCCGGCTGCACGTCCCACAGGGAGCCCTGCCCGTCGTTGCGGCGCACCACCACCGGCGACAGCGCGTCGAGTGCCACCTCGCCGGAAGCGGGCAGCGAGCCGGGAGGCAACAGGGCCGCCGCAGGCGTTCCCGACAGATCCGATCCGGAGACGATCACCGAAGGCGCCCCGGTGGCGTGGGGCACCACGGCGAGGCCATCGACGACCGACAGCACCGACCCTCCCAGCACGACGAGGTCGATGTCGTCGCGCACCAGCTGGGTGCCGACAGCCTGGGCCTCTACGTCGAACACCACCCACAGCTCCCCGCCCGCCGCCGAGGGCATGGTGGTGAGCACATCATCGGCACCGTCGCCGTCGAGATCGACACTGGCGGGAAGCGGCGTCGCCCCCGGACGCACCGGGCCCCGCAGGGTGAGGCGCACATCGGCGGCGGAGTCGACCTGCGTGACGGTGGCCTTGGGTGGGGCCCGCACCAGGTGCACGCGGTGGGGGTCGTAGGTGTCGCTGGCGTCGCCGACCCACACCTCGGTATCTCCCGGGTGGACACGCTGCGCCATCGCGTGCCACGCCTGCCCGACGTAGCCTGCCGCCAGCGCGTCGAAGCGCACCACCTCGTCACCCGTGGGCGCGATGGCGCCTGTGCCACCGAAGGCGTCGACCCGGCGGCTGCGCAGGCTGCTGTCGCTGCTCTCGTAGCAGGCATAGACCACGTGGTCGCCGGGGGTGAGGTCGAAGGAAGGCAGCACGATGGCGTCGAAGACCGACCGCGTGCACACGCCTCCGTAGACCTTCTCGAACGGCCACAAGCGACCGATGAGCCCCCCTTGCCCGTCGTAGACGAACAGGTCGTCGTTGGCGTTGTGGAGCAGCAGGTAGCTGCCCGTCGGCGTCGTGCTGCCGTGCAGCGAGTCGTTGGGGGAGTGCACCGACGGGAAGGCGTCGACCTGCGACGTGCCCGACGCGTCGAGGTACAGCCGCTGCACGCCGTCTTGCTCGTGGTCGAACCAGATGACGTCTTCCCCGGCCGGCCCCGCGCCGCTGAGGGGTGCGGCGGTGCCGTGCAGGTTGATCTGTGCGAGGGGTGCGAGGACCGGTGAGATCACGTCGGTGGCACTGCCGGCCACGAGGGAGAAAGTGCAGTCCGACGGCTCGATCGGCTCGCCGGTGTCGCCCGTGACGCCGGTGGTCGAGGCCGTGCCTCCCGTCGCCCGCGTCGATGTGTCGGCCGTGGCGCCGGTGGGTGCCGCCGTCGCGCCGGTGGACCGGGTGTCGCCGGTCGTGCCAGCGGGGGCCGACCAGGTGGGGAAGTCGAGGGTGCACGCCAGCGACAGCAGCAACAAGCTCATCGTGTCGCTCCCCACACCAGGCCCACCGCGGCCACCCCGGCTCCGCCGGCGAGCAGCCCCTGGCCGACCAGGAACCGCCCGTTGGTGCCCTTCGTGCGCCCCGACAGGGCATCGAAGGCCGCCCGGTCGCCCTCGTCGAGGGCGGCCTGCATGTCGCTGGCCAGGCCCTGACCCTGGGCTGCGCTCACGCCAGTGAGCACGCCGCCAGCCAGCGCCAGCACGCCCCCGGCCCCCGCCACCACCCAGGGCGCAGGGGACGGCTTCACCACGGCCACAGCGACGGGCTCGGGCTCGGGCAGGCTGGGCCAGGGGGTGGGTGACCAGTCGGTGCGGCCCGTGGTGCCCGACCACAGCGCGTCGGGGCCAGCGACGTACACACGCTGCCCGCTGCCGAGGGCGGCGGACAGCACATGGGTGAGGTCGCGACGGGCGCCATCGTCGGTCAGAGCGGGAAGGCGGTCGGGGAAGGCGGCGGGCACCACCAGCACATCGTCGATGTCGCTGTGCCTCAGGTACACCGAGGTCGACCCGACCAGGATGCCGTGAGGCCCCGCGGCCAGCGGCTCCCCCGTGGGCGGCGCCCCATCGATGCGCGCGGCCGCCGGGGCGACCAGGAGGGACGCCGCGAGGGGCTCGGCGGCGTCGAAGACCGCACGCTGCTCAGCGGGGAAGCCGTCGTCCCACGACAGGGAAGCGTCGTAGGCCTTCGCTACCGCGAACGCCTCGGCGGCCTGGGCTTCCTCACCGGTCGCGAGGGCCAGCAGCCCCGCGGCGCGCTCGAGCTCGGCGCGGTCGGCGGCAGATCCATCACAGCGAACCCGCTCGGCGGCGAGGCGCTCGCGGGCCGCCTCGAGCTCGCCATACAGCAGGTGACCACGCACCGCTCCCGCGTCGATGCTGCCGGGGCTGCACGGGCCGACGGGCTGACCGTTCCTCGACCAGGGCTCCGACTCCCGCACCACGTCGAGCCCCACGGGCTCCAGCTCCTCGGTGACCCCAGCCTCCCGGGCCCGCGCCACGACGTCGTCGCCTCCGGTGTCGTGCACCAGGGGCGTAGCAGCGGCAGCAGCAACCAGGGTCCACAGCATGTCGGCGAGTCTAACCGCCACCGCCCGACATGGGCTCTCGGCCGCTCAGCGCGGGCACGGACCGTGCACGTCGAGATCCCAGCACAGGCTGGTCGCGTCGTCGTCGACGCGCCAGGCGGTCACCCTCACCAACCCGTCGCGCTGGAACTCCAGCCGGTGGCGACCGGGGCGCAGCGGGCCCGACCACGGGGTCACGCCCATCTCCGAACCGTCGATGAGCAGCGTCGCGCCCACGGGGAGGCTGTTGATGCGGACCACGGGGCCCGCGACCGCGGGGGCTGGCGGCGGAAGGGGCACAGGCTCGGGGGCCGGCGGAGGCGCCGGGGCCGGGGCCGGCTCGGGAGCCGGTGCAGGCGCGGGCGCGGGTGCGGGTGCAGGCGCCGGTGCAGGCGCGGGCTCGGGCTCGGGGGCCGGTGCAGGCGCGGGCTCCGGAGCGGGCGCAGGCATCGCAGCGGGAGCCGGCGGTGGCACGACCTCGGTGGGCGCGGCCCCTCGCTCGTCGGCCCACCACATCGCCGCCAGCGCCAGCCCCACCAAGGCCAGCAGCCCGACCCCCCCCAGCCACAGCCCCCGGCCACCGCCCCGAGAGGGCTCGGCCTGCGGGAGGCGTGCCGGCTGCAGCAGCTCGGTGTCGGCGGGGCGGTCGACCGTGGTGGCCACGGCGTCGACCACCGTGGTCGCCAGCGGGTCGGGTCGGAGCGTAGGCCCTGTGTCGCCCTCGATGGCCGACAGCGCGTCGAGGTCCATCGTGTCGCTGGTGGGGGGCTCGCCCCCTCCCTCCCGCATCGCGGGGGCCGAGCTGTTGTCGGGAAGGTGGACTGCGATGTCGACGAGCTCCTCGAGGGCCTCGGCGGCCGACGCGAAGCGCGCATCCGGGCGGCGCCGGGTGGCCCTCTCCACAAAGCCCACGAGGGCGGCGGGGAGCGCCGACAGCCGCTGCTCCCGGTCTTCGGGGTGGTCGAGCTCGGTGCTGTCGGATCCGGTGCACAGGGTGTAGATCATCGCACCGACCGCGTACAGATCGGCGCGCCCGTCGACCTGCCTCGCGCTGGCTCGCTGCTCGGGCGCCATGAACGCGAGGGTGCCCATGACGGCGCCGGTGCGGGTGAGGCCCTGGGCATGGGGGTCGGTGGCGATACCGAAGTCGGTGAGGCGGGGCTGGTCGCGCTCGTCGACCAGCACGTTGTGGGGCTTGATGTCGCGGTGAACGACCCCGACGGCATGGGCGGCGACGAGGGCATCGAGCACCCCCACACACATACGAACGACTCGCCCCGGGGGCATCAGCTCGCCCTCGGCCACCTCGTCGTCGAGGCTGTGGTCGAGCAGCGACATCACCAGGAAGACCCGCCCGTCTTGCTCGCCGATGTCGTGCACCGGCACCACGTGGGGGTGCTCGAGCTGCGCCATCACCCGCGCCTCGCGCTCGAAGCGCACGGCCGCCGACGAGCTGCGGCGGTAGCGGTCGCTGAGCACCTTGATCGCCCGCTCCACCGACAGCCGGTCGTCCCAGGCGCGCCACACCTCGGCCATGCCTCCCTTGCCGAGGGGTGCGACCAGCCGGTACCGGCCGTCGCCGAGCACCGTGTCAGCTTGCATGGGACGCACCGGGAGACCTCCACCGGGACCCCTTGGTATGCCGCGGCCTCGTCCCGCGCGAGGCCCCGCCGCTCTCGGCTACCGCGACGCCACCCGCGGCGTCAGCACCCTCCGCGCATCCCCGAAAGCCTGCAGCAGCTGTCGGTGGCGCCGCTCCTCGGGGTTCGCCGCGCCCCGGGCGAGGTCCTCCAGATCCCGCAGCCTGAGCAGCGGCGGGTGCAGCTGCCCGCCCAGCACCTGGGCCAGCCCCGCCGTCGCCACCGCCAGCCGGTAGCTCCTCGACGCATCGTCGATGGAGGCAACCAGCGGCCGCCCCAGATCTACCGTCCAGGCCTCGCTCGGCGACTCTGGCCCCGGTCGCTTCGCCCTCAGGCGGACCTCGCCCAGCGCGCCCTCCACCCCGTCGCGCAGAACCACCTCGTACAGCGCGCTCACCTGGTGCCCCGAGCCCACCTCCCCCGCGTCGACGGCGTCGTCGGCGAAGTCCTCATCGGCGAGCCGGCGGTTGTCGTAGCCGACCAGCCGGTACGACGTCACCACGTCGGCATTCCACGCCACCTGCACCTTCACGTCGCGGGCCACCACCTGCAGCGTGCCCGTCAGCTGTGCGCCCAGCACGTCGGCTGCCTCCTCCAGGTCGGGGACGAAGGCGTAGGCCCCATCCCCGTCGTTGGCGAGCTGCTCCATCATCGTGTCGCGGTAGCTGCCGCCGCCCAGGCCAAAGCCCAGGCTGGTCAGGGTGATGCCGCGGTCGGCGTAGGCCGCGATCATCGGCGTCAGGTCGCCGTGGCGCGACGGGCCGATGTTCGCGTCGCCGTCGCTGGCCAGGATCACCCGGCTGATGTGCCCCTCCTGGTGGCGCGCCAGGGCCAGCTCGTAGGCGGTGACCACGCCCTGGGCCATGGCCGTGCCTCCCGACGACGACAGCGCGTCGATCGCCGCGTGGATGCGGTCGCGCTGCGCCGCGGAGGTCGGGTCCAACACCACCTCCGACGAACCCGCATAGGTCACCAGCGCCACGGTGTCGTCGTCGCGGAGCTGGTCGGCGAGCAGGTGCAGGCTCTCCTGCACCAGGGGCAGCTTGTCGTCCGACGCCATGCTGCAGGACGTGTCGACGAGGAAGGTCAGGTGCGCAGGCTTTCGCTGCGCCTCGGGCACCTCGGCGGCCTGCAGCCCGATGCGCAGCAGGTGAACCGCCGGGTCGAAGGGAGAGGGCGCCGCCAGCGCATGCACCTGTAGGGGGCGGTCGCCGGTCGGCAGGTCGTAGTCGTAGGGGACCGCGTTGAGGAACTCCTCCACGCGCACCTCCCGATGCGGCGGGGTCTGCCCGGCGGCGAGGGTCGCCACGCTGCGGGTGAAGGAGGCGGTGTCGACGTCGACGGAGAAGGTCGACAAGCCGTCCTCTACTGTGTCGGTGGCCGGGTCGTGGGCCATCATCAGGTCGCTCTCGCCCGTGGTACCGACCGTGGAGGGCACCTCCACCCGCACGAAGCGATCGGGGATCGTGTCGAGCTCGAACACCTGGGGCTCGGCGGTGGTCACGTAGGCCACCAGGGCGGCACCTGCGGCTCCGGTGAGGGCGAGCCAGGGGGCCAGGCCACGGAGGCGAGGCGCACGACGACGGTCTTCGGGGGCGATGCCCGGCATGATTCCTCCAGGGATGCGAGGTGCCAGCAGACGGCACCGGAAGGTCTTCGTTGGGACCACACGATCGCGCCGCGGTTCCCTCGGCTAGGTTGCCGGGGATGACCCTGCTGTTCGCCCTCGCTCTCGCCGCAGACGCCGACGCGCCTCCCCCCGACCCCGACACCGCCCAGGGCGGGGTCGAGCTCGTCGAGCAGCGCTACGCCCGCCTCGACGGCGACGACGACGAGCCTGCCAGGCCCCGCTGGAGGCGGCGCAGCTCCGGCGACTTCGTGGTCTGGTCGCGCCCCGACGGCACCGTGCAGCGCGCCCACACCCTCGGCCGCGGCCACCTCCTCCGCGACCGCGTCTACGACCTGCTCGGCTACCCCTCCGTCACGGTCGACTACGACGGCGACGCCCCCACCGACGCCGTCGTGCACCTCGCCACCCCCGTGTCCCTCGACCTGCGGCCCTGGGAGGCCCACGAGCTCCCCGGCGTCACCCTGCACGCCCCCGCCCCTCCCACCGACGGCCGCATCCCCGCCGGCGAGGGCGCCCTTCGGGTGTGGACTGCACCTGCCGCCGACGTCACCACCGACGCGTTCCGCGACGACGTGGCCCGCGGCTGTGGCTGCACCGTCATCGAGCGCACGGCCGCCTGGGTCGACCGCGCCCCCGGTGTGCGCATCCGCCTCGAGGCCGCCGCCCTCGGCCCCGGCGAGCAGGTCGACCTGTGGGCCGTGCCCCGAGGCGAGGCCACCTGGCTCGCCGCCTACACGGTCCCCCCCTCCGACGACCCCGACCGCGCCCTCGCCGCAGGCCGCGTGCTGGTGGCCCTGATGCGCTGGGCCGAACCCGAGGCACCCGACGGGCCCTGATCGTTGGTAGGCTCCCGCCCATGATCATCGCCGACCCGCACAACCCGAAGGCCCAGGCCATGGGGGAGAAGCTCACCGAGCTGCTGCCCGAAGACATCGACCTGCCGTCCGACTTCGTGGTCGTGCTCGGAGGCGACGGCTTCCTCCTCCGCACCGTCGCCGACCGGGGCCTGCAGAACACCTACCTGGGCCTCAACGCCGGCCACCTGGGCTTCCTGCTCAACGACGTCACCATCGGGCCCGACCTGGTCGACGCGCTGACCCAGCGCACCTGGCGCGTGCACCGCCACCGGCTCCTCGAGGCGACCATCACCCTGGTCGACGGCAGCACCAAGCGCCGCCTCGCCATCAACGACATCTACCTCGAGCGCTCCACGGGGCAGGCGGCGCGGATGCGCCTGTCCATCGACGGGCAGCTCGTCGTCGACGGCCTCGTCTCCGACGGCCTGGTCTTCGCCACCGCGCTGGGCTCCACTGCCTACGCCTACAGTGCCGGCGGCCAGCCCTTCCACCCCGCCCTCGACATGCTGCAGGTCACCCCGATCTGCCCCCACAGCCCCCGGCTCACGCCCTTCGCCCTGCCCCCCAGCGCCCGTGCCCAAGTGGAGGTGCTCCACCACGAGTGGCGTCCGGTGCGCGCCGTCGCCGACGGGCGCGGTATGGAGGGGGTGCTGTCGGTCGAGGTCGGCCTGTCCGACACCGAGCTCGTCAGCCTCGCCTACCTTCCCTCCCACGACTTCACGCGGCAGATGCTGCGCAAGATCGTCTCTCCCTGATCCCGAGGAGGCCCCCGTGGTCTGGCTCGTCTTGTCGCTGGCCCACGCCGGTGAGCTGAACTTCTCCCCCGACCGCCCCGGTGTGGGCGACGCCACCGCCACCGTCGGCGCCGGCGCCATCATGGTCGAGGGGGGCCTGGCCGCCACCGTCGACAACCCCGCCGTCATCGGCACCAGCGGCATCATCGGGCGCATCGGCTTGTTCGATCCGGCCGAGGTGCGGGTGCGGGTGCCCGACGTCACCTTCTTCGACGGCGAGGCCTACGTCGGCCAGATCGGGCTGGGCGCCAAGGTGGGCGGGGCCCTCGACGACCACTGGGCGATCAGCATGGTCCCCGAGCTGTTCATCGAGACCGACGGGGGTGCGGTGGGCGGCAACGTCGGCACCAACCTGTCGTACAGCGTCGACAACGTCGGGGTGTGGGTCTACAACACCGTGGGCGTCGCTCAGGGGGGCACCGGGGGCTTCTTCGGCGGCGGGCTGTCGTACTGGATCGACCCGGTCGGCATCTACGTCAACGGCGGCCACGGCTTCAACGGCGACCCCCTCATCGGAGGCGGTGGCTGGCTGGCCCTGAGCGACCGCGCCCAGCTCGATGCCGGCGTCGACATGACGCTGATCGGCGGCACCGCCTACCCGGTGGTGCTGTTCGGGGCATCGGCCGGGTTCGACTAGGCGATCAGCTGATCGGTGCCACCTCCGCCTCCGTCACCCGCAGGTAGTCCGCGGGCGCCAGCCACAGCTGCAGGCCCCGCTGCCCCGCCGACACCGACACGAGGTCGTGCAGCTCCATCAGCTCGTCGACCACCACCGGGAAGGACTTGCGCGCCCCCAGCACGGTCACCCCACCGCGCACATACCCGGTGAGCCCCTGCAGCTCGCGCACCCGCACCGGCTCTACCTTGCGCTCGCCCCGCACCGCGGCCAGCGCCTTGAGGTCGAGCCGCCGGTCTCCGGCCACCACCGCGAAGCACGGCCCGTGGCGCTCCCCCCGCACCAGCAGCGTCTTGTACACCTGCTCCACCGGCAGCCCGATCTTCGCCGCCACCGTCGCCGCCGTCAGATCGTCGGGGTCGACCTCGTAGGGGACCATGCGGTAGGCGATCCCCGCCGCATCCAGCAGCCGTGCTGCATTCGTCTTCTTCACCGCGCGTCGAGCTCCTTGATCCGCCGCTTCTTGGCCACCGACCGGTACGACTCCTCGACCCGCGCCAGCAGCAGCGCGTGGCCTGCGACCTGCCCCACCGGGTAGCGAAAGCTCACCCAGCCGTGCCGCCCCAGGCCGTAGCCGGTGGGGCTCGCCTCGGGCGCCTCGAGGGCGTCGGTGGCCGTCTGCTTGAGCTTGACCGAGAACCCGAGGTGCTGGTCGAGCTCCGCCTCCACCCCACAGAAGACGAACACCTTGCCGTCGACCTTGAGCACGCGCTCGCCCCAGGGGAAGTCTTCGTGGGTGCCGGGCAGCGACAGCCCGAAGGCACGGATGGCCTCCGCAGCATCGATGGTGTCGAGGGACTCGGCCATGGGCGCCTCCAGGCCGCCAGCCTACTCCCCGACCCACCGCCCCGTCACCTCGTAGTAGGTCACCGAGCCTTCGCCGTCGCTCGCCTCCCAGCCCAGCGCCCCGACAGGCCCCGCCGACATCTCGAAGGCCAGCGCGATGGGCGGATAGTCGTCGACCGTCAGCAGCCGCGGCGCACTGTTCGCCTCGGCCAGCGGCACCGCCAGCCTCAGCACCGCCCGCCCGTAGAGCACGCTGACCTGACCCAGCCCCGACTCCTGCACACTGTCGCCGTCGAGCCCCACGTCGGCCGGCCACACCACCCGCCGGTCGTCGCAGTCGACGCTGCCCGCATACAGCGGCGTCAGCTCCTGCACCTGGGGCGCGCCCAGCACCACGTCGACCACGAGCCCCTCGTCGATCCCGTTCCACAGGCTCAGGGTGCCTGAGTGCCGCCCTGCGAGCTCCACCGCCAGGGGCTCCGCCTCGGCCACCTCGCCCTCGTCGGCCACGTCGACCCAGCCGCAAGGCAGCAGGTCGCCCCCCTCGCCGATCTGGATCCCGTCGGTCGTGGCCTGCGGCACTGTCGGCACCGGCGTCGTCGTGCTCCCAGGGCCCGTGACGCCCTCGGGCGCCGTGCACGCCATCCCCAACGCGACCCACCACACCCGCGCCATCTCGCCTCCCGCCCTCAGCCTGGCACCCATTCGCGCGGCTGTCGACGACCGCATCGCACAAAAGCCCCCACTGTCACGCCCCTTCATGTGCGGAACCGTCGAGGGGGACCACGTGCTGCTGCACCAGCACCACCCGCTCGCTGGGCGTCGACGCCGCCACGATGGCCCGCAGCCGGGTGAACGTCGCCCGATACAGCGCCAGGATCTGCTCCAGGTCGGCCTCAGACACCGTGAACACGTTGTACGAGGTGGAGGCGTCGCCCTGGTCGAGGCGCTCCGCCGCCACCGACGCCCAGAACTGCTTGAGGGCCAGCCCCGCCTCGGGGTGGCGCCGGGTGTCGACGGTGTGGACCTCGCGGATGACCCATCGGCCCCTCGACCAGGCGATCTGCCCCGTCTCAGCGAGGGCCAGCAGCATCGCGGCCACCGTCGCGACCGGCACCCCCAGCCGCTCAGCCAGCCAGCCATCGTCGTGCGCGGGCAGGCGAGCGTAGTCGACCAGATCGAGGGCGAGAAGCACGCGCTGGGCCTCGGGCTGCCGCCAGAACAGCTGCCGAGCGGCCTCGAGCTGCCGCCACCGCGCCTCCACCGAGGGTAGCGCCGCCGGGTCGACCAGCACGGCCACGAAGTCCAACACCCGATCGGTGCAGGCATCCACCAGGCGAAGCAGCTCGGGCAGCCGCGGCTCGGCGCGGCCCTTCAGCCACCGCGACACCTGGAACCGACTCGCCCCCGAGCGCCGCGCGACCTCGGTGATCGGCAGCTCCTTGCGCAGCGCGACCAGCAGCGCCGCCACCCCCTCAGGCGTCGCCGGATCGGTGTGCTCCAGGAACGCGAGTTCGAACTTGGTGAACCGGCGGAGCCCCGCATCGAGATCGACCCCCACCCGACGAGCAGCGCGCAGGGTGACCGCCGCCGTGGGCCACCGCTTCCCCGTCTCCCAGGTGTGGGCCACGTTGCTGCGGTAGCCGAGGCGCCGGCTGAACGCGACCTGGCTGCGCCGCCCCCGCAGGGCTCGGAGCAGCTCGGCCGCCATCACCTCGTAGCGATCGTCGTCGGGCACAGGAGTCGTCGTCCTCCATCGACAGCATCGCACACCCTAGCGCGCCTCCGGGGGGCGATTTGTGCGGACTCGACCTAGCGCCTCGGTCGAGCCCACGGCACGTTGACGTCAGCCCAGGAGGCCACCATGCATCGACTCACGCTCCTCGCTCCCCTGCTCGCCCTCGCCTGCGCCCCCACCGAGGGCGCCGACGTCGACGCGGCCAGCCTCGATGCCGCCGCCAGGGTGTTGCCCAGCCTGGCCGTGGTTGGCGGCTGCAGCGACGTGTTCGCCTACGGCGCCTCCGCCGACGACACCAAGGCGATCTTCGTGCACATCGACGGGGGCTACGCCGCCGAGGCCAGCCAGACGGGCCAGCCCCTGCAGCTGAGCTTCACCCTGCCGCACCCCGAGGTCACGGTCACCGCCCAGTGGGGCGACGACCTCACCATCAACGAGTGCAACGACGTGATGATGGGACAGCCCTTCGTGCAGGGCGAGGCCGTCGGCGTGTCGGGCACCGTGCACCTCACCCTCGATCCCCTCGGGCCCTACTACCCCTGGGACATGTCGAACCACGCGGTCATCGAGCTCGACGGCCTGCGCCTGGAAGACCCCGACACCGGCCGCCAGCGCAGCCTCAGCACCACCCTCGAGACCACCGTGGGCTGGCTACCGGGCTGAGGCCCGCGCCGCGACCTCCTCCAGCAGCTGCCACTGGATCCGGCTCGTGCCCTCCCGCAGCTGCCCGCGCAGCCCAGCCAGGGCCTTGCTGTGGTCGCCCGCGGGATCCTCGAGCAGCCCTCGCTCGAGGTCGACCAGCTGCCGCAGGAAGGCGCGGAGATCGGTGTGGGGGTCGACGGTGGCCGTCGCCTCAGGCACCACCATGGCCGCGGCGGGCAAGGTTCCTCCGCTGCGCGCGGCGATCAGGCGGCGCACCACCCGCGCCAGGATCTGCGTCTCCCCGCCGGTGCGCTCGGCGTCGGTCGCCAGCAGCGCCTCGGCCTCGTCGAGCCGCCCCTCGAGGTAGCGCAGCAGGCCGGCGCGGATCCGGTCGTAGTAGGCGAAGCCGCCGAGGCGCTCGACGCTCTGCAGGCAGGCCATGAAGGCGTCGGCGCCGAGGGTTGGGTCCATGTCGCCCAGGGTGCGGGCGCGGTAGTGACGCGTCACCCACAGGTGGGTGTGCAGGCCATGCTCCTCCGCCGTGACGACCGCCTGATCGAGCCAGCTGAGGGCCTCGGGGAACGCCTGCCGGGCCCGCAGCAGCTCGGCCAGGGCCTGCATGGCCTCCCCCCGGAGCCCCGGTAGGCCACCGAGGGTCGCGACATGGGCGCGCAGGGCATCCAGCGATGCCCCCGGGCGCGACGCCGCAGCGATGTGGGCGCTGAGGCGAGCCACGGCGCGCCACGGCGCGGGCAGACCGGGGAGCTCGGCGAGGGCGTGGCCCTGGGCCGGGTCGGCTGTCAGGGCGGCCTGCGAGGTGCGGATCTCGTAGGCGAACACCTGGTCGATGGGATCGGAGGTGGACTCGGCGTCGACCAGCCGATCGAGGGAGCGCTTGCCCATGGCCACCTGCATGGCGACGGTCGACGACGCCGTGGGCGCGTGCAGCCCCGCCTCGCGGATCACCGCCTCCAGCCCCGCCCCGGGGCCGACCTGATCGTAGTAGCGGAACAGCGCCCGGGCCGTCGTCGCCGCGACATCAGCGGGCAGGCGAGCCAGCGCCGCCAGCTGGTCTTCCAGGAGGGGCCGCCAGCGGCGCGCGCTGGGCTTGGGCCCGGTGAGGAAGGCGAGCTCCAGCGCCTGCGCACGCTGGGCCAGCCACGCGTCGTAGCTACCCTGCGGGTCGTCGCCCTCGAGGGACCGCGCGAACCGCCGGGTGGTGCGCAGCAGCCTCCACCCCCGCCCGCGCCGCTCCACCATCGAGCGCTCGGCGAGCTCCTCCAGGGCCAGCGCCGCCTCCTCCCCCAGCCAGTCGGCCAGGTCGTCGGCCGACAGGGAGGCCTCGGCCACCGCCAGCGAGCGCAGGAGCCGCTTGGCCGGAGCCGACAACGGCTCGTAGGAGCGGTGCAGCGTCGCGTGGAGCCGCTGCAGGGTGCGCCCCTCCGACTCCACCTCCTCCAGCACCCGCTGCAGCCCCTCCGGCCGGGAGGCGGCCAGCTCCAGCCCCAGGGGCAGGCCGTCGAACAGCGCGACGGCGTGGTCCAACACCTCTTCCGACGCGGGCTCTGCCCACCGCGACGCCGCCAGCCGGTCGGCCAGAAACGCCCTCGCTACCTCCCCCGTCATGCCCTCGAGCTGGTGCACCGCCTCGCCGCGCAGGCCCAGGTGCGCCTGGCTGGTGATCAGCACGGGGACCTCGCCCACGCCGTCCACCACCTCCCGCACGGCATCGAGGCAGCCCTCCGCCTCGTCGATCACCACCAGCGCCCCCCGGTGGGCCAGGGCCCCAGCGACCACGCCGGGCTCCGCTGTCTGCGAGCCCGCTGCGACCGCCAGCCGCTGCCACAGCTCCGCCGGCGACGAGACCGCCCCGACGTGCACAGCCACCACGTCACGCTCGAGCTGCGACACTACCTGCCGGGCCAGCCGCGTCTTGCCCACGCCCCCCGGCCCCACCACCGTGACCACCGCCCACCCAGCCTGCAGCAGCTGCCGCACCGCTGCCTCGTCGGCCGGCCGCGCCACGTAGGGCGTGTCGAGGTCGCTCCACGGTGCCACGAGGGCATCGGCCGCCGGGAGCTCGACGCCTTCACTGCCCGCGAACCGGTAGCCGACCCCCACCTCCGACAGCACGTGCACGGGGCTCCGCGGGTTGCGCTCGATCGCCTTGCGCAGCCTCCGCACGGTGGAGTCGAGGGTGCGCGAGGCCGTGGCTGGGTGGTAGCCCCACACCTGCTCGTACAGCTCGCTCCGTGGGACCGTGCGACCCGCCTGCACGACCAGATAGGCCAGCAGCTGCCGCTCCTTTTCCCTCAGGCGGACCTCGCCCCCGTCACGGGTCACCGTCCCGGACTCGAGGTCGACGTCGCCTACCCGAAGCTGTACGCGCATGGCGAGACCTTAGCAGCCTCGCCGGGCGACGCCCCGACCGATCAGATCTCGGTCGGTGCCTCGGACGGATCGAGCAGCGCATCCACGTCGGAGGCCTCGGGGGCCACCGCATCGACAGGCGCTTCCGCCGGCGCTTCTGCGGCCGCCTCTGCCGCTGCTTCCACAGGGGCCTCGGCCGCCGCTTCCACAGGGGCCTCGGCCGCCGCTTCCGCGGGAGCTTCCGCCGCCTCGACAGGCGCTTCCGCCGCCTCGACAGGCGCTTCCGCTGCCGGAGCCGGCTGTGCCGGGCGACGAATCACCTGACCCGCCGAGCTGCTGTGACCCGACGGAAGCGGCTCGGCCGCCTCGTCGCGCTGCCACAGGCCCGCTGCCTGGGCCTCGATCACGCCCTGCACTCGCTGCTGCTGCTGCTCGTAGTACACCGCGTCGAGGCTGCCCTGGGGCGCGCGCTCCTTGGCCCGCTGGTACTCAGCGTGGGCAGGGATGAACTGATCCTTGGCCTCGAGCACGTGGCCCAGGGCCGCGAACGCCTCGGCGTTCCCCGGATCCTTGCCGATCTGCTGCCGGATGAGGTTCTCGGCACCGTCGAGGTTGCCCCGCGCCATGTCGACGAGGGCGCGCTCGACGCTGATCCGCCGCCACCGCTCATGGGTGCGATCGGTGTGCTTGCGGGCCCGCTTGAGCAGCCAGTCGGCGCGGTCGAGGTCGCCCGCCGACTCGCGCACCAGCTTGGCGAGGAGCAGGTGGGCCTCGGGGGCACGCTCTTCGCCCTTGAGGGCTTCCGACAGCATCTCCTTGGCCTCCGCCTGCAGCCCCGACGTGTTGTCGGTGGCGACGCGGGCACGAGCCAGCAGCAGGCTGGCGAGACGGGCCGTCTGCACCGTGTCTTCCGGTGCGAGGCGCACCGCCTCACGGAGCAGCTGCTCGGCATCGTCGAGCTTGTCGAGGCCTTCGTCGCGACGGGCCTGACCGAGCAGACCGTAGGCGTCGGGGAGCATCGGATCGAGCTCCATGGCCGTGGTGAGCTGCTCGATGGCCTCGGGACGACGCCCGACGCGAAGGAGCAGCGCCGACAGCCGGGTGCGCAGGCGACTCGTCTGGTCGGCCGGGCACACCTCGATGCCCTGCTCGAGCACCGTGATCGCCTGGTTGCGCGACCGACGGGCCAGCAGCAGCCCTGCCATCGTCTGGAACAGCTCCGGGACCGGCGCTACGGCCACGGCCTTGTCGAACAAGGCCTGCAGCGCTTCGTTCTTCGCGCCCTGGCGATGGGCGAGCTCGAGCCGCAGGATCCAGGCGTCGCTGTTCGCCGCGTTGGCGTTCAGGCACTCACCGAGGCGCTGATCGACCAGATCGTAGCGGGGCTCCTTGGCCTTGAGCATCGCCAGGCAGGAGTCGAGCCACGCGTCGTGGTCGGGGATCTCGCTGTTGGGACGATCCCGGAGGGCCCGTGCCTGCACGGTGCAGCGCATCACTTCCTGCTGGAAGGCCAGCTGCTGGGCGCCGGTCGACGACCGCATCCGCATCCCGTAGAGCTCGGCGAGCTTGCGGTAGGTGTCGAAGTCGTGGATCTCGCGCCAGCGCAGCTGACGGCGGACCAGCGGATGCACGCGGTAGCGCTTCTGCTCCACGGTGCCGACCATGTCGAGGAGGCCTGCGGCGAGCAGCTCGAGGCGCTCGTCGCGGGTGATGCGCAGATCGGCGAGGAGCTGCCCGTCGGCGTCGGTGCGCACGTGCGACAAGATCGCGAGGGCCTCCCGCGTCTTCTTGGGGAGCTTCTCGATCCGCTTGCGCAGCTGCTTGACCAGGGGCTCGACATCGCTGAGCTCATCCATCCGGAGGAACTTGGGATCGTCGATCACCTTGTCGGTGTCTTGGCGGACCCGGGTGAGGATCGCCAGCATCCGCGCCGCCATCGGGTGGCCGTGGATGCGCTCGCTGATGGGACCGAACTTCTCGCGCGCGAACTCCACCGCCTTGTACGACGCGAAGATCTCGTGCAGGAACTTGCCCATCACGCCCGCGACCGGCTGCCGGCGCACGGCGTGGCCCTGACCCTCGCGGGTGAACGTGGGCTGGCGCTGGCTGAGGAACACGACGCGCATGGCGTAGGGGTTCGTGAGCAGCTTGAGCAGGAGCAGCTCGAGGCGGCTCTTGCGGAAGAAGTCGAGGTCGCGACCGAGGCCGAACTCGAGGTGGTGCACCACCAGCACCCGATCCGCGAGGGCCTCGTCGCTGACCGCGGCGAGCACGGCATCATGCAGCTCGTTGGGCGTGTGCTTGCCCTTCAGCAGCTCGAGCAGCGCCGTGTGGCCGCCCTCGGCTGCGATGGCCGCGATACGCCCGACGAGCGTGTCGTGGCCGGCGTCGTAGCCGAGCGCCACGTCGGGTGCGCGCACCAGATCGGAGGCAGCCAGCGCGTGCTCCACGAGCCACGTCTTGCCGACGCCGGGAGGGCCGCTGACCACGATGGGGCCGCCCTCGCCGAGGAAGCCTGCCAGCTTCTCCAGCTCGTGCTCGCGGCCCACGAACTCCATGCGCGGAGCGTCGATGCCGCTGCCCTTCTTCTTCACCTTCTTGACGGCCTTCTCGACCAGCTCGGCCGCGGGGGCTGCATCGGCCGGGGGCTCCGGCAGCGCCTTGAGGAAGGCCTTGCCTCGGCCCTTCTCGTGGTGAACCTTCATCCCGGCCAGGGCCGGGAAGGCGAAGGGGTTGAACTGGCGGGCTACCACCACCACCTCGGGCTGGTGCTTGCCGCGCTTCAGCAGCGACCCCAGCTCGTTGATGCCGTTGGCGTCGGCGCCCTCGGGCTCCACCACCACCACCACGCCACCCGGCTGCGCCACCGCGCGGGCGATGCCCTCGGGGAGCACCTCCGACACCGGCGACACCGCAGGCCCTGCCAGGGCCATGGGTGTCAACGAGGCACGCTCGGCCAAGGCGAGCATGACCTCGGGGTCACGCAGCAGGCTTCCAGACACGGCAAGGGCACAGCGCCCAGCCTCGATCGCTCGTTCGACGCGGCTCATCGACTCGGTCTCTCCGTGGCGGCCTCGCACCGCCAGGAACGCGGTGGAAGCGGGGCGATGGGCTAACCGACACCATCCACCCCGTCGAGGTGCGAGTCGCGCACTCGTCACGATCGGTCGAATACGGCCAACAGTCACCGCTGCGAGCGCCGATAAGCGTTCATCCATGCCCACTTCTTCGCCGGCACGCGATCCGCGACCCCGACCCGACGTGACCGAGGAGCCCGATCTGGGCCTCCTCGACGCTCGGGATCTGGCCGTGACCCTGCTGACCTCTCGGGGCCCGCTGTCTCGCCGTGGCGACGAGCTGTTCCTCGGTGAGCAGTCCCTCACGGGTGACACGGGGATCGTCGACCACGTGAAGGAGACGACCGGCTACGGCTGCACCCTGTTCGCCGGCAACCTGCGGGTGGCCACCACCGCCACCGCCGCCGGGCAGGACGGTCGCGCGTATGGAACACGCGCGAACGACGACATCACCCGCCAGGTGCTGCGCCTCGGCCAGCCCTTCCGCGGGATCACCCGCACCATCGGCAAAGACTGGGTCATCGCCTACGATCCTCTTCGCGTCGACGACCACATCATCGGCATGGTGGCGGTCTACCGGGAGCTCCTCGACTACGCCGACGACCTGTCCCGTCTCGACACCCCCGAGTCGGTGCTGCTGCTCGCTCCCGACGGCACCGTCGTCGACCTGAACCAGACCGCGATCGACCACGCGGGTCGCCCCCGAGAAGAGCTCGTCGGCCACAGCGCCGGCGCCCTGCTGGCGACGACCTGGTCGGAGCAACCGTGCCGCGACGTCGAGCTCGAGCTGCTGTGGTCGCAGCCCGACGGCTTCCAGTTTCCGGTGCACGCCCAGGCGACCTGGATCGACGGCCTGGGCCACCTGGTGGTGTGCCGTGACTACTCCTCGGAGGTGCGAGCGAGGCAGAGCATGGCCCAGGCCAACGCCCAGCTGCAGGAGGCCAAGCGCGCGGCGGAGCGAGCCAACGAAGCCAAGTCGATGTTCCTGGCCAACGTCAGCCACGAGCTGCGCACGCCCCTCACCGCTGTCATCGGCTACACCGAGCTGCTGCGCGAGGAAGTCCCAGAGGAGTTCGACCCCGACCTGGAGCGGGTAGAGACAGCGGCAGGCTACCTGCTCGCCCTCATCGACGATCTCCTCGACCTGACGCGCGCCAAGGCCGGTCGCATGGACGTGCGCCAGGAGCCCGTCCACCTCGAGCCCATCCTGTGGGAGGTGCTGGAGGTGGCCAACGCCCAGGCCGACCGCGGCAACAACGCCGTCCGCGTCACCGGCGGTCTCGACGGGCCCGTCCTCGGCGACGCCAACCGCATCCGCCAGGTCCTCCTCAACCTCGTGAGCAATGCGTCGAAGTTCACCCACGACGGGCTCATCGAGATCGTGTTCGAGGCAGAAGGAGACCAGGCCCGGGTCGACGTGCGAGACACCGGTGTGGGGATGGACGCCGTGCAGCTCGGGGAGCTGTTCGAGGCCTTCAACCAGGTCCACCGAACCCGACGTGCGGAGCTCGGGGGCACCGGGCTCGGGCTCGCGTTGTCGCGCCAGCTCGCGAGGGCCATGGGCGGCGACCTCACCGTCACCAGCGAGGTCGGGGTCGGCAGCACCTTCTCGCTGCACCTCCCACGGTCGCGCGAAGCGTAACTCTGCAACGAGTCACGGAACGGGCTACCTCCTCGCGAGGAGGCTCCATGTGGTGGACCCTGTGCTTGCTCGCCTGCGCGCCGACCCCGTCCGACTCGCCGCCGATCACGGAGGGCACGCCCATGCCCACGCCCTCGCTGCCCACCCCCACTCCGACCGACCCTGCCACGCCGACCCACGCGGCCTGGAGTGACGGCACCCACACCACCGACGTGCGGGTCGATGCGCCCAGCGTCGCCTACCGCAGCTACGAACTGACCACCGACAAGCCCCAGCACGATGGGGCTTCCTCTTCGCGCACCGTCGAGGAGCTCCCCGGCGACCCGTCCCTGCGGTCGGGTTCCCTCGTGCAAGACGCGCTGTTCGCCCTCGCGCTGGCCGAGGTGCGCGACAACAGCGTCGAGGCGATCACCGACGGCGCCTTCGCCGACGGCGCCCCCACCCCCTGCGACTGTTTCGAGACGGGCGCGGAGTGGACGTATGTGTGGACGCGCGACACCGCCTACGCCGCGCACCTCGCCCTCGCGTGGATCGATCCCCAGCGCACCGCCAACAGCCTTCGCTACAAGCTCGCCGCCGGCAAGCCGGGCACCGGCCTCGGCCTGCACATCGTGCAAGACACCGGCTCGGGGGGCTCGTGGCCGGTGAGCACCGACCGGGTCACCTGGTCGCTGGGGGCCATGGAGACGTGGCGGCAGCTGCAGGGCGCAGAGGCCGACGCGTTCGGTGCCGACGCCGCGGAGGCGCTGAAGAACACCGTCGAGCAGGATCGCGCCTGGGTCTATGACCCCGCCGACGGCCTGATGCGCGGCGAGATGAGCTTCCTCGACTGGCGGGAGCAGAGCTACCCCCTGAGCACCGCCGGTGACGTGGTCCCCCTCGCCGAGAGCAAGGCGCTGGGCACCAACCTCGCCCACCTGCACGCCCTGCGCTCCGCCGCTCGGCTCACCGGTGAGGCCGAGCTCGCCACCTGGGCCGACGACCTGCAGGCCGCCATCGACGACGCCTTCTGGGTCGACACCCTCGACGGGTGGTCCAGCTGGATCGGCCCGCCCCTCGACCCCGGCCCCCGCCACCAGCGCGAGCTGCTCGGCACCGCCCTCGCCGGGCTGCTCCTCGACGGCGACCGGCCCACCCGCGCCCTGGCCAGCTACCCCCACGGCCCCGTTGGGCCCCCGGTGATCTGGCCCCAGCAGCCCGACGTGCCGGTCTACCACAACCGCGGCCAGTGGCCCTTCGTCACCGCCTACGCCGTGTGGTCCGCCCGCCGCCACCGACTCGCCGGGGTGTTCAGCCGCGACGCCGTCGCCCTGGTCGACGGTGCCGCCTTCGCGCTGTCGAACCTCGAGAACTTCGAGTGGGGCACCCAGGCCGCCTGGTTCGACGACGGCGAGCTGTCGGGCCCCGTGGTCAACAGCCGCCGCCAGCTGTGGTCGGTCGCGGGCTACCTCGCCCTGTGGCTCCGCGGCGTGGCCGGCCTCGAGCTCGACGACGATGGCCTGCACGTCGACCCCTTCCTGCCGTGCGACCTCGCCGACCGCCTCGACCTGGGCGAGGTCGTCACCCTGCGCGACCTGCCGCTGGCCGGCCGCACCATCACCCTCGAGCTGCAGCTCCCCGCCGATCGGGCCAGCTGCACCGCGCTGGGTCTCGACCGCCTCACCATCGACGGCGCCGAGCACAGCAGCCCCGTCGCCCTCGACGACGTGCCCGACGGCGCCACGCTCCTCGCCACCCTCGCCCCCGTCGACGCCGACGACTCCCTGGTCGAGGTCGCCCCCGACGCCATCGCCCCACGGCCCCCCGAGCTCACGTCGCTGGCTCTGCAGGGCAGCAGCCGAGTCCTCTCCTTCACGCATCCTGGGGGGACCACGGTCGAGGTGATCCGCGACGGGCAGCGAGTAGCCACCGGCCTCGGCGGCCCCTCGTGGTCCGACCCCGACGCCCTGCCCATCGACGCCAGCCCCTGCTACAGCCTGGTGGCCGTCGACGCCGAGGGCCAGACCAGCCACCGCAGCCCCGTCCAGTGCGACTGGGGGACCACGCGGATCGCGCGCTTCGACGCCTACGACTTCGTGGCCGGCGACGGCAGCTGGGCCACCGACCACGGCCGCCCCCACCTCGCCGACTGGGGCCGCCCCGACGACGTGCTGCAGCTGGTGTTCCGCCCCACCGTCACCGGCCCCCACCAGGTGCAGCTCGGCTACGCCAACGGCGCGGGCCCGCTGTCGACCGGCATCACCGCGGCCCACAAGCGGGTGCAGATCGAGGCCGACGGCCAGGTCGTCGCCGACCATGCCGTCGTGCTGCCCCATTCTGGCGCCTGGGACGCGTGGGCACAGTCCACCACCCTGCCCGTCGAGCTGCGCGCCGACACCACCTACACCCTCACCGTGTCCGACCTGCCCAACATGAGCTGGCTCGACCACTTCACCAGCTACACCGGCGGCCCCGGCGGCGGCGACGAGGTGCACGGCTACGTCGACGTGGCGGAGGTCACGCTCCTCGCGCTGGAAGGCAGCGGCAGCCCTCCTTCCGGCGACACCGTGCCCCTCGACGGCGTCGACGACCTCGGCGCCTTCGACCCCACCACCCACGTGCCCGTCGGCGTGCCCCGCCAGCCCTGGGAGGCCTTCGCCCTCGACGCCGACGACGACTTCGTCTACCTCGCGTGGGTCACCGAAGCCGCCGAAGACCCGGTGCTGCCCGCCATCCTCTACCTGCAGGCCGACCCGGGCGCGCCGACCCCCGGCCAGGGCATCGACTACCTCGGCCTCACCCCCGAGCTGCCCTTCACCCCCACCCACGCCATCACCCTGCGGTCCACCAGCGACCTGGGCGATGGCACCGGCCCCTGGAGCGGCGTGTGGGAGCGCACGGCATCCGGGTGGACTCTGCGTCGCCGCCTGCGCGACGGGGACGGGGCCTGGGTCGCCGCCGATCTGCACACCCTCTCTGCGCGCGTGCCCCGCTACCTGCTGGGCGACCCCACCAGCGTGCGCATCGCCGGTCACGTGGTCAACGCCGCCGTCGGCAACGAGTGGAAGACCACCGTGCCGGCCGGCCACACGCCGTGGGCCGCCGGGGGCGGAGACAGCCTCGTCATCTCCCTCGACTGACGGGCGCGGGGGCCTTCCCCCGAAGGGTGACAGCCTGTGACACAGCCTCGGCGGCCCCTCCAGCGACCGCTACTCAGCCGTCACCCAACCGGTGGCCGCGCTGTGACGCGGCCCGCCCCACACCCCGGAGGCCCCCATGAGCCAGCCCACCACCCACCAGAAAGCCGACATGTCCACGGGCCGAGCCCTCGTCACCGTCGCCGTGGCGTCGCTGGGGCTCCTCGGCTGCGTCGGTCTGCTCGGTTGGGCCGCGTGGGGGCTGCTCTCTCAGGCCGGCGACATCGGCCCGCGCGGCTACACCGCCCTGGCAAGCATCGTCCTGGTGGGCCTTCCCGGCCTGTACAAGGCCGTCACCGGCCCCGTCGAATGATCCCTGCGGTCGCCTAGGCAGCTAGCCGTAGACCAGCGCCACCAGCACGATCATCCACAGGCCCGCGCCGACGTTGCCCGTCAGGCCCCACCAGGCGACCGACAGCGGTTGCACCCCCGTCGGGGCTTCGGTGCGCGACAGGTCCCGCACGGCCCGGGCAGCGTGCAGCCCCCCGATGGCGGCGACCGACAGACCGACGCACCAGGCCATGTACCAGAAAGCGCCTGCCTTGTAGACCGGCCTCACGCCGAGCCACCACGGCACGCTCAAGGCGAACGCTACCCCAAGGGCCGGCACGGGCAGGAGCCCACCGACCACCGGCGCCTCCCACCTCGGCGGCAGGCTCGACGCCACCACGGCCTCCGCCTCGCACGGCCCACACACGCGGCCGTCCTCGGCGAACACCAGAGCCGACTCGGTCGACACCCGCCCACAGCGAACGCACTGGGCCTCGCCGTCCAGCACCGGCAGGGCTTCCTCGTCGAAGCGCGCCGGCCCACGCGCCCGCGACCGCGTCGCCGCCGCGGCGCGGGCTTGCTCACGCACCGCACGACCCACCCCGATGACCGACACCGCCCCTCCTGACGGTGGTACGCCGGGCGAGGCAGCATCCTTGCCTGATCAGGACTCGGCGGGCTCGTCGGCGGGCTCATCCTCGGGCGCTGGCCGCTGGGTGCGATGCCCCGGCTTCACCAGGATCTCGACATAGGCGGTGAGCGCCCCCTGGCCTGCCAGCACGTCGAGACGCTTCGACAGCTCCTTGAGGTGCGCGACCTCGGCAGAGGCCTCGTCGGCGCCGATGCGGCAGTCGAAGTCCCAATAGTCGACCCCCTCGGGCAGTTCCTTGCGACGCTCCCGCTTCACGTACTTGTGCAGCTGGTGCTTCACGCGGTCGAGGGCCTGAGCAGGCTTGTGGCGGGGGTGGGTGAGCTCGAAGGTCTTGCGCATGGGAATCCTCTGCGCCGTCTCCTAGCCGACCCGAGCCGAGTCGGGCGAGCTACTCGGTCGCCGAGGCTCCCTCGAGGGCATCGTGGAGCGCCGCCGCCAGCTGGCGCCGCGAGAAGGGCTTGGGCAGCAGCACCCGATCTGCGTCGGCGACGTCGGCGAGGGCGTTCGACACAAAGCCCGACGTGAGCAAGACCTCGACCCCGGGAAACCGCTCTCGAATGTCGGCGCGCAGCTCGACCCCGCTCCGGTTCGGGAGGACCACGTCTGAAAACACCAACACGACACCCTCGACCGACGCCAGCAACGACAACGCCTCGCTGGCATCTCGCGCCTGCAGGGTGCGGTAGCCGAGGGACCGCACCATGGCATCGGTCGCCCCGAGCACCCGCGGCTCGTCTTCCACGACCAACACCAGCTGCCCTTCCCCGGCGTGCGCGTGCGACGGGGCGTGCCGGGTGCTGGCGGAGGCTCCTGCTCCGTCGTGCCGGGGCAGGTAGATCGCCGCCACCGTGCCCACACCGGGCGTGCTGTCGAGGACGAGGTGACCTCCTGACTGCTGCGCGAAGCCGTACACCATGCTCAACCCCAGACCACTGCCCGACAGCCCCTTGGTCGTGTAGAACGGCTCGACCGCCTGAGCGAGCACCTCGGGCGCCATACCGCTGCCGTCGTCAGACACCTGCAGCATGACCCACTCACCAGCTGGCACCGCTGCCCGCGCGCCCTCGGCCACGACGGCATTCGCGACGACGATCCGCAGCGTGCCCTGCCACTCCATGGCGTCGCGGGCGTTGATCGCCAAGTTCAGCAGTGCGTTCTGCAGTTGTGCCGGATCCGCGTGGCACCGCCACAACCCCTCGCCGACCTCCACCTGCACGTCGATCTGCTCCCCGAGGGAGCGCTCCAGCAGAGGCACCTCGTCGGTGGCTAGCTGCCCCAGGTCGAGCGTGCGGGGGCTGAGGGTCTGCCGCCGAGCAAAGGCCAGCAGCCGCTGGGTGAGGTCGGCCGCGCGAACCGCTGCCTCGCGGATATCACCCGCCAGGATCTGCACCTCGTCGGGCGGCAGGCGCGCCTCCGCCACCAGGTCGGCGCTACCCAGGATCACCGTCAACAGGTTGTTGAAGTCGTGGGCGATGCCACCGGTGAGCTGCCCCAGCGACTCCATCTTCTGGGCCTGGAAAAGCTGCTCGGCCAGGAGCTGACGCTCGCGCTGCGCCCTGCGCTGCTCGGTGATGTCGGTGGTGATCAGCGACACTCGCTCGACCCGCCCTTGACGGTAGACCGGACCCAGGCGCGTCGACAGCTCCACCCGCCCCGAAGGCGGCTCGAACACCGTCTCGTAAGACGCATGCTCGCCGGTCGTGAACACCTGCTCGATGGCGCCGGTGACCTTGCTGCGCTCCTCGAGCGGCAGGAAGTCGACCACCTTCAGGCCATGCACACTCTCGACCGGTCGACCTGTGATGGTTCGGTTCGTGAACCGGATGCGGTGCTCGCGGTCGACGATGGAGATGAGATCCGGCGCATCGCGCGTCAGCGCGTGAAGCAGCTCCTGGCTGGCATCGAGCGCCTCCTTCACCCTCCCGATGTGGGTGACGTCGATGCCGACGATGGCCGTGAGCGCCCCGGGACCGTGGCCCTCTCCAGCGAGGGCGAGGACCCAGTTGCTGTAGTAGGCCGTGCTGCCGTTCGGCCCTACCGCTTCCGAGGCATAGTGCTGAGGCAAGCCCTCGTCGTGCGCACGTGCGACGGATGCCCGCAGGATGTCGTGGTAGGCCGGTGACACGTAGGGGAACACCTCGGTGCCAACGACGTCGTCGAGGCCCGGCAGCTGCTTGTTGATGAACACCATGCGGTAGGCGGGGTCGATGATGGTGAGGAACTCGGCGGACTCGGCGACCGCCTCCAGCCACGATGGGTCCGACAACCCCGGAATGACCCGCTCACCCACACGCCCTCCGCCGAGCGCTCTACTGCGCCATTGCCGGGCGCACTGTACCAAGGTTGCAGCCACACTCTCGGGCTCGCTCCGGGCGGCGGCGCTCAGCTCGCCTCTGCCTCGCCGGCCAGCCAGTAGAAGACCTCGGCGACCGGGCGTGCCAGCAGGTAGCCAGGGAACAAGGCGATCTGCAGCTGCCACAGGAAGCGGTTGCCATCGTCGCTCCACCGAAACGGGTGGTCGATGAGCCCTCCTGCGAGCCCGACGTTGTCGAGGTTGGGCCGAGGTCGAAGGAAGTAGCCCACCACCAGGTAGAGCATCAGACCGCCCGCCGCGAGGGCCCCCCACAGCGGGTTCGCAGGCACCGACCACGTGGCGGCGACCAGCGGCACGGCCACCAGCACCCCCATCGTGAGCCCGAAGCGAAGCAACGTGAAGGGCAGCCACACCACGTGCACCGGTTGGTTCTCCACATCGAGTCGGCCCACGCCACGGTCGCGCTCCATCTACACCCTCCACGCCTGCCTACGGCCACGAGGCCGGCATGTTGCCCTCCACCGCCACGAAGCCCGCTCACGCCAGGGCGGCGCGCGCGGCCTCCAGCCGGGCCACGCGCTGCGGGTGGCTGCCCTGCCTCGCGATGCCCAGGGCGATGTCGAGCACCTCCACGAAGTCAGGCACCCGGGGCACCTCGCTGCCCAGCGACAGCCTCGCCATGTGGTGGTCGTGACGACCCCAGTCGCCCAGACCCGCCGTGGCCGCGGCCGACCCCACCCGAAACAGGGCGGCCGTGAGCGGGTCGCCCGGCCCCTCGTCGGCGGCACGGGCCAGCCCGTCTCGCGCGGCCTCCCAGCAGCCGTCCGCCAGGTCGATCTTGGCCAGGTTGAAGCGCAGGATGGCCAGGTTGCGCATCTCGGCCCCGAGCACCGCCTGGTCGATGGCGGCACGGAGCCAGCGACGGGCGCCATGCCGATCCCCGCTGCGAAGGGCGAGCTCGTGCAGCTTCGCGGCCGCCCACACCGCGTCGATGGTGTGGCCTGCCGCCTCGTTGACCCTCCACGCCACCAGGGCCCAGCGCTTGGTCTGCAGGTCGTCTCGCAGGATGTCGTGGGCGGCGGCCAGCATGACCGAGGTCTCCGGCCGATCGAGCCCCGACTCGAGCCCGTCGGTGGCCGCGTGGCACCAGGCCCTCATGCCGTCGAGGTCGCCACGCTCCCGGCACGCCCGGGCCAGCCGAATCTGCGCGAGCGTGCCCCAGTGCGGGTGGGAACAGGCGTCGATGACCTCGAGCAGCGCCCGGCTCGTCACCTCGACCTCGTCGAGGCGCTTCAGCAGCATCTGCAGGTCGGCGACACGCGCCAGCGCGTGGGCCGCGGCCTCCCGATCCCCGACCTGGCGTGCCTCCCCGACCGCCCGCTGCGCGCACACCAGAGCCAGCTCCAGCTGCCCGTCTACCTGGAGGGCGTGGGCCTCCAGGGCGCCGAGCAACGCCGTGACCCGGCCCGCCTCCAGCTCCGGGCCCAGCTGGACCCGCAGTCGCTGGATGTCGGCCAGCACCGTCCTCGAGTCCCCGTAGGCCATCAGCCGCTGCATGCCTCGAAGGAGGGGCTCGGCGGCAGCGTGGGGCTCGCCGGCTCCCATCAGGTGGCGACCGAGGGCATAGGCGTCGTCTGCGCTCGAGCGCACCGCGAGGTGAGCGGCGCAGGCGCGATGGTGCGCCTGCAGCGTGCCCGCGCCGCCAGCCTGGTCCACCAACACCTCCACGATCATGCGATGGGTGAAGGCGAAGCCCTCGTCGGTCTCTTCGGCGAGGCGCGCCAACAGCAGGCGCTCGACCAGGGCCTGACGCAGCCGGTGGCCTCGGGGGTCGACCGCAGAGACCCCCTTTCGAGCCCACGACGCGTCGGGGTCGTCGCATACCTGAGCCCACAGCGCCTCGTCGACCGAGGCGCCCAGCACCGCCGCCAGCTCCAGCGCGCGCCGCGATCGGTCGTCGAGACCGAGCACCAGGCTCTCCAGGCGCTGCCGCCACAGCTCGGCGAGGCTCGAGGGCATGGCCAGCTCGACCCCCTCACGGTGACGAAAGCCATGCGCCCCGGGCCGCACGTTGCCCTGAGCGACCCAGTGCCCGACCAGGGCCATGGCGAAGCCCGGGTTGCCGCCGCAGCGGGTGGCTGCCTCGGCGAGGAGGTGGGGGTCGAGGCCGAGCACCTCTCGCAGCAGCTGTGCCTGGTCGGTCTCCGGTAGCGGCAGCAGTGGGAGGACCTCGCCTCCGGCCTCGGCCAGCCCCTCGAGCAGCTCCGCCGCCTCCGGCTCGTGGGCCAGGCTCTCCTCCTCCACCACCACCACCACGAGGACGGGGGTGGCACGCAGCCGCTGGGCGCGCTGCAGCATCCGCACCAGCTCGAGCTGCTCCGGCCCCCACTGGGCATCGTCGATCACCAGGAGCAGGCCGCGTCGCCGCGCGCGACCCCGGCACACCCCCCGGATGCAGGGGGCTCGACCCCAGCGCTCGGCACCCGCCGTGCCCGCCAGCAGCGCGCGCACCATCTCGTGGTGCCGCGGGCGCACCTCGTGGGCCTCGAGGGCCTCGTCGAGGGCCAGCAGGCGCTTGCTCTCGGGCACGTCGACCAGCCGGAGCAGCCGAACGACCAGCTTGCGAAAGCCCGCCTCTGGCGACTCGCCACGCTCGCAGGCCACGTGGACCACGTCTGCGGCACCGACCTCGTGGGCTCGCTGCCCCAGCCAGCGCACCAGCGCCGTCTTCCCCACCCCCGAGACGCCGCGGACCACCGCCACCTCGCCCACCCCGGTCGTGCGCACCCGCCGCAGCTGCGCCCACAGCTGGGTTCGCTCGGCCTCGCGCCCCACCAGACCGACCTCCCGGAGGCCCAGCAGACCCAGCCCTGCTCCGTGGAGCCGCAGGGTGGGGTGCTGTGGCGCGCGCCACGCCTCCGGCATGGGCGGGAGCCCCTCGAGGGCGAGCTCTGGCGGCACGTCGAGGCCATCCACCGCCTGCCGTGTCAGCCCGTGGAGGGCGTCGGCCGCGCAGCGGGTGCGCTCAGCGGGGTCGACCGCCAGCAGCTCCCGGATCCAGGCCTCCACCCCGGCCGGCACGCTCATCTGGGGCCGGTAGGCAGGCAGCTTCCCGTCGGGATCTCGGGCGGGGAGCTGCCCGCACACCCACTCCCAGGCCATGCAGCCCAGCGCGTACAGATCGGTCCACGGGCCGAGGGCCGACGGGCGACCCCGAGCCTGCTCGGGGGCCATGTACTCCGGCGTGCCTGCGACGAAGCGCCGGGAGGACGCACCGATGGCGTGGGCCACGCCGAAGTCGGTGAGCTTGATGCCCGGCCGCACGTCGCCGGCCTCGCTGATCAGCACGTTGGCGGGCTTGAGGTCGCGGTGCACGATCCCTCTGGCATGGGCGTGGGCGAGGGCGTCGAGGAGGCGCAGCAGCACGTCGCGGGTGGCGCCCCAGGTGGCGGGGGGCTGGTCTTCGAGGGTGCCTCCGCTCGAGAACTCCATGGCCACGAAGCGGGCGCCGGGCACCAGGCTCTCGCCCTGACGGCTCCAGGCCTCCGGCACGCTCCCGTAGTCGTAGACCCAGCTGATGTGCGGGTGGGCCAGGCGCGCCATCGCCCGCACCTCACCGTCGAAGAGGGCCCGGACCCGAGGATCGACCCCCTGCTCTACCCGCAGCACCTTCACCGCCACAGGCACGCCGTCGGCCGTGCTCCCTCGCCACACCTCTCCCATGCCACCCGCTGCGAGTCGCTCCTGGATGTGCAGCGCACTGTGGGGGGTCATGGCGGGGTCCTCGCGGCAAGTGTAGGCCCATCGCTTCGGCCGAGCCAGCGAGCCGAGCAGCGGCGGGCCACCAGCACCCAACGACGGCGATAAGAGCCACCCCATGCCCGACCTGTCCACCCGCGTCGCCGAGCTCCCCACCACCCCTGGCGTCTACCTGTTCAAGGATGCCCGCGGGAAGGTCATCTACGTGGGCAAGGCGGTCAACCTGCGCGCCCGCGTGCGGCAGTACACCTCCCTCACCGACAGCCGGCAGATGGTGCCCTTCCTCGTCGACGCCGCCCACGATGTCGAAGTCGTGGTCACCGACACCGAGAAAGAGGCGCTGATCCTCGAGAACACGCTGATCAAGAAGCATCGGCCCCGCTACAACGTCAAGCTGCGCGACGACAGCAACTTCCTGCACCTGCGCATCCACCCCAAGCACCGGTGGCCCCGCTACACCCTCACCCGCTCCATCCGCAGCGACGGCGCCAAGTACTTCGGGCCCTACGCGTCCGCGTCGCGCGCTCGCCAGACGATGGCCTTCCTGCACCGGGCCTTTCCCCTGCGCACCTGCACCGACGCGGTCCTCCGCAGCCGCTCGCGCCCCTGCCTGCTGCACCAGATGGGCCGCTGCGTCGCCCCCTGCGTCGACGGCCACACCACCCGCGAGGCCTACCAGGAGCTCATCGACGGCTCCATGGAGCTCCTCGCCGGCAAGCGCCAGCAGGCCATGGGTCGGCTCAAGGCTCGGATGGCCGCCCAGGCCGAGGCCGAAGACTTCGAGGCCGCCGCGAAGACCCGCGACCTCATCTACAGCATCGAGGCCAGCGTCGAGCGCCAGAAGGTCGTCGACACCAAGCTCGCTGACCGCGACGTGTGGGGAGTCCACCGAGAAGGAAGCCAGGGAGCCGTCGCCATCGTGCCCATGCGCCAGGGCGTGATGGGCGAGCCGCGGGCCACCGTGTCGACCTTCGTGGGCGACACCGCCGAGGTGCTGTCGACCCTGCTCGTCGCCGCCTACCCCGAGGGCAGCCTGGTGCCGCCGGAGATCCTGCTCCCCGCGCTCCCCAGCGACCACGAGGCGATCAGCGAGGTCCTCACCGACCGTAGGGGGACCACGGTCAAGCTGGCCGTGCCCCAGCGTGGTCGCAAGGCCCGCCAGCTCGAGCTCGCCGCCGAGAACGCCCGCGTGCGCTACCTGCACCAGACCGACGAGGCCGCCCGCCACGAGCGCGCCATGGCCGACCTCGCCAAGGCGCTGGAGCTGCCCGAGCCGCCCCACCGCATCGAGTGCTTCGACAACTCCCACCTGCAGGGCACGAACCCCGTGGCCGCCATGGCCGTGTTCCTCGACGGCAAGCCCGCCCGCCGCGAGTACCGCCGCTACAAGATCAAGACCGCCCAGGGCAACGACGACTACGCGATGATGCGGGAGGTGCTGTCGCGGCGGGTCACGCGAGGCCTCAAAGAAGACAACCTGCCCGACCTGCTCGTCGTCGACGGCGGCAAAGGGCAGCTCGCCATGGCCATCGCCGTGCTGCAAGACCTCGGGCTGCACCACCAGGCCGTGTGCGGCATCGCCAAGCCGCGCACCGAGCGCAAGCGTGGCGACCGGGCCAGCTCCGACAAGATCGTGCTCCCCCACCGCAAGGAGCCCCTCAAGCTGGGGGCCGGCCACCCTGCCCTGCGCATCCTGCAGCACCTACGCGACGAGACCCACAACCACGCCGTGCGCTACCAGCGCTCCGTGCGCCAGCGGGATGCGCTGCAGAGCGTCCTCGAGGAGATCCCCGGGGTCGGCCCCGCGCGACGCAAGGCGCTGCTGCGGGCGCTGGGGTCGGCGGAGGGGGTCGCGAGGGCGGGGCTGGCGCAGCTCGGCGACGTGCCCGGGATCGGGCCCGAGCTGGCGCAGGTGATCTTCGATGCCCTGCATCCCGAGGAAGACGAGGGGCTGCTGGCGTAGCGTTTAGACTCCGCCGCACAACCCCATGCCCCTGGAGTCGACGTGCTGCCGATGTGGCTGTTGCCGATGCCTGCCCTCGCCCAGACCGCGGCGGAGCCGGGCGACGCCCTGTTCGGGGTCGTCATGGGCAGTGTCGGGGTCGTGCTGCTCGGTGCCGCGGCCCTCCGGATGGTGCGGGAGGCGAAGACCGAGGCCGGGGTGCAGCCGGGGTCTTGGGTGCTCGTGCTGATGGGCACGCTGCTGTCGGTCGGAGGGCTGCTGACGGCGCTGGGCATCGTGGTGCCCGAGCCGGTGCGGTGAGCGACGGGCGGCCCGAGACTGGCCCGCTCAGAGTGGGCGACGACAGGCCACGAAGTGAAAAGGCAACGAGCCGCCACCCGCTGCTGCTTCGTCGATCGCCACGACCTCGACGAGGCCGTAGGCCCCGAAGGCTCGCTGCAGTGAGTCGGCGTCGTAGAAGTAGAGCCTCATCCCAGGGTGGGTCTCGAACCAGTCGTCTCCGAGCTCGACGCACTTCCCGTACATCGGAGCTTGCTTCGAGGGCTGGCTCGGACAGCACTGGCCGTGGGGTCTTGGCCCCAGATCGTTCGGTGCTGCGCAAAGGTCGGTTCCCACAGGTCGGCCATGCCTCTGTGATAACGAGGATGCGGACGT
>CBDUIC010000032.1:0-65740 GCA_965367245.1 uncultured bacterium | reverse complement strand
GCCCCGATGCAGCAGGCCGCCCCGGCGCCCCTTGCCGAGCCGACTACGGTGAGCGAGGTGTCGCCTTCGATCCCGGCCGCCGTCGAGGCCTCCGCGGCTCCCGCCGAGCCGGTCGAGACGTCCGCGGTGCAGCCACGGCCCGACAGGGGCCCCCTCGTGTCGATGTCGTCGGCCGCGACGACACGGTCGGCCGCGCCCGCCCTCGAGGAGGCGCCGGATGCCGAGCGCCCCGACTCGACCGCTGACGACCGTGGCGAGGCCCCCCTCGCTGCGGCGCCCGACCGGCCCCCACGCAAGGTCCACGGACGAGCCCGCACGGCCTACCGCCGCTCCGCAGGTCGGCCTGCGAGCGTGCCCCTCGAGGGCCAGGTCTTCGACGCGCCGCGGGCGTCGGCCTCCCCGGAGCAGGCCACGGTGGCTCCCGACGCGGCGGTAGCGATGTCGGCCCCCACCGATGTGCCCGAGCTTCCGGTGTCGGATGTCGATGGCGTCGTCCACCTGGAGATCGACGACGAGGTCTCGGTCGATGTGAGCCTGCAGGGGGAGCAGGTGCGGGTGGAGGTGGAGTCCACCCGAGACGCCGCGTCGGTCCTGGAAGGGCTCGGCGACGAGCTGTCCAGCGAGCTCGCCCGGGATGGTCAGTCCCTCGACTACCGCCACCAGCAGCGGCGTGAGGCCGATGCCCGGCGCCCTGCGTCCCGCGAGGCCTCGACGCAAGGCTCCGCGCCTTCTGCGCCCAGCGACGACGGGCCCGAGGCCCCTCAGCCGCGTCACGCGGGTGTCGTTCACCGGGTTGCGTAGCCGCAGCGGCGTTTCTGGCCGCCGGGCCTTTTCAGCTGCGCGGTCTCCCGTTAGGGTGAACACATGTTCACCTGTGCACCTTTTTGTGAGATAGCTCACAAGGCTGGCTTCCGTTGCTCCACAGGCGGAGGCGGAAGATCCGGTAGATCGCCCCTGCTGGGCCCCGCCGTCACGGGCGTCTGCGCCGTGATGCGGCGGATGCACCGCCGCTGCGGATTCCCCCATGGTTTTCCACAGCCATGCGGGGCGCATGTCGGGCCGCGGTTCGAGGATCACGAAGACGTCGAGCTGATCCGTGTTCCCCAACCTGTGGACGAATCGATGTGGGGGCAGGGGATAACCACCCCTACATCTTGGGGTTGCCCTACAGGGGGGGCACTAGATATTGTGCCCAAGCCCTCGGCGAAGGGCACCCCGATGGTTCCGCACGCTGCTTCGCGGTGTGCCCCATCCCCCCCGTGTGCAGGCCCCCACCTGCATGCACCCCGCCACCTTCCGACCGCCCAATTGCCACAGACCATCCCCTTCCGGGGACACTGCCCCTTCGAGGTGCTCCCATGCGTGTGACCCGACGCTTCACCGCCGATCTGTCTTCTCCCTACGACGACCTCGAGTTCGTGCCCCGGCGCTCGGAGATCCGGAACCCCGACGGCAGCGTGGTGTTCGCCGCCGACAACGTGATGGTTCCCTCCGGCTGGAGCCAGGTGTCCACCGACATCCTCGCCCAGAAGTACTTCCGCAAGGCGGGCATCCCCAAGGCCACGATCAAGGTCAAGGAGAAGGGCATCCCGGCGTGGCTGCAGCGCTCCGAGCCCGATCACCAGGCACTCACCAGCGTCCCCAAGGGCGAGCAGTTCGTGGGGGAGTCCGACGCGCGCCAGGTCTTCGATCGGCTCGCCGGCTGCTGGACCTACTGGGGTGTCCGCGAGGGGATGTTCGACACCGAAGACGACGCCAAGGCGTTTTTCGACGAGCTCCGCTACATGATGGCGCGGCAGATGTGTGCGCCCAACTCGCCGCAGTGGTTCAACACCGGTCTGCACTGGGCCTACGGCATCGACGGCCCCGCCCAGGGTCACCGCTACGTCGACCCCAAGAGCGGCAAGGTGGTGCCGTCCGAGTCGGCCTACGAGCGCCCGCAGCCCCACGCCTGCTTCATCCAGTCCGTCGACGACGACCTGGTGAACGAAGGCGGCATCATGGATCTGTGGGTTCGTGAGGCGCGCCTGTTCAAGTACGGGTCGGGCACCGGGTCGAACTTCTCGCACCTGCGCGCCGAGGGCGAGCCCCTCTCCGGCGGCGGTCGCTCGTCGGGTCTGATGAGCTTCCTGAAGATCGGCGACCGGGCTGCCGGCGCCATCAAGAGCGGCGGCACCACGCGTCGGGCCGCGAAGATGGTCTGCCTCGACCTCGACCATCCCGACATCGTGTCCTTCGTCAACTGGAAGGTCCTCGAGGAGCAGAAGGTGGCGTCGCTGGTCACCGGCTCGCGCACCAACGAGCGCAACCTCAACAGCATCATGGGCGCCTGCCGCGATGCCGACCTCCCCGGTCTGCTCCGCTACGACCCGCGTCAGAACAAGGCGCTCGCCAAGGCGATGCGGGCCGCTCGCCGCGACGGCGTGACCGACAACCTGATGTTCCGCGCCATCCAGTACGCGCGTCAGGGCTACGCCAGCATGTCGTTCGACACCTACGACACCGACTGGCAGGGCAACGCCTACCAGACGGTCTCGGGGCAGAACTCGAACAACTCCGTGCGCATCCCCAACGCCTTCATGGATTCGGTGCTCCGCGACGAAGAGTGGCGGCTGCTGCGGCGCACCGACGGCGGGGTCCACCGCACGGTGCAGGCCAACAGCCTGTGGGAAGACATCTGCTACGCCGCATGGGCCTGCGCCGACCCCGGGGTGCAGTTCGACACCACCATCAACGAGTGGCACACCTGCCCCAACGATGGCCGCATCAACGCGTCGAACCCCTGCTCCGAGTACATGTTCCTCGACGACACGGCCTGCAACCTCGCCTCGCTGAACCTGATGCGGTTCTACGACACCGACAAGGCGCAGTTCCTCCTCGACGACTACACCCACGGCGTCACGTTGTGGACGACGGTTCTCGAGATCTCCGTCGCCATGGCGCAGTTCCCGTCCGACGCCATCGCGCGCCGGTCCTACGACTACCGCACCCTGGGCCTGGGCTTCGCCAACCTCGGTGGGCTGCTGATGGTGATGGGCGTGCCCTACGACTCGTCGACCGGTCGTGGTGTCGCGGCCGCGCTCACCAGCATCCTCACCGGTGAGTCCTACGCACAGTCGGCGCGCATGGCCAAGGAGAAGGGTCCCTTCGCTCGCTACGAGAACAACAAGGAGGCCATGCTCCGCGTCATCCGCAACCACCGTCGCGCCGCGTGGCATGCGCCGTCCAACGACTACGAGTCCCTGGCCATCCGCCCGGTGCCCCTCGACCCGTCCTACGCGCCCCCCGCGATGGTCAAGGCGGCCCGCAAGGCGTGGGATTCCGCGCTGTCCCTCGGTGAAGAGCACGGCTACCGCAACGCGCAGGTCTCGGTCATCGCTCCCACGGGCACCATCGGCCTGGTGATGGACTGCGACACCACCGGCATCGAGCCCGACTTCGCGCTGGTGAAGTTCAAGAAGCTCGCGGGTGGCGGCTACTTCAAGATCATCAACCAGTCGGTGCCCCCGGCGCTGCGCACCCTCGGCTACACCGACAAGCAGATCGAGGGCATGATCCAGTACGCGACGGGTCACGGCACCCTCGAGGGCGCGCCCCACGTCAACCACAAGACGCTGGCCGCCAAGGGCTTCACCGAGGAGGTCCTCGCCAAGGTCGAGGCCCAGCTCGAGTCGGCCTTCGACATCAAGTTCGTGTTCAACGTCTACACGCTGGGCCGCGACTTCTGCCGCAGCGTGCTGGGCCTGAGCGAGGGCCAGCTGAACGACCCGACCCTCGACCTGCTCGGCGAGCTCGGGTTCAGTCGGGAGCAGGCAGCGCTGGCCAACGCCTACGCCACCGGCACCATGACGCTGGAAGGGGCTCCGCAGCTGCGCGACGAGCACCTGCCCATCTTCGACTGCGCCAACAAGTGTGGTCGCATCGGCCGGCGCTTCATCGCGGCCGAGGGCCACATCCGGATGATGGCCGCCTGCCAGCCGTTCATCTCCGGCGCCATCAGCAAGACGATCAACATGCCGAACGAGGCCACGATCGACGACGTGAAGAGCGCCTACATGCTGTCGTGGCGCCTCGGCCTGAAGGCCAACGCGCTGTACCGTGACGGCTCCAAGCTGTCGCAGCCGCTGTCGTCGCTGATGGCCGCCGACCTGTTCTCGGCCATCGAGGCCGACGACGAAGAGGAGCCGCTGGCCGCGCGCCCGATGCCTTCGCCGGCCGAGATCGCCGAGAAGGTGGTCGTTCGCTACCTCGCGAAGCGCCGCCGCCTGCCCGACCGTCGCCGGGGCTACACGCAGAAGGCCGTGGTCGGTGGCCACAAGGTGTTCTTGCGCACCGGTGAGTACGAAGACGGCACCCTCGGCGAGATCTTCGTCGACATGCACAAGGAAGGCGCCGCGTTCCGCTCGCTGATGAACAGCTTCGCCATCGCCATCAGCATCGGGCTGCAGCACGGCGTGCCGCTCGAGAAGTTCGCCGACCAGTTCCTGTTCAGCCGCTTCGAGCCGAACGGCATGGTCATGGGCAACGACCGCATCAAGATGGCCACGTCGATCATCGACTACATCTTCCGCGAGCTCGCCATCACCTACCTGGGCCGCGACGAGCTGGCGCACGTGTCGGAGGAAGACCTCCGCGCCGACGCGATGCACGGCGAGACGGCCGAGCCCGAGTACGTCGAGGAGCGTGAGATCGTGGTCCGCGCGCCCCTGATGGTGTCGGAGAAGGCCATCGATGTCGACGAATACCCGGTGCCGGGCACCGGCGAGGTCCCCACGGTCGGCACGCACCTGCTCAAGGGTGGCGACGGCGGCCCGTCGGTCCACGTCGACGGCAGCATCAGCCGCGATGTGCGCATCCAGGCGGTGCTCGACGCCAAGGCCCAGGGCTACGAGGGGGATGCCTGCGCCGAGTGCGGGGCCATGACGATGGTGCGCAACGGCTCCTGCCTCAAGTGCATGAGCTGCGGGTCGACCTCCGGCTGCAGCTGAGTCCTGAGTCCTGAGTCGACCGCGTCGACCCGCTCCTGCCGAGCCTTCGGCCCGCCTCTCCAGGGGGCGGGCCGCCCTGCTCAGGGTCTCGGGATGGTGCCGTTCGGAGACGACGATGCGCCGCTACGAGTTACACGATCGAGTCCCTAGATGGAGTCCCCATGGCAAAAGCACGACCCAGCGTCCAGAAACGCAAGATGGAAGCGAAGAAGATGGAGCGCCAGCAGATGAAGGCGATGCGCAAGGCCGCTCGCGAGCAGGCTGCCGCAGAGCGGGCCGAGGCCAACGCTGGTCTCGAGGAAGACCCCGATCTGGTGGGCATCGTTCCCGGGCCCCAGCCGCCGAAGGAAGACGAGATCGACCTCGCCGAGGTCTTGGCGAGCCTGTAGGCACCCCTGCGGGGAGCCCGGTTCGACCGTCGAGCATGACAGACCCGTCGCCTCTCGCCGCTGCAGACCCACAGGCTATCGACGCCTGGATGTGTGACCTGCTCTGGGGCGAGGCCGACGTGCCGCTCGAGCTGCTCCACGAGCTGCTGCACGACGACCGCCACCAGCGCCACCAGGCGGTGGTTCGTGCGCTGCAGCTGCGACGAGACCCCACGAGCGTGGCTGTGCTGCGCCGTGCGCTGCAGCGCGGCTTCGACCGGCTCGCCTACACATGCTCCGAGCATGGCGTCATCGCGAAGTGGTTCAGCCATGCCCTCGCAGACATAGGCACACCCGACGCCATCGCGGTGCTGGAGGCCTTTGCCCAGTCACCCGACGACGAGGTGGCGGCTGAGATGCGCTACCGCCTGGGGCGCCTTCGGGCCTGAGGGTGCAGGCGTGATCCGCCTCTCGTCTCCGGCCCGCCTGTGTTCAGATGGGGGCGTGGAGGCACTGTGAACCTGGAAGACCTCAACGTGGCCGAACAAGACGCGCTGGTGGCGTCCCTCTACCTGCTGGTCAACGCCGACGGCCGTGTGCGGCACCTGGAGCGGCAGGAGGTCGACGCGCTCATGGAAGAGATCGGCGACCCCACCCTGGCCGGGCGGGTGCGCGATGCGGGGCGGCACATCCACAGCGTCGACGACCTCGTTCCGCTGGTCGCCGCGGTCACCCGAGAGGAAGCGCAGGAGCTCATTCGTACCGTGCTGTTCGACCTCGCCCAGGCGGATGGCCGGCGCTCCAGTGAGGAGAACGAGGTCATCAACCTGGTCACCAGGGAGTGGGCTCGCCGCTGAGCCGTGGGCCGCCTGAGCGACATGTCATCGCCCACAGGGAAGATGCCCACGTCGTTGAACCGGTCTCTTCGCTGCCCCTCCCCCGAGGCACCCTCGAGGGGCGCTCGGGGGAGGGGGGAGCTCAGTCCTTGCCGCTTCCGGCCTGGTCTACTGCCTTGGCGTAGTGCTCTTCGAGCGACGCGCCATCACACAACTCGCCCGGTAGACACGTCGGCTCGGCGGGGCCCTCCAGGCCGTCCTTGGCGAGCCGGACCCCCCGAAGCACGAAGTCGGGAGAGGCCAACAGCACGCCACAGTAGTCGCGTACCTTGTCATCGGTGCTGGCGTTGTAGGGAGGCACGTCGGCGAGGCTCTCCTGCCACAGGCTCTCGATGAGCTCGCGCTCAGGGTCCGTGAGGCTGGGCTCGGTGACCAGTCGGTCCTTCACCGCGAGGGCGAGGTCCTCCCATGTGAGCCCTTGAACCGCCCCGTCTTCGATGAGCAGATCGACCCAGTCGAGCCACTCGTCTGGCGCGACGATCAGGCCCGGCTCGACGTCCTCGAGTTTGGTGTGGACATGGTGGCTGTACACAGCCTCCGGCTTCCGGCAGGTCGCGACCTCGTTCTCCCACTGCACGAACGAGGCCAGGGCGAACTGCGGGTCTTCCGTGCGGCCCGTGCTCAGGTAGCGCCCGATGCCGTCCATGAGGGAGCGGGTCGGGTACACCACGTCGTCGGCGCCCACCCGCGGTCGGGGCCAGCCCAGGGCCTCGTGCACCTGTTGGAGCAGGCCCGACGGGCTGTGGCGGTGGACGAAGTCGCCCTCGCTGTTGGCGTTGTCGCCGAGCGTGGGGGTGGCGGTGGGGTGGATGGCCGCCTGGGGGTAGGGGACCATCGGTAGGATGTAGGGCTCGGTCGTCGGCTCCGCAGGCTCGGCCCGGTTGAAGGCGTCGCTCAAGACGATCTCCTTGAGCACGTCTTGCAGGCTGAACCGGTCCGCCACGGTAGACGTGAGGTCGGCCAGCGCATTGGCCTGCTTGGGGTTGCGTGGGAAGCCGTGGGCGAGGGTGAGGGGCTCACCCATGGTCTCGTCCATCACGTGGTTGGCGACCGTCGCGGCCACGAAGTAGGCGAAGGCGTGGTTGCGGTCTTGCATCTCTAGCGCCGGCCACTGGCCGTAGGTGTCGCGTACCCATGCTACGGCGTCCCAGGCAGCGGCGTCGGTGCTGGCCATGGCGGGCATCTCGCCGGAGCCGCGGCGGATGATGTCGAACAGCCTGGCGTCGGACATGATCGCCGTTCGGGAGGCGAGGTCGGGGGCGCGCCCACCGCCGCTGCCGTGGCAGCCGGTGCAGCCAGGGTTGCCGTTGTTGGTGGCGCCCTGTGCGGCGCGGTACCCGGCCCAGTCGATGGGGTCGAGCGACATCGTGTCGAGGCTACTCATGCCGTTGCCGAGCTCGTCGACCAGGGTCAAGACACCGGCTCGGTCGGTGGGGGTGACGCCGGCGAAGGTGGCCGTACCCCCCAGCGGGTCGGCGCCGAGGCTGGCACTGTAGCCTCCAAACCCCAGCATGTCGTTGGTCACGCAGGTCTCGTCGATGCCCCAAGGCTGCAGCGTGCCCGAGTGGTTGTCGGTGCGGAAGAAGTTGCCGACCTGGTCGCGCACCGTGTCGCCCCCATCACCACCGTAGACGAAGCTCCCGCCCTGATCGTAGGAGAACACGGTCCCCTCCATGTCGAGGGGGAGTGGTAGGCCTGTCCACAGGGGGTAGAACCGGTCCCAGTTTCGGTTGAGTGGCCGGGGATCGGTGCGGGAGAAGGTCGCGGTGTGGCAGGTCATGCACGTGGGGTCACGGTCGAGGTACACGTCCAAGAACAGTCCACCCAGCTCGCGCCGCGCGGAGCTGTCGGAGCTTCCGGAGGGGAAGGTGGCCATCACCGGCAGGTAGGCGCGGTACAAGGCGTCGAGCCTGTCGGCACGCACCGAGGCCTCGAGCACGTCGGTGAGGTTGAAGGGCAGGCATTCCTTGTACTCGAACAAGGTGTGAAGCTCGTCCCACCGCTTCCAGTCGGGCACGGCCTCGAGCTTGGAGGGAAAGGCGGTCCCCAGCATGAGGTTGCTCGCCTGGTGCCCAGCACCGGCGAGGTCGTCCATCGTCTTGGAGGGCTCGTAGGGCCACTCCTTGGCCTCGATGGGCTCCCAAGGCGGGACCTCCTTCAAGATCTCCGGCGGCTTCAGCTCGTCGAGCAGCGGGCCCTTGTAGTCCTCCAGGCTGGTCTGGATGGCCTTGTCGAACACCAGCTCGAGCTCGAAGGGCACCCGTGGTACCGGGCGGATCCACACGCAGAAGGGGTCGACGGGGTCTCCGGTGGCGAGGTGGGTGGTGAGGGCATGGGACAGCGATGCCGGCAAGAGCGCGTCGGTGACGCAGTCGGCGTGTACGCGCATGGCGTCTTCACGCTGCACCTGCAGGTCGTCGGCGAGCACGTTGCTCCAGTACTCGACATAGTCGGGCTCCTGAAACAGCGCGTCGAGCATGGCCTCGCGGCCGGATGCTGCGGCGATGTCGGCGAGGACCCGCACCTCGGCCATGCCACGGGGTTGGCGGCCGAGGACGATGCGAATGGCCTGTGTGGCGAAGGCTTCCTCACCGTCGTCGTGCGGGGGGGCGGTCCACCCACAGCCAGTGAGGGCGGCGGCGAGGCAGACAGAGGACACAGCGGCGCAAGGGGCGCCCGGGAATCGGTCGAACATGGGGAGCTCCTCAGCCGAAGAGGGTGGTGGCGAGGTCGTCGGCGGCGTCGCCGGGGGTGCCGCTTGCGGTGGACTCCCCCACGTCGAACACGTCGGACTGGAACGGGTGGACGCCGCCGGCCTGGTAGATGGCGGCGCGCAGATCGGTGGGGTTGTGGCCCTGGCCTCCGCCGGTGCGAGCGGCCGTGGCGGGGGCGCCGGCCTCCCGGGCCGCGCCGTCGTCGGCCGAGGTGAAGGGCAAGCGCCCCACGACACCGCCGTCTCCCTGGGCGATGGGCCCCCCGAGGAGCGCTACCGCGAAGCCGGCTGGGCAGTGGTCCGAGCCGGTGTCGGAGGCGGAGAAGGCTCGGCCGAACTCGGTGTTGAACACCACCAGCGTGTTGTCCAGGTCGAGGCGACCCGCCTCGACCTCCTCACGCAGGGTGCGCATGACGTTCAGTACGTTGGCGGTGACCGACGCACTGTGCTCGGTGGCGTTGGAGATACCGTGCTGGTCGTAGTAGGCGAAGGGAGTGGGGGCGCCGGTGACCCCGGGGTCGCACACCATGCAGTAGGCGGACTGGCCCGCCGCGAGCAGTGCGACGGAGGCCTTGATGGCCCGCCGCGTGCCGTTGTCCCACAGGCTGCTTCCCGACGAGACGGACAGCTCGCCCAGCGCGGCGGCGAGGGCGGGCCCGTCGTAGGCGGCGCCGATGCTGTCGAGGTAGCGGTCGAGGGCCGAGGAGCGCGCCCTCACGCCGGAGGCGGTGGCGTGCTGGAAGGTGAGTCCCCCCTCGTACTGGTCTGAGTAGAAGGCGTTGAGGTCGTCGCGGGCTGGGTCCCGTGCAGTCCCCAGGGCACTGACAAGCCCGGGGTCGTCGAAGGGAATGGCGATGGGAGCGTTGTAGGCGCCGTGGCGACCGCTCACGGTGGCGACCCGTGCCGTCTCGCGGGAGTCGATCATCCCATTGTGGAAGAACACGTAGGACTGCCTGCCGGTGTGACGCATGAAGGCGGCACCGGCACCGCTGACCTTGGTCGCGCTGGATCCGTCGTAGATACCCTGGGTGGCGTAGCCCTGGGCCACGGGGTGCACAGGTGCGTCGTGGGTGAGCGCGACGACACGGAGGCGATCGCGTAGACGGAGGCCCGACGACAGGGGGTCGACGATGGGCTTGAAGCCAGGGCCGAGGTGGATGTCGCCGTCGGTGGTGCTGCCGACCTTGTAGTCGCTGTTCAGATAAGCGTTCTGCGCCGCGAGCCAGGCGGTCCAGTCTGCGGGGGCGCCGGGTGGCTTCGTGGTGGCGTGGGTCAGAGGATTCAGTGAGCTCAAGCCGCGCTCCACGGGCAGCTCATCGGGTTGCTCGACCCAGAAGGTCTCTCGGTGGGACAGGGCGCCGGAGAAGAAGATCTCCAGCACATTGAAGGAGCCAGCGGCTCCGGGAACGAGGCGGTCGGTCAAGCCGTTCGCGGCGAGTGCTCGGGCAGGTTTGCCCAGTGCCCCCGCGAACAGTCCGGCCGACGCACTGGCCAACAGGCCGCGTCTGGTCAAACGCACGGTTCGTCTCCAAGATTCTTGGTTCAGGTTCTTGTTCGAACCAGGCCCATCAGAGGACCAAGCCCGGGGGGGTGCCGCGCTGAGGCGGTCGGGCGATGGTCCCCGATCCGTGCGAAACCGGCGAGTGGCCTTGCCTCGCGGAGCCTGAGTTCTTCTCGACGCCCAGCTGCCGGGCTCGAACGGACGGAGGTCCGTCACGACCTCCGTCACCGTGGGAGGTCGGCAACAGGTGGCGGCTTCGCGCTATGGTCCACCTCTTCCTGCTGGAGAGCCCGTGCGCCCCACGTTGTTCGTCGTGCTCTCGCTGGCGGCCTGTGTCCCCAAGGCCCCCCCCGCTCTGTCAGCTGCCGAGGCGCCCGCTTCGCCTCCACAGCCCTACCGTGTCGCTGTGTTGGGGGACCGCACCGGAGAGCCCGACGACGCCGTGTGGCAGGCCCAGGTGGCCCAGGTGGCCCGGCTGCGACCCGATGCGGTGTTCACCGTCGGCGACCTGGCCGACGATGCGGAAGACGAGGCCGACTGGGCGCGGGCGCTGGCCCCGCTGTTGGCGCTGGAGGCCGCTGGCATCGAGGTCCACCACACCCCGGGCAACCACGACATCCACGACGAGGCCACCGCCGACACCTTCCAGCGCCTGACCGGGCAGGCGCCCTACCGCAGCGTCGACCGGGGGGGCGCACACTGGGTGGTCCTCGACAACAGCATCGCCCGGGCGGCAGACGACCTTCCCGAGGCCCAGCTGGCCTGGCTCCGCGACGATCTGGCGGCCCACAGCGACGAGCCGGTGGTGGTGCTGATGCACAAGCCGTTCTGGGCGACGGCGGCGGCGGCGGGCAGGCCCGACCCACTCCACGAGCTGTTCGTGGCCCACGGCGTCGACGCGGTGCTCACGGGCCACTGGCACCGGCACGCGCACCAGCGCATCGATGGCATCGACTACGTCATCGTGGGGTCGTCCGGCGGCGGGGTGGCGGGCGTCCCTTCGGCGGCGCTGGGCACCACGCCGGAGTTCCTGTGGGTGACGGTCGACGAGGGCGTGCACCTGGCGACCCTGTCCGAGGGCAGCGTTCGCGACGTGGCGCTGCCGAGCCTGGCCGACGAGATGCTCCTGCACCAGCTCGACGGCGGCGGCCTGTGGGCGACGCTGTCGGGCGACGGTCGAGGCCTGGCGCTTACCGGCTCGAAGCACGCCGCGCTCGAGCTGCCCGGGTCCGCGACGCTCCGCTGGGCCGACCGGGTGGAGGAGGTGACCCTTCCCGTGCAGCTCGCACAGCCCGCGACGCTGCCCTTGCCGCGTCTGGAAGTAGAGGTCGACCTCCCCGACAGCGGGCCCACACCCCTCGCGCTGGTCCCGTCCTGGCAGCGCGAGGCGCCCGCGAGGTCCACCCCCACCCACACCCTCGATGGGCAGCTCGACGAGTGGGCGGAGGTGCCACCCACCGTGTCCCCCGACGACTGGACGACCCTGCGCGGGGAGGTGTCGACCGCCGACCCGACCACCCTGTGGGTGGCCTACGACGAGCAGGGCCTCACCTTCGCGGCCCGCTGCGACGACCCCGCTCCCGAGCACATCAAGCGGCTGCACGAGGGGCGCGACGGGCAGGTGGTCTACGACGACCGGGTGGGCGTGCTGCTGTCGCCCGCCGACGGCTCGCTGTACTGGATCTACGTGAGCGCTTCGGGTGGGGTGTGGGACCTCGCCTTCGACGCGGCGAGTGGGGAAGTCCACCGAGACTGGGATGCAACGGAGGCCGCGGCGGTCGTGGGCGAGGGCGGGTGGTCGATGGAGGCCCGGATCCCGTGGAGCGACCTGGGGCTGGAGGGCCCGCCTGAGCGGCTGGGCTTCGACGCCCGCCGCAAGCAGGAGCACCGGCAGGTGGAGGCCGTGTTCACCCCCGCGTTCCGTCATGCGGATCCGGAGCGCATGGGCGTGCTGCTCGCGCCCTGACCGTGGCAGCTAGCGCCCCTCGGACGCCGCCAGCCCCACCTCGCTGAGCACCACGGCGAGCTGCGCGTCGACGAGCTTCTTCTGGGCCTCGACCCGCTTGGTCTCCCGCCCGAGCAACACGAACATGTCGGACCCACCCAGCTCGAAGCGGCGCTGCTCGAGCCGCAGCACCTCGTCGGCCACTGTCGCCCCTTCGGTGGCGTGCGCCAGGCGCTCTCGGGCCAGCACCACCGCGTTGCGGGCCGTCTCGATCTCGGCCACCGCGGCATCTCGCTGGGCACGGCGCGCGGCATCGAGCTGGGCCTGGGCGGCCACGGCGGCCTGCACAGAGCCTCGTTCCTTGCGCAGCAGGGAGGCGAGCTCGACCGAGACCCCGGCGATCAGCTCGGGGGGAAGCTCACCGTCGAGGGGGCGGACGGCCTCGGCTCCGATGGCGACCTCGGGAAGCAGGGCGTTGCGCTGTCGCCGAACGCTGACCCCGGCGGCGTCGACCACGGCCTCGAGCTGTCGCAGGTCGGCGCGGGCCTCGGCCAGCTCACGGGCGCTGTCTGGGGGGACCTCGCTCGCCGCCACGGCCAGCGGCGGCAGCTCGTCGAGGCTCGGCACGCGGGGGGCGCCGGTCGCGTCGCGCCAGAACAGCGACAGCCCCTGTGCCGCGGCGAACACGTCTTGGCGGGCCTCCGCCAGGCTCGCACGACGCTCGGCGAGGGCCCGCTGGTTGTCGAGGGCCGACAGGCGGGAGCGGGTGCCTTCCTCGGCCTCCCGGTCGAGGGCGAGCTGGCGACGCTCCGTCTGGGCGACCAGATCCTCCTGGATACGCAGCTTCGCACCGTTCGCCGCCCACTTCGCCCAGGACTGCGCAGCCTTCCAGCGCACCAGGCGGGCCTTGTCGTCACGGCTGGCGGCGGTGGCATCGAGGCGCAGGGCCGACACCTGGCGCTCGGTGCGCGCCTCGGACCACACCAGCCCGTCGAGGAGCGGCACGTCGACGGCGAGGTAGGCCTCGCCCCCCGAGCCGGTCTTGCGGCCGTCGTAGGTGGGGAAGTCGCCGCTGCCGTTGCGCCAGCCCCCGGCTACGGCAGGCCCGAACAGCGTCTGCCCGGCCACGCCAGCATCGAGGAGCTGCCGGTCGTAGCCGTCGAGGTACTGGCTGGCCTTGGCCTTCAGCTTCGGGTCGAAGGCGCCTCGGCTCGCCAGCAGCTTGGCACGGGCCTGCTCCTCCTTGGCCACAGCGGCCGCCAGCTCCGGCACCCGGTCGTCGACCGCGTCGAGCACTTCATCGAGGGTGAGGGGCGCGGCCAGCGCCAGCCCCAGCAGCCACCACATCACTGAAGGCCTCGCGGGGCCTTGGGCTTCTTGCCGCTGGGCAGCACGGGCTTGTCGCCCTTGTCGACCGGAGGCAGCGATGGGAAGCCGTTGATCCGGCGCCACAGCTCATAGCCCAGCGACACCTGGCCCAGCAGGACCCAGCCCTTCGCCCGCACGCCCTGGCGCAGTCGCTCGGGGTCGGGCCACGCGGGGGCCTCGGGATCGGGCTGCACCACCACGCGGAAGTGCCCCTTGCCGTCGTCGGTGGGGTCGACGAAGGTGACCCGGCCTGCGTAGGTGCCGGCGTCGGCTCCGGGGAAGCCCACGACCTGGATGGCGGGCCAGCCCTCGAACAGCAGGCGGACTTCCTCTCCGGCCTCGACCAGCGGCATGTCGTTGCCGTCGAGCCACAGCTCGACGGCGCGCGAGGCGGTGTCGGGCACAAAGCGGAGAAGGGTGTCGCCGGGCTTGATCTGTGCCCCGCCGGGCCCGCCGAGCACCGACTGCACGATGCCGTCGCGGGGAGCGACGATGCGCTGCGCGGCTTGCTGGCTGACCTTGCTCTCGCTCTCCAGCTGCTTCTGCTCCGACGAGGCGACCTTGGAGCGGGCGGCATCGAGCTCGGCCCGCACGGCGGCTACCTTGGCGTCGCCGTCGGCTCCGGCCGAGGCCATGGCCTGGCGTGCGGCGGCGATCTCGGCGCCCAAGGCCTGCAGCTCGGCGCGGTCCTTCGCGAGCTTCATGCGGGCGACCTCGGCCTCGCGCTGGGAGACGATGCCCTCCAGCGCCAGGGTGTTGAGGCGCTCGGCCTGGCGAACCTCCAGCTCCACGGTGGCCTCGATGCCGATGCGCTTCTGCTCGAGGCTGGCGACCTTGGAGCGGGCCTCGGCGATCTTCAGATCGCGAGCGGCCATCTCGGCGGCGAGCTTGGCCTCGTAGCTACGCACCTGATCGGTGAGCGTGCGCACCTGGGTCGAGCTCGCGTCGAGGCTGCGCTCCAGGCGCGTGAGGCGCTCGGGGTCGTTGTCGCGCAGGGTGACGAGCACCTGGCCGGCCTCGACCTGCTGGCCCTCGACGACGTGCCACTGGTCGATGATGCCCTTGATGGTGGCGTCGATGGTCTGCGTGCGCTGCTCGGGGGCGAAGGCGATGACCTGCCCGGTGCCCAGCGCCGCCTGCTGCCACGGCATGAGGAGCAGCAGCACGGCCAGCAGGGGCAGCAGGATGCCCAGACTCCAGGCGACGCGGCGCACGAAGGGAGGGGAGCTGACGAGGCGGAGGGTCGACCGCGGGCCTCGGTTGTGGAGCAGCCGGTGGCTCCCACCGCCGCGGGCCTTGCCATCAGGCCTGGGCGAGGGTCGGGCGCTCATGGAGGCCTCCAGTGTCGAGGGTGTAGCCCGTAGCGTCACGGCAGGGCACGCGCGCGTCGGAGGTGAGGACGAGGAGCGTCCATGGGGCAGAGCGGTCCATCAGCAGGTTGCGCAGGCGCTCCCGCGGGGTGCGCGGCAGCCCGTCGAGCACCCCGTCGACGACGATCAGACGTGGCCGACAGGCGATGGCTCGGGCCACCAGGAGGGCTCGCTGCTCTCCTGCCGACAGCGGCAGGCCCGACGGGTCGATGAGGGTGTCGAGAGCGTGGGGGAGGGCCTCGGCACGGGCGCGCAGCCCGACGGCCTCGAGGGCTTCCCACACGCGCCGGTCGTCGAGGTGCGGACGCCCGAAGGCGACGTTGTCACGGAGCGTTCCGTGGATGACATCGCCCACGCGGAGGAGGGAGACGCCGTCGTAGCGGGCATCGGGTCGGAGGGTGCGCATGGCCACGCCGTCGCGAAGAGCCCTGCCCTCCGTCGGCAGGCGCACGCCACACACCAGGTGGGCGAGGCTGGTCTTGCCCATGCCCGGCAGCCCGTAGACGACCACCCGAGCTGCTGGCGGGAGCTCGACATCGACCGGGGCCAGGCCGCTGCCCTCCTCGTAGCGCAGGGCGGCGCCCTGCAGGGCTACCGATGCGGCGCCCTGCCCCTCGCCCGGCAGGCCGATGGGGGCCTCCGAGGGCAGGTCGAGGAGGCCTCCGATCTTGTCGACGCCGGCGAGTAGGTCGTAGACGGTGTCGAGCTTGTCGGCGAACTTCGCAAAGCCGACCAGCGCCGCGTTGACGATGAACTCCGCAGCGACGAGCTGGCCGATGGTGAGCTGGCCTCGGAGGACCAGGGTGCCGCTGGCCACCAGGAGCACCACGCTCATCACCACCTGCAGGGCCTGCACCCCTGCGTACTGGCGCAGGAACACCCGGAAGTGCTCCTTGCGGCGCTGCAGCCACCCACGCGCGAGGCGCTCGGCCTGTCGCTCGGCCAGCTGGGCATCGTTCATCCGCAGGGCCACCGGGTGGCGCGCGATCTCCTCGATCCATGCGGCCATGGCGTACTTCGCCTTCGACTCGGCGATGGCCGTGCGCTCGGCGCCGTAGCCGAGGGGGACGAGGGCCACGACCATGCCGGCGATGAGCACCAGGTCGAACAGCAGCAGCCAGGGGTGGTAGAGCCCGAGCAGCCCCACCGCTACACCGACCTGCAGCACCGCGGTGAAGCCGTCGAGCAGCAGCGTGCTGGCAGCCTTCTGCAGCGTCAGCACGTCGAAGAAGCGATTGGCCAGCTCGGGGCCGTGCCGGCCCTCCAGGGCCGAGGGCTGCACTCGCGCCAGGCGGGTGGACAAGTCGGCGACCATGCGCACGAAGATCCGCCGCTCGATGGTCTCTACGGCGACCCGCTGCAGCAGCTGCAGGCCGGCCGCCAGGGCCAGGCAGATGAGCAGGACCGCCCCGAGGAGGAACAGCGGCTGCAGCAATGCGCCGAAGGCGAGCCAGTTGATCAGCACCTGGATGGCAAGGGGGGTCGCCAGGGACAGCAGCCCGGCGACGGTGCCGTAGAGCATCACGATCAGCGCGTCGCGGCGCTCGAGCCACAGTAGCGCCAGCAGCCGGCGAAGCGGGGACCGGGGCTTTCCGGGACTGGCCAGCGCAGCGACGGGCAGCACGGGCTCCACCAGTAGCCAGGGCACGGCTCCGGCGCCCAGGCGGGCTTCGAGCTGGCTCACACGCACGCGCCGCCGCAGCGCTGCGCCATGAAGCTCCTTGATGGAGATGCCCCGAGGGCCAACCTTCTCGATGATCACGCTGCCGCCGTCGGCCGGAAAGGCGACCACCGGCAGCTCGGGTGTGGCCAGGGCGGCGGCCTCCGCCACGGGTGCCACCAGCCACTGCACCCGCAGCCCCACCGCCGCGGCGGCTTCCTCCAGGGAGGTGGTGCGATCGACCGCGACGCCGATGGCCTCGGCGTCGGCGGCGACGCCTGTGCGCTCGCACAGCACGCTGAGCAGCTCGCCGAGGTCGGGAGCGGGAAGAGCGGGCACGCGGAGGGCGGGGTCCATCATCACCTCGGGTGAATACCAGACACTAATATCGTGTATTTTGAATCGTCAATTGGAAAACGCGAATAAAAGATGTATAGAGTCATGTACCGAGGCGGCACGATGGCGGATGCACCCCACAGCTGGACGTTCCTTTCGAATCACGCGCACGTGCTGATCGCGCTGTCCCTCGACTCCGACCTGAGGATGCGAGACATCGCCGAGCAGGTGCACATCACCGAGCGTGCGGTGCAGCGTATCGTTCGCGAGCTCGTGCAGGAGGGCTTCCTGGAGGTCACCAAGGAGGGGCGGCGCAATCGCTACCGGATCCGGCGCGATCGGCAGCTGCGGCACCCGCTGGAGGCCGAGGTGCCCGTCGACGCGCTGCTGAAGCTCGTCGGCAGCTGAGCTACTGGGTGGCGTCGGGCCACACCAGGTCGAGCTCGGGCTCGATGGCGTGAGCGGCCTCGACCTGCGGCCGTAGTGTGGCCCACAGCGCCTCGTCGATGGCTGGGTCGGTGCCCCACAGATCGACGAGCTCATCGGGGTCGGTGACGGTGTCGTAGCGGTGCCGCCGGCCCTCGTCCCAGTCGAAGATGAGCTTCTGGCCGCCGTCGACCACCGATGAGACGGCGCCGAGGCGTGCGATCACCAGGGCGAAGCGGGGGCCGTCGGGTCGTTGCCCGGCGGGGTAGCCGGCGACGATGGGGGGCACCTCGAGGCCCAGGGCGCTGAGCACGGTCGGCGCTACGTCGACGGCGTGGGTCGGCTCGGCCCAGCGAACCGGCAGGATGTTGTCGGCCCACCACACCGCGAAGCCGTCGTTTTCCTCGGGGTGCAGGTTGTAGGCGTGGGTGAGGTTGCCGTGCTCCCAGAACTGCTCGCCGTGGTCGTTCCACAGCACCACCAGCGTGTCGTCGAGGAGCCCCTGCACCTCGAAGTTGGCGAGGCCCTCGGCGATCTGGTCGTCGAGCCAGCGGATCTCTGCCTCGTAGCGGAGCTTCATGTGCAGCAACACCAGCTCCTGAGTCGCCTCGTCCATCTCGTCCCACAGGTCGCGGGCGGCGTAGTGGGAGCTGTTCTCGGCGAGGTTCCACAGGATGGGTTCGAGGCCGTCGAGGGCGCCGAGGTATTCGTCGGGCGGGTTGTAGGGCACGTGGGGCTCGGTGGCGTGCACGTGCGCGAACCACGGCGTGCCCTCGGGCAGCAGGCTGACGTGGTCGAGGGCGAGGTCGAGCTGGGCCTCGGCACTGCCGCCGCCGGGCAGGATGGTGCCGTAGCCCTGCACGTTGTTCCACTCTTCCGACAGCCAGCCGTTGCGGGAGCTGATCGAGGTGTCGTAGCCAGCGGCCGCCAGCCAGGTGGCGAGGAACTCGGTGCCGTCGGCGAAGGGCTCGCGGCCGCCCCCCGACAGCTGGGGCAGGAACCCGTTGTCGATGTGGGACCTCCCCAGCAGCGTGCACGTCGTTCCGGGGTAGGTCCAGCTGCTGCACTGCATGTGCTCGTCGAGGGAGACCCCCTCGGCCACCAGCTGGTCGATGCGCGGGGTGAGCCCGAGGCTGCCGAAGGCCCCCACGTGGTCGCGACGGAAGGTGTCGACGCTGATCATCAGCACGTTGCGGGGGCGGGCTCCCAGGAACTGCATGGGCGCTTCCCCGACCACCTCCAGCTCCACGCCGGTCTCGCCGGTCGGCGCGCCACCGGTGGTGGCGGTGGGGGTGGGGGTCGTCGGAGCGGGCGTCGTCGGCGCGGGGGGCGTGGTGGCCGGCGGCGCCGCGGGCTCGGAGGAACAAGCGAGGAGCAAGGTCAGCAGGGTCATGCCCCACCCTAGCCCCGGCAGCGCCCGCCCGCTGCCCGCCTACAGGATGGTGCGCCCCAGGGCCGACTCGATGAGCCACACCGCGAGCTGGCCGGTCTTGTTGCGCTCGTCGAGCACCGGGTTGAGCTCGACCATCTCCATGCCGATCAGCTTGCCGGTGCGGGCGGCCGCTTCGCAGATGAGGTGCGACTCACGCAGCGTCAGCCCGCCGGGCACGGGGGTGCCGACCCCGGGGGCGTCACGCGGGTCGACGCCGTCGAGGTCGAACGACAGGTGGACCCCGGCGGTGTGGGCCGTCACTCGCTCCACGGCCTCGGCGACGCAGGTGGCGGTGCCGCGCAGGTCGAGCTCGCTCATCGTGTAGACCCGCACGCCGGACTCCTTGACCAGGGCCGTCTCGGCGGCGTCGACATCCCGGGCGCCGATGACGCACACGTCTTCGGGATGCAGGGCCGGCTGATCCCCCGCGATGCTCACCAGCTCGCTCGAGCCGTAGCCGAGGAGGGCTGCGAGGGGCATGCCGTGGATGTTGCCGGTGGGGGAGGTGTCGGGGGTGTTCATGTCGGTGTGGGCGTCGATCCACAGCACACCGATGCGCTCGCCGCGCGCTCGGTGCACACGGGCCAGGCCGCTGATGGTGCCGATGGCCTGCGCATGGTCGCCCCCGAGCACCAGGGGAAACCGGCCCTCGCTCACCTCGCGCTCCACCTTGTCGGCCAGCAGCGCGCAGGTGCGGGTGATGGCGGGGAGGAAGCGCGCCGCAGGGTTTCCCGCCGCCGTGTTCTCGTAGGACCTCGCCTCGATGGGCTCGACACCGACCACCTGATGGCCCAGCCTCTCGAGCCCCGGGACGAGCCCCGCGACGTGAATGGCCGACGGCCCCATGTCGGTGCCTCGGCGCCCTGCGCCGAGGTCGAGATGCACATTCGTGATGGAGATCTGCATGGCTCCCTCGCGGGTTGACATGGTTTGACAAGTGGGACTCAGGGGCCTGCGGCCTCTGCCGATGGGGGGGTAGCTGCCACAGCGGCACACAACGAGACGGCAGATGGCCGGCCCAGGTGTCTACGTCTCAGTCAGGAGCCCTTTCGCTCCAACCAAGGAGATACCATGACCCACTGCATTCGCCCGAGGCTCGTTCCTCCCGGCACGGCGCTGTCGCGCCCGCTGGTCCCCGGCCACGTGCACCTCGGCTTGGTTCTCCAAGGAGACGACGGGGCCGTGCCGATGGATCGCGCCATGCTCGAGACCCTTGGCCAGACAGCCGACGAGGCCTTCGACGAGGCCCTGGCCTGGCTCAGCGACGAGGCGCCGCGCGATGAGCTGCACCCCGTCGACACGGTGCCCGGCATGTTCTTCCTGACCACCGACGACGAAGAGACAGCCAGCCGCATGGCCGTGCTGCCTGAGCGCATCGCGCCTTTGGGCGGCATCCTCGCGGCGGTGCCCGGCGGCAACCAGCTGCTGTGCGTGCCGGTGGAGTCCATGGCCACGGTCGATGCGCTGCGCGTGATGGCCTCGGCGGTGGGCGCCGCCCATGGGCACAGCGGCACGCCAGTGAGCGACCAGCTGTTCTGGCACGACGGGGAGGCGTGGCACCACGTCCACCTGGAGCGCGACGAGGCCGGCGACGTGACGGTGCTGCCACCCAACGCCTTCTTCGACCGGATGCGCCAGGTGGCGTCGATGGAGATGGTGCAGGTCGTCGGTGAGGCGTAGGCCACGCCTTGCCCGCCCAGGCGGCGCGCTTACGTAGCCGCCCATGTTTCGTGGCTTGGGCGACTTCTTCCAGATCCTCGGCTCGCTGCTCCCCCCGTGGGCGCTGGCGGTGCTCGGGGTGAGCCTCGCGGTCATTGCGGGGCCTGCCTGGTTCGACAACGTGCGCTCCAAGCAAATCCGCGGCCGCATCCGCAAGATGCTTCGGGCTACGTCGGCCGAGCGGCCGGCCCTGGCCGACCAGGCCCTGGTGCTGGCGGCCCAGCGGCCCCGGCGTCTGGTGGCGCTGGTGCGTGAGGCCCACAAGTACGACCTGCGCGCGCTGCGTGACGCGGGCCTCGAGCGCCTGGAGCAGACGGGCTCGGCCCTCGAAGACCTCCGGGTGCTGCGCGAGCTGGTCGCCCCCCCGCCCCAGCCGATCCGCGACCCGCTGCAGGCCGTGGTGAAGGTGGAGCGGCTGGTGGAGCTGGGCCTGGTGGTGGGGGCGCGGGAGGCGCTGGAGGAGGGGCTGCGTCAGCATCCCGGCGACAGCGATCTGCTCCGGCTGCAGGGCGAGCTCGACGCGCTGGCGGTCAGCGATGCCAGTGAGGCCCCGCATTGAGGGCAGGGGCCTCGGGCCCGGGCAACACCTGGCGCAGGTAGTGCTCGGCGCTCTCTTCCTGCCGCCACTGGCGTGGGTAGCCCAGCGACACCTCCTCGAAGCGCACGCCGTCGCGCCAGTCGGTGGCCCGCATGTGCAGGTGCCCGCTGATCACGGCCCGGGCGCGGTAGCGCACGTGCCAGTCGTGGGTCGCCGTGGTTCCACACCAGGGGGTGAACCGGGGGATGCGGAACAGCCGGCACAGGTCGAGGCGGAGGGGGAAGTGGTTGATCAGCAGCGTCTGCTCCCCGGCGTCGATGGCGTCGAGGCGTGCCGTGGTGTGGGCGAGGCGGGCCTCACACCAGGCCTGACGCGACGGGTAGGGGTCGGGGTGCAGCCGATGCTCGTCGGTGCACACGATGCCCCCCTCCCGGGCCCAGGCGACGGCCTCGTCGGGGCCGAGGCCCTCGGGGGCGAAGCTGTAGTCGTAGAGCAGGAACAGGGGGCACACCCGCGTCGGGGGGCCGTCGCCGGGCCAGAGCGGGTAGGGGTCTTCGGGGGTGAGCACGTCGTGGGCTCGCGCCAGCTCGACCAGGGCCTCGTAGCGGGCGACGCCACGCAGAGGCTGATCGCGCATCGTCCATAGCTCGTGATTCCCTGGGACCCAGATCACGCGGTCGAACCGCGGCCGCAGCGTGTCGAACACCCAGGTGAGCTGCTCGTCGCGCTCGCCGAGGTCGCCCGCCAGCACCAGCCAGTCGTCGGGTCGCGCCACCAGGGCCTCGACCGCGTCGCGGTTCACCTGGTGGTGCAGGTGCAGGTCGGACAGCGCCCACAGCCTCATGGGCCGAAGCCGTGGAAGGCCATCAGCTCGACCTTGCCCTTCCCCTTCACCTCGACGTGGCCCATCGTCGCGCCTCGAGCCCCCTCGTTCGCGAGGGCATCCCATGCCGTGCGGGACAGGGTGATGCCGCCGTTGACGCCGTACGACTCCACCCGGGCGGCCGTGTTCACGGTGTCGCCCCACAGGTCGTATTGGAACTGACGCCGGCCGAGCACCCCAGCCACCACCGGCCCCACGTGGATGCCCACCCGCAGCTGCCAGTCGATCCCGAGCTGCTCGGGCAGCGCCATCAGCGCCTGGGCGCAGCGGACCGTGGACAGCACCGGGTTGTGCACGGGGGTGAGCAGCCCGGCCACCGCCATGAAGCCGTCTCCGATGGTCTTGATCTTCTGCATCTGGTGCGACTCGGTGACCTCTTCCATGGCCTCGACGAGCTGCTGTAGCACCGGCACCACCTCTTCGGGCTGCCGCCGGTCGCAGTAGCTGGTGAACCCCACGATGTCGCTGAACATGACCGCTACGTTCTCGTAGCGGCGTGGCTTGACGCGGTTGGTGTGCTCCAGCTCCTCGACCACCGGATCGGGCAGGATCACCCGCAGCAGCTCGTGGGCCCGCTTTCGCTCCTCGGAGATACGCGCCATCACCTCGACCTGCTGATCCCGCAGCCGCTTGGCTTCCAGGCACGAGTGGATGCGGGCCTGCAGCAACACAGGCTCGAAGGGCTTGGTGAGGTAGTCGGCGGCGCCCATGCCGATGCAGCGCACGGCAGAGTCGAGGTCGTCGAGGCTGGTGATCATCAGCACCGGTAGGTGGCGTGTGGCCTCGGTGGACTTCACCCGTCGCAGCACCTCGTAGCCGTCCATCTTCGGCATCATCACGTCGAGGAGCAGCAGATCGTAGGCGGCTTCGTCGAGCCTGGCGAGGGCCTCCTGGCCGTCGCAGGCCCGCTGGATGGTGTGGCCCAGGGGCTCGAGCATGCGCGAGAGCAGGTCGAGGTTGGCATCGTTGTCGTCGGCGATCAGCAGGCGGCCAGGATGGTCGACCTCCTGCGGCTCTCGCACCACCGCCGGTGGGGGGAGGTGGCGAACCGCCGGCGGCATGGGCGTGGCGCGGATCTGCCCGCCGCTGATCACGTCTTCGACGAGCTCGTCGATCACCCCGAGGACCTGACGACCCCGATGGAGCACCCGCGACAGCAGCACCCGTGCACCCTGCTCCGGGGACGTGGTGAAGTCGTCTTGGAGCATCTCGCCGTAGCCGAGGATGTGGTTGAGCGGCGTGCGTAGGTCGTGCCGGATCCGCTTCGCCCCCGCGCTGTGGTCGCCTCGGCCCAGAGCCCGCAGCCGCTCCTGCAGCAGCCGGGTGGCGTCACTCACGCGCTGGAGATCCTCCGCCTGCTCGCTGCCGAGGGCGACGTAGGCACCCAGCTCCTCGGTGGCCGTGAACAGCTCGTGGGTGGGGCCCAAGACGTCGAGGACCAGCGGGTGGAGGGGAGCGTCCATTCGGTCGGGCCTACCTTCCGAGTGAGGGGGACCTAGCCCCCGGCGGAGGCAGGCTGGTCGCTCACCGTAGCAAGCCGTCGTCGGCCTAGCCAGGGCAAGAACAGCCACGGCCACAGCCAGCTGGTCGGCACCGCCGTTCGGCAGCCGCAGGGCAGCTCTGCGATGGGCCGACCCAGCCCTGCGCCGCTGTCGTCGGTGACCCCGGAGGTGCTGGGGTCGGCCGTGGTGGCCGGATCGGCGCAGTCGCCGGCCTGCACCTGCCACGGGCCTTCGCTCGCGACCAGCAGCTGGTCGGGATCGTCGCGGACCCACAGGGTATCGTCGACGGCCTCGACCGTGAGCTCGCCCGACACCGCGAAGCACGACGGGGCGAAGCGCTTGCCCTCGGCGATGAGCGCACCGTCGAGGAGCCAGCGCACGTCGACGTGGGCGTCGGGCACCGCGAGGTCGGCCTCGAACACCGGCGGAGGGTGGGCGATGGGCCCAGGCGGCGGGCTCACCGAGCCGATGAGCCCGGGGAGCTGCCGGTACATGGCCAGCACGGCCTCCTGGCGGCAGATGGGGCAGTAGTCGGACTCGAGGGTTCGCATCATGCAGCCCTCGAGGGTGGGGCGGTGCAGGTTGGTCCACGAACACTCGGGGTAGGCGTCGACCCCGTCGGTGCCGATCCAGCTGTCCCAGCCGCCGGCTGGGTCGGCCGAGCAGTTCGGCCCCTCTCCGGATCCAGGCCCCCCGTAGCCGTACTCGTCCCACAGGCCGACCAGGGTGTGACCGAGCTCGTGGGCTGCCACCTGCGGCCCGTAGTCGGTGCCGACATAGGACGTGGCGTAGGTGAAGCCACCGCTCCCGCCGTAGGCAGGGTCGTTGACGAGCACCAGGATGCCGTCGGCCGCGGGCAGGGCAGCGCCGACCTCGCCGAGCACGGCGGCGTCGTCGCAGCAGACCAGCCGATCGAGCCCCGAGCAGCCGTAGTAGCAGCCGTAGGCGGTGTCGCGCTCGATCGCGAAGCCCTCGAGGTGGGTGACCCCGGACTCGGCGGAGGCGCGGTCGATGCGCCACACGTTGAACAGGTCGGCGTAGTCGCCATAGGGCTCGATCTGGAGCAGGTAGCTGACGATCCGGTCGACGTCGTCGGCGAAGTCGGGAAGCTGCTCCTGGGTGTAGCCGTCGCCGAGGAGCACCAGGTCGAGGCGCTCATCGGTGGGACCCGACGACTGCAGCGGCACCGCCTCCGTCGTGGGGCCGGTGACGATCGGCAGCGGGGGAGGGGGCATCGGCGGTCGGTCGTCGACCTGCAGGCGGCGAGCCCCCTCCGGCCACGGCACGCGAACGGTCGTCACGCCATGAACCAGGGTGCCCGAGACGCCGGTGCCGTCGGGCAGCAACAGGGTGCGATGCCGTGGGTCGACCACGGGGACCTCGCCCACAACGAGGCCGGCGGCGTCGACACTCTTGAGCCGGGGACCGCCGGGAGCCCCGCGCGTGGGGGGAGCCTGGGAGGGCCTTGCCGTCAGCACCTCGACCTGTTCATCGCTCACACGGAGCTGCACCTCGAGGGTCGCGGCAACAGCGACAGACGGCCACAGGGACAGGAGCAAGGTACCTCCGTGGAGAACTCTACCCGGCCGGGCCCTGCTTCGCGTGGGGGGATGGCCCTGGTTAGACGGCCGGGACGCGACGGGGGATCGGTGCGACATTGGATGTGGGTTGCCTTTCTGGCAGCAGGGTGCGGAGGAAAGGCGCGGCTCGCGACGCCTGCCGATGCGCTGGTGTTCTCGGCGGATGGGGCTTTCGCCGTAGCCGGCTCGGAGCGAGGCGGCGCCCTCCGACTCGACGCTCGTGGCAAGGCACAGGAGCTTCCCGTGACGGCGGCAAGGTGGTCGTTGTCGGCAGACGGCGCCGAGGCCATCGGGGCCACCGACGACGGCTTCATCGTGGTCGACGTGGCCACGGGCACGACCGAGCTGATCCCCGTGCCTGACACCGAGGGCAAGCCGTGGCGCATGTTCCGTACGCCCTTCGGCGACGTCGCGGTGACCAAGACGGTGGCCTTCTGGCGCATCCATCGCTGGAAGCGGGGGAACTACCAAGACGCCTCCCCGCTGTCCTTCGACAAGCTTCAGGGCGTGTGGCCCGACGCAGGCGGCGGCGTGTTCTTCGTCGACACGGGCTACGGCCTGCAGGTGCGTGAGGTGCGCTCGGGGCGCCTGGTCCGCACCATCGATCGCCGCTCCGATCCCCAGCGCTATGCCGATGCCGGTCTCGACGCCGAGAGCCGTCTGGTGACCGCGCTGTGGGACGGCGACGGCTTCCGGTTGTGGGCGCCGCCAGAGGAGCCCGGCGGCCTGTGGAACGTCGGTGAGAAGGCGCCGATCGCCTTCCGTGGCGATCTGGGCCTCGCTGCGGTGGGAACCGAGCAGGGTGTCGAGGTGCGCGGCCCCACGGGGCAGGTGCTCGAGCTGCTGGCGACCAAGGCGCCGGTGGTGCAGGTGGCGATGTCGGCCGATGGGGCCAGCGTGGCGGCGGGCCTGAAAGACGGCGGCGTCGTCCTCCTCAAGGTCTCTGCCGAGGGGAGCGACGTGGTGGAGCGTGCGGTCAGCGACATCGACGCAGGGCGCATCCAGCTCGACAAGGTGCCCATGGAAGGGCCCGCCCAGCCTCCCACCCAGCAGCATGCGCTGGGCGAGACCCCTCGTCTCATGCGGTGGGGCCCCGACGGCAAGCTACAGGGCTGGATGTCGGGCGACCTGGTGGCCCTCGATCCGTTCTCCGGCGGGGTCACCAACATCGACATCCGCGGGCTGGCGCCCTCCCGTCCCTTCGCCTGGAAGGCCGACGGCAGCCTGCTGGCGGTGATGACCAACGAAGGGGTGGAGCTGCACGCGCCGGGTCGGCGCTGGCGGCGGCGTGCCTCGCTGCCGACGGGGGGCGGCCACAGCTACCTCGCGTGGGGTGGCGACGTGCTGGTGGTGGATGTCGACGCGACCAAGGTGCAGGCGTGGTCCACCGAGAACGACCAGGCCGTGGGGGAGCCCTTCCAGGTCGCGGCGCGGGTGCTGTCGGGCCTGAGCGTGTCGCCGGATGGTGCGTTCCTGGTCACGGTCGGCGAAGACGCGGCGGTGTACTCGGTGGCCGACCGCAAGCAGGTGGCGTCGCTGCGGGAGCACCTGGGGCGCGTGTCGAGTGTGGCGTGGTCCCCCGACGGCAGCCAGCTCGCCACCGCAGGCAACGATGGCGTCGTGTTCGTGTGGAACACGGCCTCGTGGCAGCCCACCACCAAGCTCGAGGGGCTGGTGGGGCAGTCCATCCACTTCGGGCCCCAGGGCGGGCGGCTGCTGATCGCAGGGAACACCGAAGCACGCGTCGTGAGCCTGGTGTCGGGCGACGAAGAGGCCCGGCTCGACTTCCAGGGCACGCTCACGAGCGTCGACTGGGGTGACATGGGCAAGGTGATCGCCACCAACGCCGGCGTGCTCTACCTGTGGCCGTGAGCGCTGGCACGTATGGCCTGGGGGCAGGGTATGCTCCGGGCATGCGCGCTCTCGCTCTCCTGGTGTCTGGTTGTTTGCTCATGGGCTGCGGTGACGAAGCCGTCGAGGCCGTCGACACCGATGTCGCACGCGAGGCCGAGCCCACGGCGGCGGCTTCTCCTGCGCGCCTGCGGCGCCTGACGACCGACCAGTACCACGCGTCGGTGCGTCACCTCCTCGGCCCGTCGGTGGCGCTGCCGGCGGTGCTCGAGCCGGATGGCGAGGCCTACGGCTTCGCGTCGGCGGGGGCGTCCATCGACGCGGTGTCGAGCCTGGGCGTCGAGCGCTACGAGGATGCGGCCTACTTCCTGGCCGACCAGGTCGTGGCAGATGCGGCCCAGCTCGAGGCGCTGCTGTCGTGCCAACCCAGCGGAGCCGCCGACGTCGCCTGCGCGGAGTCGGCCATCGCCGTCCTGGCGCGGCGTGCCTACCGGCGGGCTCCGACGAGCGAGGAGCTCGGGGCCCTCACCGACGTGTGGGCGGAGGTGGCCGGGGTCGCGTCGCCCGACGAGGCCTGGCGCTATGTGCTGGCCGGGCTGCTGCAGAGTCCCCACTTCCTGTACCGGGTGGAGATCGGCGAGGGCGGTGTGCTCACCGCGGAGGAGTGGGCGACGCGCACGGCGTTCCTGCTGTGGGGCGAGCCCCCCGACGAGGCCCTGCTCGCGTCGGCCGAGGCCGGGGAGCTCGACACCGCACAGGGGCGGTCCGAAGCGGTCGACCGACTGCTGGAAGACCCCCGCTTCGAGCAGGGCATCCGAGCCTTCGTGACCGAGTGGTTCCACCTGCACGAGCTCGACCAGCTCGACAAAGACCCGCTGCTGTTTCCCCACGCCCACCCCGAGCTGGGGGCGTCGGCACAGGAGGAGACGCTGCGGCTGGCTTCGGAGCTCGGGCAGGGCGACTACGACTGGCGCGACCTGCTCACCGCCTCGTTCACCTTCGTCGATCCGCGCCTGGCCGCCCTCTACGAGGTTCCGGCGCCGAGTCTCGATGGCTTCGCCCGGGTGGAGCTCGGGCCCGAGCGGCGCGGCGTGCTGGGGCACAGCTCGGTGCTGTCGGTGCACAGCCATGCCACCCGCACCTCCGCGACGGGCCGCGGCTTGTTCGTGCGCAGCACGCTGCTGTGCCAGGGCGTTCCCGAGCCTCCGGCCGATGTCGACACCTCGCTTCCCGAGCCCGACACCACGTCGCCGACGCTGCGCGACCGGCTCACCACCCACCTCGAAGACCCCAACTGCTCGGTGTGCCACCTGCTCACCGACCCCATCGGTCTGGGCCTCGAGAACTACGACGCGGTGGGCCGCTGGCGCGACAGCGAAGGGGGGGCGACCATCGACCCCTCCGGCGAGCTCGACGGTCGCACCTTCACCGTGGGGGCCGAGCTGGGCGAGGTGGTGCGCGAGGCGCCGACCCTGCCCCTGTGCTGGACGGAGCAGTGGTGGATCTACGGCACGGGTGGCACGCCGACGGCCTACGCGACGACGGAGTGGCTGGCCGACGGGATGGCCCGGGGCGACTACCGGCTGAAGGCGCTGCTGCGCGAGCTCACGCTGTCCGAGGCCTTCCGCTCCGTGGAGGTGAAGCCATGAGTCGCTCCCCTGCCTTCAGCCGCCGCGGCGTCCTCCGAGGGCTCCTGGGTGGCAGTGCCGTGTGGATGGGGCTGCCCTGGCTCGAGGCCCACGCCGCCACCTGCGCCTCGGGCTTCCCCAAGCGCTTCGGCGTGTTCTTCTGGGGCAACGGCAACCTCCCAGAGCGATGGACGCCCACCGGAACCGGGGCCGACTGGGTGCCCAGCGAGCAGCTCGCGCCGCTCACCCGGCACCAGGCCAAGCTCACGGTGTGCACCGGGCTCGCCGTCAAGGTCCCCAACACCAGCCCGCACTGGAGCGGAGCGGTGGGCTTGCTCACGGGCCGAGAGCTCCTCGGTGAAGACGAGGGCTGGGAGGTGCAGGGCCCGACCATCGACCAGGTCATCGCCGCGCAGATCGGCCAAGACACGCTGTATCGGTCGCTGGAGGTGGGCGTCGCCGACGGCGAGTGCTTCAGCTACACCGGCCCCAACGCGCCCAACTACGGTGAGACCGACCCCTACGCGCTGTACCAGCGCCTGTTCGGCGGCACCTTCCGCAGCGGCGGCGACGGCACGGTCGACCCCTCCCTGGGCTACCGGCGCTCGGTGCTCGACGCGGTGCTCGGCGACCTGAACGACCTGACGACCCGGCTGGGAGCCGACGACAAGGCGCGGCTCGAAGCCCACACCGACGGCGTTCGCGCCCTCGAGCAGCGGCTGGCGCGCCTGCAGGAAGACCCACCCGATCTGGCAGCCTGCGTGCAGCCCGACGTGCCCCCACAAGACATCCCCGATGTCGATGGCCGGCCGCAGCTGTCGACCCGAAGTCGGGCGATGAGCGATCTGATGGCGATGGCGCTGGCCTGCGACCAGACGCGGGTGTTCACCCTGTCGCATCACCGCGCGCTGTCGAACGTGCTGTTTCCCGGCGCGAGCGATGGGCACCACAACCTCACCCACAACGAGGGCGGCGAGCAGCCCGAGGTGCACGACGTGGTGCTCGCGGTCATGGAGGAGCTCGGCTACTTCCTCGACGTGCTCGACGGCATCGACGAGGGCGACGGCACGCTCCTCGACCACAGCCTGGTGATGGCGGCCTCCGAGATCAGCGAGGGCCGCACCCACCGCCTCGACGAGATGCCGCTGTTGTTGGCCGGAGGGGCTTGCGGCTCGCTGGTCACCGGGCACCACCTGCGCTCGCAGGGCAGCGAGAACATCAACCACGCGATGCTGAGCATCTTGCGGGCCTTCGATGTCGTAGCCCCCACCTGGGGCGCCGACGACACGCTGGTCGACACGGGCTGGGCCCCGCTGGAGGGCGCGTGAGGCTCGCTGTCCTGGGTTTGCTCCTGGCCGGGTGTGGCGGAAGCACCGACGACGAGGCGCCGGCGGAGGCGCCGCTGAACACCGACGCGCCACAGGCTCCGGCACCGGCGACGAGCACCGACGCGGCGCTGGTGAAGTCCCTGGGCTTCGTCGCGACGGTCGACGGCACCACCGAGGGCTTCGACCTCGACGGCCACGTGTCGGCGGAGGGCGACCCCGAGAGCTGTGGGCACGCCGACGGGGTGGATGCCGCCGGCCGCGAAGGCATCGACAACGCCTTCGCCCAGCTCGTGCCGGTGTTGCTGGCGACCGAGGCGAGTGCCCTGGAAGACCTGGTGAGGCAGTCCATCGTCAACGGCGAGCTGCTGCTGTTGCTCGACATCACCGGCCCCGCCGACGATCCCGACGCGTGCGTCGACGTGACGCTGTGGCGGGGGGTGGGGCAGCCCCTGCTGGGGGCGGATGGTGGCGTGCTCGACGGGCAGACGCTCATCGGAACCGACCCCGTCACCGTGGCCTGCGTTCCGGTGGTCGACGGGGTGGTGGAAGCCAGCGGCTTCGCCCTCGACCTCCCCATGCAGGTGCTCGATGTGGGCTTCACGCTGCACATGCAGGATGTGGCGATTCGCGCCGAGCGGCACGCCGACGGGAGCTGGTCGGGCCTGCTGGGGGCGGGCATCCCCCTGGCCGACTTCGAGGTCATCCTCGCGGAAGACGACATCAGCGACCTGGCCGACTTCCTGCGCCCGATCGTCGAGGGCCTGCAAGATCTGTGGCCCGACGCCAATGGTGACTGCAGCTCGATGAGCGCGACGCTGGCCTTCGAGGCGCTGCCCGTGTTCATCGCACCCCAGGAGGGCTCGTGACGCTCTTGACCCTGCTTGTGGCCTGTGGAGACGGAAGCGTGGCGCCGATGGAGCCCGCCGACACGGTCGCGCCGGTCGAGGCGGCCATGGCCGCGCTGGCAGGGGCCTCGGGGGGAGGCTGGGTGCGCTGTGAGCTGCCGAGCACGGCGCCGAAGGGGATGCCGCAGGTGCTGGATGGCTTCGTGCACCGCGACGGCGATGCGGTGGCCTTCCTGGTCGACGAGCCCGAGGGCGTGGCCCTGCTCCGTGGTCCAGCGCCGACCTACCCCGACGCAGGGGCTGGCGAGGCGGAGGTGCGGGCCTACACGGCGAAGCTGGAGATGGCCCGCACCCCCTTCGCGGTGGCCCGCTGGCGGCAGGCCCACGGCGATGTGCGCGGTGTGTGCGAGGTCTCGGAGCCGGTCGCGGTCGAGGTGGCAGGCCGCGTCGAGGGCGCCGAGGGAGGCGAGGTGGTGGGCTGCCACGGGCGCTTCCGGGTGCGTGAGGGGCGGTTCACCGTCGACACCTGGGTTGGCGAGACGTGCGAGCTGCGCCACGACAGCGACCCGCTGGCGGAGCCCGTCGTGCTCGACGCCGCCGCACCCCCGGAGGTGTTGGTGGTCGCCGGGCGGTCGGAGGCGAGGTCCATGGAAGAAAAGATCGCGGCGAAGGTGGTTGTCGCGAAGGCCGAGCTCGCTGCGGTCGACGAGCAGCTCGAGGAGCTGGCTCGGGCCCGCGGTGCAGCGGGCGACGAGGCGGTGCCGGTCCTGGCGCTGTGGGAGGGGCAGGCTCGGTCGGAGCGCGCCCGTCGTCAGGAAGCCCACGACAAGATCGTCGCCTTCCAGGAGGCCTTGTTGAAGGCCTACGAGACCTACGGTCGCGCGCCGTCGAAGGCCCCTTCCCGCTGATCCGCGTCGGGAGGGGTCCTCGCGAATCTGGACTGTGCAGTCCTCATTGGATACGGCACGGATCCGAGGATGCGATGAAGCTGTCGACGAGCGAGGAATATGGGCTTCGATGCCTGCTTGTGGTCGCGCGGCGTGCGCCGACGGCCGCCGGCGACCCCGTGTCGATCCGCGACGTGGCCGAAGCCGAGGGGCTGTCGCCCGACTACACGGCGAAGCTGCTGTCTGCGCTGCGCAAGGGTGGGCTGATCACCTCGTCGCGTGGCGCTCAAGGCGGCTACCGGATGGCGAGGTCTGCCGACGAGATCACCGCCGGCGAGGCGCTGCGAGCCCTCGACGGCCCGCTGTACGCCGACGACTTCTGCTCGGCCCACAGCGGCAAGAAGAGCTGCTGCGTGCACAAGAACGTCGACTGCACGCTGACCACGCTGTGGTCGGCCATGTCCCGAGCCATCGACGAGGTGGTCGACGGCATCACCATCGCCGACCTGCTCACCCCCCCGACAGCGCAGCAGGCGCTGGGAGTCCGTCATGGATGAAGCCCGAAAGCTCGTCAGCGAGCGCGGCGACTACAAGTATGGGTTCGTCTCCGACATCCAGAGCGACACCCTGGCGCCTGGCCTCGACGAGTCGGTGGTGCGGTTCATCTCGGCCAAGAAGGGCGAGCCCGAGTGGCTGCTGCAGTGGCGGCTCAAGGCGTTTCGCGCCTGGGAGAAGATGGAGGAGCCCGACTGGCCCCACGTCAGCTACCCGCCCCTCGACTACCAGTCGATCAGCTACTGGTCGGCGCCCAAGCGCGACGAAGACAAGCCGCAGTCCCTCGACGAGGTCGACCCGGAGATCCTGGCTACCTTCGAGAAGCTCGGCATCCCGATGCAGGAGCGCGCTGCCCTCGCCGGGGTGGCCGTCGATGTGGTGCTCGACTCGGTGAGCGTGCGCACCACGTTCAAAGACAAGCTCAAGGAAGCGGGCGTCATCTTCATGAGCTTCGGCGAGGCCGTGCACGAGCACCCCGAGCTCATCCAGAAATACCTGGGGTCGGTCGTGCCGGCCGGCGACAACTACTTCGCGGCCCTCAACTCGGCGGTGTTCTCCGACGGCAGCTTCGTGTTCGTGCCCAAGGGCGTGACGTGCCCGATGGAGCTGTCCACCTACTTCCGCATCAACGAGGCGAACACCGGGCAGTTCGAGCGCACCCTCATCGTGTGCGAGGAGGGCGCGACGGTCAGCTACCTCGAGGGCTGCACCGCGCCGATCCGCAAGGAGTCGCAGCTGCATGCCGCCGTGGTCGAACTCGTGGCCCTCGACGATGCCTACATCAAGTACAGCACCGTGCAGAACTGGTATCCGGGCGACAAGCAGGGCAACGGCGGCATCTACAACTTCGTCACCAAGCGGGGCAAGTGTGCCGGCCCCCGCAGCCGCATCTCGTGGACTCAGGTGGAGACGGGGTCTGCGGTGACGTGGAAATACCCGTCGTGCCTGCTCATCGGCGACGACAGCGTCGGCGAGTTCTACTCGGTGGCGCTGACCAACAACTACCAGCAGGCCGACACCGGCACGAAGATGATCCACATCGGCAAGAACACCACGTCGACCATCATCTCCAAGGGCATCTCGGCCGGCCACGGCCAGCAGTCCTACCGTGGCCTGGTGAAGGTCAACGGGGGCGCCAAGGGCGCTCGCAACTACACCCAGTGCGACTCGCTGCTCATCGGCGACCAGTGCGGGGCCCACACCTTCCCCTATGTCGAGGTCCGCACCGGGCAGGCCACGGTGGAGCACGAGGCCTCCACCAGCCGCATCGGTGAAGACCAGCTCTTCTACCTGCGGCAGCGCGGTCTCTCGGAAGAAGACGCCGTGTCGATGATCGTGAACGGCTTCTGCAAGGAGGTCTTCAAGGAGCTCCCCATGGAGTTCGCGGTCGAGGCACGCAAGCTGCTCGAAGTCTCTCTCGAGGGCGCCGTCGGCTGACGCCGCCGCCCAGGAGTACCCCCACATGCTCGAACTCATCGATCTCCACGCCCGCGTGGGCGACACGCCGATCCTCAAGGGCGTCGACCTCGTCGTGCCCAAGGGCGAGGTCCACGCCATCATGGGGCCCAACGCCTCGGGCAAGTCCACCCTGTCGAAGGTGATCACCGGCCACCCCGACTACGAGATCACCCAGGGCGACATCCGCTTCGAGGGGGAGTCGATCCTGGAGCTGTCGGTGGAGGAGCGCGCGCACCGCGGCATCTTCATGAGCTTCCAGCACCCCGTGGAGATCCCGGGCGTGGCGACGAGCGTGTTCCTCAAGGCGTCGCTCAACGCGGTGCGAGAGGCCAATGGCCTCGAGCCCCTCGATGCGGCGGGCTTCCTGCGGTCGGCGCGGGAGAAGATGAAGCTGGTGGAGCTCGACAAGTCGCTGCTGCACCGCTCCCTCAACGAGGGCTTCTCCGGGGGCGAGAAGAAGCGCAACGAGGTGTTCCAGATGGCGATGCTGGAGCCGAAGTTCATGCTCCTCGACGAGCCCGACAGCGGGCTCGATGTCGACGCGCTGCGGGTGGTGGCAGGCGGCGTGAACGCGCTGCGCTCCCCCGAGCGGGCCGTGCTGGTGATCACCCACTACCAGCGCCTGCTCGACTACCTGGTGCCCGACAAGACCCACGTGTTCGTCGACGGCCGCATCGTGAAGACGGGCGACGCCGAGCTGGCCAAGGCCGTCGAGGCCAAGGGCTACCAGTGGGTGCGCGACGAGCAGGCGGCAGCACGATGAGGCATCGCGACCATACCGGCGTCGAGCGCTACGCCGCGCTGCCGCGCCCCGAGGGGCGGGAGGGCGCCATCGAGGCGCTGCAGGCCCATGGCTTCCCCGGGCGACGCGACGAAGACTGGTACTACACGCCGACCAAGCGGCTGCTGGAGCAGGCGTTCACCCCGGTCGTGGGCGCGGCGCGGTCGCCGGGCGAGGGCGTGGTCCTCCCCGAGGGCGACCGCCTGGTGTTCGTCGACGGGCTGTTCCACGCAGGGCTGTCGACGGTGCACGACGTGCTGGCCGCCGACGCGCCCGCGGAGGGGCTGCTGGAGGCTCCCACGGGCTTCGACGCGCTGAACACCGCGCTGTGGCGCAGCGGGGCGCGGATCGAGCTGACCGGCGAGCGCAATGCCCCACTGCACCTGGTGCACGTGAGCACGGGTGACCACCGGCTGGCGGCGGTGCGGCACCGGCTCACGCTGGCTGCCGGGGCGAAGGCCGAGGTGGTGGAGCACTACCTGGGCGACGGCGGCGCGGCGCTGATGACGTCGGTGACCGAGCTGCAGCTGGAGCAGGGCGCGGAGCTGGAGCATCTGCTGCTGCAGGCGGCCGACGAGGCGTCGCACCACATCCACACGGTGCGGGTGGTGGCGCAGGCGGAGTCCACCTATCGGAGCACGAGTGTGCAGCGGGGGGCCGGGCTGGCGCGGGTCGCGACCCACGTCGAGCTCATGGGAGAGGGCGCGCAGACGCAGCTCGCGGGCCTCGCGCTGGGGCGGGGCAGCCGCCACGTCGACCACCACGTGCTGGTCGACCACGCAGTGCCCCGGTGCCGCAGCGAGCAGGATGTGCGCTCGGTCCTCGACGACACGAGCCGCTCGGTGTTCACCGGCAAGGTGGTGGTGCGGGTCGACGCGCAGCAGAGCCACTCCGAGCAGACGAACCACAACCTGCTGCTGTCCGACGACGCGGTGGCCCACACGCGGCCGCAGCTGGAGATCTACGCCGACGACGTGAGCTGTGCCCACGGGGCGACGGTGGGGTCGATCGACGACGAGAGCTTGTTCTACCTGCGGCAGCGGGGCCTTTCGGCGACGCAGGCGCGAGGCTTGCTCATGGAAGGCTTCGCCCGCGCGGTGCTCCAGGGCCTGCCCGAGGGGCTGCACCCGCTGGCGGAGGCCCACGTGGCCGCCTGGCTGGAGGCACGGTGAGCTTCGACATCGACGCGGTGCGGGCGCAGTTCCCGCTGCTACGGGAACGCGAGGTCGTCTACCTCGACTCGGCAGCCTCGGCGCAGCAGCCCGACGCGGTGGTCGACGTGATGACCGACTACGTGCGGCGCCACCATGCCAACGTGCATCGTGGGGTCCACACCCTCTCTCAGGAGGCCACGGCAGCCTTCGAGGGGGCTCGGGTGCAGGTGCAGCGCTTCCTGGGCGCGCCCAGCGAGCGAGAGGTGGTGTTCACCCGTGGAACGACCGAGGCGCTCAACCTGGTGGCCCACAGCTGGGGCGGCGACTTCCTCGGGCATGGCGACGAGATCCTGATCACCGAGATGGAGCACCACTCCAACATCGTGCCGTGGCAGCTCGTCGCGCAGCGCACCGGCGCCAAGCTGGTGGCGGCTCGGCTGCTCGACGATGGGTCGCTCGACCTCGACGACGTGCGCCGCAAGCTGGGCGAGCACACCAAGGTGTTCGCCTTCAACCACGTGAGCAACGCGCTGGGCACCATCAATCCGGTGCGGGCGCTGTGTGCCTGGGCGCGGGATGCGGGCGCGATCAGCGTGGTCGACGGGGCTCAGGGCGCCGTGCACGCGCCGGTCGACGTGGTCGACCTGGGCTGCGACTTCTACGCGTTCTCGGGTCACAAGGTCTACGGGCCCACGGGCATCGGTGCGCTGTATGGGCGCGAGGCGCTCCTCGAGGCCATGCCGCCGTGGCAGGGCGGCGGTGAGATGATCGCCGAGGTCACCCTGGAGGGCAGCACCTGGGCCGAGCTGCCGGCGAAGTTCGAGGCGGGCACCCCGGCCATCGCGGCCTCGGTGGGGCTCGGAGCGGCGGTGGCCTGGCTCGACGGGCTGGGCCGCGAGGCGGTGGCCGCCTGGGAGCAGGAGGTGCTGGTGGCAGGCACGGAGGCCCTCAGCGAGGTGGAAGGGCTCCGACTGATCGGCACCGCCGCTGCGAAGGCCGGCGTGCTGTCGTTCGTGATGGACGGCCTGCATCCGCAAGACATCGGCACCTTGCTCGACGAGCAGGGCATCGCCGTGCGCACGGGGCATCACTGTGCGCAGCCCGTCATGCGGCGGTTCGGGGTGCCGGCGACGACGCGGGCCAGCCTCGGGGTCTACACCACGCCCGCGGAGCTGCAGAAGCTCGCGAAGGCGCTGCGAGCGGTGCGGCGGATCCTGGGCTGATCGGGCCCCGCCAGCGGTCAGGGCGCCGGTAGCTCGTACAGACTCGGAAGCAGCCTCGCGCGGCCCGTGTTCACGCCGCCCCCGACCCGCACCTCCCACACGATCGTTCCGTCTTCGGTGATCTCGCTCACCCGCCCCAGCCCGCCCCATGCCACCAGGTAGTTGCCGGAGTCGAGCTTCCGCACGTCGCCGAGGCGACCGGTGAATCCCCCCTCGGGCTCCACGAACTCCCACACCTGGGTCACCGTCTGGGCGACCTCGTCGATGTCGTAGACCACGGCTCGGGACACCTTGGGCGGCGCGTGCACCCGGTTGTCGAACACCGCGAAGCCGCCGGGCCAGACATGGGACATGTGGCTGTGGTTGAAGATGGTGCCCTCGCCCTCGAGGGTGAAGGACCCGTCGCGGCCACCCAGCTGCCAGAGCAACGTGCCGCTGGAGCGGTCGATCTTCAGCAGGGCGTCGAGGGTCTTGCTCATCATGTAGTAGGCATCCTCGCTTTCCTCGTACATGAGCGAGTTGCTGTGGGTCCACTCGTGGTAGCCGTCGACGTAGCGCCCGAGCTCGAGGTGCTCGCATACCTGGTAGGGGGCGGGGGCGTAGTCTTCGAGCACGTCGTAGACGCTGCGGGTGCCCTTCACGCTGCCCTCCGGCCCCTCCCAGATGGCATCGGCGGCCAGCGGCACCGTCGCCCCGTCGAGCTGACCCTCGCCCAGTGTGTACGCGATCCACGCCATGGTGCCGTCAGGCAGCTGCTCGTAGTCGTGGTGAGCCCATCGGGCCTCGGTGTAGGCCTGTTCACGCCCGTCGAGGGACATCCGATGGATCCCGCCGGGGAGCAGGTAGTCGTCGGAGTTGTGCACGTTCCACATCAGCGATCGCCCGTCGCGGCCCGGCTTCACCGTGGTCACCTGCTGGTCGGGGTCGGCCGCCATCCACCACACCGGGTCGCCCTCCATGTCGAGGATCACGGTGTAGCTCTGCCCGTTGCGGAAGTTGAGGGCCACGTAGCCGTCGGGCGCCGTCTGCCGGGCTGGATCGGAGGCCATCAGGATGGCGGGCTGCAGGTCGAGGGGCGCATCGGCGACGGTGAGGTCGATCGGTGCGCTGGGATGCTCGCCTCCGAAGGCATCGTGGGACACCACCTGCAGCTGCACATCGTGGCCTGCCTTCATCCCGAGCACCGCCACCTCGTGGTCGGTGCCGAGCTGTGTGGTCGGAGTCTGGCGCTGCACGCCGTCTTGCTCGAAGACGACGTAGCCGGTGCTCGGGCCCGCCGTCTGCCAGGAGACGTGGGCGACGGTCGGCACGACGGCGCTGATCTCGTGCGCCACGTTCACGGGCACGACGGACAGCCCGGTGTCGCCGGTCGATGCGGTGGTCGCCCCCGTCGACGTGTCGGCGGTAGCAGGAGCGCTCGTCGAGGTGTCGGTCGTCGGTGCCCCCGTGTCGCTGGAGTCGATGGGGGAGGTCGTGGCAGGCACGGGCTCGGCATCAGGGGCGGGCTCGGGCGAGCAGGCCAGGAGCAAGAGAGCGAGGGTCATGGAAGCTCCTGGAGCAGGGCAGCATAGGCGGCGGCGGCGTCGCTGGAGAGGGGCTCCTGCAGGAGGTCGTCGCCCTCCACGAAGCCGCTCAGTTCGTACAGCTCGTGAACCGTCTGGCCGTCGAAGCTGCGCTCGATGAGCTTGTACTCGCCATCGTGGACCATGCGGTCGTGGCGCACGGGAGCGTGGTTGGGCTCGAAGTACTCGGCGAACACTCGCGTGCGTGCGCCCGGGAGGGTCGGGCTGGACAGCGACGGCGCGAAGCTGGCGCCTGCCAGGTCGGCCACAGAATGCAGGTCGACTCCGGCCAGATCACCGACGGTGGGGGCCAGATCGGTCGCGTCGACGAGGGCGGTGCTGCGCCCGGTCTGAACGCCGAAGCCCGCCGCGATCAGGGGGATGTGGACTCCGCCCTCGAACAGCGTGTCTTTGCCGCGGTCGGCCGGAAGGGGCGCAGGGATGCCGTGGTCGGGGGTGCCGTTGTCGCCGAGGAACAAGATCGTCGTGCGGGCCGCGACGGCCGGGTCGAGGCCGTCGAGGAGCCGACCGAGCTCGTGGTCCATGGCCTCCAGCATGGCGTTGAAGCGCTGCTGGTCTGGGTGGTCGCCGATGACCGGCTCGGTGTAGGTGCCGGCGGGGGGCAGATGCAGCGGCACGTGGGGCGCGTTGTAGGAGACCCACATCAGCCACGGCTCTGGGAGGGTCGCTACGGCGGCGAGGGCATCGTCGGTGCAGGCGGTGGTGGCATAGGCCGTGGTGCGCGCCACCACGCCGTCGGTGGACTTCTCCCAGTCGAAGTAGTCTTGTGGGCGCCCGTCGAGGCTCCAGCCGTCGAGGAGGCTCGCCAGGGAGCCGGCGTGGTGGTCGAAGCCCTGCAGGAGCGGGCTCATCCCGGCGCCGTGGGTGTGGGTGCCGAGGTGCCACTTGCCGATGGCGGCCGAGGCGTAGCCGGCGCCGGCGGCCTCGAGAAGCTCGGGCAGGGTGAGCTCGCTGTCAGGCAGCCCCAGGGCATCGGTGGCGGTGATCCCGGTGCCGATCCCGTGCTGCGACGGGGTGCGACCGGTGAGCAGCGTGGCCCGGGCCGGGGCGGACCGTGGCAGCGCGTAGGCACGCTCGAACACCAGGCCTGTCGACGCCAGACCCTCTACGACGGGCATGCGAGGGAGCAGCCCGGGGGCTCCATAGGTGGCCAGCTTGTCGACGCCCATGTCGTCGGCCACCACCACCAGCACGTTCGGCCGAGGGGCCGCGGTGTCGCCGGTGGTCGCCGTGAGGGCTGCGGTGGACGCCGTCGGTGCCGGCACACCCGTGTGCGCCGTCGTCGGCGAGCTCTCCGTGGTGGACGTCGACAGCGCGGAGTCAGCGGTCTGAGAGGGCCCCGGCGTGGTCGGAGGATCTACGGCCCCGGGCCGACAGGCCAGCAGCCACCACCACGTGATCATGGGTCCTCCAACAGCTCGACCTGGAGGTCGACCCAGGGCATCTGGTCTTCACCGTAGCTCATCACCCACACCGCCAGCTCGAGGGGAGGGCCCTCGGGGGCGACCTCGTGCAGGCTGCCTCGCCAGGCGCCGACCCGGGAGCCCGTCAGGGGAGCCGAACCGGGCATGGCGTTGTCGCGGTAGACCTCGTGACCATCGAGCCACACGATGACGCCATCGGCGAAGGCCACCTGAAGGCCGAGCCGGCCGCGTGACGGCCGTGGCACCTGGCGACGGGCCGCGAACGCCCCTGCCGGCCCCGGCGCCCCTCCTTGCCCGACGGACCAGGCGCTGTCGTCGTGGCCGGGCTGCTGCCAGCCCTCCTCCGGCGCCTCACTCACCAGCAAGGGCTCGCCCGGCTCGACCGCCCGCAGCCAGCGCCCAGGCGTATTGGGGCTCCCTGGGGTGCCACCCAGTGCCGTCGCCCAGCAGTCGCCGGGGCAGCAGTCGGTCTGGCGGAAGGCCGCTCGGTCGACGGGCAGAGCGCCGAAGTGCACGGTCTGTTCTCGCCCGTCGGGGCCCCGCAGGGCCAGCGTGTCACCGTCGGCGTCGAGGCGAAACGGGGCTTCGTCGCCCAAGGCCACGAGTCGGAAGCCCATCGGCTCGAGCATGCCCTGCAGCACGAGGGGCTCGTCGCCGTCATGCAGCGACCAGCCGTCGAGGGACACCGCCACGGGGGTGGGGTTGTGCAGCTCGACCCAGTCTGGGTAGGTGCCGGCCGGCCCGGGCCAGGTCGACTGGTTGCTCGCCACCAGCTCGTTGAGGCACAGCGGCGGGCTCGGGGCCGGGGGCTCCGCGGTGAGCTCGGGTAGCTCGGCGGGGTCATGGGACGGCGGCATGACTGGGGCGGTGGCCGCCGCCTTGGGGCCTGGCTCCAGGGTGGGGGTGCAGGCGACAGCGAGCAGCATCATCGCCGGCATCACGGGGCCACCCGCTCGGCGACGTAGTCGCTGCGCCCTTCGATCCAGGTCGTCAGCTCGTCGAACAAGGTCGGGAGGCGTGGGCAGAGTGCCCCGTAGGGGTCGGTCTCGATGAGCTGGGCCAGCGGCACGGCGTGGTCTTCCACGAACTGGAGAAGGGCTTCCTCGTCGAGGCGCTCGTCGACGGCGGCGAGCTCCTCGAGGTAGGCCGCCGTGCAGCCCGGGTCGGCCAGGCAGCGGTCAGCGAGGACGCCGCGCTCGCCCTCGTTGCCGAGCCAGCCGAGCCAGTCGTCGCCCTTGTCGTAGCGAAAGGCCTTGTCGAAGTCGTTGGTCATCAGCTGCAGCAGCCCCGAAACAGGGTCGACGTACACGCGGTAGTTGTTGCGGTTGCGGGCGTAGCCATCCCACTGGCCCAGCCACTCCTCGGCCGCCATGGTGCGGCGCAGCAGGGCCCAGTCGACATCGACCTCATCGAGGTCGCCCTCGGACTCCTCGAGCTGCTCCACGACGCGGTGCAGTTCGGCTCGTCGACGGTCAGACCCCTCCTCGAGCTGGAAGTGGTCGACGTGATCGTCGGTGAGGTCGCTCTTGACCGGCTCGGACTCGGGGGTCTCCTTGCGGAACTTCCCGTCGTACAGGGGGCCCGTGGCGTCGACGACGTGGCGTCGAAGCCACACGTCGTCTTGGGTCTCGGCGATGACGTACAGCCCCTTGGGGACCCGGTTGATGCGTACCCAAGCGTGGGCCACCCGCGAGTGGGGCAGGTCGAGCTGCCGCATCACCTCTGCCGACAGTCGGTCGCGGAACGAGGTGCAGTCGAAGACCGCGTTGTTCAGCGTCAGACTCTTCATGCCTGCCAGGCGACGGCCGGGATGGTCACGGTTGAGGTCGATCTTGAGCGCAGGCTTGTCCCATACCGGACGGCGGGAGGAGTTGCCCTTGAGGCGCACCGCGACCTCGCGGAGCACGTGCTCGTCGAAGCTCAGCGTCGCAGGAAGGTAGGTGGTGTGGTCGTCGTCCCACACGACCATCAGCGCGGGATCGATCTCGAGGTCGATGGAGTGCACGACGTCGTCGAACACCACGGGGTCGGAGGGCGCCGGGGGCACCGTGGATTCGGCGCCCTCCGCCGGCCCGGCCAGGGCGGCTGCCGTCAACCAGAATGCCCACCCGCCCATCAGCCCTCCGCGCCTTCAGTTCCCTCTGAAGTCGGTACTGGTCGCCACGATACACGATAATGGGTGCGTGGCCGCGTGTCCCAGAGACGCCCTGTCGGCCGCATTGAAAGTCGCTGAAAGAGCAGGTGCTAGCGCGATGGGGGATGGTGGGGACCCTGGAGGACGCGATGGCCCGATGGCTTTCCCTGATGACGCTCACCTTGATGGCCTGCTCCGGCGGCGACAAGGACGACACGACGACCGACACGACGCCAGCCGACACGGACACGGACACGGACACGGACACGGACACGGACACGGACACGGACACGGACACCGACACCGACACCGACACGGACACCGACACGGACACCGACACCGACACGGACACCGACACCGACACGTCGTCGTCGGGCCTGACCGGGCTCACGGGCCACACGGGCCACACAGGCACGACCGACACCGGCGCCGCCCAGTGCTTCGATGGAGGCTTTGCTCCCAACCTCCCAGGCTCGGGAACGTGTGCCGATCCCTACGTCATCGAGCTCCGCTACGTCCCGCCCGGCACCATCGCCACGGTGTCCACGGGCACCGGTGGAGGCGACGAGAACCTCACCAACTACGGCTACTGCTCCGCAGGCACGGCGCGCGACGTGGTGTTCCAGGTGCGGCTGCCCCCCAACCTGGGCTTCGAGGCCTCCGTCGCTGCCGTGGCCGGGGCCGATCCGCGGCTGATCCTGCTGGAGGACGCCTCGTGTGGTCAGCCCGAGAACGGCTGCTCCGACCGAGGGCCGGGCAACTGCGAGTACCTCGACGCGGTGTACGGATCGGGCATGTTCTTCGGCACGTCGCCGCTGATCTCGGTGTCGGAGCTGGCTGCGTCTGGCACCGACTACACGCTGTCGCTCCGAACGTACTAGCCGCCGTCGGTAGCTCTTTCCTCAGTCGCCGAGTCATGGGTCACACTGGTGATGGAGGACCCCATGACCAAGCACACGACGCTGCTGCTGTTGCCGATGCTCGCCCTCACGGCTGCCTGTGAGTCCCGCCTCACCGGCAACGAGGGCAACTTCCAGTTCCAGTATGCGGCCGACGACCGTCTGCTCGACTTCAACAAGCCGCTGGCCGTCGGCGCCCGCCTCGACATGGCGGTGGTCGACGTGGGCGCCCTGCAGCCTGTGGAGCTGTCGGCAGCGTCCTCCGACGACCCGAGCGTGCTGGAGGTGGTGGCCTTCGCCGGCAACCAGCTGACCATCGAGGGCATCGGCGACGGCAATGCGCTGCTCGAGGTCACGGGCACCACCGCCGGGGGCGAAGAGCTCAGCGACAACGTGAACTTCAACGCCCGCGTCCCCGAGGTCCACAAGCTCTTCCACACCTGCGGCGAGCTGGGGGCCGACACCCAGGGCTACCTGACCGGGCAGACCGTCTACGTGCCCTTCGAGTTCGAGATGGCCAACGGCCAGCCGGTCATCGGCTACGGCTACTACCCGGTGACGGCGTCGTCGTCGGCGGTCGCGCCGACCCCCGAGTGGATGGGCCAGCAGTACATGTCGTTCGACACGGTGTCGGCCGACACGGTGGTGCTGAGCTCCGACATCGACGGCACCGAGCTCACCATGGAGGTGGTCGAGGCTGCGTCCATCGACGGGGCCGCCCAGCCCATCGCCTTCGTCCTCGAAGACATCGACGTGGGCGACACCAACGCCTTCTACGTGCTGCCGATGGTCGGCGACCTCACCGTGTGCCAGGCCAACGTCGACGTGGAGCTCGCGTCCGACACGCCGGAGATCTGCACGGTGCAGAAGAACGACAACCCGCCGCTGACGGCGAGCGAGTCGCAGAAGTACGAGTTCGGCTGGTTCGAGGTGACCGGCGTGGCCGAGGGCACCTGCACCTACACGGTGACCTACCCGCTGGGGAACGGCGGCGAGGGTGCCTCGGCCTCGTTCAGCTACCCCATCGAGCCCTAGCCGCGAGGCTAGGTGCGGTGCGCGCCGATGTAGGCGACGCACCGCTCCACCGTGGTGAGCTCGACCCGCTCGGCCTCTGGGATGTCGACCCCGAACACCTCGTAGATGCGGGCGGCGAGCTGGTGGAGGTCCATCGAGTCGATGTCGAGCTGCTCGCGCAGGTCTTCGTCGTGCGCGATCTCGCTGGTCTCGAACTCGGGCGCCAGCTCCACGAGGAGCTCCAGCAGCTGCTGGGTGATGGCTTCGGTCGTCACAGGGCCTCCGGGTGGCTCAGGTGCTCGCACAGGGCGGTGAGGTAGCGCGCGCCGAGGTGCCCGTCGTGGGCGCGGTGGTCGCCGGCGAGCGACACGGTCATCCCCTGGCGTGGCACCACAGCCCCATCGACCACCCAGGGGCGCTCGGTGATCCGGCCGAAGCCGACGATGGCGACCTGGGGCGGGTAGATCACCCCGTCGACGCGCTCGACCCCCCGGTCGCCCATCGATGTGGTGGTCAGGGTGGCGTCGGTCATCTCGGAGCCTCGCAGCCGCCCGCGCCGGGCCCGGCGGACCAGATCGGACAGAGCGGCCATCAGGGCTGGCAGCGGCTTGCTGTCGGCGTCGTGCAGGGCCGGGGCCACCAGACCTCCCCCTCGGAGCGCGACGGCCACCCCGATGTGCACGGCGTCAGCCATCTCGAGCTGGTCGTCGCGCCAGAACCCATTGAGCTGTGGGACCTCGCGGGCGGCCTTCGCCGCCGCACGGATCAGCAGCAGCGCGGGCAGCAGGCGCTCCGGCGGCGGCAAGGCGGCGTTGGTGCGGCTCAGCCACGCCAGCGTCGGCGTCATGTCGACCTCGGTCGACAGGTAGTAGTGGGGGATCTCCCGCTTGGACTTCGCCATGGCGCGCGCCACGGCTCGCCGCATGGCGTCGAGGTCGCTGCCCTTGGCCCGCGCAGGGGCCGCCTTGGCCTGCGGCACATCGGCGCCGACGATGGCCCCGTCAGGGCCCGTGCCGGCCACGCCGCTCAGGGACACGCCCCGCTGCGAGGCGAGGTGGCGTGCCCACGGGCTGGCCCGACCCGCCGCCGTAGGGGGCGCGACCGAGGGGGCGGCAGCAGGAGCGGGCGTCGATGCGGGCTTCGGCGTCGCCGCCGGGGTCGCGGCTGGGACCGGAGCGGTGGCCTCGGCAGGCGGGTCGCCGGGCTCGCGGATCCGTGCCAGCACGGCCCCGATCTCGGCCTCCACGCCAACATCGACGCACAGCTCCTCCACAGTCCCCGTAGACCACACCTCGACCTCGATGGCCCCCTTGTCGGTCTCGATGACGGCGATGAGGTCGCCCTTCGTGACCTGCTGGCCGGGCTCCACCATCCACTCTACGAGGGTGCCGCGCTCCATGTCGGCGCCGAGGCTGGGCATCACGAAGTCAGCCACGGCCCACCGCCCGCAGTGCCGCCTGCACCACCTGCCCCGCCTGGGGGATGCTCGCTTGCTCGAGGTGGGTCGGGTAGGGAATCGGGACCTCGACCCCGGCGACCCGCTGCACGGGCGCGTCGAGCATCCAGAACGCGTCTTCGGCGATGCGCGCCGACACCTCGGCCGAGAACCCCCAGCTCTTCCAGCCCTCGTCGACGACCACCGCGCGATGGGTCTTGGCGACGCTGTCGAACACGGTCTGCCAGTCGAGGGGTCGGAGCACGCGCAGATCGAGCACCTCGGCCGACACGCCCTGCTCGGCGAGGGCCTCGGCTGCCTCGAGGGTGCGCCACAGGCAGCCGCCGTGGGTGATCAGCGTGACGTCGGTGCCCTCCCGAGCGACCCGGGCCGTGGACAGGTCGACCTTGGGGGGTGGATCGGGCATCTCGCCCTTGCGGTTGTACAGCCCCGCGTGCTCGAAGATGATGACGGGGTCGGGGTCGTCGAGGGCAGCCAGCAGCATGCCGCGGGCATCGACCACGGTGGCGGGGCTCATCACCTTGAGGCCGGGCACGTGGGTGTAGAAGCCCTCCCAGCTGTGGGAGTGCTGGGCGGCCAGCTGCTTGCCGGCGCCGGTCGACATCCGGATGACGATGGGGACCGAGACCTGGCCCCCCGACATGTGCCGCAGCGTGGCCGCGTTGTTGATGATCTGGTCGAGGGCGAGCAGGCTGAAGTTGACGGTCATCACCTCGACGATGGGCTTCATGCCCACCAGGGCGGCCCCGATGCCAGCGCCCACGAAGCCGCTCTCCGACAGGGGGGTGTCGCGGATGCGCGCCTCGCCGAACTCTTCGAGCAGGCCCATGCTGCAGGCGTAGGAGCCACCGTAGCGGCCCACGTCTTCGCCCATCAGGAACACCCGCTCGTCGGCGGCCATCGACTCCCTAAGGGCCATGCGAACGGCCTCTCGGTAGGTGATCTGGCTCATGTCGCCTCCGTGTACACGTCGCGGGTGAGGTGCTCGACGGGCTCCCAGGTGCCGGCCTCGGCGAAGGCCACTGCCTCCGACAGCTCGTGGGCGACCTTGTCTTCGATGTGCTCGAGGTCTTGTGCAGTGAGCACGCCCTCCATCCGGGCAAAGAACGCAGGGATGGGGTCGCGCTGCCGCCAGGTCTCGACCTCGGCCTTGTCGCGGTACAGCTCGGCGTCGAACATGGAGTGGGCCCGGAACCGGTAGGTGCGGAACTCCATGAAGGCAGGCCCCTCGCCTGCTCGGATCCGGCCGACGACCTCGCGGGTCTGCGTCTCGGTGGCCACGACATCCATCCCGTCGACGCTGACGGCGGGCATGCCGTAGCTGGCGGCCTTGGTGCACAGAGCGGTCTGGGACTCCGACCGGTCGAGGGCGGTGCCCATGGCGTAGCCATTGTTCTCGCAGGCGAAGAGCACGGGCAGCTTCCACAGCGCGGCGAGGTTCATCGACTCGTGCCACTCGCCCTCGGCCATCGCTCCCTCGCCGAAGAAGCAGGCGGTGACGCGCTCGCGGCCCATCATCTGGTCGCCCAGACCCATGCCCACGGCCACCGGCAGGTGCCCGGCCACGATGGCGTTGCCGCCGTACAGCCGATGCTCGGTGTCGAACAGGTGCATCGACCCGCCCCGGCCGCGGGAGCAGCCCTCCTGCTTGCCATACATCTCGGCCATCACCGCGTTCATCGGGACCCCGCGAACGAGGGCGTGGCCGTGCTCGCGGTAGGTGCACAGCACCGCGTCGTCGTCGTGGAGCGCCCGCATGGCCCCCGTCGCGACCGCCTCCTCGCCGATGTACAGGTGCAGGAAGCCGCGGATCTTGCCTGCCGAGTACAGCTCGGCGCAGCGCTCCTCGAAGCGGCGGATGCGGGTCATCTGGGTGAGCAGGTACAGCGCATGGCCACGGCCCGGAAGGGTCATCATGGGGTCTCCAGGGTGGAGGTGTCGCCCTCGGGCAGGCCGAGCTCGCGGGCCTTGAGCAGCCGGCGCATGACCTTGCCGCTGCGGGTGTGGGGCAGGTGGTCGACGAAGGCCACCTCGCGGGGTGCGACAGCCGGTCCGAGGCGCTTGCGCGCGAAGCCGCGCACGCTGCGCTCGAGGGCCTCATCGGCGGTCACTCCGGGGCGGACCACGAGGAAGGCCTTCACGATGGCACCGGCCACGGGGTCGGGCTTGCCGATCACCGCGGCCTCCGCGATGTCAGGGTGCTCGACGAGGGCGCTCTCGACCTCGAAGGGACCGATGAGGTGGCCCGCGCTCTTGAACACGTCGTCGGCCCGGCCGACGAACCAGTAGTAGCCGTCGTCGTCCCGCTTCGCGAGGTCGCCGGACAGGTACCATCCGTCTTTGAAACACCGTTGGTAGCGCTCTTCATTGTGCAGGTAGGTGCGGAACATCGACGGCCAGCCCGGCCGCAGCGCGAGCTCGCCCTCGGCACCGTGCTCGAGGACCTGCAAGGTATCGCCGTCGTGCTCGACGATGGCCGCCTCGATGCCGGGCACAGGCTTGCCCATCGACCCTGGCCGCACGGGCTGGCCGGGCAGGTTGGCGATCATGATGGCGCCCGTCTCCGACTGCCACCAGGTGTCGTGAAAGGGCGTGCCGAGGAGCGCTTCGCCGAAGGCGACGCCGTCGGGTGCGAGGGGCTCGCCGACCGAGCAGGCGTGGCGCACGGTCGACAGATCGTACTCGGCCGCCGCCTCGAGGCCCATCTTCATGAGCATGCGGATGGCCGTGGGGGCGGTGTACCAGACCTGGACGCGCTGGTCTTGCAGGGTCTGGTACCAGCGGGGTGCGTCGAACTCGGCCTCGTCGATGATCAGGGTGGCCCCGAGGGCGAGGGGAGCCACGATGCCGTAGCTGGTGCCGGTGACCCAGCCGGGGTCGGCGGTGCACCAGTACACGTCGCCGGGGTGCAGGTCGAAGACCCAGCGGCCGGTGAGCTTGTGGGCCAGCACCGCTGCGTGCACGTGGACGGCGCCCTTGGGCTTGCCGGTGGTGCCCGAGGTGAAGTGCAGCAGCGCCATGTCTTCGGGCTGCATGGAGGCGGTGTCGGCGGGGGTCGCGTCGCGCATCAGGGGCCCGAGGGCAACGCAGCCGTCGAGGGCCTCGTCGCCCACGAGCAGCACATGGGCGAGCTGCGGGAGCTGGTCGCGGATGGGGGCGACCTTGCGCTGGTACAGCTTGGGGGTGGTCACCAGGACGCGCCCGTCACCGGGGCCGACGCGGCTGCGGATGGGCTCGGGGCCGAACGCGCTGAACAGGGGGCAGAACACCCGGCCGCCTCGCAGGGTGCCCAGCGCCGCCTCGTACAGCTCGGGGACCCGACCCAGCAGCGTGAACACACGGTCGCCACGGGTGGTGCCCAGGGCGTCGAGCACGCCAGCGAAGCGCGCGGCGGCGTCGTCGAGGTCGCGGAAGGTGTGGTCACGGACCTCACCGGACTTGCTCAGCCAGCGCAGCGCGACCTGATCGGCGCGGCCCTCGCGGAGGTGGTGCCCGACGGCCTCGTGAAACAGGTTGATCCCGCCGTCGGGAAGCGGGTGGAGCTCCTCCGCTCGGGCGCGGTCCCAGTCGAATCGTGCACGCAGTTCGTCCCAGTCCATCGGCCCCTCCGGGTGGGGCAAATGCAGCCTCCGTGCCATCGGGGGACCGGCTGCCCGTGGGGATCGGGCGTGGTCGCGGTGGGCGCAATCCACCGTGCCCTGTGCGTTGTCACACAGCCCTGCGTCAGGGCTGGTTGATGACCGGGCCGGTGTAGCTTCGGTGCGGGATGCCGATGACGACCTCGGACACCAGGTTGCTGTTGTAGGGCTGCGGCAGGTAGATGGCGTCGGCGAGCCACCCGTCGGTGCCGGTGCCGAAGACCACGCCGTGGCCGTAGTAGTTGGGCCCGCCGCCGCTCGGCGCCGTGAACAGGGTGGAGACGTTGCCCGACGGGCTGATGAGGTACATGCCCGAGGTGTTGTACTCGGCGACGTAGATGTTGCCGCACACGTCGACAGCCAGGCCGTCGTGCCAGCTGCCAGGGGTGCTGCCGAGGAGCACGGGCGCAGCGACGGGATCGTAGTTGGCGTCGAGGTCGACGCTGTAGACATCGCCGCCCGAGCTGATGGTGCCGAAGTAGAGCTTGGTGAGGTCGTGACTGAAGTCGAGGACCTTGGGCGAGTAGCTGTTGTTGTCGAGCCAGGTGGTCACCACCCCGGAGACGGGGTCGATCCGGTAGATCGCGTCCCAGTTCGCGACGTACACCAGGTCGTCGGGGCCCACCCGCACCCCATACACGCTGCCGATGCTCGCCAGGGGCGTGACCGCACCGTTGGCGTCGATGCGGAACACCTGGCCGTCGCTCGACGAGCCGGCGATGATGGTGCCGTCGGAGAGGCGGTCGAGCTGCTCGAGGTTGCCGGTGCCGGGCAGGAACACCCGCACGTTGCCGAGGGAGTCGGCGGCGATGAGCGAGTTGCCGTCGGAGCCGACGATCTCACCGAGGTCGTTGAACACGAGGCCGTGGTAGCCCCGTGCCCCTCCGACGAGGCGGTTGCTGGTGGCGACGGGGACCGTGACGGCGCAGTCGATGGCCGCCGCCGTGTCGGCCGTGGCGGCGGTGCTGCCGGTGTCTCCGGTGGTGCCGGTGGGGACCCCGGTGATGATCAGCCCGGTCTCCGCCGTGGGTGACGTGCTCGTGGTGGGCGTGGGGGTGCCGGAGTCACCCGTGGGCACGCTGTCGGTCACGGGCGTGGACGTGATCGGGTTGCGGGGCTCGGGCTCGGTGCCGTCGTCACCGCTGCAGGCGGCGAGGACGAGGAGCGCGACGAGGGGCAGGGTCGGGTGAGGCATGAAGACTCCTATCGTCACCATGCCGTCTGAGACGCCTCACCGTCAGCTCAGGCCACCAATGCGTAGGATCCGGGAGCGCCCTGGGGTCGGGCCCCGGCGCGGAGCTTCTGCAGCAGCTGGCGTGGCCCGCTCGGGTCGCCGCTGTCGACGACCCCCCCGATGATCTGCAGCGGGAGCAGGGCCACACCGCGGTCGGCACTGACCACCGCCGGCGCCTCGAGGCCGGGGCCGAAGCTGAGGTGGACCCAGACCCAGCCGGTCTCCGCGGCCACCTGATCGCCCAGCCACACGCCGAGGTGAAACAGCAGGTCGTCGTCGAGGCCGCCCATCGCGGCGCCCTCGAGGGCCTCGTCGAGGGCATCGAGGTCGGGCAGGGAGAAGGCCTCCCGCGCCTCGGCCAGCTCCTGCTTCTCTTCCTTGCTCAGCTTGCGCTCTTCGGCCATGCCTGCCTCCGGCGCGGCGCTTATCGCGGCTCCACCGGCACGGTCACCAGCGCGCCGAGACCGTCGATGTCGAAGCGCTGGCTGTCGCCCTCACGCCACTGGCACAGGGCGGCTCGCGCCTTGCCGCCGGTGCGCTCGATGAGCAGGTGGGTGAAGGCGCGCATGCCCTCCCCGTGGGGCACCCAGGTGCCCGTGTTGAAGTAGACCCCGTCGCCGTTCACCTCGGCGCAGGGGTCGTGGCTGTGGCCCATGACCACGATCGGCACGCGGATCGAGGCGCGGATGCGCTGGGCCATGCGCCGCATGGTGGCACGCGGGTCGGTGCTCTCTCGCTCGACCAGGGCAGCAGCCCCCCACACCACCCACACCGCCATCGGCAGGGTGATCGACCACGGCATCCAGCTCCACGGCAGGAGCAGGGGCACGAGCAGCAGCAGCGGGGTGGCGAGGAGCAGGCCGAGGCGGTCGAGCATGACCGCGCGCACGATGCGACCGAGGTCGTTGACGACGGGCTCCTCCCGGAAGGCGAGCAGCCGGGCGAGGCGCTGCTCGGGGAGTCGTAGCTTGCGGGCGACGCGCTGCAGGCGCTTGCGTGAGCGGGCGCGCCGGGCGGCGACCCGCTCGGGCAGCTGCTCCTGCCAGTGGCGGACCAGGGTGCGCACCATGTCGCGGTAGCCCCCGAGGATGTCGAGGGCCTTGTCGAGCCCCTGGCCAAACCACCACGACAGGTAGCCAAAGAAGCCGGAGCCCCAGTGGTCGGAGGCGTCGGCCGCGAAGTGGTTGGCCACGTAGCGGAGGATGGCGCCGCCGACGTTGGGGTCGATGCGGTGCTCGTTGGTCGCCGGCGCCAGCACGTCGTCGAAGGAGCAGTAGGGGTCGTACTGGTGGCCGTGCTCGATCCAGGCGACGCCGTGCTCCAGGTAGAACCACTGGTGGAAGCCGATGCCGCCAGCGACCTGCTCGGGGGACCGTGCTCCCGGCGCCTTCGACGCAGCCGCCTCCGACCACATCGCGGCCAGCACGTCACGGAGCAGCTGCTGCACGCCGGGCCAGTGCAGCTCGGCGTCGTGGTTGCCGATGACCATCACCACGTCGTGGCCCAGCCCGACGAACTCCGCCAGCGCCCGGAACACGTCTTGGTGGGCCTGCACGACCTTGCGCAGCTTCAGCGCGCTGGCCATGGCGTGGTCGCCCAGACCGTACAAGTGGTCGTCGTCGTCGAGGCCGGTGAGCCAGTCGGCCTCGTCGGGCATCAGGCAGATCCCGACGAGATCAACGGCGTCGCCGTTGATGACCAGCCGCCAGGGGCGCCCGCCACGAGGGTGGTGGGCGTGGTGGAGCAGGAACTGGACCAGCGCTTGCTCGGTGCGGGGGTCGGGCGCGCGGCCACGACCCACCTTCTCGCCGAGGTGCAGGTCGCTGATCACCAGGAGGTTTGGTTCGGTGCCCACCCTATTACTGTGCCCTTGTTTCGGGTCGCTCGCCATGTTCGTCACGACATCGACCCGCCGCTGCTCCCGGATCGTCCCATGCCCGCTGTGCTGCCCATCGACGAGGTCCTCCCGGAGGTCATCGCCCGCTCGTCGGAGGGGCCGGTCGTGCTCGTGGCCCCTCCGGGCGCCGGCAAGACGACCCGGGTGCCGCCAGCGCTGCTGTCGGAGGTCGCCGGAGAGGTGTGGCTGGTGGAGCCCCGGCGGGTGGCGGCCCGGGCCGCGGCGCGGCGGATCGCGACGGAGCAGGGCAGTCGGCTGGGGGAGGCGGTCGGCTACCAGGTGCGCTTCGATCGCAAGCGAGGTCCCCACACCCGCCTGGTGGCGGTCACCGAGGGGATCCTGCTGCGTCGGCTGCAGGCCGACCCCTTCCTCGAGGGCATCGACGCGGTGGTGTTCGACGAGTTCCACGAGCGGCGCCTCGACGCCGACCTGGGGCTCGCCCTGGTGCAGGCCCTCCGGCGGGAGCTGCGCGAGGAGCTGCGGGTGGTGGTGATGAGTGCCACCCTCGACCCGGGGCCGGTGGCCGAGTGGCTGGGGGGCGCGGTGGTGCACAGCGAGGGCCGGGCCTACCCGGTGGAGGTGCGGCACCTGCCACGGCCCGACGACCGCCGGGTCGCGGATCGGGTGGCGGATGGCGTGAGGGAGGCGCTGGCCCACCCTGGCGGCGTGCTGGCCTTCCTGCCGGGGGTGCGCGACATCCTGCACACCGCCGAGCGCCTCGTCCGCGTCGATGCGGAGGTGCTGCCGCTGTACGGCGCGCTGTCACCGGCCGATCAAGACAAGGTGCTCACGCCGGGGGCCGGACGGCGGGTGGTGCTGGCGACCAACCTCGCCGAGAGCTCTCTGACGGTGCCGGGTGTGCGGTCTGTGGTCGACAGCGGCCTCGCCAAGCAGCTGCAGCACGATGCGGGCACCGGCCTCGACCGGCTGGAGACCGTGCGCATCCCCCTCGACAGCGCCGACCAGCGTGCGGGGCGGGCGGGGCGGGAGGCCCCTGGCCTGTGCCTGCGGCTGTGGACCGAGCGGCAGACCCAAGCCCTCGCGGCACGCCAGGTCCCAGAGATCGCGCGGCTCGACCTGGCAGGCCCGGCGCTGCAGCTGCTGGCCTGGGGCGAAGACCCGCGGTCCTTCGCTTGGTTCGAGGCGCCCCCGGCCCACCACCTGGAGGCGGCGATGGAGCTGCTGGGGCTGCTGGGCGCGGTGGAGGGGGGGCGGCTGACGGCACGGGGCAAGGCGCTGGCGGAGCTGCCGCTGCACCCGCGCCTGGGGCAGCTGCTGCTGGAGGCGGCAGCCCGCGGTCACGGGGAGGAGGGGGCGTGGGTCGCCGCGCTGCTGTCGGAGCGGGATCCGCTGCGCGGGGCGGTGGGGGCAGGGGTGAGCGGGTCCGACCTGCTCGACCGGGTCGACGCGCTGCGGGGCGGCGCAGGCCATCGCGGCGCGCGGGAGGCGCTGAAGCGGGTGGCGAGCCGGCTGGTACGGCTGGCGCCGAGGGGCGGGGCGCGAGTGGAGCGGGCGGAGGCGGTGGGGCGCGCGGTGCTCGCGGCGTGGCCCGACCGGGTGGTGTGTCGGCGGGAGGCAGGGTCCCCCCGAGGGGTGATGGTGGGGGGCAAGGGGGTGGTGCAGGAGGGCTCGGCGGTGCGTGACCGGCTGTTCGTGGCGGTCGACGTGCAGCCCGGGCCGGAGGCGGTGGTGCGGCAGGCCTCGGCGATCGAGGAGAGCTGGCTGCCGCTGGAGGAGCGGGTGGTGTCGGAGCTGGTGAAGGGCAAGGTCGCGGCACGGCGGGTGGTGGCCTACCGCGACCTGGAGCTGTCCTCGCACCCTGCCCCGGTGGACCGTGCCGACGCGGCGCAGGCCCTCGTCGCCTGGGGCGAGGCCCACCTCGACGCGCTGCTGCCCGCCACCGACGCCTGGGCGCAGCTGCGGGGGCGCCTGGCGGCGGCCCAGCGCCACGACGCGCGCTACCCCGACGTCGACGACGCCTGGCTCCGCACCCTGTTGCCGGTGGTGTGCCGGCGGTGCCGTTCCGCGGCCCAGGTTCGCCAGGCCGACTGGGTCGGCGCGGTGCGGGATGCGCTGGGATGGCCGCTGTGGTCGCGCCTGGAGCAGCTGGTCCCCGAGCGGGTGAAGCTGCCGCGGGGGCGCTCGGCGAAGGTCGACTGGTCGGGGCCGAGGCCGGTGGTCAAGGTGCGCATCCAGCACGTGCTCGGGCTGCACGACACCCCGAAGGTCGGAGGGGGTCGGGAGCCCGTGCTGCTGCACTTGCTGGCGCCCAACCAGCGTGTGCAGCAGATCACCGACGACCTGGCCGGGTTCTGGGCCGGGTCGTACCACGAGGTCCGTAAGCAACTCCGCGCCCGCTACCCCAAGCACGCCTGGCCCGAGCACCCCGAGGCGGACACCCCCTGACCGCAGGACACCTTCCGGTCGGTTCGGGGGCGACGCTGGGGCATGGCCCTGGGCGATCACCAGTTCGACGTGCAGCTCCCCACCGATGTGGGCGAGGCGTGGTGGTACCAGGTGCAGGGGGCGTCGTGCTGGCGCTACGGGCCGTTCCCGAGCCGGGCGGAGGCCCTCGGGGATCTGGAGGCGAGGTTCCAGGCGTGGCGTCGGCGCGCCCGCTGCCTGGGCGGGTGGGCCTGGCGGCGCACCCAGCGCGAGTGGGTGGTGACGGTGCCCGAGGGCGTGGCGGTGCCGGGGCGCCCGCTGCGGCGCGCGCCGTGCACCCGGCATGGGGGGGCCCTGCCGGCGCTGCCTACAGCCCGATGAGGTCGGCGCGCTGCGACACGTCGGCGGCCACCTGGTCCCAGGCCTCGGCGAGGGCGGCGCGGTCGAAGGCGGTGCGGCCCTCGAGCACGGCGGCGATGGCCATGCGCCGGTCCTTGGTGGAGGCCTCGGCGAGGTCTGGGCGGCGGCGCGCGAGGGTGGCGATGCGGTCGGCAGCCTGCACGATGGCCACCAGGGGCTGGTGGCGGTCCTCGACCTCGGTGAGGGCCGCCGAGTGATGGTGCTCGACCGTGGCGCGCAGGGGCTCGGCGACCCCCCGTGCGCGGCACTCCAGGGCGCCGATGGTGGTGTGGTCGGCGGCGAGGGTGCGCCGCTCCAGCTCCAGCAGGTCGCTGGGCGACGACCAGCCCACGCGCTCGACGGCCGTGGCCTGCACGGGCTGGGAGGCGAGCAAGACGAAGCGCCCGAAGTCGTGCACCAGCCCTGCGGTGTAGGCCTGCTCTGCGTCGACGGCGTGGTGGCGGTCGGCCCGCGACAGCACCCGCGCCCAGCAGGCGACGAACAGCGAGTGGCTCCACAGCCGCGCGGTGCCCTCGTCGGGGAGGAACACGCGGCGGGTGGAGCAGCCCAGCAGGGTGCTCCGGGTGAGCTCGACGGCGCCGGCCGCGAGGGCCTGGCCGACGGTCTTGGGGGCGCGGGGAGAGCCGGCAGTCGGGGCGAGCTGAAGCACGGCCAGGGCGAGGCAGGGGTCGGCACAGGCGAGGGCGTGCAGGGAGGCCCCACGGGCGGTGCGCAGGCGCTGCAGCGTGGCGGGCAGCATCGGCAGGGGCTCGGGCTGCTCTCGGGTCGCGCCGCCACTGCGGGGCACAGGGGCAGGGGTCGCTACCCGCGAGGGTCCACGCAGCAGCTCGGTCTGGATGATCTCGGGGGCTCCCGGCCGACCGGTGAGGTAGCCCTGGACCACCTCGGCGCTGGACTCGCGGACCATGGCCAGCTGCTCCGCGGTCTCCACCCCTTCGACGACGACCTGCAGGTCGAGGGCGTGGATCATCGACACCATGGAGCCCAGCAGCGATCGAACCGGTGCCCGGTGGAGGTCCTTGACGAACTTACGGTCGATCTTGACGTGGTGGACCGGCAGATCGGCCAGGTAGGCCAGCGACGAGTAGCCGGTTCCGAAGTCGTCGATGGCCAGGTGGGCGCCCGCGTCGCGCAGCTCCTGCATGACCTCGATAGCGACCTCCCGCGAGCGCATGAGGGTCGACTCGGTGACCTCGAAGGTCAGCCGGGAGGGATGGGCGCCGGAGGCACGGATGAGGGCCAACAGCTGCTTGGCTCGCTCGGGGTCACCGAGCTCGGCGCCCGACAGGTTGACGGAGATGCGGAACTCGGCCGGGGCGATGGCGTCCCACGCAGCGGCCTGGCGCGACGCCTGGGTCACGGCGACCTCGGTGAGGCGGGCAGCCAGCCCGGCACGCTCGGCCATCGGGACGAAGACGCCCGGGGAGATGGGACCGCGCTCCTCCGTCGTCCACCTCATGAGGGCCTCGACCCCCAGCAGGCGACCGGTGATGGCGCACACCTGGGGTTGGTAGACGAGGTAGAGCTCCTCGCCAGCCAGCGCCTCGATGAGGGCGCTGGTGAGCCGCATGGTCTCGGCGACCTGGGCGTCGAGATTCTCGTCGTAGAAGCAGGCCTGACGACCCGACGCGGCCGCCTGGTGCAGCCCGACCTCGGCCCGCCGGAGCACCTCGTCTTCCAGGACGTCGGGCTCACCGAAGAAGGCGATGCCGCTGGTGAGCACGTGGTGCATGGTCTTGTCGCCGACGTGGACTTCGTCGCAGCTCCTCAGGAGCCTGCGCACGAGACCCTGCACGGCGCGAGGGGTGGTCAGCCCGGGGGCGACGATCAGGAAGCGACCCGCTCCGGTGCGGGCGACGGTGTCGCCGGGGCGGCAGGCGGTGCGGAGCTGCTGCTGCACGGCCGCCACGTGGGCGGCCATCGACGCGTCCCCGAGGGTGGCCTGGGTGTGCTCGTATCCCTCTACGCGCAGCGCAATGGCGGTGCCTCGCTCCGAGGCGGTGAGGATCGCGATCTGCTCGACGCGCGACAGCACCGTGGGGCGGCCGGTGAGCTCTGCCAGGTCGAGCTCGCTCGCGGCGCGGGGTGCGTGCATGGGTACCTCCGTTTCCCATGTCGGTACACCTACGCGAGGGTTTGATGATCGGATCGACTTCGGGCTGTCGGCGTCTCAGGAGCAGACGGGGTACCCGAGCTGCATGGGCATCGGACGCCAGCTGCTGCACGCGCTCGCCGCACCCCTGGATCGCGACGATCCTGCGTCGGTAGACCCGGCGCTGGTCCACGAGCTGGCCCGCCCGTTCCGTCGCTGGGGCGAGCTGTACCACCGCCTCGACGTCCAGGGGCTGGAGCACCTGCCGGAGGGGCCGGCGCTGATCGTCGGCAACCACGACTCCGGCACGGTGTTCGTGGAGGCCCTGTGTGCGGGGGCCCACGTCGTCGAGGCGGGGCACCAGGTCACCGGTCTCGCCCACGACGCGGTGGTCGACGCGCCGCTGCTGGGGCGGCTGCTGGTCCGAGTGGGAGCCGTGCGCGCGGGGCACGACAGCGCCGCCAAGGCCTTCGCCGCGGGCCGCAAGGTGGTGGTGTTTCCTGGGGGCAACCTCGAGGCCTTCCGTGCCTGGCCCGACCGGCATCGGGTGGTGTTCGGCGGCCGCACCGGCTTCGTGAAGCTGGCCCTGCGTCATCAGGTCGACATCGTGCCGTGGGTGTTTCATGGAGGGCACCGCAGCTTCGTGATCCTCCGCGACGGGAAGCGGCTGTCGCGCGCCATCGGCGCGAACCGGTGGCTTCGCTCCGACACGTGGCCCTTGTGGGTGGGGCTGCCCTGGGGCGTGGCCCTCGGGCCGTGGCCTCACCTCCCGCTGCCCGTGAAGGTCACCTGCCGGTTCCTGGAGCCGGTGCCGGTCGCCCATTTGGGTCGGGAGGCCGCAGAGGATCCGGAGCTCGTGCAGCAGGTGTACTCCGAGGTGGTGGCCCGTATGCAGGAGGGCCTCGATGCGTTGGTGCGGGATCGGCGAAACAAGCACTCAATGGAGCGGTAGCGGGGCCGATGGGGGAGCATCGACCGCCCCAGGAGGCTCCGTGGAGCACGCACTCGCAGACAGCATCGACGAACAGCTCTGGTTCGGCGAAGACGACCCCGCCCACGCCGATCGGGCTGCCAGCGAGAGCCTCGCGGCCTCGGTGGCCCGGATCGCTGGCCTCAAGCCCCTCCCGGTGGTGGCCCAGAAGGTGCTGGCGGCACTGAGCCAAGACGACTGGTCGTCGCGCGACGTAGCGCAGATGGTGCAGAGCGATCCCTCGCTGGCATCGATGGTGCTGCGGCTGACGAACTCCTCGTTCTACTCCCGCGGCGTGCCCGTCCACAGCATCCACCAGGCCATCAACCGCCTCGGCGGCAGCAAGCTGCGGGAGCTCGTCGTGGGGGTGGCCGCGATGAGCCTGGTCGACGCCGACACCGCGCGGGCCCAGCAATGGCGCGACCACTGTGCAGGCACCGCCGCCGTGGCCAGGGTGCTGGCAGGCGACGCCAGGCTCGACGCGTCGTCGGCCTTCCTGGCGGGTCTGCTCCACGACATGGGCAAGCTGCTCATGCTGGAGACGCAGGAGATCGACTACGACGAGGTCGAAGAGGCCAACGAGCCGTGCGACGAGGGGCTGCCGGCCGCGGAGCGCTACCAGCTCGACTTCGACCACGCGGTCCTCGGTGGCCACGTGCTGCGGGAGTGGGGCATCCCCGACCCGGTGCCGCAGCTGGTTGCCTGGCACCATCAGCCGGGTCGCGCCTACGAAGAGGGCGAGTCGCTGGCCAAGCTGTGTGCGGTGCTCCGACTGGCCGACCGGATCGTCGAGCACTTCGACGCCGGCTCGCCGATCGATGCAGAGGCCCTCGCCGCTGGCTCCGATGCGACCGTGCTGGGCTACTCGGCGCAGGCCCTCGAAGACCTCGACGAGCGGCTGAGAGAGGCGCGCGCGGAGGCGCTATCCGCCTTCGCCGGGTGAGGGGCGCGCGGGGCGCCGCCATCGGTCGAGCAGCGCGACCAGCGCCTCGGCCTCCGCCTGCTGGCCGCGCTGCCTGAGCGTCTGCTCTGCGGTGCGCACCAAATCGTTCGTCTCCGGTGAGCCGAGCACGCCCTGACGGGCCAGCTCCAGCATTCGCCGCACCTGCTCCCGCGCCACCTCGGCGTGGCGGAGACCGACGGCGGCCACCAGGAGCACCGCGTGCACGGTGAGCTGTAGCGGCGGCCGGCCCTGCACGGTGCCCTCGTGGCCGCAGCGCTCGGCCAGGGACCACGCCTCGTCGTAGCGTTGGTCGATGGCGGCGAGGATGGCGAGGTTGAGCCTCGGCACGCTGGCCTCGAGGCTACCGATCTGCTCCAGGAGGTGCACCGCCTCGGCGTAGTCGGGCGCGGCCTGCGCGAGGCGACCCGCCGCGCGATGCAGCTCGGCACGGGTGTTGAGCAGGCTGGCCCGCAGCGCTCGGGACGCCACGTGGGGGCTGGCCAGCGCTTCCTCGAGCACCTGCTCTGCCTCTTCGGCCTGCCCCAGCTGAACGAGGGTCATGGCCAGAAAGCCGGAGGTCTCGGCCCACATCGGCCCCGCCCCGGCCTGGTGGGCATACGCTCGGGCTTCCCGTAGGTAGGACTCCGCCTGCGCCTGCTCTCCCTCCTGCAGGTGCACCAGCCCGATGACCCGCAGCGCGTCGCCCAGGCGCTCGGGATGGGTGGGCGGCAGGTCGTCGTCGGGCCTGAGCCGTGCGATCACCGCCTCGCAGATCCGCCGCGCGGCGCGGCCCTCCCCGCGGAACAATGCCACCCGGGCCTGCAGGGTCTGCACCCAGGCGCGGTCGGGATGATCGGGGGCATCGGCGAAGGCGGGAAGAACGCGCTCGGCGGCCTGAAGGGCCTCGTCGAGACGGCCCAGGAGCACGAAGGCGCTGACCCGCCCGACGTCGAGCTCCCGCCGCCACCGGACCTCGAGGGCGGGGTCTTGGCGAACGGCTTGCTCGGCACGGTCGAGGAGGTCGAGGACGCCGTGGGGATGGCCGACCAGCGAGATGTCGCGTGCGGCCTGCACCCAGCGACCGACCGCCTCGCTGGCCCGACCAGCGCCGAGGAGATGCCGGGCGTGCTCCTCGGGATCGACGAGGGGTTGGCGCTCGAGGTCTTCGAGGACCCAGCGGTGGAGCTCGGCGAGCTTGCCGGCCTCTCCCGCGGTGCGAAGCAAGGCCTCGCGGACCATGGCGTGGGCGAAGCGCCACGCGTGGGTGGGCCGCGTGGCCTCGATCAGGCCATGGGTGGCCAGGGCGTCGAGCACGTCGAGGTCGGCCTCGAGGCCCGCTCGCGCGGCGATGCGGCGCCAACGCAGGGTCTCCACCTGCATGCCCAGCACGGCGCCGAGCTCGATGGCTCCGCGCTGGCGGTCAGGGACGCCGCGCAGGGCGCGCGCCAGGTCGGCAGACCACAGGGCGAAGAGGTTCTCTGGCAGGGCGTCGTCGGCATCGTCGCGCAGTCGGAAGCCCCCGGCGCCGCGCACCAGCTGATCGCGAGCGATCCAGTCGGCCACCAGCGCGACCGCGAAGGCCGGGTTGCCCTGGGTGCGCTTGGCCACGCGGCGAGCGAGCTCGCCCTCGAGCCCCAGCAGCTCGCGGACCAGCCCGAGCTGGTCGACGTCGGGGAGGGGATCGACCCGAAGCCGCTCTGAGTGGGACTGAACAGCCCGAACGAGCTCGCCGACCGCGGGGGGCAGCGCTTCGTCGCGCAGGATCGACACCACGAGCACCCGCGCGGGCGGGCCCTGGAACAAGCTGCGGGCGAGGAGCAGCGCGTCGACGCCCCGCTGGGCGTCGTCGATGACCAGCATCAGGGGCCGCCTCGCGGCGACGTGGTCGATGTGGCGTCGCAGCACGGCGAGGGCCTCGGAGCTGCTGGCGGAGGTCGCGACCGCGGTGGGCGAGGGGCCACCCGACAGGGTGGGCTCGTCGCCCATGATCTCGGCGAGCACCGACTGGTCGGTGGCATCGGTGGTGCCCCACGACCGAGCGCTGTGGGCCACCCGCGCCATCAGCTCGGGCCCCGCGAGGCCGATGGCGTGCAGGTGCGCGCGGAGCATGCCTGCGAGGCCGAAGCCGGGGCCGCCGCGCACCGCGTGGTCGCACCACAGGACGTGAGCGGCGCCGAGCTCGTGGGCCCGCTCGGACAGCCACCGGACGAGGTGGGTCTTGCCTGTGCCGGCAGCTCCCTCGAGGGTGACGCCCACGACCCGCGGGGCCTCGCCATGGAGGGCCACGACCTGCCGCCACAGCAGGTCGCGCTCGGTGTGGCGCGCCACGGTGGGGATGGCGCGGCTCGCGTACAGCCCCAGGCCGGTGCCGCGGAGGTGCAGGCGAGGCCGTGGCTTGAGGCCCTCCCAGCTCGCAGGAGGGGGCGGAGGCGCGTCGAGGCGGCCCGGGGTGAGGGCATCGAGGAGGGCCGTGCGCTCGGGGCCGAAGGTGAGGGTGCTCGCCTCGTGGGGACTCGACGGCAGCCGTGGCGGCGGGGAGGCCTCGGGGTGGAGGGGGACATCGTCGGGGAGCTGCTCGAGGGCCCATGCCGCATCGGCGGCGCGCTGGCAGCGCAGCGACAGGTCGCGGATGAGCAGGCTGCGCAGCCACGGCTCGAAGCCGTCGGGCACGGAGATGGTCGGCCGAAAGACGGGTGGCTCGCCGTACAGATGGGCGTCGCGCACCTTGGTCCAGTCGTCGTTGACGAAGGGGGCTGCGCCACAGGCCAGGGCCCAGGCGAGGCAACCGAAGCCGTACAGGTCGGTCCATGGGCCGAAGTCGCGCCACTGGTCGCGGAACTGCTCGGGCGCCATGTAGGCCGGGGTGCCCGCGGGCAGGTGCACGGCCTGGTCGTCGCGGCGCAGCTGGGCCAGCCCGAAGTCGGTGATGACGGCGCGGCGCTCGGGGTGGGTGAGGAGCACGTTGGTGAGCTTGAGGTCGCGGTGGATGACGCCCCGAGCGTGGGCGTGGGCCAGGGCATCGAGGAGCCGCAGCAGCAGACCCTTGAGGTCGGCCCACGGCAGGCGACCTCGGTAGTCCCACAGAGAGCCCCCCGCGAGCAGATCCATGACCAGGTAGGGCATGCGGGGCTGCAGGGTGCCCTGGCTGGCCTCGGCGACCTCCCTCGGGACGAGCCCCGCGTCGTGCACGCCGATGACGTGGGGGTGGTCGAGCCGAGACACGGCACGGATCTCGGTGCGGAACATGCGCAGGTTGGCGGGCTTACGCGCCCGCTCCGCGGTGAGGACCTTCACGGCCACCCGCACGTGGTCGCTCAGGTGCACCGCCTGCCAGACGTCGGACATACCGCCGCGGCCGATGCGGTGTTGGAGGCGGAAGGGGCCGAGGACGAGGTTCGCCATGGGGCCCGGTCTATCCGCGAGGTCGCTCGACGCACAGCGGGGTATCGTCGCGCATGCGCCGTCTGCCCCTCCTCGTGGTCCCCGTGTTCCTCACCGTCGCGCTCGCGTGCAGCGGGCTCGTGCCGGCCGATCTGCCCACCGAGCCTGCTCCCGAGGCGGAGCCGGTGCCCGAGGCTCCAAGGGGTCCCACCCCCAACGTGCTGTTCATCGTGGCCGACGACCTGGGCACCGACAAGGTCTCGGTGTACGGCGAGCATCCTGATGCGCCGCCGACGCCGCGGATCGACGCGCTGGCCGCCGAGGGCCTGCTGTTCCGCAACGCCTATGCCTACAGCGTGTGCTCGCCGACCCGCGCGGCGATGCTCACCGGTCGCTACGGGCGTCGCTACGGGCTGGGCGGCATCGTGTCGGTCCCCGACGAGACCCACGAGCTGCCTCTCAGTGAGGTCCTCCTCCCCGAGATGCTGCAGCTGGCGCCCGAGGTGTGGCACAGCGCGGCGATCGGGAAGTGGCACCTGTCGGGCCATCAGACGCAGAGCAGCTTCTCGCACCCCAACGATCAAGGCTTCGGCCACTTCGAGGGCACCCTGGGCAACCTCGGCACCCTCACCAACGCCCGCGACGGCTCGTACCAGCGGTGGGAGAAGGTGACCAACGGGGCCAAGGAGGTCGTCACCACCTACGCGACCAGCGCGACCACCGACGACGCGATCCGGCAGCTGGGCCAGCTGTCGTCGCCCTTCTTCCTCTACGTCGCCTACCACGCTCCCCATCAGCCCCTCCATGTGCCGCCCGAGGAGCTGCTCCCCGAGCCCCTGCCACGCCGGTCGGGCCCCAAGGAGCGCTACGCCGCGGTGGTGACCGCCCTCGATCACGAGATCGGGCGCCTGCTCGACGCGATGAGCCCAGCCCAGCGAGCCCAGACGATGGTGGTGTTCCTCGGTGACAACGGCACGGAAGGGTCGGCGATCCTGCCCCCCCTCGACCCCGACCACGGCAAGGGCACGATGTTCGAGGGCGGCACCAACGTGCCCTTCGTGGTGCGGGGTCCGGGCGTGCCCGCGGGGCAGGAGACCGACGCGCTGCTGCACGTCGTCGACCTGTTCCCGACGGTCGCCGAGCTCGCGGGGGTCGACCTGTCTCGACTGACGCGCGACGGTCGCCTCATCGACATCGACGGGGTGAGCCAGCTGCCGACGTTCCGGGGCGGCGAGGCGACGCGGTCGTTCGTCTACACCGAGAAGTTCCGGCCGGTGGGGCCCGGCCCCTACGATGCCGACTGGCGGGCCGTGCGCGACGACCGCTACAAGCTGCTCGACCTCGGTCGTCGCGAGCCGGCGTTCTTCGACCTCCAGGGGCGCTTCGACGACGGGGAGCCGCTGCGCCGTGCCCAGCTCACGCCCGACGAGGCCGCCCGCTACGAGGTGCTGAAGGGCCAGCTCGACCTGCACCGTCAGCGGCTTGGATACGAGCACTGAGGGTGGTGGCGGGCGACAAGGGGAAGCCTCGGTGGGCGATGCGTGTCATGTTGCCACCATGCTGACACTCCTGCTCAATCTAGCCCTCGGGGCGACCATCAGCCTCACCGCAGAAGACCCCATCGGTGTGAAGATCGACGGCAACTCGATGTCGCCCGGCACCACCGAGATCACGGTGCGTGATCTCGCGCCGGGTCTGCACCTGGTCGAGGCGACGAGCCTCGCGGGCAACCTCATCGACAGCTACGAGGTGCAGCTCAACGGCGACGACGACCTCGTAGAGTTGCTGTTCGTGAACCGCCGGCTGCGGAGGGCCCTCGAGGGCGGCGATCCCGACACCCTGATGCAGTCGGGTCCCAAGCCGATCGACGAGGCATCCTTCGCCGAGCTGCAGTCGAAGCTGGTGAAGGGCAGCGCGAAGAAGAAGTTCAAGCGCTTGAGCCCGTTCATCGCCGATCACTGGTTCACCATTCGCCAGGTGAAGACCATCGTGGCCGCCTGGGAGAAGATGGGCGACCGTGCCTACGCCGCACGCATGCTGGCGAGCAAGTGCATCGACCCCGAGAACGCGGCAGCGATGGACGGGCTGTTCCCTTCGCTGGCCATCCGTGCCACGGTGCACGACGCCTACGGCATCCCGTAGCGGCTACAGCAGCGAGCCCTGGGCGAGATCGCGAACGGTCTGCCAGCGGGTGCGCACGAAGGAAGGCCACGGCTGCTTCGATGCGGCGTGGTCGGCGAGCCAGCGCCGGGTCTTCGGGTCGGACGGGTAGCCGGAGCCCAGCGGCCCATGCGCGGCCACGATGTCGGCCAGGGCCTGGTCGCGGGTGGTCTTGGCGAAGATCGAGGCCGCGCCGCACACCGGGTAGGTGTGATCGGCCTTGGGCTCGATGACCAGCTCGGGCTGGCAGGTGCGCAAGGCCCCCAACAGGCGCTTCTGAAGGGCGGGGAGCGTGCGCGGGTGGCCCAGGGCATCGATGTAGACGCGCTCGGGCTGCCAGCGATCGATGAGGGACACGATGGTGGCCTCCTCGAGTTCGTTGAGGTTCCCCGCGTCGATCTCGGCGGGCGTGATGCAGCGCACGTCGGCCTCCCCCAGGGCACCGAGGGCCTGACGCGCGGCGACCCGACGCTTGGCCGACAGCCGCTTGGAGTCGTCGGCCCCGGCCGCTCGCAACGCTTCGTCGTCGAGGGACTCCACCACGTAGCCGCACACCACCAGATCCCCGAGAACACAGCCCCGGCCTGCTTCGTCGATCCCCATCACCCTCACGACATCCGCTCCAGGGCATCGGCGACGGCGGCCGCTGCGATCGGGTCGGCCTCGTCGCTGCGGCCTTCCAGCCAGCCTCGGGCCATGTCTTCGCGACCGAGCCGCACGGCCAGGGTGGCCACGGCCGACGCAGCCGCTGCGCGCACCGTGGGCTCGCTGTCGGGGAGCGCACGCTGCAGCTGGAGGAGGGCGGAGGCTCCGCCGAGCACGCCCAGGGCCTCGAGGGCAGCGGCACGGACGCCGGGCTGCGCGTCGCCGGCCATCCGGGTGGCCTTGGACAGGAAGGCCTTTCGCTCCAGGGCTGCCGCCGCCAGGGCGATGCCTCGGCCGAGGGCGGGGTCGCCGCCAGGGGACCAGCCGATCCACACGTCGCCCAGCTCGGCGGGATCGACGGCGCGCAGGGCGTCGAGCACCGGGCCACGGTCGGCGTCGGCGACCATCCCCAGCAGCTTGCACAAGGCGCGCGCTTCGGTGGGGAGGGCGCCAGGCAGCGCGGCCCCGTCGCCGGTGGACGCTGCCTCGGGGTCGGCGTCGGTCTCGGTGTCGGCTGGGGTGGGGGCGCT